>JBIODC010000035.1:0-27130 GCA_044440135.1 Steroidobacterales bacterium | reverse complement strand
GTTCATCCATCGTGCCGTCGAAGTTCGGCGCCCAGTCGACCGTGCCGTGCTCGAGCTCGGCCAGCAGCAGGTCGGCGTAGCGCGTCAGCCGCGCCTCGGTATAGCGCATCGCCGCGAACGACTTCGGATCGTCGGGCGAGCCCCAGTTGCCCTGGCCGTCGACGATCGGATAGCGATAGGAGAAATCCTGCGCCATGTGCACCATGGCCTCGTAGCAGGCGGAATCCCCGTGCGGATGGAATTTGCCGATCACGTCGCCGACGGTGCGCGCCGACTTCTTGTGCTTGGAGGCGGCCGAGAGCCCGAGCTCGCTCATCGCGTAGGTGATGCGCCGCTGCACCGGCTTCAGGCCATCGCCGAGCGCCGGCAGCGCGCGGTCGAGGATCACGTACATCGAGTAGTCGAGATACGCCTTCTCGGTGAAGACGCCGAGCGCGCGGCGCTCGACGCCCTCGAAATTCACCGGCGGCTGCGCCATTAGATCAGCACCTCGGCGAGATTGCCCTTGCTCTCCAGCCAGTCGCGCCGGTCGCCGGCGCGCTTCTTCGCGAGCATCATGTCCATCAGCTTGTCGGTCTGATCCTTGGCATCGATGGTGAGCTGCACCAGCCGTCGGGTGCGCGGATCGATTGTGGTCTCGCGCAACTGCGGCGGATTCATCTCGCCCAGACCCTTGAAGCGCGTGACCACCGGTTTGACGCGCGCGTGCTCCTCGGTCAGGCGCTTGAGCGTGGCATCGCGCTCGGCCTCGTCGAGCGCATACAGCACCTGCTTGCCGGCATCGATGCGATACAGCGGCGGCATCGCGACGTACACGTGCCCGCCGGTCACCAGCGGCCGGAAATGGCGCAGGAACAGCGCGCACAGCAGCGTCGCGATGTGCTGACCGTCGGAGTCCGCGTCGGCGAGGATGCACACCTTGTGATAGCGCAGCTCGGACAGGTCGGATGAACCGGGATCCACGCCGAGCGCCACGCTGATGTCATGCACTTCCTGCGAGCTGCCGATCTCGCCCGGCTCGAGCTCCCAGGTGTTCAGGATCTTGCCGCGCAGCGGCATGATCGCCTGGAACTCGCGGTCGCGTGCCTGCTTGGCCGAGCCGCCCGCGGAGTCGCCCTCGACCAGAAACAGCTCCGAGCGCGCCGGATCCTGCGAACTGCAGTCGGCGAGCTTGCCGGGCAGCGCCGGGCCGTTGACCGCGCGCTTGCGCACCACGCGCGCCGCGGCGCGCAGGCGCTCCTGCGCGTTCTCGATCGCGAACTGCGCGATGCGCTCGCCGGCGTCGGGATGCTGGTTGAGCCACAGCGCGGCGGCGTCGCGCGCGTGCGTCTCGACCAGGGCCGCGGCCTCGCGCGAACCGAGCTTCTCCTTGGTCTGCCCGGCGAACTGCGGATCGCGGATCTTGATCGACAGCACGTAGCAGGCGCGGTCCCAGATGTCCTCGGCCGTGAGCTTCACGCCGCGCGGCAGCAGGTTGCGGAACTCGCAGAACTCGCGCACCGCCTCGACCACGCCGGCGCGCAGGCCATTGACGTGCGTGCCGCCGCCGGTGGTCGGGATCAGGTTGACGTAGCTCTCCGCGATCAGCTGCTCGGCATCGCCCGACCAGGCGAGCGCCCACTCCACCACGTCCTCGTCCGATACGTGCCGCCCGGTGATCGGCTCCGGCGGCATGCGCTCGGCGGCCCCGAGCTGCTCCACCAGGTAGGCGCCCAGATCGCCGGTGTAGAACCACTCCTCCTTCTCGCCGGTCTGCTCGTTGTGAAAGCTCACGCGCAGGCCCGGACACAGCACCGCCTTGGCCTTGAGCACGCGCTTGATGTCCGGCACCGAGAAGCGATCGGAATCGAAGAACTTCGGGTCGGGCCAGAAGCGCACCGTGGTGCCGGTGTTGCGCTGGCCGACGCTGCCGACGCTCTCGAGCTTGGAATGCACGCGGCCGTCGCGGAAGCTGATGTTGTATTGCTTGCCGCCGCGCCGCACCCAGCACTCCAGGTGCTTCGACAGCGCGTTGACCACCGAGACACCCACGCCGTGCAGGCCGCCGGAGAATTTATACGAACCTTCGGTGAATTTTCCGCCGGCGTGCAGCCGCGTGAGGATCAGCTCGACGCCGCTGACTTTCTCCTTCGGATGGATGTCGATCGGCATGCCGCGTCCGTCATCGACCACCTCGAGCGAGTTGTCCTTGTAGAGCGTGACGCCGATCGACTTGCAGTAGCCTGCGATCGCCTCATCGACGCTGTTGTCGATGACTTCGTGCGCCAGGTGGTTCGGGCGCGTGGTGTCGGTGTACATGCCGGGCCGGCGACGCACCGGGTCCAGCCCACTCAGGACTTCGATGTCGGAGGCGGTGTATGACTCAGCCATGGTTTTCCAGGTCGGCAGCGTTAGGAACGCGCGGCGCCGCCCGATGAGGCTCGCTGCGCGAAGCGGCGCGGATTCTAGCAGACACCGCGCGCCCGACCCGGCGAGCTTCTGCCGGAATTGATAAGTTATTGATCAGAGGGATTGCATACAGAGAGCGTTTTTCGTAATGAAAAACGCTCTCTGTATGCAATCCCTCTGATCAGCAAGGCCACTCAGCAGCTCGCCAGATCAGCCGAAGTCCGCAAGTAGTTCGCGCCGCAGCGCCTCGGGCAGCGGATCGACGCTGTGACGATACGCCGGGTGGTCGACGCCGGCGGAGAGCGCGGCGCCTTCCCGGGCGGCGCCGATCATCGCCGCCGGGAAGTCGAAGCGCAGGAAATGCACCGCCGAGGTCTTGGTCTCGTTCTCGCGCACCAGGTCCTCATCGGCGATCGCGTACACCGGTGCGAAACCGGCGACCCGCATCCAGCAGTGCCGTTCGAAGCCGCGCAGCTCGGCGAGGCTCCGTGCGCGCTCGTCCGGGTCGGCGTACTCGATCATCAGCGTGGCCTTCAGATTATTGCCGTCCGGGATCAGCGGATTGTAGGTTTCGAGTTCCTCGGCGATGGCCTCGGACTCGAAGATGCGCTCGCTGCGCAGCATCTCCTGCACCTGGTAGTGCACCGTGCGGCGGTCCTCGAAGCTCCAGGTACAGTGTTCACCGATGGTGAGCCGGCGCGCACGCCGATGTTCGATCATGCCGGCGCGCAGGCTGGGGCGCTCGCGCGCGTACTGCTCGAGTGACATCAGTTGCGCCGCGTCGAGTTTCTGCATGAGTTGGCTGCGACCGACGCTTCAGATGCCGTAGGCGATGCGCAGCAGCTTCAGCGGATGCGTCGGCTCGGCCTTCGAGGCCAGGCCGCTCTCGATCTGATGGCCGGCCATCGGGCAATCGCTCGAGTAGTAGTCGGCCCCGGCGCTGGCGACGCGCTGGAACACGGCAGCGCCGATCTTCAGCGACGCATCGCGAAATTTGCTCTTGACCGCATAGGTGCCGTTGTGTCCCGAGCAGCGCTCGATCACATCGATGGTCGTGTCCGGCACCAGCCGCAGCACGTCGCGGGTCTTCAGACCGATGTTCTGCACCCGCAGATGACACGGCACGTGGTAACTGATCTTGCCGAGACGGGCCTTGAAGTCGGTGCGCAGCAGTCCCGCCTTGTGGCGCAGCATCAGGTACTCGAACGGATCGAACATGTGTTCGGCAATGCGCTGCACCTGTGCGTCGCCGGCGAACATCAACGGCAGCTCCTGCTTGAACATCAGCACACAGGAGGGAATTGGCGCCACGATGTCGTAGCCGGCATCGACCCGCTCGAGCAGCTGCGGGATGTTTTCCTCCTTGAAGCGTGCCACCGCCTCGAGGTCGCCGAGCTCGAGCTTGGGCATGCCACAGCAGCGCTCGCGTCCGGCGAGCACCAGGGAAATGCGGTTGTGCTCGAACACCGCGGCCAGATCCTGCGCCAGATCCGGCTCATTGCGATTGCCATAGCAGGTCGTGAACAGCACCACCTGGCCGCGGGTGTCGCCCGCGGGCTGGACCGGCAGATCGCGCCGCAGCGCATGCTTCAGGCGCCGGCGGGCGCTGTTCGAGTGGTACTTCGGCAGTGGCGCCCGCGGATCCACGCCGAGCGCGCGGTCGAGCAGTTTGCGCGCGACCGGGCTGCGGTTGGCAGCGTTGACGATCTCGGCCACCACCGGGATGCCGGCGATGCGCCCGACCGCATCGGTCGAGCTGAGCACGCGCTCGCTGAACTTGAGCTCGCCGCGCCGGGCCCGCACCGCCTTGGCACGCAGCATCAGGTGGGGAAAGTCCACGTTCCAGGGATGCGGCGGCACGTACGGGCACTTGGTCATGTAACACATGTCGCAGAGATAGCAGTTCTCCACGACCTGCCAGTAGACCCGCTTGTCCACCCCGTCGAGCTCGAGCGTCGGCGAGGCGTCGATCGCGTCGAACAGGATCGGGAACGACTGGCACAGGCTGAAGCAGCGCCGGCAGCCGTGGCAGATGTCGAACACGCGGTGCAGCTCGGCATCGAGCGCGGCCTCATCGTAGAACGCCGGCTCGCGCCAGGCGAGCGGATGGCGGGTCGGCGCCTCGAGACTGCCCTCGCGGCCGCCGCCACCTGTCGCCGAATTCACGCCGCGTTGATCCGTGCGCCGTCGCAATCCTTAGAGGCTGTCCAGCGCCTTCTGGAAGCGGTTGGCATGCGAACGCTCGGCCTTGGCCAGGGTCTCGAACCAGTCGGCGATCTCGGTGAAGCCTTCCTCGCGCGCCTGCTTCGCCATGCCCGGATACATGTCCGAGTACTCGTGCGTCTCGCCCGCGACCGCGGACTTGAGGTTCAGCTTGGTTTCGCCGATCGGCAGGCCGGTGGCCGGATCGCCGACCTGCTCGAGATATTCGAGGTGGCCGTGCGCGTGGCCGGTCTCGCCTTCGGCGGTCGAACGAAACACCGCCGATACGTCGTTGTAGCCTTCGACGTCGGCCTTGGCCGCGAAGTACAGATAGCGACGATTCGCCTGCGATTCACCGGCGAACGCGTCTTTCAGGTTCTTTTCGGTCTTGGTTCCAGCGAGTTTCATGAGCGCTAACCTCCGTGATGAAAGGCCTTTAGTCCACTTTTTAGACTAATTCTAATAACGCGCAATTTATGCGCAAGCGCCGCCTCCGTCAACGACCCGCGCGGATTAAATCTGAGGGCAATTGTGCTAGGGTAATTCGATGGCATCGAAGTCTGCATCCCCGGCGGCGCCGCCGGCCTTCGAAGCGGCGCTGGCGCAGCTCGAGGCGCTGGTGACGCGGCTCGAGTCGGGCGATCTGCCGCTCGATGAGGCGCTGCGTACCTTCGAGCAGGGCGTGCGGCTCACGCGCGAATGCCAGGGCGCGCTCGCGGCCGCGCAGCAGAAAGTGCAGCGGCTGCTGCAGCGTGGCGACACCGTTACGATCGAAGATATCGACGCTAGCGCAGGCCTCGAGACCGCCTCGTCGGAATGAGCGGCGAGCTGATCTCGCCATGGGCGACCGGCGCTGCGCGCGACAGCGTGCTCGCGGCGACCATTGAAGCCTTCCAGCAACGCATCGAACGCACCCTCGATCAGGAGCTTGCGAGCGACGACGCGGCCACGTCGCGCCTGCGCGCGGCCATGCGCTACAGCGTCCTGGGCGGCGGCAAGCGACTGCGGCCGGTGCTGGTGTACCTGACCGGGCAGGCCTTTGGCGCGCCGCTGCTGCGCCTGGATCCGCCGGCCGCCGCGGTCGAGCTGATCCACGCCTACAGCCTGATCCACGATGACCTGCCGGCCATGGACGATGACGACCTGCGTCGCGGCCGCCCCACCTGCCATCGCGCGTTCGACGAAGCCACCGCGATTCTCGCCGGCGATGCGTTGCAGGCGCTGGCGTTCTCGGTTCTGGCGCAGCCGCGCCCGCAGCCCGCGGGCGAGACCAGTCCCGAGGAGCGCGTGCTGATGCTGGCGACGCTGGCGCGCGCGATCGGCACCGAGGGCATGGCCGGTGGCCAGGCCATCGACCTCGAAGCCATCGGCACCGCGCCGAGCGCGGAGGCCATCGAGGGCATGCACCGGCGCAAAACCGGCGCGCTGATTCAGGCGAGCGTGGAGCTCGGCGCAATCGCCGCCGGGCTGGCGCACGCCAGCGCCTACCCAGCGCTCAAGCGGTTTGGTGCAGAAATCGGGCTGGCGTTTCAGATTCAGGACGACATCCTCGACGTCACCGGAGAGACCAGCATCCTCGGCAAGAAGCAAGGCGCGGATGCCGCGCTGGGCAAACCGACCTATCCGAGTGTCTTCGGCCTCGAGGCCGCGCGCCGTCTTGCGGTGCAGCATCGGGATCGGGCGCTCGGGGCCCTAGAAAACCTTGGAGCCGCGGCCCTGCACCTACGTCAGTTGGCCCATTACGTCGTGGACCGGGCGCTCTAAAGGCCGCTTGGGGGCCTCCGCCAGTCGGTAAAGCGGGGCCGTTCTCGCGGACTGCTGGCACGTTGCAGCGCGGCCCCCGTAACCTTGGACCGTGTAAACTCAGCCCCTACTATGCCACCAAGCACCCACTCGTACCCTTTGCTGGGTTCCATTGAGTCCCCGGCGGACCTGCGCGCCCTCGACGAGCGAGAGCTGCCGGCGCTCGCCGCGGAACTGCGAGAATTCCTGATCCAGACCGTCAGTACCCGCGGCGGACACTTTGCGGCCGGCCTGGGCACGGTCGAACTGACCATCGCACTGCATTATGTCTACAACACCCCGGATGACCGGCTGGTCTGGGACGTCGGCCACCAGGCCTACCCGCACAAGGTTTTGACTGGCCGGCGCGACCGGTTGCACACGATCAAGCAACGTGACGGCCTGGCACCGTTCCCGACCCGCAGCGAGAGCCCGTACGATGCCTTCGGCGTCGGTCACTCGGGCACCTCGGTCAGTGCGGCGTTGGGCATGGCGATTGCGGCCGAGCTCAATGGCGAGCAGCGGCGCGCGGTCGCCGTGATCGGCGATGGTGCGATGAGCGCCGGGATGGCGTTCGAGGCCCTGAACCATGCCGGCAGCCTGCCGATCAACCTGCTGGTGGTGCTGAACGACAACGACATGTCGATCTCCGAGAATGTCGGCGCACTGTCGAATTACCTGGCGCGCGTGATCTCGGGAAGGCTCTACGCGCAGCTGCGCGAAGGCGGCAAGAAGGCGCTGCAGCAGATGCCGACCATGCGTGCGCTCGCGCGCCGCTCCGAGGAACACGTCAAGGGCATGGTGCTGCCTGGGACGTTGTTCGAGGAGATGGGATTCAATTATGTCGGGCCGATCGATGGCCACGATCTGAAGGCGCTGCTGCGCGCGTTGCGCAACCTGCGCGAGCTCTCCGGGCCGCAGCTGCTGCACGTGGTGACCCGCAAGGGCAAGGGCTACGCGCCGGCGGAAGCCGATCCGATCACCTGGCACGGTCCGGGCCCGTTCGATCCGGTCAGCGGCACGATCCACAAGGAGAAGGCCGGCACCCCGAGCTACTCGCAGGTGTTCGGTCAGTGGCTGTGCGACATGGCCGAGCGCGACCCGCGCATCGTGGGCATCACCCCGGCGATGCGCGAAGGCTCGGGCCTGGTGCAGTTCTCGCGGCGCTTTCCGACGCGTTATTTCGACGTGGCGATCGCCGAGCAGCACGCGGCGACGTTCGCCGCCGGCCTGGCCTGCGACGGCATGAGGCCGGTGCTCGCCATCTACTCCTCATTCCTGCAGCGCGCCTACGACCAGCTGATTCACGATGTTGCGCTGCAAAAGCTGCCGGTGGTGTTTGCGCTGGATCGTGCCGGGCTGGTCGGCAGCGATGGCGCCACTCACCATGGCAGCTACGATCTGTCGTTCATGCGCTGCGTGCCGAACATGGTGATCATGGCGCCCGCCGATGAGAACGAGTGCCGCCAGATGCTCTATACCGCCACCACGCTGGACGGTCCGGCGGCGGTCCGCGATCCGCGCGGCAGCGGCCCGGGAGTAGCGATCGCGGATGAAATGACCGCGCTGCCGGTGGGTCGCGCGGAACTGCGCCGCCGCGGCGCCAGCGGGCTGGCGCTGGTGGCGGTGGGCGCGATGGTGCCACTCGCGACCACGCTGGCCGAGCGCCTCGATGCCACGCTGGTCAACCTGCGGTTCATCAAGCCGCTGGACATCGCGCTGCTGCGCGAGATCGCGGGCAGTCACGCCGGCATCGTGACGATCGAGGACAACGTCGTGGCCGGCGGCGCCGGCAGCGCCTGCGCCGAGGCGCTCGATGCCGAGGGGCTGACGATACCGCGCCTGCACCTGGGCATCCCCGATCGCTTCATCGAGCACGGCAGCCGCGATGATTGTCTCGCGGCCGCGGGCCTCGACCTCGCAGGCATCGCTGCGGCGATCGAGCGCTGGCGAGCGGCCGTGCCCGCCTTGAAGCTGACCCGGACCGCCACCAGATTAGCGGCAGCGGGTGGCGTCGGCCCCAATTGAACATCCAAGGTGAAGCCATGAGCAGTGCGGCGCAGACCCGACTCAAGAATGTGGTCTCGGTCGAGGACGTGCAGGCGCGCGCCGATACGCGCCAGATTCCGATCAACCGCGTCGGCATCAAGGACATCCGCCATCCGGTCAGGGTCAAGGACCGCTCGACCGGAGAGCAGCACACCGTCGCCACCTTCAACATGTACGTGAACCTGCCGCATAACTTCAAGGGCACGCACATGTCGCGCTTCGTCGAGATCCTGCACCACGAGCGCGAGATCTCGGTCGACTCGTTCCGCTCGATGCTCGGCGAGATGACCACGCGGCTCGACGCCGATGCCGGCCATATCGAGATGTCGTTTCCGTTCTTCGTGATGAAGCGCGCGCCGGTATCGGGGGTCGAGAGCCTGATGGACTACCAGGCCTCGCTGATCGGCGAGATCTGCAACGGCGAGGCCCATACCTGGGTCAAGGTGGTGGTCCCGGTCACCAGCCTGTGTCCGTGTTCCAAGAAGATCTCGGAGCGCGGCGCGCACAACCAGCGCTCGCACGTGACCATCAAGGCGCGGCTGCAGGAGCACATCTGGATCGAGGAGCTGATCGAGCTGGCGGAGAGCGAAGCCTCGTGCGAGCTGTACGGCATCCTCAAGCGTCCGGACGAAAAGTACGTCACCGAGCGCGCCTACGACAATCCGAAATTCGTCGAGGACATGGTGCGCGACGTTGCGGTGCGGCTGAACGCCGAGCCACGCATTTCGGCCTACGTGGTGGAGAGCGAGAATTTCGAATCGATTCACAACCATTCCGCCTACGCGATGATCGAACTCGACAAGCGGCAGCAAGCGCCACCGCGCTGAGGTGACATTGACGATGGACAACCGAACCTGGCTCACCCGCACCGGCAATCCCGGCCTCAACGACAAGACCTTCTCCGGCCTGCCGCGCGCGGGCCTCGCCGAGGCCATGACGCTGCAGGGCACGATCAACAAGTCGTTCCTGCTGCTGGTGGTGCTGCTCGGGGCTGCGCTGTGGCCGTGGTCGCAGTTCTTCGCGAGCGGTAATCCGGCGACTGTGCTGCCGGCGATGCTCGGCGGTGGGATCGCCGGTCTGGTGCTGGCGCTGATCATCAGCTTCAAGGCGACGCTGGCGCCTTATCTGTCGATACCGTACGCGGCCTGCGAAGGCCTGGTGATCGGCGGCATATCGGCGGTGCTCGAGAAACGCTATCCCGGCATCGCGATCCAGGCCGTCGGTCTGACGCTCGGTGTCATGGCAGCGCTGCTGCTGGCCTACACGCTCGGGGTGATTCGCGTCACGCAGCGCTTTCGGGCCATCGTGGTCGGCGCCACCGGTGCGATCGCACTGTTGTATCTGGTGACGTTCGTGCTCGGCCTGTTTCACGTGCCGGTGCCGTTTCTCAATGATGCCAGCCCGCTGAGCATGGGCGTGTCGCTGGTGATCATCGGCGTCGCCGCGCTCAACCTGGTGCTCGACTTCGACCTGATCGAAAGCGGCGTCGCGCAGGGCGCGCCGCGCTATATGGAGTGGTATGCGGCCTTCGGTCTGCTGGTCACGCTGGTGTGGCTGTACCTGGAAATCCTGCGCTTCCTGAGCAAGGCCCGACAGCGCTGACAGCGCGACGCCGGCCCGCGTGCGCGGGCCTCTGCCCGGCGGCGCGATCGCGAGCGCACCGGGTCGGGATTACCGGCGTTTCGATCGCGCACCACCCGCTCGAACGGCTTGGTCAGCCACCGTTCAGCGTCCACCGCGTAAGCTCACAGGTGTTTCTGACAGGCGTTTATTGTTACTAACGCTGCCCAAGGCAGCGGCAAGGGGGTCGATCCATGCGCAACCGCGCCGGCATTCTTTACGCAGCAGTTCTGGCATTCGCGCTGCTGCTCGGCTCGCAGGCCTCACGCGCCTTCGTTACCGTCGGGGTATCGATCACCATCGCCCCGCCGGTGCTGCCGGTGTACGAGCAGCCCCCGATTCCAGCCCCGGGTTACCTCTGGACGCCGGGCTACTGGGCCTGGGCCGATGACGGCTATTACTGGGTCCCGGGCACCTGGGTGGAAGCGCCGGAGCCGGGCCTGCTGTGGACGCCGGGTTACTGGGGCTGGGTGGACGGGCTCTACTTCTGGCACGAAGGTTATTGGGGTCCGCACGTCGGCTTCTATGGCGGCGTCAATTACGGCTTTGGCTACCTAGGCCACGGCTACGAGGGCGGCTATTGGGACCGCGGCGCGTTCCGCTACAACCGCGCCTATAACAACATCCACGAGGATGTGCACATCACCAACGTCTACAACAAGACGGTGATCGTCAACCAGAACCACGTCAGCTTCAATGGCGGCAATGGCGGCATCCAGGCGCGCCCCGGGCCGGAAGAGCTCGCGGCGGAACACGACCATCATGTGACGCCGCTGTCGGCGCAGCTGCATCACGAGGAAGGGGCGCGCGGCAACCCTGAGCTGCGTGCGTCATACAACCACGGGCGTCCGCCGATCGGCGCCACCGCGCACGCCGGCGTGTTCTCCGGCCAGGGGGTGGTGCCGGTCCACGGAGCCGGCGCGTCCGTGCCGCATCCGACCGGCGTGTCGCCTCCCCACCCGGCGAACGTGACGCCGCATCCGGCCTTTGGCGTGTCGCCTCCCCACCCGGCGAACGTGACGCCGCATCCGGCCTTTGGCGCCTCGAACCCGCCTCCGGTGGGCGTGACACCACCGCATTCGGGCGGTGCCGGCGTGCCCAACCGTGGCGCGGTGCCGGCGATCAGGTATCAGCACGGTGGAGCCTCTGGTGGCCCCGCGCCAGGTGGCCCCGCGCCAGGCGGCCCCGCGCCAGGCGGTCCCGCGCCAGGCGGTCCCGCGACCGGTGGCGCCGCGACAGGCGGTCACCCGGGCGGCGGCGGTTCGCCCCCGCCACACGAGCACGACGCGCACGACCGGCCCGAAGGACGCTGACACTCCCGGGGCGGCCCTGGCGGTCCGGCTAGGGCCGCAGCTCGGTGCTCTGCAGACGGCTGATCAGGGAGCGCAGGAATACGCGGTTGAAGCGCAGCTGGCACGACGCTGACACCTGCTCCAGCAGCGTCGAGCTGACCTTCAGCACCGTGACCTCGTCGGCGGCCAGAATGGTCGCGGTGCGCTTCGCGCCCTGCACGTAACTGGTTTCGCCGAAGCAGTCGCCGCTCGACAGCACGCCGATGCGCGCGCCGTGCCGTTCCATCGCGCAGGTGCCCGACACGATGATGTAGAAGCGATCGTCCATCTCGCCTTCCTTCACGATCTGCTCGCCCGTGGCGTATTCCTGCCAGTGGCTGGCGCGCAGCACCTCGTGAATCTCGGCATGCGAGAACTCGTGGAAGAATTTCAGCCGCCGCAGCAGGCTGAACTGCTCCTGCTGATCGATGCGCGAATACTGCTGCCGCAGCGTCTGGTGCACCCGTGTCAGGTCGGCGGCAAAGTCAAGGCCCGACTGATAGCGCCGGTCGGGATCCTTCTGCATCGCTACCGCGACGACCTTCTCGATCTCCTCCGGCACGTCGCTGCGCTGCGTATGGATCGGCGCCGGCGTCGCATAGACGATCTGGTGCAGCAGCTTGGCCAGGTTGCCGGCGCGAAACGGCCGCACTCCGGTCAGCAGTTCGTACATCACCGCGCCGAGCGAATACAGGTCCGAGCGGTTGCTGAGCTCCAGGCTCTGCACCTGTTCGGGCGACATGTAGCTCGGCGAGCCGGCGATGCCTTCGATGCGCGATATGTCCGAGTCGGCGACCAGCGCAATGCCGAAGTCGATGATGCGGACATCGCTGTCGGTCGTGAGCATGATGTTCGACGGCTTGATGTCGCGGTGGATCACGCCGCGCGAATGCGCGTAGTGCAGCGCCTTGGTGCATTTGAACATCAGTTCGACTACATCGTCGAGCCGCAGCAGATTGTCAGGGCGGCAATAGGCCGACAGCGTGCGCGCGCCGTGCACGTGTTCGGTGACGATGTAACAGTGACCGTTCTCCTCGCCGGCGTCATAGATCGGCAGGATGTTCGGATGGTGCAGCATCCCGACCATATGCGCTTCGGACAGGAACATCTTGCGCGCGATGCGCGCGCGCTCGTTGTCGCCGCCGGCTTCGATGTTGTAGACCTTGATGGCTACGTCACGCCCATAATACGGGTCATGTGACATAAACACGGTGCCCGTGCTGCCGTGGCCGACCTCATTGATGATGGGGTACTTGCCGATGCGTTCGGGAATCTTGATCGCGTGTGCGTTTTTCGGTGCGGAGGCTTTCATCGACCGGTCGACCCCTGGAGACAGCGGTCAGAATAAGCGTCGGCAACGCCGCCGGGCTGTGATGCGGATCGCGGATCGGCGGCCGCTCGCAGCGCGCTGCGCGAAGTTCTGATGCGCGGCCCGGTAGGCGGCGCGCAATGTTCAATCGGCGAAGTGATCGAAGCCCGAAGGCGAGAACTGCATCACCGAACCCGCGGCTGTCAGCGTCAGGCCGTTGCCGGAATGCAGCGCGCCAATGCGCGTCACCGGCTGGCCGGTGCGCGCCGCCAGTGCGGCCACGGCCGCGGCCTGCGCCGGTGCGGCCGTGAAGCACAGCTCGTAATCCTCGCCGCCGCACAGCCCCGCCTGCCAGGCCCGGTCGCCGAGCACGTGTCGCAGCGGCGCCGACAGCGGCAGCCGCTCGATCTCGACCGTGGCGGCGCAGCCGGAGGCCGCGAGCAGGCGCAGCGCATCGATATACACGCCGTCGGAGACGTCGATGCAGGCGCTCGCGATGCCGCGCAGCCCCTGTCCGAGCGCGATGCGCGGCGTCGGGCATTCGAACCGCTGCTGCAGATAAGCCGCCTCGGCCGGCGCCGCCCTCGCCTCGCCCTGCAGCAATTTGAGGCCGCAGGCCGCATCCCCGACACTGCCGCTAAGGTACAGCGCATCCCCGGGGCGCGCCCGATCGCGCCGCAATGCCTGTCCCTTCGGGACCAGCCCGGCAAGGGCGACCGTCATCGACAGCGCCCCGCGGCTCAGGTTGCCGCCCACCAGGGCCACGCCATGACTGCGCGCCAGGCTGCCGAAGCCGGCCGAGAATTCGCGCAGCCAGTCCTCGTCCGCCGCGGGCAGGTTCAGCGACAGCAGCGCCCAGCTCGGGCTGGCGCCCATGGCCGCGATATCGCTCAGATTGACCGCGAGTGCGCGCTGCCCGAGCGCGCGCGCCGGCGCGCCGGCCAGAAAATGCACGCCCTCGACCAGCGCATCGGTCGTGAGCGCGAGTTCGCTGTCGCCCGGCACCCGCAGCAGCGCGGCATCGTCGCCGATGCCGAGCACGGTATCCTCGCGGCTCGCGCCGAGCTCGCGAAAATAGCGCTCGATCAGCTGCGATTCGGAGGCGGCCACGTTGCCACGGCTTCACATGAGCGCCGCGGCGCTCAATGCTCCTGCACACGCCACAGGCGCGCCGCGCGATCGAGCACGCCGTTGATGAATTTATGGCCGTCGGTGGCGCCGAAGCGGCGCGCGAGATTGACCGCCTCGTTGATCACGACCCGGAACGGCACCTCGGGACGATGCTGCAGCTCGTAGCTGCCGATCAGCAGCAGCGCGTGCTCGATCGGATCGAGCTGCGCGGGCTTGCGATCGAGCAGCGGCGCGAGCGCGGCGTCGAGCTCGTCGTGCGTGCGGCAGATCGCAGCGATCAACCCCTGGAAATACCCGGCGTCGGCCCGCAGCATGTCGGGGTCGGCGGCGAACTCCTGCACCAGGTCCTGCCATTCGCAGGCGTTGAGCTGCCAGCGATACAGCGCCTGCAGCGCCAGTTTGCGCGCCACCGTGCGGGCGCCGGAATTGCGCTCGACCCGTGCGCTCACTTCAGCCGCCGCAGCAGGCTTGCCATCGCGAGCGCGGTTTCGAGCGCTTCACTACCCTTGTTGAGCGAATCCGGCGCGGCGCGCTCCAGCGCCTGCGCCCGGCTGTCCACCGTCAGCACGCCGAAACTCACCGGCACCCCGGTGTCGAGCATCACGCGCTGCAGCCCATGCGCGCATTGGCCGGCGACGTAGTCGAAATGCGCGGTGTCGCCTCGGATCACGCAGCCGAGCGCCACCACCGCGTCGACCGCGCCCTGCAGCGCCATGGCTCTGGCCGCCAGCGGCAGCTCGAATGCGCCCGGTACGTGTTCGACCCGCAATGCCGCGTCGATACCGCCGTGCATGCGCCAGGCGGCGCGCGCCGCGTCGAGCAGCGCCTCGACGATGTCCTCGTTATAGCGCGCAGCGACGATGGCGAATTTGAATTCGCCCGCTGCAAACGTGCCGGATTGATTGGCCGCGGTACCCATGCGGCTGCGGAGTATAGCGAAGCCTCAGCCGCTCTCGCCGACGTAATCGACGATCTCCAGCCCGAATGCCGAGATGCCGTGCAGCTGCATCGGTGCCGAGAGCACGCGCATGCGCTGCACGCCCAGGTCGCGCAGGATCTGCGCGCCCACGCCGTAGGTGCGCAGCACGCGTCCGCTCAGCGCCGCGGGCGCCTCGCCGCCAGCGCGGCGCGACAACGCTTGCACGGCGTCGGCCAGCTCGCGCGGCGGCTCGCGCTGGCGCAGGATGATGACCACGCCGCACGGCGAGCGCGCGATGCGCAGCAGCGCCGCCGGCAGCGTCCAGGCCTGCGAGCCGTCGCGCACGCCGACCAGATCGCGCAGCGTGTCGGTGACGTGAACGCGCACGATCGGCGTGTCGGAGGCAAGCTCGCCGTGCACCAGCGCCAGATGCACGTCGCGGTTGACGTGATCCTCGTAGCAGTAGAGTCGAAACTCGCCGTAGGCGGTGCTCACGGTCTGCTCGGCGATGCGTTCGACCGAGCGCTCGGTCTGCAGGCGATGGCGGATGAGGTCGGCGATGGTGCCGATCTTGAGCTGGTGCCGGCGCGCGAAAGCCTCGAGCTCCGGGCGGCGCGCCATGGTGCCGTCGTCGTTCATGATCTCCACGATCGCCGCCGCGGGCTCGAACCCGGCCAGACGCGCCAGGTCGCAGCCTGCCTCGGTGTGTCCCGCGCGCGTCAGCACCCCGCCGGGCTGGGCCATGACCGGGAACACGTGACCGGGCTGGCGCAGGTGTTCCGGCTGGGCATCGGGGCGCACCGCGGTGCGCACGGTGTGCGCGCGATCGTGCGCCGAGATGCCGGTGGTGACGCCTTCGGCGGCCTCGATCGACAGCGTGAAATTGGTGCGCTGGGTGCGATCGGTGTCGCTGACCATCAGCGGCAGGCGCAGCTGCGCGCAGCGCTCGCGCGTCAGCGTCAGGCAGATCAGGCCGCGCCCGAAGCGGGCCATGAAATTGATGTCCTCGGGCCGCACGCAGTCGGCCGCCATGACCAGATCGCCTTCGTTCTCCCGATCCTCATCGTCCATGATCACGACCATGCGTCCGGCGCGCAGTTCGGCCAGGATCTCGTCGATCGAATTGAGCCCGCTGGCGCCGGCGGCGCCGGCCGCCGGTGCGGCGGTGGTCGGGTGGATCGCGCTCAGTTTAGCCATATGCGCACGCTACCACGGGGCCGCGGCTTAGGCGAAGGCGCTGCCCACCGCCGCGGTCACCGCCATCGCCAGCAGCCCCCAGAAGGTTACCCGCAGCGCAGCGGCGCCGATCGGCGCGCCGCCGGCGCGCGCCGCCAGGCCGCCGAGCACGGCCAGGAACAGCAGCGAGCTGCCGGCGATGATCGGAACCAGCATCGCGGGCGGGCTCGCCAGCACCATCAGCAATGGCAGCATCGCCCCGGTGGCGAAGCTGGCGCCCGAAGTCAGCGCCGCCTGCAGCGGCCGCGCGCGATGCGCCGGCGACAGCCCGAGCTCATCGCGCGCGTGCGCGGCCAGCGCATCGTGCCGCATCAGCTGCACCGCGACCTGCGCCGCCAGCGCCGGCTCGAGCCCGCGCTGCACGTAGATGCCGGCGAGCTCGGCGCGCTCGGAGGGCTCGTCGGCCGCAAGCTCCAGGCGCTCGCGCTCGAGGTCCGAGTGCTCGCTGTCGGCCTGCGAGCTCACCGAAACGAATTCACCGGCGGCCATCGACATCGCACCGCCGACCAGGCCGGCTACCCCGACGATCAGCGCCTGGCTGCGCGAGACGTGCGTCGCGGCGACACCGACCAGCAGACTCGCCAGCGACAAGATGCCGTCGTTGGCGCCGAGCACCGCGGCGCGCAGCCACCCGATGCGTTCGGAGTAATGACGCTCGAAGTGATAGCGCTTCATGCTCTGGTTCTCATGCAGTTCCGGTGGCAGGCCCTCGGGACCGGCTCTCAGTTGCGCAGCAGCGCGGTCGCAGTGTCCATGCGGTCGCAATAGGTCTCGATCGCCTGCGCGGTAATGCCGATGTATTGCGCCGCCTGGTCCCAGCGCCGCTGCTCGATGCCCTCGCGCACGCCGGGCATGGTCTTGGCGGCGTAGCCGGTGTAGAGCCCGGGTGCGTAGATCAGATGGCGGTACCACGAACGGCCCGGAAGACCGTCATCGCTGCTCAGCGCCTGCTCCAGGCCCTGCAGTACGTCATCCAGCCGGCCGCGTTGTGCGGCGCTGAGCGCCATGCCCCGGGCACCGGCCTCGGCCAGCGCCTGGTCATAGGCCTTGGCGGAGCGCTTCAGGCGTGCGATCGCGTCATCCAGCGGCGCAAAATCCAGGTACGGCACCTCGTCCTCGCTGGCCGGCGGACCGACCGGGCGCGTCGGATCGCTGGCGAGCTCGAACGCGCGCGCCTGGCGCAGTGCTGCGAGCGTCTGGGCGTGCTCGCCCTGGTCATAGGCGAGCTTGTGCAGCTCATGCACGTAGCCCTCGAGCGCCTCGGCCACATCGCTGAACTGCATCGGCAGCACGTCGGCATCCGCCAGCCGCAGCATCAGGTGGCCGACGGTCTGCGCCTCGGCAATGCCGTACGCGAAGCCGGGATCGCCAAAGCGAACGTAGTGATCGAAGCTGTCATAGGCCGAATGGTAAATGCCATCGTTGTCGGCTTCGCCACGATAGCTCAGATCCAGGGACGCGATGCCGAGGTGCTGCAGGAACGGCGTGAAATCCGAGCCGGAGCCGAGCGCCTCGATCGGTACGTCGAGCGTGGAGGCCGCGGCCTGCGCCAGGTGCCTGACCTGTTCACTGGGGGTGGCGCTCTGAAAGGCGTCGACACGCAGCTTGGCGCGCAGGCGTGCCTGTACGCTGTCATCGGTCTCGGGGTCGCGGATGCCGGCGCTGACCTCATTGACCAGACGCTGCAGCGAATGGCTGCCGCCCGCCTCCAGAAAGCCGCGCGCGTTGGTATCCGAGTTCACGTACGCCACGGCGTGGCGCCGCAGCTCCTGCTCATGGGTCTCGGCCCATTCGGTCGAGCCGAGCAGGCCGGGCTCCTCCCCGTCCCAGCTCGCGTAGATCAGCGTGCGCCGCGGCCGCCAGCCGCTCTTGAGCAGCGCGCCGATCGCCTTGGCTTCGGCCATCAGTGCACTGTGGCCGGAGAGCGGATCCCAGGCACCGAACACCCAGGCATCGTGGTGATTGCCGCGCAGCACCCATTCGTCCGGCAGCTCGCTGCCCGGTATGCGCGCGATCACGTCGTAAATCGGCTTGCGGCTCCAGTCCGATTGCACCTGCAGGCGCACCTTCGCCGGGCCGGCACCGATGTGATACGTGATCGGCAGCGCGCCGCGCCAGCTTACCGGCGCGACCGGGCCGCCCAGCGCGGCGAGCAGCGGCTGCGCATCGCCATAGGAGATCGGCAGCACCGGGATTTTCATCAGCGTCGTGGCGTCGGCCAGCGGCAGACGCCGCGCGTCGGCCGTGGCACCGACCCCGGGCGTCAGCGGGTCGCCGGAATAGATCGGTATGTCGGCCACCGAACCGCGCTGCACACCGTCGGCGGGACGCCAGCCGCCCTGTGGATAGACGTCACCGGCGAAATAGCCGTCATCGCGCGGATCGGAATAGATCAGGCAGCCGATCGCGCCGTGTTCGTAGGCGAGCTTGGGCTTGAGCCCGCGCCAGCCGCCGCGGTAGCGCGCGATCACGATCCTGCCCTTGACGCTGATACCGCGGCGATCGAGCTCCTTGTAGTCATCGGGCATGCCGTAGTTGACATACACCAGCTCGCCGCTGACATCGCCATCCGCGCCATAGACGTTGTACGGTGGCAGCGCACCGGACGTGTTGCCGGAGCTGGCATCGCCCGCGATCGCCGGCTCATGCAACCGGGCGGTGAATCGCCGCGGCGCGATCAGCTGCAGCGCCAGGTGCCGGGGCGTCGGATAGAGCACGCTGAAGGTTTCGATATGAGCGTCCCAGCCCCAGTCGCGAAACTGGCGCAGCAGGAACTCGGCGTTGGCCTTGTCGTGCGCCGATCCGACCTGGTTCGGCTCGCTCGACATGGCCTGCATCCACTCGCGCAGTTGCGCGGCGCTGAGGTCGGCATCGAAACCACGCTCGGTTGCCTGCTCATCGATCGTGTGCGCGGCGCTGAAGCCGAGCAGCGTCGCGCCCGTGGCCGGATCGATCGGTCCCGCCGCCACCAGCCCGCAGCTGATCAAAACTCCGATGAGCGCCGAGACGGTTCTGACCATGGGATGCCAACGGCGGGGCGACCCCGACGGGGGCCGGCGGCGCCGCGCGACTGCCGGATCGTGGGCCGCCATCCTAGCGCAGCCGCGGTTCGACGCGGCGCGGCGGCTGTCCGCCCGGTGAGCGCGGCGGTGCGCGCGACGGTCGATCTCGCGCCGCACGCACCAGCTGCGCGACGCCGTGCCAGAGCGCAAGAAACAGCATCCACAGCGCGACCCCGACCGCCAGCGCGAATACCACGCTCTGCAGGTCCAGGGTAAATCCCGGCTGATAGGCGCTCCAGGTCGCACGCAGCAGTGCCATGTCGTGGTGGAGCAGAAGATACGCCGATTGGTGCAGCACATCGGTGTCGAGCGCGGCCAGCATCGAGCGCAGCCGCGCGGCGGCCTGGACCATCGCCTGCAGCGCCGCTCCCTCCTGATGAAAGGTCGCATCGGTGCTCTGCAGGTGATAGCGAATCAACTCGTCGAGGCTGCCGCCATGGTTGCGGTCCGCGATCGCCTGAAAGGGCGCCAGATCGGCCAGCACCTGATCGAGCCGTCCGCCCAGGCGCTGCCGGTATTGAACGATGAAGCTCGGAACGCAGCCGGCCGCCACCACCGCGACCAGCAGCACGATGCGATCCAGAAGCCCGCCGAGAAATTTCATGCCCGCATGCTCAGAGGTCTCCAGTATGGCTCAGTGCGCGGCCAGCAGCCGTTCCGTGTAGCGCGCAATCAGGTCGATTTCAAGGTTTACGCGGTCGCCGGCGATCAGCCCGGCGAGCGTCGTCGCCGCGAGCGTGTGCGGCACCAGATTGACCTCGAACTCGCGCTGCTCGACCGCATTGACCGTCAGGCTCACGCCGTCGAGCGCGACCGAGCCCTTGCGCGCGACGTAGCGCGCCAGCGCCTCGGGCACCCGGCAACGAATGCGCTGCGAGCGCGCGTCGTCGGCGCGCGCCACGATCTGCGCGACGCCATCGACGTGGCCCGACACCAGGTGACCGCCGAGCGCGTCGCCGGCCCGCAGCGCCGGTTCGAGATTCACGTGGCGCCCGACGCGCCAGTCGCCGATGGTCGTGATCGCAAGCGTCTCGCGCGAGACATCGCTGCTGAAGGCGCGCGGCTCGAGGCCGACCACGGTCAGGCACACTCCGGACACCGCGATACTGTCGCCGATCGCGACGCGCGACAGGTCGAGCCGCTCGGCCGCTACGCTCAGCCGCGTGTCCCCGCCGACCGTCTCGAGTGCAACGATGCGGCCGACGTCCTGGATGATGCCGGTGAACATGCCGCGTCAGGCCTGCGCGAGCGGCACGGCCGTGAGGCGCAGGTCCGGCCCGACCGGCTGGCACTCGGTGAACTGCAGTCGCAGGCGCTGCTCCAGCCGGGTGATCTCCGGCAGCTCCACCAGCGCGCGCGCCGTCGGCCCGAGCAGACTCGGTGCCAGATAGACGATGAACTCATCGACCAGCCGCGCGCACAGCAGCGCACCGGCCAGTCGCGCGCCCGCCTCGACCCAGATTTCGTTCGCCTCGAGTTCGGCCAGGCGGCGCAGCACCGCTTCGAGTTCAAGTCCGCCCTGCGGCGCGCGCGCCACGCTCTCGACGCGCACCCCACGGCGTTCGAGTTCGGCGCGGCGCGCCGCGTCGGTGCTGGCGGTGAACACCAGCGCCGGGCCTTCACGGTCGAACATGCGCGCCTGCGGCGGCACGCGCAGTGCGCTGTCGAGCACCGCCCGCAGCGGCTGCCGGCTCGCGCCCTCGACGCGAACGTTCAGCGCCGGATCGTCGGCCAGTACCGTGCCGCTGCCGCTGAGCACCACGGAGCTGCGGGCGCGAAACCGCTGCGCGTCCTGGCGCGCTTCCCGGCCGGTGATCCACCGGCTCTCGCCATTGGCCAGCGCGGTGCGGCCGTCGAGACTGGCTCCGAGCTTGACCCGCACCCACGGCAAGCCGGTGTGCCAGCGCTTGAAGAATCCCGGATTGAGCGCGCGCGCCTCGGCCGAGAGCACTTCTCCCGCGGTCTCGATGCCCGCTGCGCGCAACGCCGCGACGCCGGCGCCGTTGACCAGCGGATTCGGATCGCCGGTCGCATACACCACGCGCCGGACGCGCGCGCCGATCAGCGCCTGCACGCACGGTGGCGTGCGGCCGGTGTGGGAGCAGGGCTCGAGCGTCACGTAGGCGGTAGCGCCGGGGGCCGCCCCGCCCGCCGCATTCAGCGCCCGCACCTCGGCGTGCGCCTCGCCGGCGCGCTCATGCCAGCCTTCGCCGAGCACGCGCTCGTCACGCACCAGCACGCAACCGACGCGCGGATTCGGGTCGGTGGTGTACAGGCCGCGCGCTGCCAGTTCCAGTGCACGGCGCATGTAGCGGGTATCGCGCTCGCTCTGGCGCGCAGCGCTGTCGGCGTGCTCATTCATTGCTTGGACTTCAGTGTCGTGCCGTCGCCCGGCAACAGCGGCAGCTGGTCGGAATCGCGCTTCTCCTCGCGCCGCCGCCGATGGTGGCGCAGTCGCTCGACCTCCTCGCGAAACGCCTCGGCGTCCTGGAAGCTGCGGTATACCGATGCGAAGCGCACGTAGCCGACCTCGTCGAGGTGGCGCAGTTCCTCCATCACGAACTCGCCGATGGTGCGCGCGGGCACCTCGCGTTCGCCGAACACCCGCAGCTTGTGGCAGATGCGGCTCACGGCCTGCTCGATGGCCTCGGCGCCGACCGGGCGCTTCTCCAGCGCCTTGATCATGCCGTGCGCGAGCTTGCGCTCATCGAACGGTTCGCGGCTACCGTCGCTCTTGATCACGCGCGGCATCAGCAGCTCGGCGGTCTCAAAAGTGGTAAAGCGCTCGCCGCAGCTCAGGCACTCGCGCCGGCGGCGGATCTGAGCGCCGTCTGCGGCCAGGCGCGAGTCGGTGACCTTGGTCTCGACGTGGCCGCAGAAGGGGCAATGCATCGACTTCCCGGTTCAGGCTTCAATCCGCGTACACCGGGAACCGGCGACACAGCTCGATGACCTGCGGCCGCACCCGCTCGATCGAGGCGTCCGAGCCGCCGGCATCGAGAATGTCGGCGATCCATCCGGTGACCTGGCGGATTTCCGCTTCGCGAAACCCGCGCGTGGTCGACGCCGGCGTGCCCAGCCGCAGGCCGCTCGCGATCATCGGCGGGCGCGGATCGTTCGGCACCGCGTTCTTGTTGACCGTGATGTTGGCGCGTCCGAGCGCCGCATCGGCATCCTTGCCGGTGATGTCGCGGCCGACCAGGCTCAGCAGCAGCAGATGATTGTCGGTGCCGCCCGATACGATGCCGTAGCCACGCGAGGTCAGCACCGCGCACATGGCGCGCGCGTTTGCCACCACCTGGCGCTGATACTGCTTGAATTCCGGCTGCAGGGCCTCGAGCAGCGCGACCGCCTTGGCCGCGATCACATGCATCAGCGGCCCGCCCTGGGTGCCGGGAAAAACCATCGAACTGAGCTTCTTGGTGAGTGCATCGTTGGCGCGCGCCAGGATCATGCCGCCGCGCGGCCCGCGCAGCGTCTTGTGGGTCGTGGTCGTGACCACGTCCGAGTACGGCAGCGGGTTCGGATATTCCCCCGTGGCCACCAGGCCTGCGACGTGCGCCATATCGACGAACAGCAGCGCACCGACCTTGTCGGCAATCGCGCGAAACCGCGGAAAATCCAGCACGCGCGAATAGGCCGAGAACCCGGCGACGATCATCTTCGGCTTGTGCTCGAGCGCCAGCGCCTCGATCTGCTCGTAGTCGATCAGCCCGGTGTCGGCTCGCACGCCGTACTGGTACGCGTGAAACAGCTTGCCTGAGAAATTCACCTTGGCGCCGTGCGTCAGGTGGCCGCCGTGATCCAGGCTCATGCCGAGGATCACGTCGCCGGGCGACAGCAGCGCCAGGTACACCGCGGCGTTGGCCTGCGAGCCCGAGTGCGGCTGCACGTTCACGTAGTCGGCCCCGAACAGCTGCTTGGCACGATCGATCGCCAGCTGCTCGGCGACGTCGACGAATTCACAGCCGCCGTAGTAGCGCCGGCCGGGATAGCCTTCGGCGTATTTGTTGGTGAGTACCGAGCCCTGCGCCTCCAGCACCCGTGGACTGGCATAGTTTTCCGAGGCGATGAGCTCGATGTGATCTTCCTGTCGCTGCCGCTCGCCGTCGAGTGCGCGCTGAAGTTCCGGGTCAAAATCCCTGATGTGCATGCGGTTCGAAAACATGACGCAACTGCCTTTCTTGGTAGAGCTCGCAGATGAGCGGAAAGGCGCGGGATTGTACCCGAACACGCGCGTTTCAGGCGGCGAGCAGGGCCTCCACCACGCCGCACCAGGTCCGCGCGATATTGCCGCGATCGTAGCCGCCACCGCCCAGCGCCAGCACGCGGCCATGGCCGAGCCGGTCGGCCAGCAGGCACAACTCGCGCGCCGCGCGCGCATGACAGGCGCTTGAGAACCTCAGATGCGTGATCGGATCGCCGGCGACGCTGTCGGCGCCGCACTGGAGCATCAGGAATGCCGGGGCGAAGCGTTCCAGGTGGGCCAGCACGCTGGGCCACACCGCGTCGAACTCCGCGTCGCCGGCGCCGGCCGGCAGCGGCACGTTGAGCTTGGTGCCGGCGGCGGCCCCACGGCCGGTTTCGTCCTCCGAACCGGTGCCCGGATAAAGCGTACGACCGCTCTCGTGCAGATCGGCAAAGATCAGGTCGGGGTCGCTTTCGAACGCGTAGTAGACGCCGTCGCCATGATGCGCATCGATGTCCACGTAGCCGATGCGCGCAAGCCCGTGGGCGCGCCGCAGATGTTCGACCACCACCCCGCAGTCGTTGAACACGCAGAAACCGGCCGCCCGGTCGCGCGCGGCGTGATGCAGCCCGCCGATCGGCACGAATGCGCGCCGGCGCAGGCCGTGCATGATCCAGTCAGTCGCCACCAGGCTCGAGCCGACCACGCAGGAGGCGGCCTCGAACACGCCGCGGAATGCGGGCGTATCGCCCGCGTCCAGCAGGCCGCTGCCCGACTGCGAGCGCTCCTGCACGAAGCGCACGTACTCGGGGGTATGAAACAGCAGCAGCTCGGTCTCGCTGGCATCGCGCGGCTCCAGCAGCGTGACGTGGGCAGCAAGGCCGCGCTGCTCGAACTCGCGCACGAAGGCGCCGTGACGGTCCGGACCGAACGGATGGCCGTCGCCGAAGCCGTAGCGGGCCAGCTGCTCGCCGAGCACGACCGCAACTTCAGGGCCTGTGGCGTTCAAGCGCTACAATTCGAACATCGAGCCTGCGACGCTGCAGGCCGCCGCAAGATATCACACCGCAGTAGCAGCGCACCGGGGCGTTCATCGATAATGCGCGCCCTCCTCAAACGGCTGAACCTCAACGCCATGGCGCAATACATCTACACGATGAATCGGGTCTCGAAGATCGTCCCGCCCAAGCGGGTCATCCTGCGCGACATCAGCCTGTCGTTCTTCCCCGGCGCCAAGATCGGCGTGCTCGGCCTGAACGGTTCCGGAAAGTCCACGCTGCTGCGGATCATGGCCGGCATCGACCAGAACATCGATGGCGAGGCGCGGCCGCAGCCGGGGATCAAGATCGGCTTTCTGCCGCAGGAACCACAGCTCGATCCGGACAAGGACGTGCGCCGGGTGGTCATGGAAGGCGTCGGCGGCACATTTGCATTGCTGGAACGCTTCAATCAGATCAGCGAGCAGTTCGCTGAGCCGATGGAGGACGAGCAGATGAACAAACTGCTCGAGGAGCAGGCGAAACTGCAGGATGCGATCGACGCCGCCGGCGGCTGGGAGCTCGGGCGCAAGCTCGAAATCGCGGCCGACGCGCTGCGCCTGCCGCCCTGGGAGGCCAATATCGCCCAGCTCTCGGGCGGGGAGCGGCGGCGCGTCGCGCTGTGCCGGTTGCTGCTGTCGCAACCGGACATGCTGCTGCTCGATGAGCCGACCAATCATCTGGATGCCGAGTCGGTGGCCTGGCTCGAACGCTACCTCGAGGAATATCCGAGCACCGTGGTCGCCGTGACTCACGATCGCTACTTCCTCGACAACGTCGCCAAATGGATCCTCGAGCTCGACCGCGGCCATGGCATTCCATGGCAGGGCAATTACTCCTCGTGGCTCGAGCAGAAGGAAAAGCGCCTGGGGCTCGAAGAGCGCGAGCGCGAGGCGCTGCGCAAGACCCTGGCGCGCGAACTGGAATGGGTGCGCGCCAATCCGAAGGCGCGCCAGGCCAAGAGCAAGGCGCGCCTGGCCCGTTACGACGAGCTCGCCTCGGAGGAGTTCCAGGAACGCAACGAGACCAATGAAATCTACATCCCGCCCGGACCGCGGCTGGGCGACCTGGTGATCGAGGTCAAGGGCCTGCGCAAGGCCTTCGGCGAGCGGCTGCTGATCGATAACCTGAACTTCAGCCTGCCGCGCGGCGGCATCGTCGGCATCATCGGACCGAACGGTGCCGGCAAGACCACGCTGTTTCGCATGCTCACCGGCTCGGAGCGGCCGGATGCCGGCGAAATTCGCATCAGCCCGACGGTGAAGATGGCGTACGTCGATCAGTCGCGCCAGACGCTCGACGACGCGAAGACCGTCTGGGCGGAGATCTCCGGCGGCCACGACATCATCAAGATAGATACCTACGAGACTCCCTCGCGCAGCTACGTCGGCCGCTTCAATTTCAAGGGCACGCAGCAGCAGCAGCTGATCGGCGAGCTTTCCGGCGGCGAACGCAATCGCGTGCATCTGGCCAAGGTGCTGCGCGAGGGTGGCAACGTGCTGCTGCTCGACGAGCCCACCAATGACCTGGACATCGAGACGCTGCGCGCGCTCGAGGAGGCGCTGCTGAATTTCCCGGGTTGCGCGGTCGTGATCTCGCACGATCGCTGGTTCCTCGACCGGATCGCGACCCACATCCTCGCGTTCGAGGGCAACTCCGAAGTGATCTGGTTCGAGGGCAACTACCAGGAATACGTCGCCGACCTCAAGCAGCGGCGTGGCGAAGATGCCGCCCAGCCGCATCGGCTGAAATACCGACGCCTGACCGGGTGAGCCGCGAGCGAACGCGGGCCCGCGGCAAGCCGGGGATCGACCGGCGAGGGCTCGCCCGGGCCTGCGCGCGTAGGCCCGCAGGGCCACGCCCAGGGTCACTGGGCTGCGCGGACTGCCAGGGCGCGCGCTACACGCCACCCCGGCATGCGCGTCGGCCGCCACGGCCCGGGTAGCGGCTGGCGGCAGCCATTATGTCCGGGCGTTATGTCCGGCATCTGCCGGGGCCATCGCCCTGCGGCCCGCGCTGTCCCTGGGTGTCGCCATTCGGCTACACTGGTCGGGCTGGATTCCTCGCGGACTGCTGAGAAGTAGAAGCATCATCATGTCGGTCTATATCGATAGCGGCGATCGACTGCACCCGGAGCAGACGAGCCTTGCGCTGACCTGCCCGCATTGCCTGGTGCTCTCGCATGTGGCGCCGCAGGCGGTACCGCGCTTTTCCGACCTGACTGCGAATCGTCCCAAGCAGATCGGGCTGGTCTATAGCTGCGACGCCTGCCACGCCCCGATCTTTCTGCGCTTCAATGTGCGCAACTACGGTCCGACGCGCATCGAGCTGTCATCGCAGTTCACCGAGATCGAACGGCCGAAGGAGAAATTCAGCTTCACCTATCTGCCCGAGGACGTCGAGACCATGTTCCGCGAGGCGCTGGTGTGCTATTCGCATGGTGCCTTCAACGCTTTCGCGACCATGTGCCGGCGCACCATGCAGGTCGTGTTCGCGCACACCGGCGAGGCCGGCCGGCTGCGTGTCTACGATGAGCTCAACGACGTGCGCGAGATGGCGCAGGTCGATGCCGCCAGTTTCGCGCTGATCAAGCGCGTGGTGTTCGGCACCGATGCGGATCCGGCGCCGGCACTGCCGTTGCTCGATGATGATCAGTCCGGTCTGCTGCTCGAGGTGATGAAGGACCTGCTGTACCAGTCGTACGTACGCAAGGGACGTCTGCAGCAGGCAATGGTGGTACGGCGCTTCTTCTCCGACGAAGCCGAGCGCAATGCGCGCGGCGTCGACAGCCACAGCAAGCCGCTCGAAAGCAGCCGCGTCGAAGGCTGAAGTCGCGCCCGCGCGCCCTGCCCCCCCCGCGCGCCCTGCGCACAGC
>JBIODC010000034.1:0-27231 GCA_044440135.1 Steroidobacterales bacterium | reverse complement strand
GTCGACGGATCCTGCAGCCGGTAGAGCTCAGCGACCTCGGTGACCAGCTGGTTCAGGTTGAAGTGCTGCAGCTTCACGTCCGGCGCCCGCGCATAGTCCGAGAACGCGTTGACCATCTGCTTCATCGCATCGACCTGCTGCACGATGGTATGCGTGGCGCGCTCGAGCAGCTGCGCATCCTCGGCGTTCATGCCGCCGAGCAGCTTGCGCCGCAGCCGCTCGGCCGACAGCTGAATCGGCGTCAGCGGGTTCTTGATCTCGTGCGCGAGCCGCCGCGCCACCTCGCCCCAGGCCGCATCGCGCTGGGCCGCGAGCAACGCGGTGATATCGTCAAACACGATCACCACCCCGCCCTGCTCGCGCTCATCGGGCAGGCGCGTGCAGGCCCAGAGCAGCACGCGCTCCCCGGCCTCGCCGGGCAGCGTCAGCTGCTCGCGCCATTCGTCCCAGCCGGAAGTCAGGCGCGCACGCAGTTCGGCGATGAAGGTCGCAAAGCGCGCGGTCCCGGTCGGCAGCTGCGTCAGGCGCTGGCCGGCCGCGCCCACGAAGCTGTTGCCCAGGATCGTGCCGGCCGATTGATTCGCGCTGTGCAGCGTCAGCTCGCGATCGGTCACGATGACGCCGGTCGACAGTCGCGACAGGATGATGGCGAGTCGCTCGCGCTCGCGCTCCACCTCCTGGCGGCTGCGCATGGCCTCCTCGCTCGCGCGCCGCAGCCGCTTGGTCATGTCGTTGAACGAATGCACCAGCAGACCCATCTCGTCGCGTGACGACAGCGGCAGGCGCGTGCCGAGATCGCCTTTGCCCACGGCGCGCGTGCCGGCGATCAGGTCCTGTACCGGGCGCATGAGGCGCTGCGCCGAGTAGATCGCGCCGTAGATCGCGGCCAGCAGTGTCAGCAGCACCACCAGGGACAAGGTCAGCCGGAAGCTGATTTTCAGCGGTTCGCGCACTGTCGACAGATCGCCATAGTGCGACGAGGTACGCTGCACGCTCTCAGCCAGCGCCGACAGTTCCTGCGGCACCTCGTAGTGGATAAGCACGTAGCGGCGCCCGGCGTGCGCACCGACCGCATCTGCGATCGGCGCCGCGGTGTCGATGGTGTACTGGCCGTTGGCGAGCGAATTGAGGCTGACATAGTTCCTGCCCGCCGCCAGCTGCAGCGCCACTTCCGGCGGCGAGGGGGCGGGTTGCTGCGACATCGGCGTGGCGCTGCTGACCGCGCTCGCCCGCCCGTAGGCGTCGTACACGGTGATGTCCTTGGCTTCGGTCGCGCGCCGCTCCTCGTCGAGCCGCTGCAGCAGCGCCGGCCCCTGCAGCTCGCGCAGCGAGTGTGCAAACATGTCGGTGCGCCGCGCCTGCTCGCGCAGCCGCAGATCCAGCGCCGAGCGCGACAGCTCGACCGCGTCGTTCAATCCCTGCTTGATCTCCACCCGAAACCAGCTGTCGATGCCGCGGTTGATGAAGTCGAGTGAGAACAGGTAGACGATCAGCAGCGGCGCGATCACCAGCGCACCGAACAACAGCACCGTGCGCATCGCCAGCCGCGAGCCCGGCACGTGGTCGCGATAATCCCGGTACAGCTGCCAGAACTTGCGCGTCAGCAGCACCATCAGCGCAATCGCGCCGCAGATGTTGACCAGCAGGATCCACGGCTGCCAGCGCGAGAACTGGGCCGAATTCTCGACACTGCCCGCCAGCAGCAACAGCGTGCCGATGCCGGCGGTAAACGCCGCCGCGGTCAGCACCCGCACACCCAGCTGCCTTATAGGGTGAGAATCCATGTGTACCAGTCGGTCGTGCGATGCCAGTCGTCAGTCCAGAACACCAGCGCGCGCAGCGCATCGGGCATGCGGCCGCGGCGTACGCCGGCGCGCACCGCGACCTCCCACGGCGCCTCTCCGCGCAGCTGTGTTTCGACCAGGATCGGCAGATCCTCGATGCGGCCAAGCCGGTCGAGCGCCGCCTCCAGCGTCGGAAAGCTCTCCTGCTCGACCCCGGCCTCATCGCGCAGCACGTAGCGACTGGTGACCGCGTGATAGGTGAGTTCGCGCCGCAGGGTCATCTCGAGCACCGTGGCATCGAGCCATAGCCGCCGGTGGCGGCTGATGGTCACGTCCAGGTCGAATGCCAGCGTCACCCCGTCACGCAAAGCGCTGCGGATGCGGTCGTTGATCGGGTAATCAATGTGCGCGCTGAGCTGCAGCACCCCGTGATCGACCACGACGAACGCCGAGCGGATCTGGAAGTCGCCCGCGAGCGGACCGGCGCTGCGCACGCTGCGCGGAGCTACCAGCGCGCTCAGCAGCACCAGAGCGACGCCAAATCTGCTGATCGTTTGCACGGATACCCTAGGGCAAAAACGGTTGCGGTCCTCGTCGAGGCGCTGTCGAACAGCGCGGCGCTTCTAACTCACGCTTCTAAGTCACTGTCAGACAAGCATAATAGAACCCATCGGACTGCGCCGCATTCCCCGGCAGCAGCTGCATCCCGGTGGAGCGCTCGATCAGCTCGGCAGGCAGGCTGACCCCGTCCGGCACCGAATACGGCGGCGGTAGCGCCCGTGCCCGCGGCATAGCCGCCAGCACCGCCTCGACTATGCGCTCATTTTCCGCCGGCAGGACCGAGCAGGTCGAGTACAGCAGCCGGCCGCCGGGTCTGAGCAGCCTGAGGCACTGCTCCAGGATGCGGCGCTGCGTGGGCGCCAGCGCGCCGACGTCATCGGGCCGGCGCAGCAACTTGATGTCAGGATGGCGGCGGATGACGCCGGTGGCCGAGCACGGCGCATCGACCAGGATGCGATCGAACGCCTCCCCGTCCCACCAGCGCGGATCCTCGCGCAGGTCCGCAGTGACCAGATGTGCCTGGCGATGCAGCCGCTGCAGATTCTGCGCAATGCGCTGCACCCGGGAGCCATCGATGTCCACCGCGGTCAGCGCAATGTCGCCATCCACGGCCTCGAGCAGCGCGCCAGTCTTGCCACCCGGCGCGGCGCACGCATCGAGCACGCGCTCGCCCGGCCGCACCGCCAGTAGCGCGCAGGCGAGCTGCGCGCCCGGATCCTGTACCGATACCCAGCCCTCGTTGAAACCGGGCAGCTCGCTGACCGCGACCGGCTTGTCCAGCACCACCGCGCCCGGCAGCCACGACAAGGCTCGCGCGCCTTGTCCGCCGGCTGCAAGTCGCGCCAGGTAGGCCTCGCGCGTGGTGCGCGACCGATCCAGGCGCAGGCTCATCGGCGGATGTTCATTGTTCGCATCGATGATCTGCTGCCAATGCTGCGGCCACTCGGCGCGCAACGCCTGCAGCAGCCAGCTCGGGTGCGCACTGGCGGCGGCCGCGTCCTGCAGCGAGCGCGCCAGCAGCGCTTCGCGCTCGCGCAGGAATCGGCGCAGCAGCGCGTTGATCAGCCCGGCCGCGCGCGCCTGCTGCAGCAGGCGGGCCGCGTCGACCGCCGAGGACACTGTGACCTCGGGCGGATTGCGCGAGTATTCGAGCTGGTGCAGCGCAACCACGAGCAGCGCTCGCAGCGGCGGCGACAGCTTCTGGCCGGCTATCAGGGTCGCGGCGAGCGCCTCGCGCCGCCAGTACCAGCGCAGCGAGCCGAGCGTGACGGCGCGGATTGCCGAGCGCTGCTCGGGCGGCGCTGCGGCGCGTTCCAGGGCATCATCGGCCGAGCGTCCCGCGAACACCACCGCGGCCAGCGCGTGCGTGGCCCCGGCGAGCACGGTCGCGGCCGGGTTCGGGCGCGTCGGCTTCACCCGAAGCGTGACCCGGCCATCGCCTGTCCGCTGGCAAATTCGCGCGCCGTGACGATGCGCCGGCCCGGCAGCTGGAGTTTGATCAGCGAGAGCCGACCCTGGCCGCACTGGACCCGCAACTGGTCATGCTCGAGACCCAGGATATCGCCGGGCTGCCACGCACCGGCCGCCCCCGGGCCGCTGCCGGCCGTGCCCGGTGCGCGGGCCCCGGTTTTCGCGCCGCCCGCGGGTGGCAGCCAGACACGTGCCTCCCAGATGCGCAGCTGCCGCCCCTGCCAGCGTGTCTCGGCCACGGGCCACGGATTGAACGCCCGCACCTGGCGCGCAATGGCGTCCGCACCGAGCCGCCAGTCAATCACCGCGTCCGTCTTGTCGATCTTCGCGGCATAGGTAACCCCTTGATCAGATTGAGGCCGTGGGCGCAGCAGGCCCGCCTGTGCCTGCTCGAGCGTGAGCAGCAGCAACTGCGCACCAAGCACCGCAAGACGCTGCTGCAGTTGCTGCGCGTTCTCATCCGGCTCGATCGGCACGCGCTGTTGCGCCAGGATCGGCCCCGTGTCCAGGCCGGCCTCCATCTGCATGATGGTGATTCCGCTGTCGGCATCGCCGGCCAGCAGCGCACGCTGAATCGGTGCTGCACCGCGCCAACGCGGCAGCAGCGATGCATGCACGTTGATGCAGCCCAGCCGGGGCAGCGCCAGCATCGCCGGCGGCAGAATCAGGCCATAGGCGACCACGACCAGCGCCTCGGCACCCCAGCGCTCGAGCGTGGAGCGCACGTCCGGACCTGCGAGCCCGGCCGGCTGCCACAGTGGCAGATTCAGCTCCTGCGCCAGGCGCTTGACCGGACTTGCCTTGGGTTCGCGGCCGCGGCCGGCCGGCCGATCAGGCTGCGTCAGTACCCCGACCAGCACCTGCGGCGAGTCGGCCAGTGCGCGCAGCGTCGGCACCGCGAATTCCGGCGTGCCGGCAAATGCAATGCGCAGCATGCGTCATATGACGCGCGCGGCCGCGCGCGCGGCCGGCTTGGCCGCCCCGCTGGCGCGCTCGCGGCGCTCTTTCTCGAGTTTTCGGCGGATGCGCTCGCGTTTGAGTCCCGACAGGTAATCGACGAACAGCTTGCCGGCCAGATGATCCATCTCATGCTGCAGGCACACCGCCGCCAGGCCATCGAGGTCGCGCTCGAACAACGCTCCGTCGGCATCGTGCGCGCGCACCCGCACCCGCGCCGCGCGTTCGACCTCTTCGAATATGTTCGGCAGCGACAGGCAGCCTTCCTCCGACACCTCGACGCCGTCGCGTGTCACAATCTCGGGGTTGATATAGATCTGCGGCTGGTCCTTGTCGTTGCTGATATCCATCACGAGCAGCGCCCGGTGGACGTTGACCTGGGTGGCCGCCAATCCGATGCCGGGGGCCGCGTACATGGTCTGCAGCATGTCGGCGATCAGCCGCTTGAGCGCGGCATCGAACTGCTGCACCGGCTGGGCGCGGGTGCGCAGCCGGGGATCGGGAAATTCCAGTATGGGCAGCAAGGCCATCGATCGTCTCTCTGTGAGTTCTTAAACGTGGGGAAATATGCCAAGATTTCAAGGATCAGAGGCTAATTGACCCGCGACGTGACCCAGTGCACAAAGTTGGCAATTAACCATGTGCGTTTACTCGGCCTTAAGTTTATAACAGCTGTGCGAGAAGGCCCTACCCGATCCCAAGAGGCAGCAGGGATGTATCTGAACCAAGCTTTCGGTATCCGACAGGCTGTGCTGGCCTGTACCACGGTCATGGGACTGCTGGCCTTCAGCGGCTGCTCCATGTTTCATCGCGGCGAGCAGCCAGCCGCCGCACCCGCGCCCGTAGGCAGACCGGCCGAGACCACGGCCGCCGCGCCGGAACCTCAGACGGTCACCGAAGCCCTGGGCGAGGCGCCCGATGAGGCCGGCACCACCACCGTGATCCGCGACGCGGGAGCAGTGCTCAAACCCGGCGCGCCCAAGAGCTACGTGGTGCGGCGCGGCGACACGCTTTGGGGCATCGCCAACACCTTTCTGCGCGACCCCTGGCTGTGGCCCGAGATCTGGTACATCAACCCGGATATCCACAACCCGCACCGGATCTATCCGGGCGACAGCGTGCGTCTGGCGCTGCGCGGTGACGGCCGCACCTCGCTCGAGGTCGTGCGCGGTGGCGGCGGCGCGGCGGCTCGCCTCGAGCCGATGCTGCGCAGCGTACCGCTCGAGGGACCGATCGCGACCATCCCCTATTCACTGATCGCGGCCTTTCTGTCGCGGCCCGGTGTGCTGAGCGGCGATGAGGTCAAAGCGGCGCCCTACATCGTGGCGCTGCGCGACGATCATCAGATTGCCGGCGCCGGCCATGACCTGTACGTCAAGAAGCTCGACGGCGAACCCGGCGCGCGCTACAGCGTGATGCACGTCGATGAGCCGCTGCTCGATCCGCAGAGCGGTCGCAAATTGGGCTATATCGCGATCTACACCGGCACCGCGCAGCTCACGCGACCCGGGACGGTCGCCAGGGCCAGGTTGACCGATTCGGCGCGCGAGACGCTGCAGGGCGACGTGCTGGTTGCGGAAGACATCAGTCCGACGAGCGATTTTGCTCCGCACTCGCCGGTACAGCCGGTTGACGGCCGCATCATCGCGGTGGTCAACAACGTGCTGCTCGCCGGTCAGTACGAGGTGGTCGCCCTGAATCGCGGCTCGCAGGACGGTCTGGATCGCGGCTCGGTGCTCACGGTGGATCTGGCCGGCCAGCGCGTCGACGACTTCTGCGCCAAGATTCAAGGCGAGAGCACCTGCTGGGCGCATCACACCGAGCAGCTCCCGGACGAGAGCTCCGGCACGCTGCTGGTGTTCAAGACCTACGAGCGCATGAGCTACGCGTTGATCCTCAGCGACATCGTCCCGATCAATATCGGCGATCGCGTGCGCAATCCCTAGATAGCGCGTAGATAGCGCCGGCACGCCGCCTGGGCCGGCGTGCGCAACGCAAGCCTCGAAATCGCGTCTGCTTGTGGCATTAGGCGCCCGGCGTGCCGCGCGCATTGTTCTATGCTGACGGCGCATGGATGCGCTCGACATGCAGCTCGCACTCGGCCGTGCGCCGGGGCTGACCGCTGCGCGGCTGCGCCGCGCGCTGGCCGCGATAGACGGCGCGGCCGCGGGTTCGGCCGGCTTGCCGGGCTTGTTCGGCCAGTGCCGCAGCAGCCTTGCGTCGCTCGGCTTGCCCGCCGCGGCCGTCGCCGCGCTGCAGGCGCCCGACGTGGCGCGCATTGCCGCCGACCGCCGCTGGATCGAGAGCGAGTGCATCCACCTGATTGACGCCGCCAGCGCGCGCTATCCGCCGCAGCTGGCGCAGGCCGACGGCTCGCCCGCGCTGCTGTACGTGAAGGGCGATGCCGGTTGCCTGAGCTCGCCGCAGCTGGCGATGGTGGGCAGCCGCAATCCCACGCTGCCGGGCCAGCGCACGGCGCGCGCGTTCGCGGCATGTCTGTCGCGGGCCGGATTGACGATCACCAGCGGGCTTGCGGCCGGCATCGATGCCGCCAGCCATGAAGGTGCGCTCGAAGCGGGCGGGCGAACCGTCGCGGTGCTCGGCAGCGGCATCGACGTGGTCTACCCGCGACAGCACCTTGGGCTCGCGGCGCGCATCGCCGCCCAGGGGGCGCTGGTCAGCGAGCACCCGCCCGGGTCACCACCGCTGCGCGCCAATTTCCCGCGCCGCAACCGCATCATCAGCGGACTGGCGCTGGGCGCACTGGTGGTCGAGGCGGCGCGCCACAGCGGTTCGCTGATTACGGCGCGGCTGGCCGCGGAACAGGGCCGGCAGGTGTTCGCGATCCCCGGATCGATCCACAATCCGCTGACGCGCGGCTGCCATGCGCTCATCCGAAGCGGCGCCAAACTCGCCGAAAGCGCCGAGGATGTGCTCCGCGAGCTTGGATTTAGATTTGAAAAACAAACTGTTACGAGCTCGCCGGCAAGTGGCGCTGCGGGCGTCGGGTTGGACAAGGACTACAAAATCCTGTTAGATGCCCTTGCGTTCGAGCCGGCCAGCCTCGATATGCTGGTCGAACGAACCGGACTTCCAAGCCAATCCGTGGCCTCCATGTTGCTGTATCTGGAGCTCGAGGACGTCGTGGGATTGCATTCGGGCGGCCGCTACCTGCGCTTGTAGGCGCGGCCGGGCCAGCTTAGGGGGGTACCCGCGCGCATCGTGAAACGAAAGTGACCATGGACAACAGCGTCTTCGACATTCTTATCTACGTTTTCGACCGCTACATGCTGGAGGAGCTCCCGGCGAGCGCCGAGCGCGAAACGCTCGCACGCGATCTGGAGAGCGCCGGTTTCGGGGAGGCCAATGTCGAGCGGGCGCTCGACTGGCTGGCCGATCTGGCGGCCGAGCGCGAGCGCCCGAACCTGCGCGGCGATGGCACCTTCCGGGTATTCGCGCCGCAGGAACTCGCGCGGCTCGACCCGCAGTGCCGCGGCCTGCTGGTGTCGCTCGAAGCCGGCGGAATTCTCTCGGCCAGTCAACGCGAAATCGTGATCGATCGGTTGCTGGCGCTCGATACCGATGAGCTCGATCTGGAACAGGTCAAATGGGTGGTGCTGATGGTCTTATCGAGTCAACCCGGCCAGGAACTCGCGTATGCGAGGATGGAAGATCTGGTATTTGATGTGCCGCATCACGACCCGCATTGACGCTTAGCTCAAGCTCTAGGCAACTACCCGCGGCTTGTCCGCGGTTTTTCGTTTTTGGCTGCTTCACACGGTAGTGGCATGGCTGACAATCTGGTAATCGTCGAATCTCCGGCCAAAGCGCGGACCATCAAGAAATATCTGGGCAAGGACTTCGAGGTGCTGGCCTCGTATGGCCACGTGCGCGATCTGGTACCGAAGGAAGGCGCGGTCGACCCCGATGACGGCTTTGCGATGCAGTATCAGCTGGTCGAGCGCAATGAGCGCCACGTCGATGCGATCGCCAAGGCGCTGAAGAAGGCCAAGTCGCTGCATCTGGCGACCGACCCGGATCGCGAGGGCGAGGCGATCGCCTGGCACCTGTTTGAGATCCTCAAGCAGCGCGGCGAGCTCAAGCACAAGCAGGTGCATCGCGTCGTGTTTCACGAGATCACGCGCAACGCGGTGCGTGAAGCGGTGGCCTCGCCGCGCGATCTGTCGCTCGACCTGGTCAATGCGCAGCAGGCGCGTCGCGCGCTCGATTACCTGGTCGGCTTCAATCTGTCGCCGCTGTTGTGGAAGAAGGTACGGCGCGGGCTGTCCGCCGGCCGCGTGCAAAGCCCCGCGCTGCGCATGATCTGCGAACGCGAAGCCGAGATCGCCGCGTTCGTGCCGCGCGAGTACTGGAGCATCGATGCCGTCGGCGAGCACTCGGCGCAACCGTTTCCGCTGAAGCTGGTGGAGTTCCGCGGCCGCAAGGTCGAGCAGTTCAGCTTCACCAGCGAGGCGGTGGCGCGCGACGCCGAGCAGAAGCTGCAGGCGGCCGCCGGCCCGGATCGCGCGCTCACCGTGCTGCAGGTCGATCGCAAGCAGCGTCGGCGCAATCCGGCGCCGCCGTTCACCACCTCGACACTGCAGCAGGAAGCCTCGCGCAAGCTCGGCTTCTCGGCACAGCGCACCATGCGCCTGGCGCAGCAGTTGTATGAAGGCGTCGATACCGGCGAGGGCAACGTGGGTCTGATCACCTACATGCGCACCGACTCGGTGACGCTCGCCGCCGAGGCGGTGCAGGAGATCCGCGCGGTCATCGCGCGACTGTACGGGCCGGCAGCGGTGGCCGAGGAAGTACGCGTCTACAAGACCAAATCGAAGAACGCGCAGGAAGCGCACGAGGCCATCCGCCCGACTTCGGCCAGCATGGTTCCCGCGGACATCGAGCGTCACCTGGATCCCGACCAGTACAAGCTCTACGCCCTGATCTGGAAGCGCGCCGTCGCCTGCCAGATGGCGCATGCGCTGTTCGACACGGTCGCGGTCGACATGCTGGCGGGCCCCGACGGGCCGCAGCGCCATGTGCTGCGCGCCAACGGCTCGACGCTGGTCACGCCGGGATACATCGCGGTCTACCAGGAAGGCCGCGACGATGCGAGCGACGACGAGAGCGATCAGGTGTTGCCGGCGATGCAGGTCGGCGATGCCGTCAAGCTGCTCAGCGTGCAGCCACAGCAGCATTTCACCGAGCCGCCACCGCGTTTCACCGAGGCCTCGCTGGTCAAGGCGCTCGAGGAGCATGGCATCGGCCGGCCGTCGACCTATGCGTCCATCATTTCGACGCTGCGCGATCGCGAATACGTCGAGATAGAGAGTCGCCGCTTCACCGCGACCGACATCGGCAAGATCGTCAACCGCTTCCTGACCCAGCACTTCCACCGCTACGTCGAATATGGCTTCACCGCCGCGATGGAGGACGAGCTTGACGCGGTGGCGCGCGGCGAGGAACCCTGGACCACGCCGCTGTCGAAGTTCTGGAAGCCGTTCATCCGCCAGGTCGAAACCATCGAAAAGACCGTCACGCGCGAACAGGTGGCGCAGGCGCGCGAGCTCGGCCGCGATGAGGCCAGCGGCAAACCGATGACCGTGCGCATGGGCCGCTTCGGCCCGTTCGTGCAGATCGGCACCAAGGACGACGCGGAAAAACCGCGCTTTGCCGGCCTGCGCCCCGGCCAGAAGATGGACACCATCACGCGCGAACAGGCGCTGGCGCTGTTCGTGCTGCCGCGCACGCTCGGCAGCACCGCCGAAGGCGAACCGATCCTCGCCAACGTCGGCCGCTTCGGCCCCTACATCAAGTACGGCAGCAAATACGTATCGCTCAAGGACGACGACCCGTACACGGTCACGCTCGAGCGCGCGCTCGAATGCATCCGCGCCAAGCAGATCGCCGACGCCAATCGCATCATTCAGGATTTCGGCGTCGAGGGCGTCCAGGTGCTCAATGGCCGGTACGGGCCCTACATCAGCAATGGCGAGAAGAATGCGCGCATTCCGAAGGACCGCGATCCCAAGGCACTGACGCTGGAGGAATGCCGCGCGCTGCTGGCGGCTGCGCCGGCGCGAGCGCTGCGTGGCCGTGGCCGCTTCGCGTCGAAGAAGGCGGCCAACAAGCCGGAAGCCAAGTCCGAAGCGACGCCCGATGCGGCGCCGGCAGTGAAACCCGCAAGCGGCCGCCGCCGCGCCGCGGTCACGACCGCCGCTCGGCCCGCGGCTGCGTCCGCTGCGTCCACACGCGTGGCCGTGCCGGGGCCGAAGACCGGTGTAACCCGAGGCGCGGCGTCGAAGATCGCCACAAGGAAAGCGGCCGCTGCCAGACCGGCGCTGCGACCACGCGCGAAAACCGCGGCCAGATCCGCCGGCCGGCCGGGCGCAAAATCGGCGCCCAAGCCGCCGCCGAAGCCTGCCGCCCGCGCTGCCAGCCGATCCTCGGGAGCGAAGAAAGCCGCAGGCGCCGCCTGAACTCGAAGCATCCGGTCCGCCGGCGCCAGGCCTTGAGCGCCGCAGGCCGCGCCGTATTGGCGGGCGCAGGTTGGCGCAAGATGAGACGTTGATCGCCGGGCGTCACTCGCATGAAATATCGTCACAGCTTCCACGCTGGAAACTTCGCCGACGTACACAAGCACGTGGCATTGCTGGCACTGCTGCGCGCCATGCAGAAGAAGGACAAGGGTTTCCTGTATCTGGACACCCACGCCGGCGCCGGCCGCTATGACCTCTCCGGGCCGGAGACTCACCGCGGTGCCGAGGCCCGGCATGGCATCAGCGCGTTGGCAGCTGCCGCCGCGCCCGAGACCGCGGAGATCAGCGACTACCTCGCCGCGGTCGCGGCGTTGCGCACCGGGATCGGCGACCCGCATGCCTATCCTGGCTCGCCGTGGCTCGCTGCGCACACGTTGCGGGCGCAGGATCGCGGCATCTGCTGGGAAATCCTGCCGGCCGAATGTCGCGCACTCGAGCGCGCGCTGGGCGGCTTCCGCCGCATGCGCGTCGACTGTGCCGATGGCTTTCAGCAACTGCGCGCCGTGCTGCCACCACGCGAGCGCCGCTGCCTGCTGCTGATCGATCCGCCGTACGAGAATCCGGCGGCGGAGCTGGAACAGGCGACAGAGACCCTCGTGAGCAGCCTGCAGCGGCTGGCAAACTGCGTGATCATGCTGTGGTACCCGATCAAGGACGAGCGCACGCTCGCACCCTGGCTCGCGCGCGTCGAGCGCGCGCTGACCGTGCCCACGTTGAGCCTGGAGCTGTGGATCTACGCGCGCGATTCGCGCGTCGGTCTGAACGGCTCGGGTGTGCTGCTGGTCAATCCGCCCTACCAGTTCGAGCAACGCGCGTCGCTGTGGCAGCCGGAGCTGCATGCGCTGCTCGACAAGGCGCAGCACGGCGGCAGCACGGCGCACTGGCTGGTGCGCGATTCCGGCGTCGATCATGCCAGCGCCTGACCGCTACGCGGTGATCGGTCATCCGATCGCGCACAGCCGCTCGCCGCAGATCCATGCCCTGTTCGCCCGGCAGACTCATCAGAGCATGACCTATACCGCGCTCGACGTGACGCCGGAGGAGCTGGCGGTGCGAGTGCGCGAGTTCTTTGCCACCGGCGGCAGCGGTCTGAACGTCACGGTGCCGCACAAGGAAGCCGTGATCGCATTGACCGCCAGTCTGAGCGCGCGCGCGTGCACCGCCGGTGCGGCCAACACCATCCTGCGCGACGCCGCGGGCAATCTGATCGCGGACAATACCGACGGTGCCGGCCTGGTGCGCGATCTGACGCACAACCTGCATATTGGCGTGCGCGCGCAACGCGTGCTGCTGGTCGGCGCGGGCGGCGCCGCACGCGGCGTGCTCGCACCACTGCTGGAACTCGGGCCGCGCGAACTGGTCATCGCCAATCGCGGCGTCGAGCGTGCGCTCGCGCTCGCGAGCGCATTCGCAGCGTTGGGACCGGTACGCGGCGCCGGCTTTGGCGAGCTCGATCGGTCGTGCTTCGATCTGATCATCAACGCCACCGCGGCCGGCCTTCAGGCGCAGGTTCCGCTGCTGCCGCCCGGCGTGATCGGCCCGACGACGATCTGCTACGATCTGATTTATGCTGGCGGCGACACCCATTTCATGCGCTGGGCGCGTCAGCACGGCGCTGCGCAGGCTCACATGGGACTTGGCATGCTGGTTGAGCAGGCCGCCGAATCCTTCTATCTGTGGCGCGGCGTGCGACCGGACACCACACCGGTGCTGGCAGCGCTCGCAGCCGAGCCCACGCACTGAGCGGCAGGTCCTGCTCGCGCGGCTGCGGCCGATGAGATTGCCCGCATCGCTGCTGCTGTGCCTCGGTGCCTTCGCCGCGGGCGCGGCCGCACCGGCCGACACGACGTCACCCGGGGGCAGTCCCGCGCCCCCGGCCGACGCCGTGTTGATGTCGCTGGCCGATGATTACCTCGATAATTATTACTTTCCGGAAAATCCGACCGCTGCCACGGCCGCCGGCATTCATCGCTTCGACGATCAGCTCGAGGATTACAGCCGCGCCGACGTCGACCGGCAGGTCACAGCGCTGCAGCGCTACCGGCGCCGCTTCGAAGCCCTCGACCCTTCGGGGCTGTCGGAGCGCGTACGCGGCGATCGCGAGCTGCTGCTATCGAATATCCGCAGCACCCTGCTGACGCTGCAGACCATCCGACCGTGGCAGAAGAACCCCGATTTCTATTCCTCCGGGATCACCGCCAGCGCCTTCGTGATCATGGAGCGCGATTTTGCGTCGGCCAACGAGCGCCTGCGGCTGCTGTGCGCGCGCGAGAAGCGCATGCCCGCCGCGCTGCGCGCCGCGCGCGTCAACCTGCACAACCCGCCCCGGATCTATACCCAGATCGCGATCGAGCAGCTCCCCGGTATCGTCAGCTTCTACCAGCATGACCTGCCGAGCGCCTTCGATGCCGCGGACGATGCCGCGCTCAAGCGCGAGTTCGCTGCGGTCAACGCCCGGGTGGTCGCGGCGCTGCAGGACTACCAGCGCTGGCTGACGCAGGTGCTGCTGCCGCGCTCGCACGGGAATTTTCGCCTCGGCGCCGAGACTTTTCGCGCCAAGCTGCGCTACGACGAGATGGTGGACACGCCGCTGCCGCGACTGCTCGACATCGGCATGGCCGACCTGCGCCACAACCAGGCAGAATTCGCGCGCGTGGCGCAGGAACTCGAGCCGGACAAAACCGCCCGGCAGGTGCTCGCGGAACTGGCGGTCGATCATCCCGAGCCGGGCCGGCTGCTCGACAGCTTTCGCGCGACCTTCGACGGCCTGGTCAGTTTCATCACCGATCACCAGATCGTGACGCTGCCGTCGACGCTGCGGCCGATCGTGCGGGAAACCCCGCCGTTCATGCGCGCGACCACGTTCGCATCGATGGACACGCCGGGACCGTTCGAGCCGGTGGCGCAGGAAGCCTATTTCAGCGTCACGTTGCCGGACGTGCACTGGGACGCGCACAAGACCGCCGGCTTCATGGCGCAGTTCAACTATCCGGTGATCAGCAATGTCGCGGTGCATGAAGCCTATCCGGGGCACTACGTGCAGTTCCTGTGGATGCGCCGCCTGGATGATCGCGTGCGAAAGCTCATCGGTGCCAGTTCCAACGCAGAAGGCTGGGCGCACTACTGCGAGCAGATGATGCTCGACGAGGGCTACGGACCACCCGGCAGCGGTGCCACCGACGAGCGTCAATCGAAATTGCTGCGGCTGGGTCAGTTGCAGGATGCGCTGCTGCGCAATGCGCGCTACATCGTCGCGATCAAGCTGCACACCGGCCGCATGACGCTCGGTCAGGCGATCGATTTTTTCGTCCAGCAGGGCTATCAGTCGCGCCCGGTCGGGGAGACCGAAACCAAGCGCGGCAGCTCCGACCCGACCTACCTCTACTACACGCTGGGTAAGCTGCAGATCCTCAAGCTGCGCTCGGACCTGCAGGCCCGCGAGGGCAGCGGCTTTCGGCTCAAGGATTTTCACGACGCCTTCATGCAGCAGGGTTTTCCGCCGATCAAGCTGGTGCGGCGCGCGCTGCTGCAGGACGACTCGCCGACCCTTTGATGCTGCCGCGGGATAGCGCATTTTCAGCGCCGGTTCATACTCGGACGCCGACACTGAGCGCGCGATCGGCGCTTGCGTCGGGTTCGTGACGTCGTCGCACCGAGGTTCTGGGGGTTGTCTCGTGCAGTTATGCCAGCACAAATTAATCAGCGTCATTGCCGCCCTGGCGCTGGGACTCGCGGCGGGCGCGGCGGCGGTGGCGCAGCAGGATGCCGACGATCAGCCGGCCGCGGGCGAGGTGGATCCGCCAACGCGGGCGGCGCGACTGAGTTATGTCGAGGGCGCGGTGTCGGTTCAGCCGGCAGGCGCGGGCGACTGGACGGCGGCCACGATCAATCGGCCGCTGACCACCGGGGATCAGCTGTGGAGCGACCGCGATTCGGTGGCCGAGATCCAATTCGGCTCCGCCACCGTGAGCCTGGCCGACAGCAGCAGCCTGTCGGTGCTCGAACTCAGCGATGAGGCGGTGCAGCTGCAGCTCAGTGCCGGCACTGCGAATATCGTGCTGCGCGATCCGGCCGCGGCCGGCTCGTTCGAGATCGATGCGCCCAATGCCGCGGTGGCCCTGGTGCGGCCGGGCTCCTATCGCATCGGCGTCGACGCCGCGGGCAACACCACCGTCGCGATGCGCGACGGCCAGGCACAGATCGTCTCCGGTAGCGGCGAGACCGTCAATCTGCGCGGCGGTCAGGCCGCCCAGTTCAGTCCCGATGGTGGCGTTGACGTGGCGCCCCTGGGGCCGCCCGACGATTTCGAGCGCTGGTGTGCGCAGCGCGCCCAGCGCTGGGCCGGCAATCAGGACGCCGCCCAGTACGTCTCGAGCGATGTCGTGGGCGCGCAGGAACTGGACGATTACGGCGAATGGCGCCAGGAGCCGGATTACGGCTATGTCTGGTATCCGACCCGGATCGCGCCCGATTGGGCGCCGTATCGATATGGCCGCTGGCTGTGGGTGTCACCGTGGGGTTGGACCTGGGTCGACAGCGCACCGTGGGGATATGCGCCGTTTCATTATGGCCGCTGGGCGTATCTGCGGCAGCGTTGGTGTTGGGTGCCCGCCCCGGCGCGCAGCCACGCCGTCTATGCACCGGCGCTGGTCGCCTGGATGGGCGGTGCGGCGGTCGGCGTCGCGGTCGGTGCCGGTCCGGGCGTCGGCTGGCTGCCGCTGGCGCCCGGCGAGGTCTACCTGCCCGGCTATCGCGTCAGCCCGCGCTACCTGCACAACGTCAATGTCACCAACACCACGATCGTCAACAACACCTACATCACCAACGTCTACCAGAATCCGCAGTTGCAGAGCCGCTATGCCAACCGCGACGCGCCACGCGCGCTGACCGTGGTATCGCAGGGCAATTTCGCGTCCGGGCGCTCGATCGCCGGTCATGCCCTGGCGCCGCCGCCACAGTGGCAGGGCGCCAGCGCGACGCCGCGGCCGCCGGACATCCTGCCGGCGCGCCAGAGCGTGCTCGGGCCCAGCGGCCAGACGGCCGTGAAGCGACCGTCGATCGCGATCCTGAATCGTCCGGTGGTCGCCCGACGTCCGCCGCCACCACCGCCGCCGTCGATCGATCGTCAGTTTGACGCCATGCGCGCCAATGGTGGCCGCGCGCTGCCGCCGGCGCAGCTGCAGCAGTTGCGCGGCCCCGAGAGCCCGCGCTCGCATGTCGTGGTGCCGCCGCCGCGCAATGCACCGTTTGCCGCATTCCCGCCGGCGGCACCCGAGCCCGCGATTCGCGCGACACCCTTTACGCCAGCACTGCCGGCGCCGCGCGTGTCACCGGGAAGACCGGTGATGCCGGCCGCTCCCGGTACAGCTGTGACACCCGCTACGCCCGCGCCGCCGGTGACGCCCGCGCCGCCCCCGAACGACCGGCGCTACATCCCGGAGCGACCGCCGCAGTATCAGGTGCCCCCGCAAGCTCGCCCGCCGGGACAGATTTCGCAGCCGAAAGTGGCGCCTCCGCCTCCTCCGCCTCCTCCGTCACCACCGCCGCCGCCGCCGCCTCAGCCACAGGTCAAGGCCAAGCCGGCTCCTGCAGATCGGCCGGAGCTTGGCCGGGGCGAACCGCCCTGAGGGCGCGGCGACGACTCAGAACGGGGGGTCTAGCCAGCCGTCGTCGCGGTCGATCAGGCGCTGCGCTTCGCGTGGGCCCCAGGAGCCGCGCGCATACTCATAGACCGGCGTGATATCGCCGAGGATCGGATCCACGACGGCCCACTGCGCCTCGATCGCATCCTGGCGCCCGAACAGTCCCGGATCGCCATGCAGCGCGTCGCCGAGCAGCCGCTCGTAGGGCGTCAGCGCATCGCCGGGCTGGCGCGTAACGATCAGCTCGACGTCTTCACCGGCCATGCGCTCGCCAGGCACTTTCACCCGCATCCCGAGGGCAATCAGCACCTCACGATTGAGTGTCAGGCGCAGGTGGCTCGACAGGCTCGGCACCAGTTCGCCGAACACCTCGCGTGGCGGACGCCGAAACTCCACCACCACCTCGGTGCAGGTCACCGGCAGGCATTTGCCGGCACGGATATAGAACGGCACATCGGCCCAGCGCCAGCTGTCCACGTACAGCTTGACCGCGGCATAGGTCTCGACCTGCGAGTTCTCGGCGACCCCGGCTTCAGCGCGATAGCCGCGGTACTGGCCGCGCACCACGGTGCTCGCATCGAGCGGCCGGATCGCGCGCAGCACCCGCGACTTCTCATCGCGCAGGGCACTGGCCGCATTATGCAGTGGCGCGTCCATGATCACGCTGCTGAGCACCTGCAGCATGTGATTCTGAATCACATCGCGGATCGCGCCCGCCTCCTCGTAGAACTTGCCGCGACCGCGCACGTCGAAGTCCTCCGCCATCGTGATCTGTACGCTGCGGACGTAGGTACGATTCCAGGTCGGCTCGAGAAACGCATTGGTGAAACGCGTGTACAGGATGTTCTGCACCGGCTCCTTGCCGAGGTAGTGATCGATGCGGAAGATCGATTCCTCGGGGAAGAACTGATGCAGAATGGCGTTGAGCTCGCGCGCCGATTTCAGGTCACGGCCGAAGGGCTTCTCCAGCACCACGCGCGCATTGCCGGCGCAATTGGCGGCGGCCAGACCGCCAATGACGATCGCGAACACGCTCGGCGGTATCGCCAGATAATGCAGCGGCATGCGCGCGTCGCCCAGCGCCTGGCGCAGAGCCGTGAAGGTCGCGGCCTCGCGATAGTCACCATCGATATACCGCATCAGCGATGCCAGCCGCGTGAATGCCTGCTCGTCGTAGACGCCGTGCTCCTTGATCGAGGCGCGCGCGTGCTCGATCAATTGATCCCGCGTCCAGCCCGAGCGGCCGACGCCGACGATCGGCGCCTCGAGGTGTCCGTGTCGCACCAGCGCCTGCAGTGCCGGAAAGATCTGCTTGTAAGCGAGGTCGCCGGTGGCGCCGAAGAACACGAACGCGTCCGAGTGCGGGAGGTCCACGGCGCTTTCCGCTCAGGTGGCCGGCGTCGCGGGCTTTTCCTGATGCCCGCCGAAGCCCAGGCGCATCGCCGACAGGGTGCGGTTGGCGAACTCGGATTCACCGCGTGAACTGAAGCGCGCGAACAAGGCCGTCGCGAGCACCGGTACCGGCACGCCGGCCTCGATCGCCGCCTCGACGGTCCAGCGGCCCTCGCCCGAGTCGGCGACGTGACCGGCGAACTTTTCCAGCACCGGGCTCTCGGCGAGCTGGCCGGCCAGCAGATCGAGCAGCCAGGAACTCACGACGCTGCCGTGTCGCCACAGCTCCGCGATTTGGTCGAGCTTGACGCTCATCGCGCGCGGCAGCAGTGCGCGGGTCGGGGCGGTCTCGGCATCCGCGACGCGGGTCTGCGCCGGCTCGCCGGCCCGGTGCAGCAGATTGAATCCTTCCGCATAGGCCGCCATCAGGCCGTACTCGATGCCGTTGTGAACCATCTTGACGAAATGCCCGGCCCCGCTCGATCCCACGTGCAGATAGCCGCGCGTGGCGGTACTCGCGGTCATGCTCTCGGTGCCGCTGCTTTGCGCGAGAGCGGACAGGATCGGTTCGACGTGGTGAACGGCCTCGTCATCGCCACCGACCATCAGGCAGTAGCCGCGCTCCAGGCCCCACAGGCCGCCACTGGTGCCGACATCGAGATAGCGCACGCCGCGCGCCCTGAGCTGTTGTTCGCGCCGCATGTCGTCGGCGTAGTGCGAGTTGCCACCGTCGATCAGGATATCGCCGGACTGAAGCGCCGGTCCGAGCGTCTGCAGCAATGAGTCCACCACGCCGGCCGGCACCATCATCCAGACCACGCGCGGCGCGGGCAGTTTCGCCACCAGGTCGATGGCGGACGCGGCCGGAGTCGCGCCATCGCCGACGAGCGCCTGTACCGCAGCGCCGCTGTGATCGAACACCACGCAGCTGTGTCCCGCCCGGGTAAGGCGGCGCGCCATGTTCGAGCCCATGCGCCCCAGACCAATCATTCCGATTTTCACGGGGATTCCTCTCGCTAGCTGGCACTGGCCACGGTGGCGGGGCGCCGACAGGCGGCACACCGATGCTGCGCATCAGAGCACAAAAAACGCTGGCGGGAAATTGCCGGAAGTCTGACGCGGGGCGGCCGACGTTCAGGCAACCGCGCTGTTGGCTCGCTCGGAGACCGTCACGCGATTGCGTCCGGCCGTCTTTGATTGATACAGGGCGCGATCGGCGCGTGCAATCATGGCCTCGAACTGCTCGTTATCGCCGCCGGTGGCGACTCCGAGCGACACCGTGACATTGCCGATGCTCTCGTCGGTGTCGGCGCGGCGGATCTTGCCGTGCTGGACCGAGGCGCGGATGCGTTCGGCCAGTTCAACGCCGCCGCAGCTCGAGGTATGGGACAGCAGCACCGCAAATTCCTCGCCACCGATACGGGCGATCGGACCGCGTTCGCCGATGCAGCCACGCAGCACGTTGGCCACCGCGACAATGACCTTGTCGCCGAGCAGATGGCCGTGAGCGTCGTTGATGGCCTTGAAATGATCAATATCGACGATCAGCAGCGTGCAGCCCTGCAGGCTGCCGTGGCTGATGCGCTGGATCTGGTGATCGAAGCCGCGACGGTTCAACAGCCCGGTCAGGGGGTCGGTCAGCGCCAGGCCCTGCACCAGTTCAAGCTCGCCGCGCAGCCGCTCGACTTCCTCGGAGCTCTTCTTCAGATGCTCATGGTAGATGCCGGTCTTGACGCGCACGCGCGTGGTCTCGCCGATCAGCGACTCGACCACGTGGTTGAGCGTGTCCTTTTCGATGTCGTCGCGCAGCTGCTCGCGATAGCCGTCGAGTTCGTTGCCGTACTGCTGCACTTCCTGGCCGGCCTCGACCGCCACGCCATCGACGTGCTCGATCATGCGCGCGATTTCGGCGCGCATGCGTGCGGAGGAGTCGATGTCGCGCATCGCCACGTGGGCATCGAACAGCACCTCGATATCGCGGTCGGTCAGCTCCTTGGATTGCGCCAGCCGTGCATCGACCGCGGCTCGCAGCCCGCGATTCCAGCCCGCGACATACTCGTACCAGACGCTGTAGCTCAACGGATGAAAGCCGGCGGAATGCCTGGCCATCAGCGGTAACACCATCCTCAGCAATTCGGCCGATAGCTCGCGTGTTTCTTTATAGCGCATTGCACAACGGCCCTGCCGGCCATCTATAAGGTGCCGTTATATTGAACGGATTATCTACGCAATACTGTGCTCGCGATAGGGGATCCGCGCGAGAGCCGGGGCCGGGGGGTCAGTCAAATGACGCGCCGCTGACTTCGAACAGCCGGTATTGCCAGTAATCGAGCTGCGAGGCATCGGCATACACGTCGACATTGCTGGTGTATTCGGTGCCGCCGGACGCGCGGTTGTACCACAGCGTATCGAACCAGGAGAGCGCATCGTTGCTCGCCGGCGCGGCGTTCGGCAGCTCGGCCATGAAGGCAGCGGCAAGGTTGAAATCGTCCAGATCGCGTCGGCTCAGCTCCGCAGTTCCGACCATCAGCCAGGAACGCTCGGCGCTGCGAATCAGCGCGAAGCCGGGACTGAACTGCTCCCCGTGCGTGCGGTACCATCGCACCCGGACCGCGCCATCGCTGGCCGCCACCAGCTCCGAGGCCACTTCGCGGTTGGGCAGCCCCGAGCGCTCGTAGCCGTAGCCGTCCTTGCCCGGATCGAGCAGTACCCGTACCGTCGCGCCGCGCCAGGCCGCGTCGATCAGCGCACGCACCAGCTCGCGCTGCGACAGGTATAGCGCTGCGATATCGATGCTGTCATGGCTGCCCGCCGCGCCGATGCGCTCAAGCAGTGCCTCGGCGATTGCGCCCTCGCTGCCCACCCGTGCACGCGCAATGTCCACGCCCGGAGAGCTCGCAATGCGATCGCGCTGCCGTTCCAGCAGCCGCTGCGAGCGCTCCTGCATCGCGCCGCCGCTCCAGCCGGAGAACTGGGCAACCACGAACTCGGACTCGAGCAACGGTTCGAGCGCCTCGCCGGTCAGATGCAGCGCCACCGCTGAGTGCAGCGCGGCTTCCGCATTCAGCGGCCGCGACAGGATCAGACCGGCAAGGCCATCGGCGCCATCATCGGCGATCAGCAGCTGCCGGTGGCTGCGCTGGTAGCCCTGCGTGCGGCCCCACAGTCCCATCGACACCCCCGACGGTCCGACGCCGAGCGGGTTGGGCCATGCGCCGCTGGCGGCAACCGGGCTCCACCAGCGGCAGCACAGTTGCCACAGCGCGACAAAACCCGCGTTCGCTGCGCGCAGCCGGCCGACATCGACCGCGACCACGGCAATGCCGGCCTGATGCAGTCGCTCCAGCACCGACGACCCGGCGCGCATCTGCACGCTCGCCGGATCGATCAGCAGCAGAATCTGCAGGCCGGGATGCTGCTGCCTCGCCTGTACCAGCGCGTCGGTCAGCGGCGCGGCGAGCGGTGAGGCCGCGCGCAGCCGCGGGGCCAGCGGTCCGGCGGCAGGCAGATCTCCGAACAGGCCGGTGTCGAGCACCAGGAAATCGCGCGCCTGCGAGACCATGTGCAGCAGTTCGGCATCAATCTGCCGCTCGTTGAGGGGCGCGCCGGTGGCGTCGGCCGCCGCGAGGTCGCGCAGGAATCTCAGGTCGCGGGCCGGCACGCCGTGCCATGCTGCCGCGATGTGCACGCCCGGGGGCAGGCGCTTCTGCGTTTGCCACACCGCGATGGCCACCCAGGCGAGCAGCAACGCTGCAGCCAGCAGCCGCAGTAGCCAGCGGATCGGAAACGCGCGCATGCGCGCATTGTGCCTGCGCGGCGAACTAAAGAGGTGAGACCGCCTTCTGGCGTCAGGCCGATATCGGCTGCACGGCCGCTGCGGAAGCCGGCAGCAGGTTGCCAAAGGCCGGCCGGCCGGCCTGCTGCTGCAGCAGCAGCTGCAGCAGATCATCGATGCTGCGCGCCTGCCCGAACAGCTGGCCCTGGGCGAAATTGCAGCGGCTGGCGTGCAGGAATTCCAGCTGGCGCACCGATTCGACTCCCTCGGCCACGACTTCCATCCCGAGGCTGTGACCCATGTCGATGATGGTCCGGACCAGCACCGCATCGGCAGGATCGTCGGCGGCATCGCGCACGAACGATTGGTCGATCTTCAGGGTACCGATCGGGAACTGCTGCAGCGCTGACAGCGAGGAATAACCGGTGCCGAAATCGTCGATCGACAGATGCAGCCCCATGTCGTGCAGCTGATTGAGCATCTGCACCGTGCGGCGCGGATCGGCCATCAGCGTGGTCTCGGTGATCTCGAGCTCCAGGTTTCGGGTCGGCACCTCGTGGCGCTCGAACACCGACCGGCAGTTGAGAATGAAGCTCGCCTGCTTGAGCTGCTTGAGCGACAAATTGAGCGAGATGCGCCCCGGATCGGCGATATGCCGGCGCAGCGCGCGGAAATCCATGCACACGCGCTCGAGCACCCATTCGCCGATGGCGCTGATCAGATTATTCTCTTCCGCGATCGGAATGAACTGTGACGGCGGGATATCGCCATGTCCCGGCAGCCGCCAGCGCAGCAGTGCCTCGGCGCCGACCACGCGGCCGTCGCGCAGGTCGACCTTCGGCTGGTAGCGCACCACGAATTCGTCGCGCTCGACCGCGCGGCGCAGCTTGCTCTTGAGCATCAGCCGCTCGACCGCGGCGGCGTTCATCTCCGGTGAATAGAAAGCGTAGGTATTGCCGCCGTTCTGCTTCGAGTAGTACATCGCGGCATCGGCGTTGCGGATCAGATCGATCACGTTCTCGGCATCGCGCGGGCACAGCGCGATGCCGATGCTGACGGTCAGAAAGACCTCCTGCTGATTGATGTGGAACGCCTCGCCGGCCGCATGCAGCACCGTGCGCGCGAGCTGCGCGACCTGGCCCCCGGCCTCCTCGGCGTCCTCACTGACACTGTCGACGAACAGCGCAAATTCATCGCCCGCCAGACGGCCCAGCACCGCCTCGGTGTTCAGCACGCGCGTCAGGCGCTCGGTGAGCACCTCGAGCACGCGATCGCCCGAGGCATGGCCGAAGGTGTCGTTGACCTCCTTGAAACGGTCCATGTCGACGTACAGCATCGCCACGCCGTGACCGCTGCGCCGCGAGCGCGCGATCGCCTGCTGCAACAGATGCTGAAACTGCATCCGATTGGGGATCTTGGTCAGCGCGTCGTAGCGCGCGAGGTAGCGGATGCGCCGCTCGGCGCGCTTGCGCTCGGTGATATCGCGCGCAACATAGATCTCGCCTTCGAACTCCGGATCCTCGGTGGCGACGGTCGAGCCGACGAACGACACCGGGATGGTCTGGCCGGCACGGGTGCGCAGCACCGTCTCGCCGGCATCGCGTGCGACCTGCAGCGGGTCGGGACCGAGTTTGTCGACCTGATCGAGCAGCGTCACCAGGTTCTTGCCGATAAGCTCGTCATCGCCGTAGCCGGTCAGCCGGCAGGCCGCGTCATTGGCGATGCGCACGCTGCCGCCGGGAGCGGTCACGAACACCGCATCGGTCATGCTGTTGAGCACGCTGTGCAGGTAATTGCGGGTGAAGGTGGTGTTGCGCAGCGCCAGGCGCATGTTTTCGAACGCGTGCTCGAGCTCGCCGATCTTGTCGCTGCGGGTGCTCACCAGCGCCTGGCGAAACTCACCCCGGCTGATCTGCTCGGCCGCGCCGATCAGCCCCCGTACCGCGTGATCCAGACGCTGGCGCTGACGCCAGGACCAGAAGCCGGGCAGCATCACCGCGAACGCCGCGAACAAGGCCGACAGCAGCAGGATCGACAACGGCATGTCGTAGCTTCGAGCGAGGTAGCCCAGCAGGGCTGCCACCCCCAGGAAGAGGCTGGAAAGGATCAGCATCAGGTATTTGAATTGCGGGCCGTGCATCCGGCGTCCATTAATAATTAACATTAGAATAATGCCGTATGTACGGCGCCGCGGCTACCAAAAATGTCGGTTCTTAGTGCCGAGCAGCTCACCGGTCGGGTGCGCAGCCACGTGCTCGATTCACCGGAATTCGGGTGCATCCTGCACCCGGAGGCGACCGCGGCGTTCCGTGGAATGCGCGCCGCGGCTGCCAAGAGTGACATAGATCTGGTCGTCGTCTCCAGCTTTCGCAGCTTTGAGCACCAGTTGACCATCTGGAATGACAAATTCCACGGCCGGCGGCCCTTGCTCGACGCAGCGGGGCGGTCCCTGGACCGCGCCATGCTGGCCGAGGCCGAGCTGGTGCGGGCAATCCTGCTCTGGTCGGCCCTGCCGGGCGCCAGCCGCCACCATTGGGGCACGGAGATCGACCTGATCGATCGGGCCGCGCTACCCAGCGGGCAGCGCCCGCAGCTGGTCCCGGCCGAATATTCCCCGGGCGGGGTGTTCGAACGGCTCGGCGCCTGGCTGCCGCAGCACAGCGAGGATTACGGGTTTTACCTGCCATACGACCGTGATCGCGGGGGTGTGCGGCCCGAGCCGTGGCACCTGAGCTTTGCGCCGGTTTCGGGCGCCGCCCTGCCGGCCCTGACGGTCGATGTCCTGGCTGCGGCGCTGGCCGGGGCTGAACTGGCGGGGGCGGCCGTGGTGCGCGGGCAGCTGCGCGACCTTCATGCGCGTTATGTCTGCGCCGTATCGCAGCCTGGCACGGCGGCGCTGGCCGCCGCGCGGCTCAATCCTGCAACCAGGCCTTCTTGAAGTAGCCCAGCATCAGGCTGCGCACCCGGCCGAGCGTATTCGGATCGGCGGCATGCAGCGGGGGATTTCGCCGCAGCAACCGCCAGCTCTCGCTGCGCAGGACCTGTTCCAGGTATTGCATGTTGCGGTCGATCGCCTCGATGTAGGGATTGCGGCCGTCGAACAGGATTTCCAGGTAGCGGTAGGCCGCGCCGAAACGATTGTCCAGCCGCGCGGCCCGGGTATTGGCCACAAATGCCGGTGTCTGGCGCAGCAGATCCAGCCCCGAGGCATAGCGCACCTCGTGGGCCCCGTCCGCGGTGGACAGCGCCACTCCGCCGAGCACGAATTCCGGATACAGCCGGTCGCGACATTTCTCGAGATAACAGCGGTCGGCCATCTGCGCGATCATGTCCGCGGTGCCGAGCAGGTGTCCCAGGGCGGTGTCGCGCGCATCGTGGGTCACGATCTGATCGAATGGGCGCTCGTAGCCGGTGAAATGGATGATCTGCGCGCCGACGTCGGCCCACTGCGGCAGGCCGATCTGCGGCAGGTAATGCGATAGGAACTCGGCGCCGCGGCTGACGTGGTTGCGCGTGAATTCAGCCCCGTTGGCCTGCTCACGATCGCTGCTGCGTCGCAGGTAACCCACGTCGTGAAACAGCGCCAGGATCACACCGGCGGCGGCGCGCTCGCAGGTCAGCTGGCGGCTCGACTCGACCTGGCGCTCATAGCCGGCGAGCAGCCGCGCCATCGCGAGCGTGACATCGAGCGTGTGCTGGCGGTCGTGATAGACGGTATCGACGCCGGCATAGCCGGGCATGCGGCCGGCGAACAGCGCATCGAAATCGGCGAACGCCCGCTCGATCGGCGCGAGCTGCATGTCCGGCCAGGTGGACAGCAGCAGCTCCTCGACCGCCTGCAGCACTGCCTGCGGTGAGCTCACCCTTACCGTGTTCGTAATGTCGTAGTCGCTGCGGCGGATGCTGGGCATATCTGCGCCAAGGTCTGGAGTTGCTTTAATCGTCGTGGGGCAGAGCCGTGATTCGCGGAAGTCTAGGCCAGCGTGCTCGGGTCCACCTGCGACGCGGCGCACACTTTGAGGACATTCGACACCGGCCGGCCCGCGGCGCAGGTGCACCGGACCGGTGGGCTATATGTCAAAGCTGGCGATGACCGGTGCGTGATCGGATGCACGCTCGGCGCTGCGCGCCACGCGATCGATGCGACAACCGGTGCAGCGCGCAGCAAGCCCCGCCGATGCCAGGATCAGGTCGATCCGCAGACCGTGATCGCGCCGTAACGCGCCGGCGCGATAGTCCCACCAGCTGAAGCTCCGTGGCGGCTGATCGAACTGACGGAACACATCGATGAAACCGATACGCAACAGTTCGCCGAGCGCCGCGCGCTCCGGTTCGCTCACGTGCACCGACCCGACCCACGCCTGCGGGTCGTGTACGTCGCGATCCTCGGGCGCGATGTTGAAATCCCCGAGCACCAGCAGCGCTGGATACTGCGAGAGCTCGGCGCGCAGCCAGAGCCGCAGCGCCTTGAGCCAGCGCAGCTTGTATTCATATTTCTCCGACCCAGGCGCCTGGCCATTGGGCACGTACAGGTTGACCACCCGTACCGGCCCGCAGCTCACCGCCAGCACGCGCCGCTGCGCATCGTCAAAGCCCGGGATTTCGATCACCGTCTCGCTCAGCGGCGAGCGCGCCAGGATCGCAACGCCGTTGTAGGTCTTTTGCCCGTTGAACGCGACCTGATAGCCCGCCGCCCCGATCTCGGCGGCCGGAAAGGCCGCATCGAGCAGCTTGGTCTCCTGCAGCGCGATGATGTCGGGCTGGTTGGCGCCCAGCCAGTCGAGCAGCTGCGGCAGGCGCACGCGCAGCGAATTGACGTTCCAGGTGGCGATATGCATCGGCCAACGATACTGTCCGGATGCCAGTGCGGGCGAGATCAATCGTGGCCGGCCTGTGGATGGCGCGTCGCCTCCGCTGGGGCCGGGACAGGCGAACCTGTCCCGGTCTCTCTCCTGTGACTTTCCGCAACACCGGATCAGAACTTGTAGTACGCCTCGAACCAGCCCTGAAAGGTCTTCGGCACCAGCTGCGCACCCGCCACCTTGTCCGGATCGTCATAGCGGCCTTCGACACGGAATTCGAAGTTCTTGGTCGGGTCGTAACCGAAGGTC
>JBIODC010000033.1:0-27688 GCA_044440135.1 Steroidobacterales bacterium | reverse complement strand
CGCCCGCACGCCCTGCTAGACTTTCGCTGCGCCCACGCCACCGCCCGCGACCGACCGTCCGCAACCCGCCGCCCACGGCCCCGCGTCAGCGCGCTCGAGAGTCTATGCCGCCAACACCGCCCGACGAATCACCACCGGCACCCGAGCTGCTCGCAATCTTCTCCGAGTATCTCAACGCACTGTGCGACCCGGCGGCCGGGGAGGCGCTGTACCGAATGCACGCGGCGGACGCCCCGGTGCGCGACGGGCAAGGCATCCGGCCCGCCGCCGCGCTCGACGCGGCGGTCTTCGCGCGCACTCATCGTGAGATCAGCCTGCGCGGTCAGGAGGTGCTGCCGAGGTACGCGCGCGCGCTGCTGCTGGGTGCCGCGGGGCCCGCGCCACCCGCCGCTGACGGGAGCGTCGCGTGGTTCGAGCTCACTGAGCTGCGTGACGAGCGCTGCCTGATCGCCGCGCTCGGCCTGCAATGGCACGCGGGCACGCCGCGGATCGGTTGGTGCACGCTGGCCGCGCGCGTCGAGGACTGGTCGTATCGGGACGGGCTGTTGCAGTCGCTCGCCGACTATCCGTGGATGCGAACCGCCGAGCCCGCGCCCGCGCGCGCATTGCTCGACGCGAGTTACTTCCGGCGCTGCTGGCGTCCGCCGCTGACATTCACCACGCTGCCGGATGCACGTTTCAGCTGCCAGATGAGCACCGTATGCTGCCGGCACGACTTCGAGATCCCGCTGCCACCCGAGGCGCAGCTGCTGATCGATGCGATCCCGTGGCAGAGACTGCAGCCGCAGCTCGTCGGCACCCGGCGCGCGGTGCGGCCGGACGGACAATTGCAGCTCAAGGAGCTCGACGAGACCTGCCGCTTTCTGGGTCCGCAAAAGCAGTGCCTCATTCATCAGACGCTGGGCCGCCAGCCGTTCGGTCCCTGCTCGGTGTTTCCGTTCGCATTTGCGCAGACGCCGGAAGGCATCGCCGTGAGCCTGAGCCCGATCTGCGGCAGTATGCGCCTGGGGCTCGGTGTCGCGCCGCTCGAGCGCCAGGACGATCTGCGCGAACGGCTGGCGCAGGCACGGCCACGGCAGGCCAAGGGTTTTCGTCTCGCGCCGGGCACCGAAGTCTCCTGGGAGACCTTTCGCGACGTCGAGCAGGCGCTGCGTGATTGCCTCGCAGCCGATGAGCTGCCGATGCGACGACGGCTCTACGTCGGCGCCCGGCTGCTCGGCGCGCTCGGCCGCAACGAGCCGATCGAGACCGATCGCTGGAGCAGCGAGCCGCGGCAGCAGATCAGCGGCGAGCTGCGCGAGGCGATCCGCGGCATGCTCGGCAAGATCCTCGGCTGGGATCGTGCGGTCCTGCGCCGCCTGCCGCCCATGATTCCAGCCGAGCTGTGCAAGCTCGAGGTGCGCGACTGTCCGATCGTCGTGCGGATCCTGCAGAATGTCGTGTATTCGAAGGTGTATTCCTACCCCTACGATCTGACCACGGCGCACAATTTCGTGATCGTGCTGTACCTGCTGACGCTGATCATGCAGAGCGCATCGAGCGGGCCATTGCCCGATGCCATGTGGCAGGAGCTCGGCGCGCTCGGCGTGCACGGTCTGCTCAAGTCGGTGCTGCACGAAGGCGTACCGGCGGGTTTCATTTCACTGTTCGGTACCAGCGAATTCGGGCAGTGGGCGCTGGCAGCGTAGGCCGGCCAGGGTCTACTCTGCTCCCGATTGCTGCCGGCGACGATCGTGCGACGGCGTCGAATCGTGCGCGGGCATCGATTTCAGCAGGTCGAACCAGAGCAGGCAGCCGATGCCGACGCCGGCGCTGACGGCCAGATCGCTACCGCGCAGCGGCGCGAACGAGAACAGGCTCTGCAGCGCGGGTACGCTCAGCACGGCGCCGAGAAACACCGCGGTGCCGGCGACGATCCACCACAGCGCCGGATTTCGAGCCCGCATCATGCCCACGGCCGATCGTGTCCGGGAGCGATTGATCAGAATGATGGTCACGAACGAGATCACCAGCGTGGCGAACGACAGCGTGCGGGCGGTATCCGGTCCGCGAGCAGGGAGCGCCAGCAGTACCACGCTCAGACACACCAGCAGCACGCTCAGCCCCTGAGCCAGCGACAGCGCCAAGGTTCGGCGCGAGAACAGCCGCTCGGCCGCGGGCCGCGGCGGTCTTCGCATCACGTCGGCTTCGGCCTCTTCAGCTTCGAACACGAGCGAACACGATGGGTCGATGATCAACTCGAGAAACACGATGTGCACCGGCAGCAGCAACAGCGGCCAGCTCGGAAAGAACACCGGTGCGATCGACAGTCCCGCAATCGGCACGTGCACCGCGATGATGAAGCTGATCGCCTTCTTGATGTTGTCGTAGATGCGCCGCCCGAGTTTCACCGCCGCGACGATCGATGAAAAATCGTCGTCGAGCAGTACCAGTGCGGCGGCCTCGCGCGCGACGTCGCTGCCGCGTCCGCCCATCGCGATTCCGATATGGGCGGCCTTGAGGGCCGGCGCGTCGTTGACGCCGTCGCCGGTCATCGCGACCACCTCGCCATCGGCCTTCAACGCCGTCACGATGCGCAGCTTCTGCTCCGGCACGACGCGAGCGAAGATCCGGGTGTCGCGAATGCGCCGGGCCAGCTCCGCGTCGGACATCGCTGCGAGCTGCTGCCCGGTGATCATCGCAGAGTCGTCCGCAGCGTTGTCGGCGCCCCCGTCCGACAGCCCCGCCTGGCGGCCGATGCTGCGCGCGGTCTCGGGGTAGTCGCCGGTGATCATCACCACGCGGATGCCGGCGCTGCGGCACTCCGCGACCGCCGCCGGCACCGTGCTGCGCAGCGGATCCTCGAACGCGATCAAGCCCACGAACTCGGGTGCCAGCGACCGATGCTCGTCGGGCAGCTCACCGCCAGGCAGCTCCCCCCGGGCCACGCCGAGCACGCGCAGACCCTGGGATGCGAGATTTCGCGCCGCCTGCTCGATGCGCGCGCGCCGTTCCGGCGATAGCCGGCACAGTTCCGCGACCGCTTCGGGCGCCCCTTTGGAGGCGATGACGAACGCGCTGTCGCGGCCGCGTTGCCAGCCGTGAGTGACCACCAGCAGCTGCGCGGTGAGCGGGTATTCCCTGGCAATCAGCCAGTCGCGACTCGGCAGCTGCTCGGCCGAGAGCCATCGCTGGGCGGCGCTGTGCAGCGCGCGTTCCATCGGATCAAACGGATCGGGCTTGCTCGCGAGCACCGCCGTCTGCAGCAGCAGGCCGAAACCCTCGGGCAGCGGCTCGCTGGTCGTGCCGAGTTCGAGGGTCTGGCTTTCCGTGGCCAGGCATTTGAGGCCCATCTGGTTCTGCGTCAGCGTTCCGGTCTTGTCCACGCAGAGCACAGTCGCGGCTCCGAGCGTCTCGATCGCCGGCATGCGACGCGTGAGCACGCGGCTGCGCGAGATGCGCCATGCGCCCAGCGCAAGAAACACCGTCAGCACCACCGGAAACTCCTCCGGCAGCAGCGCCATCGCCATGGAAATGCCGGCCAGCAGCCCTTGCTTCCAGACCAGCCAACTGCCACCACGCGTCAGCGAATACCCGATCACCACGGCGGAGCAGGCGGCCAGACCGGCCATGGCCAACGTGCGCACGATGCGGCCGGTCTCCTTTTGCAGTGGGGTGGTTTCTGGCTCGGTCTGCTGCAGCGCCTTGCCAATGCGGCCCAGCTCAGTGCGTACTCCGGTGACGATGACTTCCGCGACGCCCTGTCCGGAGGTCACCAGGGTGCCGGCGAACAGCGCCGGCAGGTCATCGCCCCCCGGTCGCGGCAGATCCCGAGCATCGAGCGCGGCGATCTTTCGCACCGGCACCGATTCACCCGTCAGCAGCGACTCGTCGGTGCTCAGGTTCATTGCTTGCCTGAGCAGCGCGTCGGCCGGCACGCGATCGCCTTCAGCCATCAGCAGCACGTCGCCGCGTACCACCTCGCGGCCGGCGATGCGCCGGCGCTGTCCTCCCCGCACCACCAGCGCGCGAGGGCTCGACAGGTCGCGCAAGGCATCGAGTGCCCGCTCGGTGCGTCGCTCCTGTACCACGGTGATTCCCATCACGACAAAGACGAATCCGAGCAGCATCAGCGCATCGCCGAGATTGCCCATGGCCAGGTATAGGCTGCCGGCTGCGACCAGCAGCACGAACATCGGCTCGCGCGCGACCTCCGCGACGATCGCCAGGATTCCGCGCGGCTTGCTGGACGGCAACTCGTTCGGTCCTTCAGTTTCAAGCCGTCGTGCGGCTTCCGATTCGCTCAGTCCGGCGAAGCCGCTCAGATCAAGGATTTCGGGGCTTTGGGCTTTCATGTTCGTAGGGTCACTGCGCCTTAAGGGTCACTGCGCCTTAAGGGTCGCTCAGCGGCCTTGCATGCGCCGCAGCCGCACCGTCGCCAGATCGAGCAACAAGAACACGGCGGCGACGCCGAAGCACTCGAGTATCGTAAGCACGAGCGGCCGCGACAGTACGATCAGCGGCAACAGGGCCTCAGGCAGCTGATCCAGCAGCGGAGACTCGCGGCCGGGCGCGACGCCCAGTCGACGCTTGGCAAAACTCGAGGCGCTATCGGCCGCCAACGACAGGCCGCCGAATGCCAGCCCCAGCGACCATCCGCGCCCGAGCCACTGCGCGAGCAGCGCGCAGGCCAGCACCCCGGCGAGCAGGCCGCGCCAGGTCTTGTGATCGCCGAGCAGCCGCGAGCCATCGTTCAGTGTGCCGCCGAAGTCGAGCGGGGCGTTGAACCGCGCACCGAACAGTCGCCCGGACGCCCACGGTGCGACGTTCGCGGCGACGACGAGAGCGAGCGCGATAAGTGGTCGTGTCCATTCGTCCATGACAGCACGCTGATGGCAGGACTCGTAGTAACACAGCAAAAAAAAACCCGCCACTGAGGCGGGTTCGTTGAGCGCTGGTGCGGGCGGCGAGCGCGGCCTGCGCACACTGACCCCTTATTTGATCTTGGTTTCCTTGTAGGCGACGTGCTTGCGGACCACCGGATCGAATTTGCGTACTTCCATCTTGTCCGGATGCAGGCGCTTGTTTTTCATCGCCACGTAGAAGTGACCGGTTCCGGCCGACGACAGCAGTTTGACTTTCTCGCGCATGGCCTGGACCTCAGATCTTCTCGCCGCGGGCACGCAGCTCGGCGAGCACGGCCTCGAGGCCGTTCTTCTCGATGGTGCGCATTGCATTGGTGGACACGCGCAGCGTGACCCAGCGCTTCTCGCCTTCCAGCCAGAAACGCTGCGTGTGCAGATTCGGCAGGAAACGCCGCCGCCGCTTGTTGTTGGCGTGCGAGACGGTGTTGCCCGTCACGGGGCGCTTGTTGGTGACCTGACAGACGCGGGACATGGGCTTCACCTTGGAAAATCAAAAGGTTACGTATGCGCCGCCCGGCTTCGGAACGGGCGAAAGGGGCGCTTTATAGCAGCCCGCGGGGGCGCAAAGCAAGCCGCGGCTGGAGCCGGCCGCGCTGGAACAGCACCAGCGCCACGCCGACCAGCACCAGGATGGCCGACAGGATCGCGGCCGGGGTGATCCGCTCGTGCAGCACGACCGCGCCCAGAGCCAGCGCGATCACCGGGTTCACCAGCGCGTAGGTCGTCACTTTCTGCGCCGGTACATGCGCTACCAGAAACGAATAGCAATTGACCGCGACGATGCTGCCGAAGGCCACCAGGTACAGCACCCCGAGCACGGACTGCAACGAGATCTGCGCCGGCGCGAAGCCGATCCATTCGCGATCGAGGCACCCCATCAGCAGCTGAAACACGGCACCGGCGAGCATCTGCAGGCAGCTGAAATTGAGCACCCGATCGGCGCTGACATAACGCCGCTGCAGCAGCGTTCCGGCGCTCCAGGCGAGCTCGGCGGTGAGCACCGCGATCACATGCACCGGACGGACCGTGCCCGAGAACGACTGGCTGTGCGCTGCGAGCACCACGACACCGGCCAGTCCGATCGCGACGCCGAGCGCCGACTGCAGGCTCGGCGCGCGCCGCGCGAAGAACAGCCAGTCGAGGATCAGCGTCGACACCGGCAGCGCACCGACGAACAGCGCGCAGATCCCGGTCGGCAGGCCCTGCTGCGACCAGATTACGAAGCCGTTGCCGATGCCGGAAAACAGCACCCCGCACAGCAGGGTGCCGCCGACATGGAGCCGCGAGAACGGCCGCGGCTCGCGCGCACGCAGCCACGCATACATCAGAGCGCTGGCGATCAGGAATCGCACGGCGCCGCTGAAAAACGGCGGAATGGTGCGGATCGCGAACGAAATCGCCAGAAAGGTGGTGCCCCAGATGATGTAAATGCCGGCGAAGGCCAGCAGCACCTGCGCGAGCGCCGGTGGCCGCTGCGGTTCGGATGTCACGACCGCCATTATCGGTGAATCGACTCGCCGGATTACATCAAACCGTGCTCGGCAAACGACAGACAACCGTTGTCGGCGACGATCAGGTGATCGAGCACGCGGATGTCCACCAGCTGCAGGGCTTCGCGCAGCCGCCGAGTGACCAGCTCGTCGGCCTGGCTGGGCTCGGCCACGCCGGACGGGTGGTTGTGCGCGAGGATGACGGCCGCGGCATTGCGCGCCAGCGCCTGCTTGACCACCTCGCGCGGATGCACGCTGGCGCCGTCGATGGTGCCGCGAAACAGCTCATCGAAGGCGATCAGGCGATGGCGGTTGTCCAGATGCAGGCAGCAGAACAGCTCGTGCGGCGTATCGCGCAGCCGGCGGATCAGAAAATCGCGGGTCGCCTGCGGCGAGTCGAGCGGCGGTCCCGCCCGCATCGCTTCGGCATAGTGCCGCCGCGCGAGCTCCACGGCCGCCTGCAGCCGGCAGTAGCCGACGGTGCCGAGGCTGACGGCAGTGACCCCGGCGGTGCCTGGCGTGCCGGCGGCGGCCGCGGCCCCAGTGCCGGCAGCGCCCAGGCTGTGCGGGCGCTGCGCCGACAGCAGGCCGCGCAGGGACCGATGGCGGCTCAGCAACCCGCGCGCCATCGCGACGGCATCCAGGCCGCGGCGCCCGGAGCCGCCCAATAGCACAGCCAGCAACTCGGCGTCCGAGAGCGATTGCGCACCATTGGCCAGCAGCTTCTCGCGCGGGCGCTCGCTGACCGGCCAGTCCTTGATGCTCATGCTCGCTGCCGTGCGGTTGATCTGCCACGATATGCTGCAGTGACATGGCGGTGACGTGCGATCGACATATCGTGCGCGCATAGGTCAAAAGGCCGATAATTAACCGATGCAAGGCAAACGCATTCTGCTCGGGGTGACCGGCGGCATCGCGGCCTACAAAAGTGCCGACCTGGTGCGCCGCCTGATCGAGCACGGCGCGCAGGTGCAGGTCGTGATGACCAAGGCGGCGCGGGAATTTGTCACGCCGACCACGTTCCAGGCGCTCTCGGGGCGCGCGGTGCGCACCGACCTGTGGGATACGCAGGCGGAAGCGGCCATGGGGCACATCGAGCTCGCGCGCTGGGCCGAGCTGGTGCTGGTGGCGCCCGCGAGCGCGGATTTTCTCGCGCGGCTCGCGCACGGATTGGCCGACGATCTGCTGACGACGCTGTGCCTCGCGACCGATGCGCCGATCGCGGTGGCGCCGGCGATGAATCAGCTGATGTGGCGCAACGTCGCCACGCGCGCCAATGTCGAGCTGCTCACGGCGCGCGGCGTTCACATGATCGGTCCGGGCGTCGGCGAACAGGCCTGTGGCGAGCACGGTCCGGGTCGTCTGCTCGAGCCGATCGAAATCGTCTCGCAGATCGCACCGCTGCTCGCAAGTGTCGGACCGCTGACGGGCCGGCGCGTGCTGCTGACCGCGGGGCCGACCCGCGAATGCATCGATCCGGTGCGCTTTGTCAGCAACCGCAGCTCCGGCAAGATGGGCTTCGCGATGGCGCAGGCGATGCGCGAGGCGGGTGCCGAGGTGGTCCTGGTCAGCGGGCCGGTATCGCTGCCGACGCCGGCCGGCGTGCGTCGCGTCGATGTCGAGAGCTGCGAGCAGATGTACGCCGCCGTGCAGCGCGAGCTGCCCGGGACCGCGATTTTCATCGGCACCGCGGCGGTGGCCGATTATCGGCCGGTCGCCTGCGCCGAGCAGAAGATCAAGAAGACCAGCGAGACACTCGCGCTCGAGCTCACACGCACCACGGATATCCTGTCGCAGGTCAGCGCCAGTGCGCAGCGCCCGTTCACGGTCGGATTCGCGGCCGAGACCAATGCGGTCGAACACTATGCGTGCGCCAAGCTGCTGGCGAAGAACCTGGATCTGATCGCGGCGAATGAGGTCGGACACGCCAAGGCCTTCGATTGCGACGAGAATTCACTGCTGGTGCTCTGGCGCGGCGGCCGGATCGAGCTGCCGGTCTCGAGCAAGCGCGAGCTGGCCCGGGCGCTGACCGGTGTGATCATCGAGCAATACTTCGAGCAGCTCGCCGCGCGCGAACGTGACAGCGGCCGGGAGCGTGAGCCCGCTGCGCTTGCGACGCGCGAGGGCGCTCGGGCATCCTAGTGCATGGATGAGTCCCGCCGCCGGGCGCTGCAGGTCCGGATTCTAGATGCGCGCCTGGGGGCCGAGTTTCCGCTGCCGCAGTACGCGACGGTCGGTTCCGCGGGGCTGGATCTGCGCGCCTGCATCGACGGGCCGCTGCGGCTCGAGCCCGGGCAGGCCGAGCTCATTCCCACCGGACTGGCGATCCACCTGGCCGACCCGCAGCTCGCGGCCGTGATCCTGCCGCGCTCCGGCCTCGCTCACAAACACGGGGTCGTGCTCGGCAACCTCGTGGGGCTCATCGACTCCGACTACCAGGGTGCGCTGATGGTGTCGTGCTGGAATCGCGGCGCAGCGCGCTACGAGATCCAGCCCGGCGAGCGCATCGCGCAGCTGGTCGTGGTGCCGGTGGTGCAGGTGGCGCTGGAGATCGTGGATGATTTCGCCGCCAGTACCCGCGGGGACGGCGGTTTTGGCCACACCGGCCAGCGGTGAGGCTGCGGCGCTGATCGATGCGGGAGGCTTCGGGCACTCCGGCCAACATTGAGGCCGCCGAGCGCGTTCAGGAGCGCGTTTTCGCCGTCAGTTCCCGGAAGCGCTGGATGTCGGCCTCGAACTGCGCGCGCATGTCGGCTTGTTCCTTGCGTTTGGCGTCGAGCGCCTTGCGCTGGTTGTGCGCTTCGTTCGCGGTGTGCACCAGATCCTCGGCCAGATCGTCCGGCATGCGGCGCGCGTTGGCGTCGCTGTTATAGGGCTTGAACTGCATCGCGCGCTCCTGCAGCGCTCCGAGCCGCGTGGCGAGCGATTCGATATAGGTGGAGGAGGCCTGGAGCTGGCCGTCGATCTGCGCCAGCCGTTCGTCGCGCAGCGCCTCGATATCCTTTGCCGAGACATAGGTCGCCAGCAGTGTCTGGTCGTGCTGCGCGCGCTGGCGCGCAAGCTCCTCGGCCTGGGCCTTCTGCGCCAGCTCCGCCGCGTTCTTGCGTCCCTCGACGTGGCCGACCTCCACCCCCTGGCCGTTGAGCACCGAACGCTCTTTCTGCGCGTATTCGGACGGAACGCTGTCGCCGTAATGCACGACGCCCTTGTCGTCCACCCAGCGATAGGTCTGGCCGGGCGCCAGCGGGGCGGAGGGCGTCGCTGCGGCCGCCGCGACCGCCACGCACAGCGCCACCAGAGTCAGAAGCATGTCCCGCCCGCGAAGCATCAACGCCATTGTCCCTGTCGGGGCCGCCGCTGCGCAAGCGGGTGCGGCTCAGCGCGTGCCGACACCGTACTTGAGCCGGTAGCTGCGCATCGCGGCGAGCTGTTCGGCGGTCGGCGCGCTGGCGGCCGGCAGGCTTGCCCCGTGGGCACCCGCGGCGGCGCCGGCGGCGCGGGCCTCCAGCGCTGCAATGAGTCCGCTGAGCGTCAGGATCGTAATGCAGCGCAGCCCATACCGGGCTTCGAGCTCCTGGACGGCCGAACGCTCGGCCTGGCCGCGTTCCTCGCGGTCGAGGGCGAGCGCGACGGCGACCGGTGCGGCGCCAGCGTTGCAAATCAGCTCGATCGACTCGCGGATCGCGGTGCCGGCGGTGATCACATCATCGACGATCACGACCCGTCCGTGCAGCAGGCTGCCGACCACCTGGCCGGATTCACCGTGATCCTTGGGTTCCTTGCGGTTGAAGGCCCAGGGGAGGTTGCGCCGGTGCTGCTCGGCGAAGGCGATGGCGGTGGCCGTGACCAGCGGGATGCCCTTGTAGGCCGGCCCGAACAACAGGTCGAATTCAAGTCCGGATTGGGCCAGGGCCGCGGCATAGCAGCGACCGAGGGTTGCGATCGACTCGCCGTCGCTGAACAGGCCGGCATCGAAGAAGTACGGGCTGACGCGGCCGGACTTCAGCGTGAATTCTCCGAAGCGCAGCGCCTGGCGCGCGAGCGCAAGCTCCAGGAATTGGCGTTGGTAATCGTGCACAGCCCCACCCTGAGGATAATATTGGAAGGGTATCATTGCGGCATGCGCATCATCACTCTGAACGTCAACGGCATACGTTCGGCCGCGAAGCGCGGCCTGTTCCCGTTCCTGGCGCGGCAGAATGCCGACGTGATCTGCCTGCAGGAGACGCGCGCGCTCGAGCATCAGCTGGAAGGCCACGACTGCAGCCTGCCGGGCTATCTGAATCATTTCTACGCCGCGGAACGCCTCGGCTATGCCGGGGTCGCCGTGCTCTCGCGGCGCGAGCCGGACCGGGTGCTGCGTGGCTTCAAGGTCGACGAGTTCGATCGCGAGGGACGCTATCTCGAACTGCGGTTCGATCGGTTGTCGATCATCTCGCTGTATCTGCCGTCGGGCTCGGCCGGGCCCGAGCGCCAGGCCTCGAAGTTCCGATTTCTCGAGGCGTTCATGCCGCACCTGCGAAAGCTCAGGCGCTCGCGGCGCGAATATATTCTGTGCGGCGACTGGAATATCGCGCACAAGCCGATCGACCTGAAGAACTGGAAGTCGAACCAGAAGAATTCAGGCTTTCTGCCCGAGGAGCGCGCCTGGATGGACCGGCTGCTCGGGCCGGAAGGCTATATCGACGCGTTTCGCTCGCTGGTGGCCGAACCCGAGCACTACACCTGGTGGTCGAACCGCGGCCAGGCATGGGCGAAGAATGTCGGCTGGCGGATTGATTACCAGATATTGAGCCCCGGGCTTGCCGGCACGCCGCAGCGCGCGCACATTCATAAGGAGCCACGCTTTTCCGATCACGCCCCGCTGATCATGGACTATCGGCTTTGAACGCCGATGCGGATGTGCCGCCGCCGCCGCGGCGCGCCGGCGGCTGGCTCGATGCGGCGCGGATCTACGCCCAGCCGCGCATGCTGTCGATGCTGGCACTGGGATTTTCCAGCGGGCTGCCGTTCATGCTGATCTACAGCACGCTGTCGGCGTGGCTGCGCCAGAGCGGGATCGAGCGCGCGACGATCGGCATGTTGTCCTGGGTCAGCCTGGTCTACACGCTGAAATTTCTGTGGGCGCCAGTGATCGACCGGCTGCGCCTGCCGCTCATCGGCCGCCTGCTCGGCCAGCGTCGAAGCTGGATGCTGCTGGCGCAGGCCGGCATCGCGAGCGCGCTGATGGCGCTTTCGGGCAGCGATCCGAAGACCCAGGTCGGGCACATGGCGCTGCTGGCACTGCTGCTGGCGTTTGCGGCGGCCACCCAGGACGTCGCGATCGATGCCTGGCGCATCGAGTCGGCACCGGTGCGCGAACAGGGCGCGATGGCGGCAGCCTACCAGCTCGGCTATCGGCTCGCGATCCTGGTCGGTCAGGCCGGCGCGCTATGGATCGCCGACGATCTCGGCTGGGCGCGCAGCTACACGACCATGGCGGCACTGGTCGGAGTCGGTGTCGTGGCGACATTACTGGTGCGCGAGCCGGAGCGCATAGCGCCGCTGGTGTCGGTGCTGACCGAGCAGCGCGTGGTCGACTGGCTGGCCCGGCGCGCACACTGGCCGCACTCGCTGCAGCACGCGGGGGCTTGGCTTCTGGGCGCGGTGCTCTGCCCGGTGCTGGATTTCTTTGCACGCTACGGTGCCACGCTCGGACTGCTGATCTTCGCGTTCATCGGCAGCTATCGGCTGACCGATTACACGATGGGATCGATGGCGAATCCGTTCTATCTCGATCTGGGCTTTACCCTCAAGCAGATCGCCGCGGTGGCGAAGCTCTACGGCACGCTGCTCAGTGTGGTCGGGATTCTGGTCGGGGGTCTCGCGGTGGCGAGACTCGGTCGCACGCGCTCGCTGGTCCTGGGGAGCGCCCTGGTCATCGTCTCGAATGTGTCGTACGCAATCCTGGCCGCGCGCGGCGCGCCGAATCTGGTGGGACTGGCGACCGTGATCAGTCTGGATAATTTCGCGCAAGGCGTTCATGGCACGGCCTTGATCGCCTTCATGTCCTCGCTGACGAGTGCGTCCTATACCGCGACCCAGTATGCGGTGCTGTCATCGCTGTATGCGCTGCCCGGAAAGCTGCTGATGGGAACCTCCGGCATCGTGGTCGACCACATCGGCTATCCGCCGTTCTTCTTATATACCGCGGCGCTGAGCATCCCGGCGCTGGTGCTGCTCTACGGGCTGTCCCGACGCCGGGACTTCCAACCACTGCGCACCGCGGTGGTGACCTAGAAGCGCATGGAGTCGCAGCGGCCGATCGATCTGGCGCAGGTGCTGTGCCGCATGGAGGATCTTCCCGCCAATGGCTGCCGCGAATTCCGGCTCGGTGGCGGCGACTGGCCGCTGCGCGGTTTCGTGCTGCGGGTGGGCGATGGCGTGCGCGCCTACGTGAATCGCTGCGCGCACCTGCACTATCCGCTCAACTACACGCCGCACGGATGCCTGACGCGTGATGGCAGCATGATCCAGTGCAGCGTGCACGGCGCGATCTTCGAGAAAGACACCGGCTACTGTGTCGCCGGTCCCTGTTACGGGCGCTCGCTGATCGGATTGCCGGTGCGCGTCGAATCGGGCTGCGTGTTGCTGGCCAATGAGGCGGATGCGGATGAGCTGGCGGCGCGTTACGCCTGAAGTCGGCGTCAGACCCAGGTGTCGGGCGATTCGAACAGATCGAGGCCGTCGAGGCCGCCCGCCATCTGCTGATCGCCGTTGAGTCCGGCATTCGGCGCCAGCGCGTCCTCGTCGCCTTCGACGTCGACCGAGCCGCTCCAATCCTCCGGCGCATCGGCCCCTTCGATCTCGCCGCTGGCGCGCTGCGCTTCCCAGTCTTCGAGATCGAGCTCCTCGACGGTGCCGTCGAAGTGCTGGACCTCGATGGTGCCGTCGTCTTCGTCGAGGGCCACGACTTCGAGCAGATCGCCGCCGCGTACGCGATACCATTCGCCGATGTCGGGTTGCGCGCTCATTGATGATGCTCCCGTATTCAGCTGCGGAAGGTATGCTCTACCCAGCCGCTGAAGATCCGTGCGATACGCAAGGGATGTTGCTCCTGCAGCCGGATGCATTCAAGGTAAATTTTGATTTTGCAGAGCGTCAATGAGTCAGCAGCTGCTGAAGTTCTTTGTAGTCTTTTTGGTGGTCGTCGAGCCGATCTCGCTGATCCCGGTGTTCGTCGGTCTGGCCAAAGACGGGACCGAGGCGCAGCGCCGGCACATGGCGCGCCGCGCGGTGGTGATCTCGGCGATCATCCTGACGCTGTTCGCGCTCGGCGGCGGCCCGTTCCTGCGGCTGATGAGCATCAGCCTCGACTCGTTCCGCATCTTCGGCGGATTGCTGCTGTTCCTGATTTCGCTCGAGATGGTGTTCGCGCGCCCCTCGGGTACCCGCACCTCCAGCCAGGAAGAGCTCGAGTCGCGTCAGCGCGAGGACATTTCGGTGTTTCCGCTGGCGTTCCCGTTCATCGCCGGGCCCGGGGCGATGGCGACCATGCTGCTGGCGTTCGCCCCCGGCGCCGGTAAGCCGCTGTTGTTCGTGGGTTTGCTGCTATGCGTTTATGGCGTGCTGGGAATCACGCTGGGCGTGCTGTACCTGGCGACCCCGGCGATGCGCGTGCTCGGCGTCACCGGCACGCACGTCATCAATCGCATGTCCGGCGTATTGCTGGGCGCGCTCTCGGTGCAGTTCATGGTCGATGGGCTGCGCGGCAGTTTCGGCGGCTGATCGGGCTGGCGGGGCCGGCCGTCAGCGCCGGCGGAACAGCAGCTCGCGCACGCGGTGCCCGAGCCGTTCGCCGCGGCGCTGGAATCGCGTGGCGCTGCGCGCCTCGACCGCATCGATACCGAGAAAGCTGCCGCCGTCGGCGCAATTGGCCAGCAGGCTGCAGCCGTTCAGCACCAGCAGCATGTCCTCGGCGTAGGGCTCCCAGTCGGTCGCGAAATGTACTCGCCCGCCAGGGCGCAGCCGGGAAGCCAGCAGTGCGAGGAACTCGGGCTGGACGATGCGGCGCTTGTGATGGCGCTTCTTTGGCCACGGGTCGGGGAACAGCAGCTGCACCTCGTCGAGACTGCCGCCAGCCAGCTGCTGCTGCAGCACTTCGACCGCATCGTGTTCGATGACCCGCAGATTGGTTACTCCGGCCTTGGCGGCCGCGAGCAGCAGGTGACCGATGCCGGGGCGGTGCACCTCGACGCCGAGGAAGTCCTGCGCCGGCTGCGCCAGCGCCCGCTCGAGCAGGTGTTCGCCGTTACCGAAGCCGATTTCCAGCGTGCACGGCGCGACGCGGCCGAACAGCAGCGCCAGATCCAATTCGCGCGGCTGGTAGTCGACGCCGAAACGCGACCAAAGCTCGCCGAGGGCGCGCTGCTGCGCCGAGGTGATGCGGCCGGCCCTGATCACGTACGAGCGAATGGCGCGCGGTGGCCGCTTGTCGGAGGACTGCTGCATCGGGCGATTATCGCATCGAAGTTCGCACCCGGCGCTGGCAACCGCTCCCGCGAGCGGCGATCATCGGCGCCATGATGCCGTTTTCGATTCTGGACCTGTCGCCGATCGTCGAGGGCGCGAGCGCGACCGATGCGCTGCGAAACACGCTGGAGCTCGCGCGCCATGCCGAGGCTCTGGGCTACCGGCGGTTCTGGCTGGCCGAACATCACAACATGCCCGGCATCGCCAGCGCCGCCACCGCGGTCGTGATCGGGCATGTCGCGGCAGGCACGCGCAGCATCCGCGTCGGCTCGGGCGGCGTCATGTTGCCGAATCACGCCCCGCTGGTGATCGCGGAACAGTTCGGCACGCTGGCGTCGCTGTACCCGGACCGGATCGATCTCGGACTCGGGCGCGCGCCCGGCACCGATCCGCTCACCGCGCGGGCATTACGGCGCGAGCTTGCCGGCAGCGCCGATCAGTTTCCGCAGGACGTGCAGGAGCTGCAGAGCTATTTCGATGCGCCACCGGGCCAGGTGACGCGCGCGATCCCGGGCGCTGGCCTCAAGGTCCCGATCTGGCTGCTCGGCTCGAGCCTGTTCAGCGCCCAGCTGGCCGCCGCGCTCGGATTGCCGTTTGCGTTCGCGGCGCATTTCGCGCCGGAGCTGCTGCTGCCCGCGCTCTCGATCTACCGCACGCGTTTCCAGGCCGCGCGCGCTCTCGAGCGCCCCTACGCGATGGTGTGCGTGAACCTGATCGTCGCCGACAGCGACGCGGCGGCGCGCCGGCTTTTCACCTCGCATCAACAGGCCTTTACCCAGTTGCGCCGCGGCCGGCCGGGCCCGCTGCCGCCGCCGATCGACGACATCGAGAGCTACTGGTCGCCAGCCGAGAAGGCCATGGTCGAGCAGTCGATGCAGTACTCCTTCGTCGGCTCGAGCGCATCGGTCGAGCACGCCCTGCGCGCCTTCCTGGACCAGGTGGCGGTCGATGAACTGATGATCAACGTGCACGTCTACGACCAGGTGGCGCGCCGCCATTCGCTGACGTTGTCGGCCGCGATCCGCGACCGCCTGGCGAGCACGGCGGCCGCCTCCCGTGGCACCTAGCGCCCGGCCCGTTTGAAAAATATTCAGTAGATTGGGAGGATCATGTATTGACGGCCGCGCGTCGGCGCGACTAGCGTCGATGCCCCCGGGCTTTCCTGGAAAGCTGCTTGAGGCAAGCGCGTCGCACGAATGTTTCGCTCCCTGGTCACCCGTACCGTGTTGCCGCTGCTGCTTGCGGCAGGGGTGGTCGCGTACTTCGGACTGCCGTACATCGATCGGCTGCTGACCGAGTGGTTTCGTTCCGATGTGGAACTGCGCGCGCACCTGCTGATGAGCTCGCTCGAGGATTCGCTGCCCGCGCTCGTGGGCCGCAGCGATCAGCAGCCACTGCACAGGTACGCGGCCAAGATGATCGCCGAGCAGCGCCTGCTCGGCCTGTTGATCTGCCTGCCGCACGGCGGCACGATCTTCAAGACCGAGCTCGTCCCAAAAACCGTGACCTGCGAGAACACCGAGGATCTCGGCGATGGCCAGAGCATCGTGCGTCGCGCGCCCGTGGGTTCGGTTCTGGTATCGGTGTTCGATCAGCGGCCGGCGGGGCAGACGCCTTACCGCGTGGCGATCCTGTACGACCTGAGCATCGTCGACAGCCGGCAGACGACCGCGCGCGATTATATGCTCGCGTTCGGCGGCGTCATGCTGATCATCCTGGCACTGTTTCTGGTGCTCGCGGCCTGGCTGGTGATTCGGCGCTGGGCCAACGTTCTGATCGGCGACATCACCGGACGCCGGTTTTTCGACAACGCGCGCTCGGGACCGCTGTCGCTGCCGATCCTGCGCCAGGTGCGCAAGGTGTTGAGCGAGATGGAGGAGACCCAGCGGCTGGAGATCGATTACCGCGAGAACTGGACGCCGCAGGCGCTGCAGCTCGTGGTGCGCGAGCAGCTGCACTCGCCGCAGATGATCGTGGTGTCAAACCGGGAGCCTTATAGCCACGAATTCGGCGACAACGGCGAGATCGAAGTGCGGGTGCCGGCCAGCGGCATGGTGACCGCGCTCGAACCGGTGATGCGCGCCTGTTCGGGGACCTGGGTGGCCCACGGCAGCGGCTCCGCCGACCGCGCGGTGGTGGATCGTTCTGACCGCGTGCGGGTACCGCCCGATGATCCTTCGTATACGCTGCGGCGCGTCTGGCTGTCGGAATCCGAAGAGCAGGGCTTCTATTACGGGCTGTCGAATGAGGGCCTGTGGCCGCTGTGTCATCTGGCCTACGTGCGCCCGGCGTTCCGCGGCGAGGACTGGGTGGCGTATCAGTCGGTGAACCGCAAGTTTGCCGAGATCGTCGCGCGCGAAGCCCAGTCCGAAGACCCGGTCATCCTGATCCAGGACTTTCACTTTGCGATGCTGCCGGGCTACCTGCGAGCGCGGCGGCCGAAGGCGACAATCGCGCTGTTCTGGCACATACCATGGCCCAACGCCGAGACTTTCGGCGTCTGCCCGTGGAAGCGCGAGATGCTGTCGCACCTGCTGATGGCCGATATTCTCGGCTTTCACACGCTCTATCACTGCCAGAATTTCCTCGCAACGCTCGACCGCTTCATCGAATGCCAGGTTGACCACGAGCGCATGACGGTTGCGTTCCAGGGTCACACCTGCCACGTCGCGGCGTATCCGATATCGATCGAATGGCCGCCCCGATGGTTGTCGGCGTTGCCCGACATTCAGCTCTCGCGCCGCGCCGTGCGCGAGCGATTCGGCATCGCCGAGCATGTCATCATGGGTCTGGGCGTGGAGCGCTGGGATTTCACCAAAGGCGTGATCGAGCGTTGCCTCGCGCTCGAGCTGCTGCTCGAGCAGAATCCGCGATTGCGCGGCCAGGTCACGCTGCTGCAGATCGCCGCGCCCTCGCGCAGCAAGCTTGCGGCATACCAGGCGCTGCAGCGTGCGACGCTGACGGAGGTCGAGCGCATCAACGCACGCTTTGCGACCGCCGAGTGGAAGCCGATCGTGCTGATCGGCAGGCACCTGCCGCCGGAACAGGTATTCGAGCTGTACCGCGCCGCCGACTTCTGCATCGTCAACAGCCTGCACGATGGCATGAACCTGGTGGCCAAGGAGTTCGTCGCCGCGCGCGATGACGAGGACGGGGTGCTGATACTCAGCACCTTTGCCGGCGCCGCGCGCGAGCTGGTCGAGGCGATCCTGGTCAATCCGTTCGACGTCACCGAGACTGCGGCCGCAATCCGGCGCGCCATCGAAATGCCGCGGGAACAGCGCCGCCAGCGTATGCAGTTGATGCGGCATACCATCAAGGAGAACAATGTCTACCGCTGGGCCGGGCGCATGCTCACGGACGCAGCGCGGATCCGGCAGCGCCAGGCGTTGGAGAGCGGGGCGGAGGCGTTGCCGCTGACCTGAAATCTTCGGACAGCGGACAGTCCGGGATGCCGGGCCGCGTCCACGGTGACCGCGCGGGTGAATAGGCTAAAATGAGCGCGTCGCCTGAAGCCGTCACATCCGTCGGGGAGTCACCCTTGTATTCAGCCCGTGCATTCCGCATCGCCCTGTGGACCATGACGTCTCTGCTGTTGCCGGGCGCGGGGCTGCGCGCCGCCGATTCCGGCGCCAACCCCAGGGCTGCGGACACCGCCAAAGCGGCCGACGCCAAGCCCGCAGGCGCCGCGGTCGAGCACTTCACGCCGGAGCAGCAAAGCAGCAAGGGCTCGGTCACGATCGAGGGCCGCCACATCGACTACGACGCCTATGCAGGTACCCTGGTCGTGCATCCGAAGGGTTGGGACGATGTGCCGCAGAATGCGCCGAAGGATGAGGACAAGAATCCGCGGCCCGAGGCGAGCATGTTCTACGTCGCCTACTTCAAGACTGGCGACAAGGCGACTGGCGACAAGGCGACCGCCGACAAGAGCGCGCCGCCACGGCCGCTGACGTTCCTGTTCAACGGCGGTCCGGGCTCCTCCACGGTTTGGCTGCACATGGGTGCGTTCGGGCCACGACGGGTGCTGACCTTGGACGACAAGCACACGCCGGGCGCGCCGTACCCGCTGGTCAACAACGACTACAGCCTGCTCGATGCCAGCGACCTGGTGTTCGTCGATGCGCCCGGGGCCGGGTTCTCGCGCATTGCCGGCGCCGACCGCGAGAAGGCGTTCTACGGCGTGGACCAGGATGCGCAGGCGTTTGCCGATTTCATCGTGCAGTTTCTGTCGAAATACGGCCGCTGGAACTCGCCCAAGTACCTGTTTGGCGAGAGCTACGGCACCACGCGCGCCGCGGTGCTGAGCGGCGTGCTCGAGACCGAGCGCTACGTCGACTTCAACGGCGTGATCATGCTCTCGCAGATACTCAATTTCGACGCCAGTCCGGACGGCCCGCAGACCAACCCGGGCACGGAACTGCCTTACGTGCTGGCATTGCCGACCTATGCGGCCACTGCCTGGTATCACCACAAGCTGCCCGGGACGCCGCCCGATCTCGCACCGCTGCTGGCCGAGGTCGAGCACTTCGCGATGAACGATTATGCGCTCGCGCTCGCAGCCGGGGCGTCGCTGCCCGCGACGCAACGCGATGCGATCGCCGCCAAGCTGCACGACTATACCGGGCTGCCTGTCAGTTACATTCTCAAGGCGGATCTGCGCATCAATGGCGGCGAATTCGAGCAGAATCTGCTGGTCGATGCGGACCTGACCACCGGGCGGTTCGATTCGCGCTTCGCCGGTCCGACCATGGATCCGCTCAACAAGGAGGCGGACTACGACCCGCAACTGGCTGCGATTGCTTCGGCCTATGTCTCCACCTTTAACGACTACGTGCGCAAAGAGCTCAAGTACGGCCAGGACAAGGAATACAAGCCGCTCACCGACGTCGAGAGGAACTGGAATTTCCTGCATCATCTGCCCGGTGGAGCCGAGGTGCTGGCTCAGTCGCTCAATGTGATGCCCGACCTCGCGGTGGCGATGACCTACAACCCCAATCTGCACGTGCTGCTCAACAGCGGGTATTTCGACGTCGCGACGCCGTTCTACGAAGGCATCTACGAGATGCAGCATCTGAAGATCCCGCCGGCGCTGCAGAAGAACATTGAGTTTGCACAGTACCAGTCAGGCCACATGGTCTACGCGCACGAGCCTTCGCTGAAGGAATTGCACGCAAAGGTGGCGGACTTCATCCGGCGCACGCAGGGGCCAAGGTCGTAACAGGAACTGCAAGGTGAAATTCATCATGAAGATGACCGTCAGAGCAATGCTGATCGCGGCCGGCATGCTGGCGCCGCTGGCGCTGCCCGCTGCCGACACCAATCATTACATCGTCGCCGACCAGTCCGCGGCGCGTGCGCAATTGCCGTTCAGCGACGCCGTGGTCGCCGGCAACACGCTCTATATCGCGGGCGCGCTGGGGATCGACCCGAAGACCGCCGATGACCCGAAGACGGCGCGGGTACCGGACGATCCGGCGGCCGAAGCCCGGTTCGTGATGGAAGCCATCAAGCACACGGTCGAAGCAGCCGGGTTCAACATGGATCAGATGGTCAGCGTCCAGGTGTTCTGCACCGACCTTGGCCTCTACGGCGCGTTTAACGACGTCTACCGCGGCTATTTTCACGGGCACTTTCCTGCGCGCGCATTCATCGGCGTGGACAAGCTGCTGCGCGGAGCGCACTTCGAGGTGATGGGCACCGCCGTGAGGGGTCCACGCAGTTCGCGCAGTTCGCACGATTCGTAGTACGCCGGCAGCGACAGCAGCCCGAACCGGGCAAAGTGCGGCGCGAGATTCATGAACACCGTCCTGCGGGCATCGGACTACCCCCAACTGATCGCCGCGAGGTCTTCGGAGCGCGCACGCGTCGAACTCGCCGCCGCGTGGATTCGCTGCGTATTCGATCAATTCTATGAAGATTTCCTGAAGCTCACCTGGAGCGCCAAGACCGCGTTCGAGAATCGCGATTACCAGGCGTCGGTCGCCGGCGCGAAACAGCGCCTGGGGCTGTACAACGCTACCGTGTACGCACTGGCCTGGGACCTGCGCGCGGCGTTTTCAGCGCTCGCCCAGCGCGAGTCGCTGTGGGCCCAGGTCGAGGCCTCCTACATGCGTGCCGTCGAGGGTCGCTACGAGGCGGATCTTGCGCTGGCCTACATCCACTCGACCCGCCGGCGCGTCCATCACGGGGAGTGGACGCCGGTGGAGTACGGCTTCGGCGAGCAGCGCTCCGTCGCCGATATGCGCAACGCGGTCTACGAACGGTTTACGTGCTCCTGGCCGGTGGACCACCGCGTGGTGCAGGGGATCCTCGAGGTGGCCGACCTGTCGGTGCCGTTTCGCGACCCGGCAGGGGATGCGCTGCGCGTGGCCCGGCGGCTCAACGACGTGCTGGCCGGCAAGCGGGGCGCGGGTTTGCAGGCGATCGAAATGATCCGCGGCGGCTTCTTCCGCAACCGCGGCGCCTACCTGGTCGGCCGGCTGGTTCTGGAGGCAGACGAATACAAGCCGTTCGTGATCGCGCTGCTCAACGAGCCCGATGGCGTCGTTGCCGCGGCCGTGCTGCACGTTGTCTCGCACGTACACAACCTGTTCAACACCACCGAGGCGCCGTGCCAGGTGACGAACCTGCATTATCACGAGCTCAGCGCGTTCCTGCACAGCATCATGCCGAGCCGGCCGCTCGGGCTGCACTACTCGACCATCGGATTCCATCACGTCGCCAAGGTAGCGGTGATGAACGAAGTCAGGCGGCATCTGGGCCGCGATCGCGAGCTGCTCGACACCGCGCCGGGCTTTCCGGGCACGGTAGCCATCGCATTCACCTCTCCGCGCTCGGACTACATCCTCAAAGTCATTCGCGACCGTCCCACTGTCGGCTACAAGTGGGACAGCTTCGAAGGTGTCGATGTGGTGCTGGAGAAATACAAGCGCGTTCACGAGATCAATCGCACCGGCAGCATGCTCGACAACATCCTCTACTACAATCTGAAACTGGACTGTTCCTGGTTCAAGCCCGAGCTGATGCAGGAACTGCTGAGCGCCGCGAGCAACGCGGTCCAGCTGCAGGGCGAGGCGCTGGTTTTCAAGTACCTGGTGGTGCAGCGAAAGCTGACACCGCTCAACGTTTTTCTGGCCACGGCGCCCGACGACAAGGCCATCCGCGCGATCGTGAATCTCGGCTACTGCATCCGCAACAACGCTGCCGCCAACGTGTTCAACAAGGATTTCGACGCCCGCAATTACGGTGTCAGTCGTTACCTGAAGGTGTTTCTGTACGATTACGACGCGGTTGAGATCCTCACCCACGTGAAGGTGCGCACCAATCGCGACCGATTCGAAGGCGAAGAAGACGTGCCGAGCTGGTTCTTCGAGGAAGGGGTGGTATTTCTGCCGGAGGAAATCGAGGTCGGCCTGCGGGTCGGCAATCGGACGCTGCGCCGGGCGTTCCGAGCCGCACACGGGGACCTGCTGACGGTCGAGTACTGGGAGCGACTGCAACAGTCATTGCGCGCCGGCGAGGTTCCGGGCATTCACACCTTTCCTGATTCCTGCTACCTCAGCGAACCCGGTGTTGAGACCGTCGCCAATGAGTAAGATCGGCACCGCGTGATTGCGGGTTGTTGGCATCCGCTAATAAAATCGCCGCTCTGCGCGGGTGTAGTTCAATGGTAGAACTGCAGCTGCCCAATTAGCGAGCGGATGCCGTTCCGCTGTACCCGCCACCTTTCACTCGATCGATCTGCTTCGGACACGCTGAATCGGACGGCGTTTGGCGCGATGCCGAGTGAATGTCGACACGGATCTGATCAATCACTGGACTGCCGGTTCACCACCAAAGAGTCAGAGTCCCGTGCCTGTCAGCGTCGAGTGACCGCGCCAACAGCCGCGGCGTTGGCGGGTGGTTTTTCGAAAGCGCTTTCGCGCGGGCAGTAACCGCCGCCGTCTTGGCCCACTGGTCTGCTCCCAGGGTCTTCTACGAGTGGCTCCCTCGCCATGACGGCGAGCCCTTGAACTGCGCCGCCAGCAGGCGCCATAACGCTCATCCGCTCAATCGAAAGCCGCGTTCAACGTCGGCTTGAGAAGTTGCGCGCCAGCGGCCGACAAATGGTGCGCATCGATGTAGAGGGAGTTACCGTCGGCGGCTGCCGCGCACCAATCGTGCGGGCAGAGCGCGCTGGCCGGGTCGAGCAGACTCTCAACGCCGGGAACCGCCAGCACCGAGGCGCCAACGGCTACCTGCCTTGCCCGGTATGCGGCCAACGGGCTACCTACCGTTGCAACACTCCCGGTCCACCATTCCGCCTGCGCCAGCGTTTCCGGTACGAATCGAGCTTGCGACGGGACCTGCTGCAAAACCCACACGCGGATGCCAAGATTTTTCAGGGCCCGCACCGTGGCCTCGAGGCCGACGCGAAACTTGGCATCGTTTTCGGCCACTGTTCCCCGCCGGAGGTCGTTGGAATTCCCATACGGGTCCAGCGCGGCAATATAGCGTTCCTTCTGGTTCACTTGCAGATACCAGGACCAATAGGCCGCAAGGATCACGCGTCGGATATGTAAGGTCCGCGCGGCGGCAATTACCATGTTGTTGAATTCGATGCAGTGATGAGACCGAGTCATGTACGCAACCCGAACGCCTAGCAGCGGCGGACAGCTGCTGTAGGTCGCCTGCAGCACGGACATGCCGCGTGCCGCGCCGAGCTCGGCGGCGATTGGTGCAATGACGTTGGCGTGACTGTCGCCCCAAACGAGTACGGCTTCGTGTTGGCCATCACCACCTTGCAGTTTGCAGATTCCGTCGATCGCCACCAGTTCCGGCGCGCCGTGGTGGCAATCGCTTGCGCGGTGGTCCTCCTGCAGCCCGGCTTGTTCGTAGCGTACGGCCAGGGGCGGCAGCCGCGATTGGAATCCAGCGAACTGGAGCACGAACAAGGCGCTGGCGAGCCCGGCGCCGGTCGCAACGACGAGAGGCGTAATCGGTCGCGCACGGTCGCCCGCTGACGTCCGAACGCGGAACCGCTCCTCGACGAAACGCCACGACAGAACGGCCGCGAGGCATGTCAGGCCGAAACACGCGACTAACTGCGTCGACGCGAGATCCGGCCCCCAGCACTGATGTGCGAACGTGAATACTGGCCAATGCCACAGGTACAGCGAATACGAGAGCCTTCCGATCATCGCCAGTGGCCACAGGGATAGCAGGCGTGCGGCCATCGTGCTGCGCGCGGCGTTCGCCACGAGCACCGCACATGCGCCAGCGCAAGGGAGCATCGCGACTGCGGCTGGATAACGAACCTCGGGAGTGAGGACGCCGGCCGCGAGCACGATCGCCGCTATACCGAGCGCTGCGACCAATTCCGCGGCCCAGCGGCCGAGGACCACCCGCTCTTGCCAACAGCAGGCAAGCGCACCGAGCAGGAACTCCCACGCCCGCGTTGGCAGCAAGTAGAAGGTCGCGATCGGGTGATACCCTACGAGCCAGATACATAACGCGAACGAAAGAACACAGGCTGCGACCAGGATAGTCGCCATTTGGTCGCGATAGTGATGCAGCAGTGCGACCAGGAAGAGCGGAAACAGGACATAGAACTGCTCTTCCAGGCCGAGCGACCACGTATGTAACAGCGCCGGTTCCGCGGCATTGGACTCGAAGTAGCTCTGATGCAGCGAGAAGTAAACGTTCGGCACGAACAGCAGCGCGGCGATTGCCGATCTCGCAAGTGCGCTGAAGAGTCGTGGTCCTAAGATGAATCCGGCGGCCAGCATGGTTGCCGTTGTCACCGCAATGAGCGCCGGGAGAATCCGCCATGCGCGGGTCTGGTAGAAGGTTGCAATGCGGAACGTGCGCGCCGCGTCCTGGTCCATGATTAGGCCGGTGATTAGAAATCCCGACAACACCAGGAATACATCGACGCCGACGTAGCCGCCGGACAACGCGCTCGGCTGCGCGTGATAGAGCACGACGGCGCTCACCGCGAGCGCCCGCATGCCATCGATGTCTCTGCGGTACTGTGGCACTGGTGCGTATAACAGAAAGCGACCGACTATCGGCCTCCATCATGCCGCAGCTGCAGCGAGTGGTTGGGTGCTGGAGCGGCGCGACCGGTCGAGGTTGCTCCGGTTCGCCGCGCCGGCGATTTTTTGTAACGGCGACTATAGCGTATGAGCCTGCGGTTCAGACCACAGACGCAAACCCTGCGGGACGCCGGTTCCGGGACAACTGCCTTTAGATCCGCGACAAATGCTCAATGCCGCCTCGGATGGTCACATTCAATGTTCGACGCGATCGCGTCAATTACTCGCCGCGCTGCGCTGTTCGTCGCTGCTCGCGCATGTATTGGTGCTCGAGCCGCTTGACCGTGTGCCAGTCCAGGTGCCGCACCCCCGACACTGAACCCGGCGCACCTCCAGATCCGGGTGAATGCGGTTAACTCCGCAGGAAAGATCCCGTGCCCGTCGGCGCCGGCGCTCGTACCAGCCAAACTGCACCGTGCTGCAGGTCCCGCTGGATCCGCCAGACGGCGGGCTTTGCGTGTTTTAGGCATCGCGCAATCATGCCAAAGGCTCGCACCCCTGAATCAAGGATCTTGTGCTGCAAAAGCGGGGGTTTAAGCACTACTTGATCCCCACCCTGCGGGTTTTGGGCGGTGGCATCGCTCCGAGGACTTCATGTGACCGGCACCGGTCCTCTGCCGATGCCCGGCCCATCGCATTTGCCCGAGCGTCGTGGACCCTAATAGAATCAGCGCCCTCAAGCGGGTGTAGTTCAATGGTAGAACTGCAGCTTCCCAAGCTGCTAACGTGGGTTCGATTCCCATCACCCGCTCCAATCCGGCCAGATCACCGCTCCATGCGGACTAGTACGGATTGTCTCAGCTGATCCCGCGCGCAGACTGAGCAAGCTGTGTCCATTGACCGGCATGCGGCTTGCTTACCGCCCGTACCGTCCAGCCGCCGCCGGCGTGTGCGCGAGCTGCATAGCCGAAGGCGCTTCGTTCACGTGTCTTCATATACCCACTGGAGGGGCCCATGAATCAGCGGTACGAGGATATTGAGCGCGAAGACAGAGAAAGCCGGTATGGCCAGGCCTCGCATCGCTACGGCGACGAGCAGTACCGCGGTCGTCCCGGTTACAGCGCCTCCTTCGGTCGGCGCGGGGGGCAGGCCTACCGCGGTCCAGGGAGAGGCTACGGCGGAGCTTGGGAATGGTCGGACCAAGTGTGGTCCGGACAAGGACGCTTCGACGAAGGCAGAATCGGTCAAGGTCGATTCGGCTATGGCTCGGAGCAATACGCCCCAGGCGGATATGGCCGGGGACAGTACGGCCGAAGTCGGTACGAGAGCCGCCATCGTGACGGTCGGTATGGCCGGGGAGTGTACGGAGAGGATCAATACGGCTGGACTGAGTATGACGAGCCTCGCTACGTAGGGAGCCTGTACCGCGGCGAGCGCCGCGGCGAAGAACCGTATCGGGAGCACGAATGGCAGCGGAGCAAGGAACGGCCGGGCCTGGTAGCTAGGCTGTATGCCCGAGGCCCGAAGGGGTACACGCGCTCCGATGAACGCATCAAAGAGGAGATCTCCGAGCGGCTGTGGCGAGCCGAGCACATAGACTCGAACGAGGTCACAATCGCGGTAAAGGATGGAGTAGTGACGTTGACTGGCACCGTGCCGGAACGCTGGATGCGGCACGAGATCGAGGACGTCGCGGACAGCTGCATGGGCGTGAAGGACATAGAAAACAACGTGCGCGTCCTGCGGCGAATGACCGAGGAAGCGGACATCGAGACATCGGGGCATGCGGAGTCGGCCAGAGAGCGCCCGTAGCGGCACTACGACGGGCGCAGCGACCAGTACGACCAGCAGTTCCACGATGGCCAGCCGGAAGTAGGCGTCTGAAAAAGGAGCCGCCCACAGAATCGACGATGGGGTGTGCCCCAACTGCAACGACGAGGAGGGTTTTTGAGACCATCCAAGTGAGTGCTCTCGATGGCCGCCTGTTATTGCGACAACACGAGTCGGCGAAAGCTGAGCGCAAGGAAGAAGCTGCCGAGAAGAAGTAGGTTGGCTAGAAGCGGCCCCAGGCCACCTTGCCGAAGGAACGGTGATCCGGTTTGCGTTGCGCGCTAAGCTACGCGAAGGGAACGACGCAATTAGGCTTTGATCTTAAGAGTGCAAGGGTGCTTCTACCTGAGCGACAAATTCACCTGATACCAAGGAACGAGGACGATTATGACCGATGACAAACAGCAGAAATTCACCTCGAAGGTGCGCCGCGGACTAAGCTGGGTGCACGCCCAGGCGTACGCAGAACTGGAACGAATCAAAGCAACCGCTCCGGGCGCCAAGGTGCCGGGCTTCAGTGCGGCTGAACTGGCCGATGTGGAAGCGGCATTGCTTTGGATTGAGCAGAACAAGGAATCCCACGCTGGGTGAGACACTTGCGGCGGAGTGCGGGCTTCGAGTGGACCCGCCGCGCGATGTCCCCGCTCGAGAGCCTACCGTTCCTCTACCAGTGAGTTCTTTGATTGGTTGCGAAGGCTTTTCAGCGTGGCACGCAATGCAGTCCATTTTTGAGGAAGCGCCATGATGACGGGAATTTGGGAGGGTTCTATTACCTTTGTAACGGGTGCAGCTTCGGGGATCGGGCATGCACTCTCGATTGCGCTGCTCAAACGTGGCGCCAGTGTTTGGATGGTCGATTTGAATGCCGCCGGCGTCAATCAAGCTGCGGATGCACTCGGTCCCAAGGCAACTCCCGTGGTGCTCGACGTACGTG
>JBIODC010000032.1:0-28654 GCA_044440135.1 Steroidobacterales bacterium | reverse complement strand
GCGTTGCTCGCAATCGTCGTCGTCGCGCTGGCGGTGGCGGCGGCCGGCAACGCGCTCACGCCCGCCGGCAACAAGGTGGTGCGGGTGGCGCCCGGCAGCGGCTTCTGGGTGCTGCTTGCGGCCCTGGGCCTGATGGCCACCGATGCGATCACGCGACTGCGTCCGGGGCCCGGCCTGCGCGTGCTGTTCCTGGTGGTGTTCGCCGCCGTGGCCGGCTTCGGGCTGTCGCACGGCACCTTCGACCATCTGTCAGTGATGCGAGAATATGCAGTCAATGCGACCCGCTTCGCGCATGAGGCCCGCCAGCACGTGCTGCTGGCGCTCGGCTCGCTCGCCGCGGCCGTGGTCGTGGCGTTGCCGGTGGGCGTGCTGTGCCATCGCGTGCCGCGGCTGCGCGCCGGCATCCTGGGAACGCTCAACGTCGTCCAGACGATACCCGCGATCGCTCTGTTCGGGATCCTGATGGCGCCGCTCGGGGCGCTGGCCGCGGCCGTGCCCTGGGCCGCGCAGCTCGGGATCCGCGGCATCGGGGCGGCCCCCGCGGTGCTCGCCCTATTCCTGTACTCGCTGCTGCCCGTGGTCGCCAACACGGTCGCGGGCCTGCGGCGGGTGTCGCCCGCGGCAGTCGAAGCCGCGCGCGGCATGGGTATGACGAGCTGGCAGATCCTGACCGGGATCGAGCTGGTGCTCGCGCTGCCTGTGATCCTGACCGGCATCCGCATCGTGCTGGTGCAGAACATCGGACTGGTGACCATCGCTGCGCTGATCGGCGGGGGCGGCCTCGGCGTATTCGTGTTCCAGGGGATCGGGCAGACCGCGATCGACCTGGTGCTGCTCGGCGCAATCCCGACGGTCGCACTGGCTTTCTCCGCCGCCGTGGTGCTCGACGCGCTGGTAGAAGTGATCGATCGGACGCGGCCATGATTACGGTCGAGAACCTGAGCAAGCAATACGGTGCGACGACCGTCGTCGACGGCGTGTCGATGCGCATCGAGCGCAACTCGATCACGGTGATCGTGGGCACCTCGGGTTCCGGCAAGTCGACGCTGCTGCGCATGATCAATCGGCTGGTCGAACCGAGCGCTGGCCGTGTGCTGATCGACGGACACGACACCGCGCAGGAGCCTGCCCACCTGCTGCGGCGACGGATCGGTTACGTGATCCAGGGCCACGGCTTGTTCCCGCATCGCACGGTCGCCGAGAACATCGCGACCGTGCCGCGCCTGCTCGGCTGGGATCCGGCGCGCATCCACGCGCGCGTCGAGGAGCTGCTCAGCGTGTTCCAGCTCGACCCGGCCGAGTTCGCGCAGAAATTCCCGCACCAGCTCTCGGGCGGCCAGCAGCAGCGCGTCGGGGTCGCGCGGGCGCTCGCCGCAGGACCTGCGCTACTGTTGATGGACGAGCCGTTCGGCGCGCTCGATCCGATCATCCGCGCCAAGGCGCAGGAGGATCTGCTCGCCATCCAGCGTCGGTTCGGCACCACTATCCTGCTCGTGACCCATGACATGGACGAAGCGTTCCGCCTGGGCCACCGCGTTGCGGTGATGAACCAGGGCCGCGTGCTGCAGTACGAGCGGCCCGCGGTGCTGCTCACGCGCCCCGCCGACCCGTTCGTATCGCGCTTGACCGGCATCGCCGATCGGGCCATGCGTCTGCTGTCGCTGACGACGGCGGGCGAGGTGGTGGTGGCGGGGGCGGCGACCGGACCGGTGGTCGCGGCCTCCGCATCGCTGCGCGACGTGCTGTCGGACCTGATGTGGCGTGGGGCCGAGTCGGCCACCGTCGTGGACGCGAACGGCACGCCGCTCGGAGCGCTGACGATCGACGCGATCCTCGCGCACGGGCGGCCGGCCTGATGGGCGCCAGCCTGACACGGGCCGGCGCGCTGCTGCTGCGATTCGCGATCCTCGGCCTGCTGGCGGCCTTCCTGTGGACACCGCAGAGCTTCGCACCGCTGTTCGCGCCGCTGACGCAGTACGGTGCGCCGCCGATCTATGATCAGGGCAATCTGCTGACGCTAGCGCTGGCGCATCTCGGCACCGTATGCTGCGCTGCAGCAGCGAGCACCCTGGTCGCGGTTGGCCTCGGCATCCTGATCACGCGCGCGCGCGGTGCGCAGTTCCTGCCATTGTCGCGCACGCTGGTGAACATCGGCCAGACGTTCCCGCCGGTCGCGGTGCTCGCGGTTGCGGTACCGCTGGTCGGCTTCGGCGAGAAGCCGACCCTGATCGCGCTGTTTGCCTACGGCCTGCTGCCGATCTTCGAGAACACGATGACCGGATTGCGCAGCTGTGCGCCCGCGGTCATGGAAGCCGCCAGCGGCATGGGCATGAGCGCGTTTCAGCGCCTGGCGTCGGTGGAGCTGCCGCTTGCGATGCCTCTGATTCTGGAGGGAATTCGCCTGTCCCTGGTCATCAACGTCGGGACCGCGACCATCGGCTCGACGGTCGGTGCCAAGGGACTCGGCGAGGTCATCATCGCCGGGCTGCTGTCCAACAACATGGCCTTCATCCTGCAGGGCGGACTGGTGACCGGCCTGATGGCGATCCTGCTGTATGACGCGATGGCCGCGATCGAGCGGCGCATCTGCCGCACCGCACACGTCGACTGAAGGTCCGCCGGCCTACGGATTCGCGCGATACGAGGCGCGACATTCGGCGTGGATGCGACCGGCTGCACGGCTGCGCTGGCTGCTTTTCCCTAGAATGCTCAGTAGGATGGTGGGACCTTTGCGAGTAGGATCTCTCCGAGCCTGGATACTGTTCAATGACCGCGACGACGATCGTTCGGGATGCACCAGGCGCGACCGTAGCGCGCGGCGAGCGTTGCGCCACGGTCGAGCTCCCGACCTTGTTTCTGCTGCTGGCCGTCTACTGCGGCTGGCTGGCCATCACCGTTGCCTATGGCCGCTGGCCGCTCGCGATCGTGGCGCCGATCGCGGCGCTGTTGATCACGCTGCACAGCTCCCTGCAGCACGAAATCGTGCACGGTCACCCGACCCGATGGAACAGCATCAACCGCCTGCTCGGCATCGTGCCGCTGTCATTGTGGCTGCCCTATGAGCGCTATCGGCAGACTCATCTGGCGCATCACCTCGACCGACGCCTGACCGACCCGCTGGACGATCCGGAATCCTACTACTGGACGCCGGAGCACTGGGCACGGCTCACACCGGTCACGCGTGCGCTGCTGCAGGTACAGCAGACGCTGGCCGGGCGGTTGACGGTCGGTCCATTCTGGAGCATCGGCAAGTTTCTGTGCTCCGAAGCGCGCGCCGTGATCCGCAACAAGCATGCCGCGCGCGCCATCTGGCTGGAGCACCTGCTGTGGTGCGTGCCGGTGATCGCGTGGCTGAAGCTCGTCTGCGGCATGCCGCTGTGGATCTACCTGCTCGCGATGGTCATTCCCGCGCACGCGATCCAGCTGATCCGCTCGTTTGCCGAGCATCGCGCACGCCCCGCGGCGCGCGAGCGCATCGCGATCGTCGAGGACTCGTGGATCCTGGGTCCGCTGTTCCTGTTCAACAATCTGCACTCGCTGCATCACGAGACGCCGCGCATCCCCTGGTACAGCTACAACGCGCGCTATCGTCTCATTCGCGAGCGCCTGATCGCCGAGAACGGCGGCCTCGTCTATCACACCTATTTCGATGTCGCACGCCGCTTTCTGTTTCGAATGCACGATGCGCCGCTGCATCCCACCGGCCGGGTGCCCGCCGGCGCTGCCTGAGCGCCAATTGAACGCCGCTTGAACGCCGCGCGAGCGCCGGTGCGCTCACCGCCGGCGTTGGCTGCAGTCGTTCAGGCAGGCCGATCGAATCCGGCCGCCTTCGCCGCGCGATCCCATTCCAGCAGCATCGCATAGGACTGCGTGCCGACCTCGGCGAAGCCCTCGAGCAGCAGCGCATCGGCGAACGGGGCGAACCAGCGGCGTGTGGCCGCGCTCACGAACGCGGCGCGCAGCCGCGCGATCATCTGCGGCGCAGCGCCGGCGGCGGCCACCAATGCCGGCATCGGCGCCAGCGCGGTAGACCCCAGCACCCGCAGCTCGGCCGTGAGCGCGGGCGCGTGGCGCGCGATCAGCATGTGCCAGTACGCATCGAGGGGACCGACATCGATGCGCCCTTCGCGCACGCGATCGAGCACGTTGCGCGCGGTCACGAGGTTGCCGAGCATCTCTGCGTACAGCGCCGGCCGCTCGGGCGTGCGGTACGCCAGCAGATGGTGGCGCCAGGCGTTGAATCCGGACTGGGAATGCGTGACCGTCCAGCCCGCACGCGCGCCGAACGTGTCCTCGAGCGTGCGGTACGGGGCATCGCGCCGCACGATCAGGTCGGAGCGATACACGGCCCGGCCGCCGGCCCAGTCGGCCCGCGGGATCGGTGCCGCGATCGGAATGACCGGTGCGAGCTCGAGCGCGATCGGGTAACCGCACATGAATACCGCTCCCAGATCGGGCCGCGACCACAGCTGCTCGAGCGGTCGCGGCGCCGGGTACGGCACATAGCTGAGCGCTACGCCCGCCTCGCGCGCGATCTGCTCGAGCAGTCCGCGCCAGGCAGCCTCGACCTCGGGGGTCACCGCATACATGCGGGCGTTCGTGATCCACTCGCTCATGCCCAGCACGGCCTCCGGCCGCTGAAGGAACCATTTATGATGCTCGCATAACATCGGCCGTTCCGCGATTGCCGGTGCCTGGGAGACTCAGCCTGGAACATCATGCGCAGGTGCTGCTCGGAGGCGTCTGGCGACAACGCCTGCCGAACTGGCGCGACCTTGCCGCGATCATCCTGGTGCTGGCGGTTCTCGGACTGATCGGGACCGCGGCCCGTCAGATGGTGTCGCCGTGGGTTGCGGCCCAGCAGCCGGTGATTTCGCTCTCGCCGGCGGCGCTGCCGCTGTATGCCTTGCGCACGACGGTGCGGATGCTGCTGGCGTTGGCCGCCTCTTTGTTATTCACCTTCACTTACGCGACGCTCGCCGCCAAGAGCCGGCGGGCTGAAATGCTGCTCATTCCGCTGCTCGATGTGCTGCAGTCGGTCCCGATCCTCGGTTATCTGTCCTTCACGGTGGTGTTCTTCGTCTCGCTGTTTCCCAACAACGTGCTCGGCCTGGAGTGCGCGGCGATCTTCGCCATATTCACCAGCCAGGCCTGGAACATGGCGTTCAGCTTCTACCAGTCGTTGCGGACCATTCCGCACGATCTGGATGAGGCCAGCCGCAGCATCCGGTATTCACCCTGGCAGCGCTTCTGGCGTCTCGAGGTCCCGTTCGCGATGCCGGGGCTCATCTGGAACATGATGATGTCGATGTCGGGCGGATGGTTCTTCGTCGTCGCCTCGGAAGCGATCTCGGTGGGCGATGTTCATTACGTCCTCCCCGGCGTCGGCTCCTATGTCGAGCGCGCCATCGAGCAACAGAACCTGGCAGCGGTCGGCTGGGCGATCGTCGCCATGACCGTCACGATCCTGATCTACGATCAGCTGTTGTTCCGCCCGATGGTGACTTGGGCAGAGAAGTTCCGCGTTGAGCAGACCGCCGCGCAGATCGTGCCGCGAAGCCGCGTACTGGAACTGTTCCGCCGCAGCGGGCTGCTGCGGTCCATCGGAGATCGCCTCGGAACGGGCCTCGAACGAGTCGCGCGTGCGCGGCTGCTGCCTTTGAGCGTCCACTGGTCCCAGCGCTGGTCGCCGCCGCGCCGCACGGTCGACCTCATCTGGTATGGATTCATTCTCGCCACGATCGGCTACAGCATCGCCACCGTGGCGCGCTTCGTGGGGAGCGAGATCTCCTGGGCTGATCTTGCGCTGGTCGCGAGCAACGGGGCGCTCACGTTGATGCGCGTGCTGGTGCTGATCGCGCTGGCGACACTGATATGGGTGCCCATCGGCGTGGCGGTGGGTCTGCGGCCCAGGCTCGCCGAGAAGGTACAGCCCGTGGCGCAATTCCTCGCCGCGTTTCCGGCAAACCTGCTGTTTCCCGTGGCCGTGTTCCTGATCCTGCGTTTCCATCTTGCGCCCAAGATCTGGTTGACCCCGCTGATGATCCTCGGCACGCAGTGGTACATCCTGTTCAACGTCATCGCCGGTGCCTCGGCATTTCCGACTGATCTACGGGAAGCCGCGGGCAGCTTTCGTATCCGCGGCGCTCGCTGGTGGCGGGAAGTCATGCTGCCGGGCATCTTTCCTTACTATGTCACCGGCGCCATCACCGCCTCCGGTGGATCGTGGAATGCCAGCATCGTCTCCGAGGCGGTCAGCTGGGGGCCCAACAAGCTCAACGCGCAGGGCCTGGGTGCCTATATCGCGCAGATGACCGATGCCGGCGATTATCCGCGAATCGCCCTCGGCATCGCGGTCATGTCGGTGCTCGTCATCGCGATGAATCGGTTGCTGTGGCGCCCGCTGTACGCTTTTGCCGAGCGCCGCACGAGGCTCGATTAACTGCCATGAACAGTCGGCCGAAGGATTCTGTGCTTGCTTTGCACAACGTTTCGATGGCCTTTGCGAAACCTTCCGGAGAGCCGCTCTCGGTGCTGGCCAACATCGATATGTCGTTGCGTGACGGCGAGATCCTGGGTTTGCTCGGGCGCTCGGGCTGCGGGAAATCGACCCTGCTGCGCATTGCCGGCGGGCTGATCCAGCCGGCCTCGGGCGAAGTGCGCTATCGGACAGCGCTGCTGCGCGGACCATCCGAGGGTATCGCAGTCGTATTCCAGACCTTCGCTCTGTTCCCCTGGCTCACGGTTGTGCAAAACGTGGAGGCCGGAGTCGACGCACTCGGACTTCCACGCGCGGAGAGCCGCAAGAGGGCGCTCGCCGCGATCGATCGCATCGGCCTGGACGGGTTCCAATCCGCCTATCCGCGCGAACTATCGGGCGGGATGCGCCAGCGCGTGGGTTTCGCCCGCGCGATTGTTACCGAGCCGATGGTACTGTTGATGGACGAACCGTTCTCCGCTCTGGATGTGCTGACTGCCGAGACGCTGCGAACTGATTTCCTCGATCTCTGGGTCGGGCATCAGCTGTCAACAAAATCCGTGCTCCTGGTTACTCACAACATTGAAGAAGCCGTGCTCATGTGCGACCGCGTCCTGGTGCTCGCGTCCAATCCCGGTCGCATTGCCGCCGAGATCCCGATTCCGCTGCCGCGTCCGCGCGATCGGCTCGACCTGGCGTTTCGCGACATCGTCGATGAAATCTACGCGACCCTGACCGCCCGCTCGCTGGAATCGATCAGCGCGCACCGGCAGCGCGGCGGCGCGGCCCAGCCTCTGCCACGCGTGTCCGCCAACCAGATCATCGGCTTCATGGAGAGATTTGCCGCTGCCCCGTACGCCGGACATGCCGAGCTCGCCACCATCGCCGCCGCGCTGTCCCTGAACGTGGATGACCTGTTCCCGACCGCCGAGGCGATTCATATCCTGGAGTTTGCCGAGCTCAAGGACCGGGCGCTGAAGCTCACGGCAGCCGGCCATGTGTTTGCAGAAAGCGGTACCGACGAGCGCAAGCAGCTGTTCAAGGAGCATCTGCTCCAATTCGTGCCGCTGGCCGCCCACATTCACCGCGTCCTCGACGCGCGCGAAGACCACCAGGCGCCTCGCGTGCGGTTCGAGGCCGAGCTCGAGGACCACCTGACCCGGCAGGAAGCCGAGCGTACGCTGCGAGTGGTAACCGGTTGGGGCCGGTATGCAGAGCTGTTCGCCTACGACGACAAGTCACGCCGATTCACAGCGCTTGGCGCTGCAGCATGAGATCGGACGTCGTATTCCGGGACAAGTCGTTGAAACATCGGGAGCGCTGACGCACCGGCTCCTGGAAGGAAACCTATATCAGATTTTTATGCGTGCGCGCGTATCGTCATGCCACCTGGAGCAGCAGCGATGCGCATCAACACCCATCAGTCGGACCAAATGGCACTCGCGTGCGCGCTTGCGCCGATGGCAGCGTACACACCGAGCTCGGCTGATGCACCGGCGGACCAGCCGGGCTTGATGCCGTTTATCGGGGTCGGCACTTTTCTGGTGGCGGCTTATCTGCGGTCGGATCCTGACACGCGCCCGGCTATCCGGCGGCGCCGATCTCGCGCTGCCGTCGAGCCACGTACGCGTCGATCGCCTCCTTGACCGCCGGATCGAGCGGCGGCGCCACGTAGTCGGCGAGCACCTTCTTCCAGATGCCGGTGGCGCGCTCGGTCGCATTGCGTGCACCGGCATCGGTCCAGTTCTCGAAGTTCGACCAGTCGGACAGCAGCGGGCGATAGAACGCGGACTGATAGCGCGCCAGCGTGTGCGCGCTGCCGAAGAAATGCCCGCCCGCGGCCACACCCTTGATGGCCTCGACCGCGAGGTCGTCATCGTTGAAGCTGATTGGCTTGAGGATCTCGGCCCAATTGCGCAGCAGCTCGGCGTCCACGATGATCTTTTCGAATGATGCCGACATGCCGCCTTCGAGCCAGCCGGCCGCGTGGTTGATCAGGTGGCTGTGACTGAGGATCGCCGCCTGCAGCGAAAACGCCGTCTCGTAGGTCGATTGCGCATCCACCACCGGCGAGGCGTTCACCGCGCTGGTGCGCACCGGCAGCTTCAGGCGGCGCCCGATCTGCGCGCTGGCCATGATCGCATTGACGTATTCCGGCGTACCGAAGGCGGGTGAGCCGGTGCGCATGTCGACGTTGGACGTGAAACCTCCCATCACGCACGGCGTGCCGGGGCGCAGCAGCTGGCACAGCGCGACGATGCCGATGGCCTCCGCCGTCTGCTGCACCAGTGCACCGGCCAGCGTGACCGGCGCCATCGCCCCCATCAGCGTGAACGGCGTGATGACCACGCATTGTCCATGGCGCGCCATCACCATGATGTTGTCGAGGATCTCGGCGTCGACGCGGCGCGGCGAATTGACGTTGGTCACGGTCATCAGGGTCGGACGCGAGGCCAGCTGCTCGATGCTGCAGCCGTGCTCGATCGCCGACATTGCGATCGCGTCCTCGGCCGGCACGCCGCCGACGCCGCGCGCCGCCCAGACGATGTCGGCGCATTCGATATGGGCCTGATAGGTCGCCAGATGGCGGATCGCGACCGGCACGTCCACCGGCTCGACCACGATGCCGCCCTGCCAGTGCAGGATACCGAGCGTGTGAGTCAGCCGCAGGATGTTGCGAAAACCCTCGAGGTCGCCGTAGCGACGTCCGCCCTCGCGATCGTTGAGGTTCGGAGCACCATGCACCGGCCCGAAATTGATCACGTCACCGCCGACGTGCAGGTGCCGCTCGGGATTGCGGGCATGGAGCACGAAGTGCTCGGGCGCATGGGCCAGCTGCGCCTCGACCAGCTCGCGCCCGAGGCGCACCATCTGCGTCGCCTCATCCACGAGGGCGCCGGCACGGCGATAGACCTCGAGCGCCGCGGGGCTGCGGATCTCGAGACCGGCCTCTTCGAGCACGCGGTAGGCCGCGACCAGAATGCGTTCGACCTGCTCGGCGCTCAGGATCTCCAGCGGCCGCCAGCGGTTCGTCAGCCGCGGCAGTGGCGCGAGCGAGGGGCCGGTGGAGCGCGCAGCGCGCCCTCCGCCGCGTCGGCGGGACGTTGCCGGAACTTCGCTCATAGCGCTTACTGCCTGCTTTGCGACGGTCGGGGTGGGTGCATCTCGGCCGGGCCAGATACTGCGACCTCGGCGATGCCGGGTGCAAGCCCGGCAGCAGCTGCGCGCCAGGAATCCCTACAATGACGGCGCGGCCGGTGCGCGCTTCAGCAACGCGGGTCGCAATAACCATCCCCCCGGGCCACGACGGGAACATCGGAAACACTGCTGCCATGGAGACGTTTGACTACGTGATCGTCGGTGCCGGCACCGCCGGCTGTGTACTGGCGCACCGCCTGTCGGCGCGCAGTCGCAACCGTGTGCTGATCCTCGAGGCCGGCGGTTCCGACCGATGGCTGTGGATCCGCGTGCCGATCGGATACGGGCGCACCTACAATGACCCGCGCGTCAACTGGATGTACGAAACCGAACCGGACCCGGGCCTGAACGGCGCTTGCAGCTACTGGCCGCGCGGCAAAGTCATGGGCGGCTCGGGCTCGATCAACGCGATGGTCTACGTGCGCGGACAGCCCGCGGATTTCGACCACTGGGCGGCGTGCGGCAACCCCGGCTGGAGCTGGGCCGAGGTGCGGCCGGTGTTCGAATCGTACGAGCGTCGCACGGCGGATGGCGCTGGTCTTCTGCAGGTGACCGATGCGAACCCGATGGCGCATCCGCTCTGTCGCGCCTACATCGAGGCCTGCGAGGCACTCGGCTACCGCTATACGCCGGACTTCAATGGCGAGCACGCCGAAGGCGTCGGCATCTACCCGGTCACGACGCGCGGCGGCTGGCGCGAGTCCACGGCCAGCGCCTACCTGCGGCCCGCGCTCACCCGCCCGAACCTGGAACTGAGGCTGCGAGCGAAGGTCCGGCAGATCGAATTCGAGGGCCAGCGCGCTGCCGGCGTGCGCTACCTGTGGCACGGCCAGGTGCGGCGCGCACAGGCGGCGCGTGCCGTGATCCTGAGCGCCGGCAGCATCAACTCCCCGCAGCTGCTGCAACTGTCCGGGATCGCCGATCCGGCGCTGCTGAGCCACTTTGACATCCCGCTGCGACAGGCCGCGCCGGCGGTGGGCCGCAATCTTCAGGACCATCTCGGAATCAATTACATCTACCGCAGCCGCGTGCCCACGCTCAACAATGCGCTGTATCCGCTTCGAGGCAAGGTCAGGGCCGGGATCGAGTTCCTGCTGTGGCGGCGCGGTCCGCTGTCGATGAGCGTGAATCAGGGCGGCGGATTTGTCCGCAGCAGCCCCAGCCTGCCGCTCCCCGATCTGCAGCTGTATTTCAATCCCGCCAGCTACACCAGTACCCGCACCCGAAGCCGCCGGCTGATGAACCCGGATCCGTTCCGCGGCTTCCTGCTCTCCTTCAACGCCTGCCGGCCGACCAGCCGCGGGCACCTGGCGATCCGTTCGGCCGATCCGGACACCCCGCCGGCGATCCATCCGAATTATCTGTCGACCGAACGCGATCGCGAGGATGTCCGGCTCGGAGCGCGGCTGCTGCGCCGGATCGCCGCGACGGCTCCGCTCGCGAGCCTGATCGAGAGCGAGCTGCAGCCGGGAGCGCAACTGCAGACCGATGACGAGCTGCTGCAGGACTTCCGGCAGCGCGCCGGATCGGTGTTTCATCCGGTCGGCACCTGCGCGATGGGGCCGGACCCGGCCCGCGCGGTGGTCGATGCGCGGCTGCGGGTGCACGGCGTCGCGGCACTGCGCGTGGTGGACGCATCGGTGTTCCCGTCGATCACCTCCGGCAACACCAACGCCCCGGTCACGATGGTGGCCGAGCGGGCCGCGGCAATGCTGCTGGAGGACGAGAGCGGCGCGTAAGCGGCCACCCCGGCCGGGATCACCGGAACGCGGTCCAGATCGTTTTCAGATCGACATACTTGTCGATCGCGTGCGGGGAGCGGTCGCGTCCGAAGCCCGACTGCTTGAAGCCGCCGAACGGCGTGGCCAGCGATGAGCGGTCGAAGCTGTTGACCCACACGGTGCCCGCGCGCAGCTCGCCCGATACGCGGTGAGCGACGTCGATGTCGCGCGTCCAGACCGCGGCGGCGAGCCCATAGACGCTGTCGTTGGCGAGGCGCAGCGCATCGGCGTCGTCGCGAAAGCCGCTGACCGCGAGCACCGGGCCGAAGATCTCCTCGCGGCTCACGCGCATCTGCGGAGTCACCGCATCGAGCACCGTGGCTTCAACGTAATACCCGCCGCTCTGCTGCATCGCCTGCTTGCCGCCGAAGGCCACGCGCGCACCTTCGGCGACGCCCGAATCGATGTAACCGAGCACGCGCTTGAGATGGCCGCTGTCGATCAGCGCACCCATCTGGGTCGCCGGATCGAACGGATGACCCAGCGTGATGGTCCGGGCGACCCGCTCGATGCCCTCGATCAGTTCGGCGCGAACGCGCTCGTGCGCGATCAGCCGCGAACCGGCATGGCAGGTCTCGCCGGCGTTGTAATAGATGCCCCAGGCAATGGCCGCGGCCGCCGCTTCGAGGTCCGCGTCGGCCATCACGACGTGCGGGCTCTTGCCCCCCAGTTCGAGCGCGACGCGCTTGAGGTTGGATTCCGACGCATAACGCATCATGAGCCGGCCGACTTCGGTCGAGCCCGTGAAGCTGATCATGTCGACGTCCGGATGCAGCGCCAGCGGCTTGCCCGCTTCCTCGCCAAAACCGGGCACGACGTTGAGCACTCCGGGCGGCAGGCCCGCCTCGAGTGCAAGCTCGCCGAGGCGGATGCCGCCGAGCGGCGACTGCTCGGCGGGCTTGAGCACCACCGAATTGCCGGCGAGCAGCGCCGGTCCGATCTTCCAGGCGCTGATTATCAGCGGGTAATTCCACGGCACGATGGCGCCAATGACCCCGAGCGGCTCACGGCGGATCATCGCCAGGTCGTTCGGCCCGGTCGGCGCAATCTCATCGTACAGCTTGTCCGCAAACTCGGCGTAGTAGGCGATGCAGTCGGCGCACGAGGCCACGTCGACGTTGATCGAATTGAGAATCGGCTTGCCGACATCCAGCGTCTCGAGCAGCGCAAGTCGCTCGACATCCGCACGAATCAGTTCGGCAAAGCGCAGCAGCACCTGCTTGCGCTGCCGCGGCTCGCTCCGGCGCCAGACTCCGCTCTCGAAGGTGGCGCGGGCGACCGCCACCGCGGCATCGATGTCCGCGGCCTCGCAGCGCGCGACCTGCCCGATGACCCGACCGTCGATCGGGCTGATGTCGTCGAAGCTGCGGCCTGACTTCGCGGCCACGTGACGGCCATTGATGAACGCGCGGCCCTCGAGCTTGAGCCCCGCAGCGCGTTGTTCCCAGGTGGCCCGGTCGCGGGCTGTCAGTGCGTCATTCACGATGTGGCGGATCTCAGGTGGCGGTCAGGACCGCGGTGGCGAAGGCTAACAGGTCGGCATCCGCGACCGCGCGACGGTTGGAGCGGCGCATCGCCTCGTTCTCGGGTCGCGCCATCTGCAGCGCCAAGTCCGCCGGACGGATCGCATCATGGCCCTCGCCGGTCAGGGAAACCTTGATGCCGCACTGGCGCAGCAGCCGCTCGAAAGCGGCCGGCAGTCGGGCCGCATCGCACGGCTCGCCCATCGCAGCGGCCACCGCCGCGTAGCGCCCCTCGGAATCGTCCGCGACGTTCCACGCCAGCGTTGCGCGCAGCGCGAGCCCCACGGCGCGACCGTGATGGACCGGGCGCAGCGACGCCAGCGCATGACCAATGTTATGCGCAATCGCGGTGCCACAATTGTCGATGCCGATCCCGGCCAGGGTCGCGGCGCGCTGCATGCCGGCACGAGCCTGCAGATCCCCCGGCGACTCGATGCTGCGAAGCAGATGCCTGACCACCAGCCGGATCGCTTCATGGCAGAACAGATCATTGGCGGCATGGGCATTGGCGTTAGTCGAGGCCTCGATGGCATGCACCAGCGCGTCGATGCCGGTCGCGGCGGTCAGGGATGGCGGCAGGCCCGCGGCCAGCGCCGGATCGAGCACGATCAGGTTCGGCTTGAGCTCATCGCCCCAGAGCCACACCTTGGCGTGATCAGGCGCCGCCAGCACCGCCGTCCGGGTCGCCTCGGAACCGGTCCCGGACGTGGTCGGCAGACACACCGACGGCAGCCGGCGCGCCGGAAATGGCTGGGCGCAGAGCCCATAATGGCTGACCGGGTGCTCGGCGAGGGCAACCGCGGCGATGGTCTTGCCGACATCCATCGCCGAGCCGCCGCCAAGCGCCACCACACCGGCGACGCGCTCGGCTCGGGCCAGCGCCGCGCCCGCATCGGCCTGTGCCATGGTCGGATCGCTTTGAACGTCATCCCAGACGACGACCCCGTAGCCGCCATTCCTGAGCGCGGCCGCCGCCGCGTCGACCCGGCCGCTGACCCGAAGACCCGGGTCGGCCACCAGCAGCACCGTACTGCCGGCGGGCACGTAGCCCGCGAGCGTCCCAGCCAGCGCCCCGAGGGCGCCTTCGCCCTGGACGATTTCTGGAATCCGCGCCAGGTGAACGGCATTCAAGAACCGAGCCTCCCACAGCGGGGCGGCCCGCGACCCGCGTGCCAACCGCAATAATGAAATGACATCAACCCTGCGCCAGAATACTTCCACAGATCGCCTGCCGACTCCAAACCGAGAAATTGGATCGGGCTCATCAAGAAAAGGCATTGGCCTCCGGCGAGGGGTTGCCCCACTCTTGCGCTGCCGGCCGCTAGAATGGGACTGATCGGCGGCTCACCCCAGCGGGCGCTCCGGAAAGCCTAAGGATCTCGAAGGAGACGAATGTTCGACAACGGACGGATCGATCGGCGCTGGTTGCCGCTCAATGCGCTGCGCGCGTTCGAAGCGGTGGCCAAGCACGGCAGCTTTACCGGCGCCGCGAACGCGTTGCGCATCTCGCAAAGCGCCCTGTCCCGGCACGTCATCTCGATCGAACGGCTCATCGGTGTGCAGCTGTTCGACCGCCGGCCGCACTCGCTGGTGCTCACCAAGGCCGGGCAGCATCTGCTGCCGACGGTGATCAAATCCTTCGATCGCCTCGAGTACTCGCTGGATGAAATCCGCAACGCCGGGGCGCCGACGCTGCGCACACTGCACGTGCAGATGCCGCCGAGTTTTGCGGTTCGTCTGGCGGTGCCGATCCTGCGCGACTTCCGCCGCGCCAATCCGGATATCGAGATCGACCTGGTGAGTCCCTACGGCGTCGGCCCCCCGCCCAGCGACGTCGATGTGGCCGTGGTGTATTCCAAGCCGGCCGTCACTGAATATGTCAGTGACCTGCTGTGGCCGGTGAAACTGAGCATCCTGTGCCACCCGGACCTGGCCGCGCGACACGCCGGCAAGGATCTGGCAACCTTCGTGCGCGACCACGAGCTCATACACGTACGCATCGCCGACCAGCCGCGGCATCATGTCTGGGCGCAGCTCGCGCGCCAGGCCAACCTCGGGCAGATCAATTTCGAGCGTGGGCTGATCTTCGATACCGCGCTGCTGGCGGTGCAATACGCGCTCAGCGGCGATGGTCTGGCGCTGGTGGACGTCAATCTGTTCGCGGACGAGTTGCAATACGGCCGCCTGGTGCGCCCGTTCGATGTCTCGCTCGACGACGGCTACGGCTATTACCTCATCACCCACCCCGAGGCGCTCAGTGACACTGCCATCGCGCTGTTCCGCTCCTGGCTCATCGAGCACTTTGGTCCGCGCAAGCCGAGTGAACAGACCTCCATGCGGCTTGCAGTATCGAATGATTGACACCCATCGTCATGAATGAACCCGGCGACCGTGCCGACCGGCGCCCGCGTCGGCGGCCGCCCAGTGCCCCGGCCGCGCCGGTGCCCGAGCGCTCGCGCAGCTACCGTCACCTGGTGAACCCGTTCGAGCCGCTGAAGGTATTCTCGGACGATCAGGTCGCGGCGATCCATGACGCGGCGCTGCAGGTGCTGGAAAACCAGGGCATGCGGGTGCTGTTGCCCGAGGCGCGCCAGACCTATGCCCGCGGCGGCGCCAGCGTCGATGATTCGACCATGATGGTGCGCATCGATCGCGGCCTGGTGGCCGCAGCGCTCGCCACGGTGCCGCGCGAACTCACGCTGTACGCGAAGGATCCGGAACACAACATGCCGTGCTCAGGCCGCCACGTGGTGTTCGCGCCGACCTCGGGTCCGCCGAACATCATGGACACCAAGCGCGGCCGGCGCGCCGGCACGTTCGAGGATTTCTGCAACCTGATGAAGATCTGCCAGAGCTATGAGGTGTTCCACGTGCTCGGCGGTGGCGTCGAGCCGCAGGACATTCCGGTGCAGTTCCGGCACCTGGAGACCACGCGCGCGATGCTGATGCTGACCGACAAGATTCCGAAGGTGTATTCGCGCGGCTCGCCGCAGATTGCCGACAACTTCGAGCTGATCCGCATTGCCTACGGCCTGACGCCAGAGCAATTCCGCTCCCGGCCCTATGTGACGACCATCATCAACACCAATTCGCCGCTGCAGCTCGATATCCCGATGGGCAACGGCATCATGGAGTTCGCTGCCGCAGGCCAGGTGTTCATCATCACGCCGTTCACGCTCGCCGGCGCGATGGCGCCGGTGACCGTGGCCGGCGCGCTGACCCTGGCGCACGCCGAGGCGCTGGCCGGCATCGTGCTGTCGCAGATCGTGCGTCCCGGCGCTCCATTGATCTATGGCAGCTTCACCTCCAACGTCGACATGAAATCCGGTTCGCCCGCGTTCGGCACGCCCGAGTACGTCAAGTCGTCCCTGGGCGCCGGCCAGATGGCGCGCCACCTTGGGGTGCCGTGGCGCTCCTCGAATGCGACCGCGTCGAACACGCCCGACGCACAGGCCGCCTACGAATCGCAGATGAGCCTGTGGGGCGCGATGATGGGAGGCTGCAACTTCCTGCTGCATGCCGCCGGCTGGCTCGAGAGCGGCCTGACCACCTCGTACGAGAAGTTCATGCTCGATATCGAGATGCTGCAGATGATGGCCGAGGTGTTTCAGCCGCTCGGCGCCACGGTCGATGACCTGGCGCTCGAGGCCATCGCCGAGGTCGGGCCCGGCGGACATTTCTTCGGCTGTGCCCACACCATGGCGCGCTACCGCACCGCGTTCTACACCCCGCTGGTTTCGGACTGGCGTAACTACGGGCAGTGGACCGAGGCCGGCTCGCACACCGCCACCGAGCGCGCCAGCACGCTGTGGCAGGATGCGCTGATTCACTACGTAGCGCCGGTGCGCGACCCGGCAGTCGTTGAAGCGCTCGATGACTACGTCGCGCGCCGCATCGAGGCGGGCGGCGCGCCCCCGGTGAGCTAGCAGGCTGCGTCCGCCATCGCTGCGGGCCCGCCCCCGGCGCGCGGCCCGGAACAACATTCACCGAATCGCACTGGGATTGTTCGCATGCGCACTCACACACAGGTAGCGGTGATCGGCGGTGGCGTGGTCGGCGCCAGCGTGCTCTATCACCTGACGAAAGCCGGCTGGCATGACGTGATGCTGATCGAACGCGCGGAACTGACCTCGGGCTCGACCTGGCACGCGGCGGGCGGCATGCATACCGTCAACGGTGATCCGAACGTCGCCAAGCTGCAGCAGTACACGATCGGGCTGTACCAGGAGATCGAGCGAATTTCCGGCCAGTCCTGCGGCGTGCATGTCAACGGCGGCATCCTGCTCGCCGGCACGCCCGAGCGGCTCGACTGGCTGAAGATGGCGCAGGCCCGCGGCCGCTACCTCGGCATGCAGCTGGAGCTGCTGTCGGTGGCGGAAGCGAAGAAACTCTATCCGCTGCTCGACAGCGCACACTTCCTCGGCGCGATGTACGACCCGATCGAAGGTCACGTCGACCCCTACGGCGTGACGCATGCCTACGCCCGGGCGGCGCAGATCGCCGGCGCTGAGATCGAGCGCCAGACGCGGGTCGTGGCTACCAAGGCCCGGCCGGATGGCAGCTGGGACGTCGTCACCGAGCGCGGCACGATACACGCCGAGCACGTGGTGAATGCCGGCGGGCTCTGGGCGCGCGAGGTCGGTCGCATGGTGGGCCTGGAACTGCCGGTGCTGGCGATGGAGCACCAGTACCTGATCACCGAGGATCTGCCGGAATTCGTGGGCCAGAAGGATCAGCTGCACTGCATCGACTTTGAGGGCGAGATCTACATGCGCCAGGAGCGCGGCGGCATGCTGGTAGGCACCTACGAGCAAGCCTGCGTGCCGTGGTCGCCGCGCATTACGCCGTGGGACTTCGGCCAGGACCTGCTGCCCAATGACCTGGAGCGCATTGCACCGAGCCTCGAGGTGGCCTTCGAGCACTTTCCGCGCCTGGCCAGTGCCGGCATCCGCAAGGTGGTCAATGGTCCGTTCACCTTCGCCCCGGATGGCAATCCGCTGGTGGGTCCGGTGCGGGGGCTCTCCAACTACTGGGTCGCCTGCGGTGTCATGGCTGGTTTCAGCCAGGGCGGCGGCGTCGGGCTCGCGCTGTCGCGCTGGATGGTGGACGGCGACCCGGGCGCGGACGTCTGGGCCATGGATGTGGCCCGCTACGGCGACTGGGCCACGCCCGTCTACACCAATGCCAAGGTGCGCGAGAATTACTCGCGGCGCTTCCGCATCCGTTTTCCGAACGAGGAACTGGAGGCGGCGCGGCCGCTGCGCACCACGCCCATCTATGAGCGGCTGCAGGCGCAGAACGCCGTGTTCGGCGAGTACTGCGCGCTGGAGCATCCATTGTGGTTCGCACCCAAGGACACGCCGGCGCGTGAGCTCGTGACCTTTCGCCGCTCCAATGCGCATCCGGTGGTCGGCGAGGAATGCCGCGCGGTGCGCGATGCGGTCGGGCTGCTGGAGATCTCCAACTACGGCAAGTTCGAGGTCAGCGGTCCGGCCGCCGCCGCCTGGTTGTCCTCCGTCATGGCCAACCGCATTCCGGCCGTCGGCCGCATCACTCTGGCCCCGATGCTCAATGAGCGCGGGCGCCTGATCGGTGATTTCACGCTGTGCCGCGCCGCCGAGGAGCGCTTCTTCCTCGTCGGCACCTACGCGGCCGAGCGCTACTACCTGCGCTGGTTCGAGCGCCACATGCCCGCCTCCGGCGTCACGGTGCGGCCGTGCGCGATGGAATACGTCGGCCTGTCGGTGGCCGGACCGCGCTCGCGCGATCTGCTGCAATCGCTGGTCGATGCGGACCTGTCCACCGGCGCGTTTCCGTTCATGAGCTTCCGGGCGCTCGATGTCGCAATGGTGCCGGCCTGGGTCGGACGCCTGTCCTTCACCGGCGAGCTGGGCTATGAGATCTGGGTGACGAGCGATTATCAGCGCGCGCTGTTCGATCGGCTCACGCACGCGGGCCGGGAGCTGGGACTGCGTCACTTTGGTGGCCGCGCGCTCAATGCCATGCGCCTCGAGAAGAGCTTTGGCACCTGGGCGCGCGAGTACCGTCCGATCTACGGCCCGTACGAGGCCGGTCTCGGGCGCTTCATCGATCTACGCAAGGGCGCATTCATCGGACGCGAGGCAGCCGCGGCGGAGCGCGCCGCCGGCGGCGAGCGGCGCCTGATCACACTCGATGTGGCCGCGCGCGACGCCGATGCGATCGGCGATGAGCCGATCTGGCACGATGGCCGCGTCGTCGGTTGGGTGACTTCCGGCGGCTACGGGCATCGGGTGCAGAAATCTCTGGCGCTGGGCTACGTTGCTCGCGAGGTCGCGGAGCAGACCAGCGGATTCGAGGTCGAACTGATTGGTGAGCGCTTGCCGGCCGTGCGGCTGCCCGCCCCCGCCTTCGATCCGGACGGTCAGCGCATGCGTGCCTGAAGGCCGCGTCTGCCGTCACCTCCGATCGAGCGCTCGGGAAACCTGGCCGCCGCCCGGCATGGCATCGCGATCGAGCGCACCGACGGCCGCGGCCGGCCGATCGTCCCGGCGATCGAGGTTGGTCGCGATCTGACCCGTCATGCCCTGGGGCTGCACATTGATGAACGGTCCCTTCTGGGCCGTTGGCACCGGCCGGCGCCGGCTCTTGCGCCACAGATCGTAGATGGTCAGTGCACCGGTGAGCGCTGCCAGCGTGGCGAAATAGGCCGGCGGCCCGAACGCGGCGATCAGGCTGCCCACGAGCACCGGCCCGACGGCCGCGCAGGCGCCGTTCAGGCGCAACAGCGCGCTGCTCGCGGCGACCATCTGCGCCGGTTCGAGCTTATCGTTGACGTGGGATATCGCCAGTGAATAGAGCGTCAGCACGAAACCACTGAACAGCGCCGACAGCGTCAGGAACAGCGCGTGCGGCATCGCGCCGAAGAGCGCGATGCTGCCCGCAAGCATCGTGGCGAGCGTGCAGATGCCGGCGATCACGCTGCGACGATCGATGCGATCCGACAGCCGGCCGATCGGGTACTGGGTCAGCACGCCGGCGAGAATGCTCACCGCCATGAAGGTGGCGACCCGCGGAACAGCCAGGCCGCTGAGCCGCGCATATACCGGGCCCATCGAGAAGATGGTGGCGGATATCAGTCCCGAGACGCCGACCGCCACCACGCCGAGCGGCGAGTTGCGATACAGATCGCGGTAGCGCACCTTGTGCGGAACTGCCGGTTCCGGGGCCTGCCGCGCCGACACCACGATCGGAACCATCGCGAGGCAGATCAGTGCCGACACCAGCATGAACGGTGCCGCCGTGCTCGGGTTCGACACGATCAGCAGGAACTGCGCGCCACCGAGCCCGACGTACAGCACCAGCATGTACACCGCCATCAGCCGGCCGCGGTTCTCGCGGCTGGCGCGATCGTTGAGCCAGCTCTCGGCTACCACGTAGATGCCGGCGAAGCACCACCCGGTGGTGAGCCGCATCGCGCCCCAGGCAAACGGGTTCACGAACGTGGCCTGCACCAGGGTCGACGCCGAAGCCACGGCCGCCAGCGCAGCGAACACCCGGATGTGCCCGATCTGCCGCAGCAGCCGTGGCGCGACCATGGTGCCCAGCAGGTACCCTACGTAGTAACAGGACATGATCATGCCCGTGACCGGCGTCGGGAATCCCTCGAGCGTCGCACGCAGGCCGAGCAGCGTGCCCTGCAGGCCAGCCCCCAGCATCAGCACACCCATGCCGAGCAGCAGCGGCCATGTCGCGCTGATGGTACTCAGGGGCACCGCGCCGTCTCTATCGGTTCGATCAGCTGGGCATCATCGTTCTTGGGCGAATTCACGCGCTTGCTGATCGGCCAGGCGACCAGCAGGTCATCGGCATAGGGCTTGAGCAGGCTCCGGCTCTCATCCGGCGTGCCATGCAGCCAGATGCGGCAGCCGTCGGGAGTCAGAATCGCCGGCTCGCGCTTCCTGCTGTTATGGATCTCGGCCATCAGCGGCGATGCCGGCAGTGTAATGATCGTGAAACTGTAAGTGACGGTGCCGTCGGCGGCCTTCGATGAGTCCCACAGGCCGGCGAACGCGAAGCTCTCCTGATCGGCCAGCTTGATGAAGTAAGGCTGTTTGCTCTTGCCGTCGGCAAGCAGATGCCATTCGTAGAAGCCGCTGGCCAGCACCAGGCAGCGCTGGCCGCGTTTCCACGGACCGCGATACGACGCTGATGTCTCGACCGTCTCGGCGCGCGCATTGATGGTGCTGTACTGGCCGGCGATGCCCTTGGCGAAGAATGGAATCAGGCCGAAGCGCATCGGCTGGCATACGTTGCCGGCCGGGGTCGCGATCACCACCGGGGCGAGCTGCGTGGGCGCGATGTTGTAGCTGGCTTCGAACTTCGGCCAGTCCTTGAGGTCGAGAAACGGGAGCTCGCGCTCCAGTGCCCGTTGATCTTTCGTGATGTAGCGGCCGCACATGACTCGTAGCTTGAGGTTCATACAGCTTGCTGCACCGCGGACTACTGAATGGACGCCGGGTGCAGCGCGCTCATACGTTGCCGGCATGATACGCCGGCGCGACGACCACAAGCCCCTGTCCAACCGCCAGCAGCCTCACTGGCTCACGGTCAGCGACATGCACGGCCGCGTCCTCGACGCGACACCGCTCGAGCCGGGCACCGACCTGTACGCGGTGCTGGCGCGCGCGATGGATCGGCTGGCCGGCGAGGGTTGGGCCATCGAGGACGACGGTCGCTACGGCTCGTTCTTCTGCAATCGCGACGGCGTGCGCCGCTTCGTGCATATCCGGCCGACCGATCCGGCGGTCACCGACCTTTACGGTCCGTCGACGTTCGACCCGTGCCCAACCTGCGGGGAATAATAATAAGATAGCCGCCACCCCGCCGGCCTCGCGTCGTCGTGGAACACCCTGGAGGCGCCATGCTCGCCGGCGAGCCCAACGCACTGCTCACTGCGGATCCCGCCTCGCACAGCCATGGTCCTGCCGCGCAGAACCAAGATCCCGCGTCGCAACGCTATTCCTATCACCGGCACGCGCTCGTCGTGCGCATCACCCACTGGGTCAATGCCCTGGCGCTTGCCTTGCTGCTGATGAGCGGGCTGCAGATCTTCAATGCCCACCCGAGTCTGTCCTGGGGCAAATCGTCCTACGGCCAGCGCGCGCCGATATTCGAGACCAGCGCCGCGATGGCCGCGGACGGCCGGCCGGTCGGCATTACGCGCATCTTCGATCACCGCTTCAACACCACGGGCGTACTCGGCCTGTCGAACGAGGCCGGCCGGCAGGTTCCGCGCGGCTTTCCGTCCTGGCTCACGGTCCCGAGCTTCCGCTGGCTGGGGATGGCCCGGCACTGGCACTTCTTCCTGGCCTGGCTGTTGGTCATCAACGGCGGCGTCTACCTGACGACCTCGGTCCTCAGCCGCCACCTGTCGCGCGACCTGGTGCCGACCCGGCTGGATTGGCGCTCGATTGGTCGCTCCATTCTCGATCATGTGCGCCTTCGCCATCCGACCGGCGCCGCGGCAGCGCGCTACAACGTGCTGCAGAAGCTTGCCTACCTGACGGTCATCTTCGTGTTGCTGCCGCTGATGATTCTGACCGGCTGGGCGATGTCGCCCCGGCTCGATTCGCTGCTGCCCGGGTGGGTTGACCTGCTCGGCGGGCGGCAGTCGGCACGCACGCTGCACTTCGTGGTGGCGTGGACACTGGTGCTGTTCGTGCTGATTCATGTATTCGAAGTGCTGATCAGCGGCGTATGGAACAATCTGCGCTCGATGATCACCGGCCGCTATGACATTGCGCCCGATCACACCCCACAGGAGCGGCCGTGATTTCAAGCAACGCCTCCTCGCGCCGCCTGCGTCGCAACCTGCTGACCGCGATCGGCGGTCTGCTGCTCGGCGGTTGCGACGCGCTATCGCGCAGTCAGTGGTTCCCCAAGGTGCTCAAAGTGGGTGAGGACCTGAGTCGCGGCGTGCAGCACGCGCTGACTGCCCGAAAATCGATGGCGCAGGAGTTCAGCGAAAGCGACCTGTCGCCGACGTTTCGCAGCAACGGCACTGCCAATCCGGACGATGCGGCCTATCAGGCACTGGCGCGGGATGACTTTGCCGGCTGGCAGTTGCAGGTCGATGGGCTGGTGGAACAGCCGATGAGCTTCTCGCTGGAGCAACTGCGCGCCATGCGCAGCCGAGTGCAGATCACGCGCCATGATTGCGTCGAAGGCTGGAGTGCCATCGGCAAATGGAAAGGCGTGCCGCTCGGCGAGGTCCTGGCACTGGTGCGGCCAACCGCGGCGGCGCGCTATGTCGTGTTCCATTGCGCCGATCCGATGGACAGTGCCGGCCACAACTACTACGAGAGCATCGACATGGAGGATGCGTATCATCCCCAGACGATTCTTGCCTATGACCTCAACGACACCCGCCTGCCGATTGCCAACGGGGCGCCGCTGCGGGTGCGGGTCGAGCGCCAGCTGGGATACAAAATGGCGAAATTCATCATGCGTCTGCAGCTGGTGGACAGCCTCGCCGGCATCGGCGGCGGCGGTGGCGGCTACTGGGAGGACCAGGGCTACGAATGGTACGCGGGCATCTAGGTGCTGCGCTGCCGCGCTGACGTTTAACCGTCCCGTCGTTGCGAGGGCGCGCACCGCGAGCGCATACTCGCAGCCCGATCGCCGCCGACGGCTCTGCTGCCCGCGGCGATCTTCGACTAAACCAACTCGAACAAATCATTTGTGAGGGAGATTTTGTGAACAGTATTTTCAAATCGCTCGTTGTTGGTGCAATCGTTGTGCTGGCCAGCGGTGCCACGGCCTTCGCGGCCAGCGCCTCCGAGCCGGCGCTGGGCACCTGGGTGTTGAATCTTGAGAAGTCCAAATTCAGCCCCGGGCCGGCGCCGAAGTCTCAGACACGAACCTATGCGCAGTCCGCCGACGGCACGCATCTCACGGTCACCGGAGTCGCAGCCGATGGATCGGCAATATCGCAGGAGTCCACCTTCAAGTATGACGGCAAGGACTACCCCATCAGCGGCTCGGCCGACTACGACTCGCTGGCGTTGAAGAAAGTCAACGGCCATACCACCAGCAGCGTGCAGAAGAAGGATGGCAAGGTCGTCGGCTCGACCACCCGCACCATTTCCGAGCACGGCAAGGTCCTGACCCTGGTGAGCAAGGGAAAGAGTGCGAAGGGCGGCACCTATCACAACGTTGCGGTGTTCGACAAAAAGTAGAGGTGCGGCACCGGCCACACAGTGCGAGCCATCGTACGGCGCACCGCGCCGCGGCCGCACTTCAGTAACAACAAATTTCTTCAAAGAGGAAAGCATATGTCGATCAAGCAGCGTTTCGCCGCGGTTGCGGTTTCCGCCTGTCTTGCCGGCCTGAGCGCCAACGCCTTTGCCGACGATCACGCCTATACCGAAGGGGCGGTGATGAACGTCGCCCGCATCCGCACGGTCGACGGACACTTTGACGACTACATGAAGTGGGTCGACACGATCTGGAAACAGGAGCAGGAGGCTGCGAAGAAGGCCGGGTATCTGGTCAGCTACCAGGTCATCTCGATCGAGCCGCGCGGCCCGGATGATGCGGATCTGCTGCTGGTCACGACGTACAAGAACTGGGCGGCGCTCGATGGCGCGCTTGCGAAGGGCGATGCGATCGCCAAGCAGGTCGAAGGCTCGGTGACCGCGGCCGCCCAGGCGCAGGCCGATCGCGCCAAGGTCCGTCGTGTCCTAGGCTCCTCGACGATGCAAGTGCTGGAGCTCAAGTAGTACCGGCCGCGCCGGGGTGCGAAGCAAGCCGGGCCTCGGCGCCCGGCTTGCTCGCTGTTACGCATGGAAATTCGCCATCATCATTGGGAGCAAAACATGAATAAGCTTGCAGGAACCGTTCTGATCGTTTGTGCGAGCCTCGGCGTGGCTTTCGCCGACGCACCGGCGCCCGCTGCGACCACCAAGGGCCCGGGCGCTTCGCAAACACTCAAGCAACTGGAACACGACTGGTCGGATGCTTTGAAGGCCGGAGACACGGACAAGCTTGGCCAGATCGTGGCCGATGATTGGATTGGCATCGACAACGATGGCAACAAGGAGACCAAGCAGCACCTCATAGAAGGCGTGAAATCCGGCAAGGATAAAGTGGAGTCGGTCGAATTCGGCGCGATGGATGTGAAAGTGCTGGGGAATGTCGCCGTGGTTCAGGGCAGCGACACCGAAAAGAGCACGACCAACGGCAAGGACACCAGCGGCAAGTGGGTCTGGATGGACGTGTTCGTGAAGCGCGATGGCAATTGGGTCGCCGTGCGTTCCGAAGCCGCGATGGCAAAGTAAGCCAGCTTCGCATCCGACGCCGCGCAGACGTTCGCAGCCGAGCGCTGTGCGGTGTCGGATCCGATGATCGGCGCGATCATTGAGCGGCCGGCGCAGAACGTGCCATCTCGGCGGCGCAACTCAAGGCTGCAACTTCGGCTGAAACTCCGGATCGCCCATCTGCCAGAGAACGAACGACCACAGGTCCGCCGTTTCGACTTCGTACTGGCTCATCGTGGATCCAATGCCATGCCCCGCGTCGTAGTCCACGCGCAGCAATACCGGCCGGCCGCTGCTCGTCGCCGCCTGCACCCGCGCTGCCATTTTGGCCACCTCCCAGGGCGCGACGCGCGGATCGTTGGCACCGGTCGTGAACAGGACGGCCGGGTAGGCCGTGCCATCGCGCACATGGAAGTAGGCTCCCATGGCGTACAGGCCATGAAATCCCTCCTCGGTCTGCACCGAACCGAACTCTGATATGTTCGGCGGGCCATTGGGTGTGAGCTCCATCCTCAGCATGTCCGACACACCCACCTGATCCAGGATCACGCCAAAGAGATCCGGTCGCCAGGTCAGTGCACCACCGACCGTGATCCCGCCGGCGCTGCCGCCACGGCCCGCGAGGTACTTCGGCGCGCTGTAGTGCTGGTCCACCAGATACTGGCCACAGGCGATGAAGTCGAAGACCGTGTTCAGCTTGGTGCGCTTCTGACCAGCGAGGTGCCAGTCCTCGCCATACTCGCCGCCGCCGCGAACGTGCGCGACCGCCAGCACATTGCCACGCTCCAGCCACGCCAGCGCCGTCGGGGAGAAGAATGGTTCAATCGACCGACCGTAGCTGCCATAACCGGTGAGGATCGTCGGATGGCTGGCGTCGAGCCTGAGGCCCTTCATGTGCAGGATCGACAGCGGGACTCGCGTGCCGTCGTTGCTGACCGCGAAGACTTCTTCGGCTTCCAGCTGCGAGAAATCGAGGCTGCTGGGCGGTATCAGCCCGGTGTCGGTGGTGGTGTCGGTTGCCGGATCGTAGCTGAAGATACGCGCCGACTGCACCCAGCCCTGAATGTTGAACAGCGCGCCGGGTTCGCGCGCATCGGTGGTCGGTCCCTGGATGCTGCCTTCGAACGGTAGCGGCATCGGCTGGCTGCTCTTACCGTCCCACGACACCCGCAGCAGCCGCGAGACCGCACCGTCGCGCTCCAGCACGTACAAAGCATCGGCGGCGATCGCGAAATTGGTGGCTACCCCGCGCCCCTCCGCGACGATGACCTCGGCATGGGCAACGTCGGGATGCGCGAGCGAAGTACGCAGCAGCCGGAAGCGGGATGCACCGTGCTGAGACAGAAAATACAACTTGTCACCGCGCAAATGGAACTGCGTGACACCGTCGTTGACATCCGCAAGCTTGCGCCACGGGGTCCGGCTGCCGTTGATGCTGGCCAGCGGTGCCACGTATAGCGTGGAAGGGTTGTCGTCGGCGTTGTGGTTCGCCACGGCCAGCGCAAATGGCGAATCCGGCGCCAGCACGATGAACGTCACCTGCCCTTCCGGCACTTCGACGTGCGCGGCAACGCCACGGCCGAACACGACCGGGTCGCCGTCGCCGGTGACGTAGACTCCGAGTGTGTGCAGATAGGTGCGCGCGTTATAGAGAGCTTCGGTCGGAGGCAAATCCGGGGTGCGCTTGGCGTAGCGCAGGTAGAAAAACGATTTGTTGTCAGGCCGCCACGCAACGACGCTGTTGGACGTGCGATCGATGGCCTCCTCGAGCGATCTGCCGCTCTGCACCTCGAGCACGTGCAGGACGCTCTCTTCCGAACCCCCGGCCGAGATGCCGTAGGCCACGAAACGCCCATCCCATGAGGGCGTGTAGAAATCCAGCGAATAGTGGGTCTTGGTTCCGGCACCAAGGGTCGAGGGATCCAGCAGCAGATGCTCCTCGCCTTTCAGGCCGTCGCGGTAATAGAACTTGGGCTGCTGCGCGCCGGGTTCGACGGTTCGGTAGAAATAGCGCTGGCCGCGCCGTATGAGGCCGCGCCGGCCCAAATCCGCATTGCTAAGTGCGTGAATGCGCTGCAGCAGCGCATCGCGCCCGGGCAGCCGATCCAGGGTCGCGCGCGTGTACTCCGCCTGCGCCTTCATCCAGGCCTGCACCCGGGTCATCCCGGTTTTCCATGTAGCGGTAGTTGTCCACTACCGCGGTGCCGAAGTAGGTGTCGGTGACCGGTCGGATCGGCGCTGCTGGTGGCGGCTCCAGGGCGAGGGCAGCCAGCGGGGCGAGTCCGGTATATACCGCGGCCAGGGCGAGCAGGTTGCTGCGGGCGTGCTTGACTGTGCTCACGGTGAACCTCGCTGTGAACTGATTCGTTCCGCCGAATTGGCGCGCCTGAAGATTATACGTGCGGGCATTTAACGCTCGCGACCGCCTCGCGAGCCTCCTTGAGCTGCTTCCAATTCAGCGCGTACTTCAGCGCCGCGCCCGCCGTGAGCTGCAGCGAATATCGATCCCAGGACCACCAATCCGGCCAATGTGAACGCCCAAAAGCCGAGGTATTTTCCAAAGTTCCGGAACGCGCCTTCCGAGCGGTTGGACAGGTAGAGAACAAAATAGCCAGCGATGGTCAGCACGGTCGCTGGAATCAGCGCTAGGAAGTAAATCATTGAGGTTTATGTGATCCGACGCCACTATCGCGATAAAGAGGACAACGTGCTGATCGAGAACGGTCTCATGCAGCGGGGATTTGGCGTCCCGGTGCAGATCCCTCCCGGAATGCAAGTCGGAACGAGTGCGTCCTTTCCGGTCACTCCGGCTCCCACCCCTCTTGTCATCCATTATGCGGCTGGCGGCAATTCGCGCGAGATTCCGCTGGAGTTGCCCGAACTTGCCGGGCGGCATCTAAAGGCGCCCCGCTCCACAAGTGTGTCCGGCGGTGCGACCGAACCAATGCATTAGCGGTGCGTAGCGCGGCTCCCAAAACATGAGGCACGCGTAATTGCCATCATTTTGGAGTTGGCGTCCCCGCCCCGCCATTGCGATTTCCTGCCTTGCAGGCATAGCCGCGGAAACCCGAATCGAAACTCGTCTTCAGGCGGTCTCGGTCGGTCCATTGTGCGTACATTCCGCAACCACGGAGAACTACGGAGAACTACGGATGGCGGATGCGCCGCATCAGCTTAGGTTATCCACGTATCTATGGTGCGCCGCATGCTGCGCAAATTGGCAATTTATGAATGAAGGAGAGAAGACATGAGCAACATCGTCATCAGAGTCGCGGCGGGTTTGTTCGCAGGCGCATTGCTCGGCAACTTTGCCCTCGCTCAGCAAATCCAGGAGGTTACAGTTCAAGCCTCGCGGATCGTTGAACAAAAGCAGGT
>JBIODC010000031.1:0-28892 GCA_044440135.1 Steroidobacterales bacterium | reverse complement strand
TCAGCGCGTTGCCGCCGGTCGTGGTCTCCGGATTGCCGAACATCACCCCGATCTTCATGCGGATCTGGTTGATGAAGATCACCATGGTATTCGAGCGCTTGATGTTGCCGGTCAGCTTGCGCAGCGCCTGCGACATCAGCCTCGCATGCAGCCCCATCTGCAGCTCGCCCATCTCGCCTTCGATCTCCGCCTTCGGCGTCAGCGCCGCGACCGAATCGATCACCACCACATCGACCGCGCCCGAGCGCACCAGCATGTCGGTGATCTCCAGCGCCTGCTCGCCGGTGTCCGGCTGCGACACCAGCAGATCCTGCACGTTGACGCCGAGCTTCGCGGCGTAGGACGGATCGAGCGCGTGCTCGGCATCGACGAACGCGGCCGTGCCGCCGCCGCGCTGGATCTCGGCCACGACCTGCAGCGTGAGCGTGGTCTTGCCGGAGGATTCCGGGCCATAGACCTCGATCACGCGGCCGCGCGGCAGACCGCCGATTCCGAGTGCGATATCCAGTCCGAGCGAGCCGGTCGAGACCGCCTCGACGTCGTAGATCGCCGAGGCATCGCCCAGTCGCATGACCGAGCCCTTGCCGAACTGCTTCTCGATCTGCCCGAGTGCGGCGGCCAGGGCCTTTTTCCGGTTCTCGTCGATGCGTGGTTCCATGCGTGGCGATCCTCTGAATTAGTGCGGCGCGAGTAATGACGAATTATCCCACAAGACGTCGCCAAGCGCGGACGCAAAACGGCGGCGGAGCATCGAAAATGCACCGCGCACGCAGCGAGCCGCCGAACGCGTGCCGGGCGCGCCCCGGCCCCGGCCACCCGGCACACTCAAGCCGCCGCTGCGCACCGCTCATGGCCGCAGCGGCCAGGACGCCAGCATCGCGTAGCGACGGACTTCAGCGCCGGCTTCAGCTTGCGCGCCAAGCCCCTGACTTTCAGCCAGATAGAAGCGCGCGACCGGCAGCGTCAGGCGCAGCGCCGGCCAGGCGTCGTCGGCGCCACGCGCGGGCAGCGGCTGCGCGGCCAGGCGCCGCGCGGTCAAGCCCCGCATCAACGTCAGGTGCGGCTGCCAGGGCTTCGGATCCGGCGCCAGGCCGACCTCTCCGGCCGCGATCGCCAGGGCCTGCGCGAGCACCACGGCCGCGGGCGGCACGCGCGCCACGGTCGCGGCCACGATGCCTGCCTCGCGCCAAAGCTCGAGGCGCTCGAACTCGAGCTCGAACGATGCCGCCTCGATCCGGCCCGCGCGTACGCACAGCGCCGCATGCTGGGTCTCGTTGACCGCACCCAGAAAGCACAGCGTCACATGCAGATCAACCTGCGCCAGGACTCGGCCGCCCGCGGCATCGAGCACCGGCGCCGCGGCTGCGATCAACCGCGAGCACCAGGGGGCATCCGGCCACAGCGCGAAGAACAGCCGCCGGGTCGGCCCCGCGGCCCGCAGGTTCCCGCCGGTCGCCGCCCGGCCCGCGCCGATCGCCTCCAGATCCGCCTCCTCGGCCCCTTCAGCCCGGGCTTCCGGTCTGCGCCGCCGTGATCACCAGCTTGAGCGCGGTGGCGACCGCGGCACGCCGGATCGCTTCGCGGTCGCCCGCGAACTGGTGCCGCTCGGCCACCGGCGGCGCGACGCGCTGTGCGAGCGCAAACCAGACCAGGCCGACGGGCTTGTCGACGCTGCCGCCATCCGGCCCGGCGATGCCGGTGATCGCGATCGCCGCATCGGCGCCGCTTGCATGCAGCGCGCCGGCCGCCATCTGTTCGGCCGTCGCACGGCTGACCGCGCCGAAGGTCTCGATCACGCCGTGAGCGACCCCGATCGATTGTTCCTTGGCCGGATTCGAGTAGGTCACGTAGCCGCGCTCGAACCATTGCGAGCTGCCCGCGATGTCGGTCAGGCACTTGGCCACCCAGCCCCCGGTGCAGGACTCGGCGGTTGCGATCCGGCGCCGGTTCGCGAGCAGCAGCGCGCCGGCCTGCTCGGCCAGCAAGCGCAGTGCGTGATCGCTCAGATCGCCCGGAGTTGCGGCCATTGCCGACCTGCGGACGTCTACACGCCGTAGCGCGTCGTCAGCGATGCGCTGCCGAGGGAATTCATCGTGACCATGAAACCCACCATGGCGCCGGTGCTGTCGGCACTGACGTCGATATGCGCGACCCTTGAGGGCGTGTACCGTGAAGATGTAGCGGTGGGGTGGCCCGGGCGGCGGCCCGGCGCCGCCAAAGTTCGAGCTGCCATAGTCGTTGCGCGCCTGCACCGCGCCGGCCGGAAGACCGCCCTGACCACTGCCGCTGCCCCGCGGCAGCGACTGGCAGGACGCCGGGATGTTCGCGACCACCCAATGCCACCAGCCCGAACCGGTCGGTGCGTCCGGATCGTAGAGCGTCACGACGAAACTGCGGGTGCCCGCCGGCGGGTCGGCCCAGGCCAGCTGCGGCGACACGTTGCCGCCTTTATGGCCAAAGCTGTTGAACACCTGCGCCGGCGGCAGGAACGCCCCCTCTTTGAGATCGTCGCTGTAGAGTCTGAACGCCATCGCTACCTCCTGTTGGCCATCGCGGCCGCGCCGTTCCCACCGCTCCGTACTGTACACTGCGCCCCGCCATGGGGGCCGATCCTGCGAGCGACAACGCCTTGCCCGACAGCAGCTCGAGCGACGCTCCCGTGAGCGCCGAAACCATCGCCGTGTTCGGCGCTCACACGCCGATGATGCAGCAGTACCTGCGGATCAAGGCGCAGCATCCGGACACGCTGCTGTTCTATCGGATGGGCGATTTCTATGAACTGTTCTACGAGGACGCGCGCACCGCCGCGGGGCTGCTCGATATCGCCCTGACCAGCCGCGGCCAGTCCGCGGGTTCGCCGATCCCGATGGCCGGCGTCCCGGTGCAGAGCGTCGATGCCTACCTGGCGCGCCTGGTGCGTCGCGGGCAGTCGGTGGCAATCTGCGAGCAGATCGGTGATCCGGCCAAGGCCCGCGGACCGATGGAGCGGCAGGTCGTGCGCGTGGTCACGCCCGGCACGGTTACCGATGATGCGCTGCTCGAGCAGCGGCGCGAAACCCTGCTCGCCGCGCTGCTGACCGAGCGCAACCGCTTCGGCCTCGCGTGGCTCGAGCTGTCCTCCGGTCGCTTCACGGTGCTCGAGTCCGACGAGAGCGGCGCGATCGAGGCCGAGCTCGAGCGCCTGCAGCCGGCGGAACTGCTGCTGGCCGAGGATCAGGCGCGCGGCATCCTGGCATTGTGCCGCCAGCAACCGGTGGCGCGCACGCGCGCGCCCTGGCACTTCGATCTCGCGAGCGCCTCGCGGCTGCTGACCGATCAGCTCGGGACCCTGGATCTCAAAGGCTACGGCGTGGACGAGTTGCCGCTCGCGATCCGCGCCGCCGGGGCACTGCTGCAATACGTGCGCGACACGCAGAAGTCGGCGCTGCCGCATATTCGCGCGATGCGGGTCGAGGAGCGCGCCGACAGCCTCGGGCTCGACGCGGCCACGCGCCGCAACCTGGAGCTCGATACCAGCCTCTCGGGCCACGACACCGCGACGCTGTTCGCGGTGCTCGACAGCACCGTCACGGCGATGGGCTCGCGCGCGCTGCGGCGTTGGCTCAACCGGCCGATCCGCGCGCAGCCGGTGCTGCGCGAGCGTTATCACGCGATCGCGACGCTGGCCGAATCGCGCCGCTACGAGCCATTGCGCGAGGCGTTGCGCGATATCGGCGACCTGGAGCGCATCCTGGCCCGCGTTGCGTTGCGTTCGGCACGGCCGCGCGACCTGGTGCAGTTGCGCGCCGCGCTCGCCGCGACACCCGGGCTGCGAAGCGCCGTGGCCGCACTCGACTCCCCGGCCCTGCTCGCCCTGCAGCGCCAGATCGGCGAGCACGGCGCCGAGCGCGGCCTGCTCGAACGCTCCATTGCGGCCGAGCCGTCGCCGTTGCCGCGCGACGGCGGCGTGATCGCCGCCGGCTACGATGCCGAGCTCGACGAGTTGCGGCTGATCGCCGGCAACACCGACGGCTTCCTGCTCGAGCTGGAACGGCGCGAGCGCGAGCGCACCGGCATTGCGAATCTCAAGCTCGGCTACAACCGCGTGCAGGGCTTCTACATCGAGGTCTCGCGGCTGCAGGCCGAGCGCGTACCGCCGGACTATGTGCGCCGGCAGACGGTCAAGAGCGCCGAGCGTTTCATCACGCCCGAGCTCAAGAGCTTCGAGGACAAGGTGCTCGGCGCACGCGAGCGCTCGCTCGCGCGCGAACGCGAGCTCTACGAGCAGCTGCTGAGCCGGCTCATCGAGGCACTCCCGGGACTGCAGCAGACCGCCGACGCGCTCGCAACCCTCGATGCGCTGGCCGCGCTCTCGCAGCGCGCGGCCACCCTCGGCTGGTCCGAGCCGACCCTGGTCGCCGAATCACGGCTGCTGATCGAGGCCGCACGCCATCCGGTGGTCGAGCGGTTCATCGACGCGCCGTTCGTCCCGAACGACCTGGCGATGGATGAGCGACGGCGGATGTTGATCATCACCGGGCCGAACATGGGCGGTAAATCGACCTATATGCGCTCGATCGCGCTCATTGTGGTGCTGGCGCACCTGGGCAGCTTCGTGCCGGCCACGCGCGCCGAGATCGGACCGATCGATCGGATCTTCACCCGCATCGGCGCTGCCGACGACCTCGCGGGCGGCCGCTCGACCTTCATGGTCGAGATGACGGAGACCGCGAACATCCTGCACAACGCCAGCGCGCACAGCCTGGTGCTGATGGACGAGATCGGCCGCGGCACCAGCACGTTCGACGGCCTGTCGCTCGCCTACGCCGTCGCGCGCGCGATGGCCGAACGACTGTGCGCCTGCACGCTGTTCGCGACCCACTACTTCGAGCTCACCGCGCTGGCCAACGAGATCGACGGCTGCGCCAACGTGCATCTGGATGCCACCGAGCACGCCGACTCGCTGGTGTTCCTGCATGCCGTCAAGGACGGTCCCGCGAATCGCAGCTTCGGCCTGCAGGTCGCGCAACTGGCCGGCGTGCCGCGCGAGGTCATTGCCCAGGCGCGGCGCTACATGGCGCAGCTCGAGGCCGCAAGTCTTGCGACCCAGCGCGCCGCCAGCGCCGCGCAGCCGGATCTGCCGCTGTTCACCCCGGCGGGCGCGCCGCCCATGCCTGCACCGTCCCAGGCGCCGCTTGATGAGCCCGGCGAGCAGCTGCGTTTGCGCATCGCCGCGATCGAGCCCGATGAACTCACGCCGCGCCGCGCCCTGGAGCTGCTGTACGAACTGCGTGAGCTCGCGCGCGCAGCACGCGCAAGGCGCGACTGAACCTGTCCAAGGCCATCGACCCGCGCGCGGCGCTACTGCAGCTTCATCTCCATCCGCACCTGACCGTCCGCGCCGCCGCCGGATTCGCGTTCAGTCAGAAACACCCGCTCCGGCTTCAGCTCCTGATTGGCGAGCAATGCCGCCTGCGCCGCTTCGGCACGTGCGCGGCCCAGGCCATCGCGCTGATCCCTGGTCGGCTTGAATTGCGGCAACAGCTCCTGCTCCAGCCAGGCGATGCGGGCGCTCTCGGTATCCTGACTTCCTGCGGGCGGCTTCGCCGCGGTGGGCTGCGATTCGGGTGGCTTCGGTTCGGGCGGCCTGGCCGCAGCCGAGCTTGCCGCGCCTTGCGTTGCCGGCGTCGTTGCACCCGCGGCGCCGCCCGCCGCGGTGATCTCCGCGGGGTACACGGGTTCGCTCTGGAACTTCTGCCGGTAGAGCGCAACCAGCGCGGCCAGGCGCGGCGATGATGTCGCTCCCGCGGCACCGCCGCGCGCCGGCGCGCGCTTGGTCCCGCCCGCCGGGCCGGTGGCCGCCGGCGCCGTCAGCGCCTGCTCGAGCGCGGCCTTCGCCAATGCGTCGTCATCCATGGCATTGATGGTATGCAGCGGCACGTCGAGCTTGAGCTGCGGCCGCTCGATCAGCGCTTTCGACAGTTTCGCGAGCTTCTGCGTGTCATCGTCGCTCAGGGCGGCCGAGCCGGCTGGAAAATCGACGTAGGCAAGCTGCTCGCCGCCGCCGAACAGCGAGCCGAGCAGCGCGAACGGCGCCGTGACGATCTTTCTGATCAGCCCGACGACCAGCTTCCAGATGATCGGACCGATCTTGAATGTCGGATCGTCGATGCTGCCGCTGACCGGCAGATCGAGGCTGATCACGCCATTGCGGTCCTTGAGCAGCGCCGCAGCCAGCTTCACCGGCAGCGGCACCGCCTGCTTGCTGTCGGTCGCGGCGCCAAACTCGAGCTGATCGATCACGACGTGATGGCTGGCTTCGAGTTTGCGATTCTCGACATGGTAATGCAGGTCGGTCGACAGCTTGCCCTGGGCGATGCTGTAGCCGGCGAACTTGCCCGAGTACGGATTGAACGTCGTGAGCTCTATGTTGTGAAAGCTCAGGCTAAGATCGGTAAAGCTCGCCGGGGAGAACGGGGCCAGTTGGCCCTTGATCGACACCGGTGCATATCGATCGACGCTACCGTCCAGCGCGACTTGCGCGCGTGAGGCCGGATCCGAGGACAGGCCGACGACCGAGCCGTGCAGTCCGAGCATCGCGACGGAGAAGGTCGGCTGGACCGTGTGGTCGGTGAAGTCCGCCGCGCCATCGCGGATCGTGACGCGCCGGATGCGGATCGGCATGCCGGGGCCAGCACTGCTGCTCGGCGCCGCTGCGGCCGCCGGCGTCGCTTTCGCCGCCTTTGCGGTCTTCGCTGTCTTCGCCGTCTTCGCGGCTTTGGCCGGTTTCGAAGCGGGCGCCGCGCCGTCGTCCGATGGGGCGGCCGGCGGCGATGCTGCCCCCGACGGCGCCGCCCCTGACGGCCGCAGCACGTCCGATACGTTGAGGCTGCCGTTGGCGCCGATGATCACGCGACCATAGGCGCCGAGCACACCGACTTCCTCGATCTCGAGCGCATCCGGGCCGCGCTGATAGCGCAGGCCGCTGACCTGCAGCGCCCGCCAGGTGATGAAGTCGGCGCCGGTCGGGTTGTCACGCGTGGCGAGGTCGGTGACCTGCACGCCGCCGCTGACTTTGAGCTGGGGCTGGCCCTTTTGCGGCGTATCGGCGTACGCCAGCTGCAGCTGCGACGACAGGCGACCGCGATAGATCGTCATCGCGGTCTGCTGCGCGACATAGGGCTGCAGCGGCGGCAGATCGAATTCCTTGAGCTCCAGCGTTACCGCCGCGGTCAGCGGCGCGAGGCCAACGGTGCCGGATCCGTGCAGATGCCCGCCGGGCCCCAGAGCGGTATCCAGATCGAACGACAGCGGCTGCGTACCCGTGCTCGAATAGTTCTGCACGCTCAGGTTCAGCGGTGCGATCTTGAGCTGCACTGCCGGCTTTACGCTGCGATCCTCGGTCGCAATGCTCGCCCCGTCGATCGTCAGGCGCGCCAGCGTGATGGTCCAGGCCGGCGCTGCCGGCCCGCTCGCCGCCGCCGGTTCGGGCGTGGCCGCCGTAGCAGCCGTTGCCGCTGGACCAGCCGTTGCGGCCGAACTGCCCGCGGCGGTGCCGTGCGCGCTGGTACCGCCGCTTGCCGCGGAGCCCGACAGCAAACGCTGCAGGTTCAGGCTGCCATCGGCTTCGCGCCAGATCTGCAGCGCCGGGGCTTGCAGCGTCACCTGGCCAATGCCGACACGCCGCTCGGGTAAGACGATCGTGGTATCGGCGACATCGACCTCCGGAAGCAGTATCCAGGGCGCCCCCGCGCTTGCCTTGTCCGCGCTCGCCCGGTCCGCACTCGCCGATCCGTTCGCGGCCGCGCCCGCGGCCGGCGCGCCCTTCGGCGCGATCGCCAGCGCGTGCACCTTGAGGCTTGGCAGCGTCAGCGACAGGCCGGTGTCAGCCGCGGCGACCACATGATAACTGCCATGCAGGTCGAGGCTGCCGCTGCTCAGCGCGAACGGCAATGCGTTCTCGAAATACGCGGCGATGGTCGCGGCCTTGAGGCCGGTGATCGCTATTTCGCCGCTGGAGCCGAGCGGCTGCACCGAGAATTCCCCGGACCAGTCGAGCTGTTCACCGGCGGCGGTCGTGGCACTGAATTTGTACCGGTTTTCGAATTGCCGCTGGGTGCGAAAATCGGTGAGCGAAAACTCGATCGGACTCAAGGTCGCGGTAAACGGCGCGCCGCGGCTGCGGTCCTCGAAATGTACCCGGCCCTGAGCGACGCTGAAGGCGCCGATGCGCACCGCCGGCGGCGCTGCCGAGGTCGGAGCGGCGGGGGTCGGCCCGGCGGGCGGGGCCAGCTTGGCCAGATTGAGCGACCCATCCCGATTGACCAGCGCGTTCACGGTCGGCTGTTCCAGCCGTACCTCGGCGAAGGTCCACGCCCGATGCAGCAGCGAGGAGGTCGCGCTGAACTTGATTCGCAGCAGTGCGAAGCCCGCGATCGGCGAGCCATCGGCTTCGGTCAGCGCCAGGTCGCGGATCTCGGTGGCCAGCGAGAACGGATTGAAGGTCAGCGAGCCGATCGAAAGCTTGCGGCCAAGATCGTGCTGCACGTAATCAATCGCCTCGTGGCGCGCGATGCGCGGCACCAGCAGGAACCCGGCGAGCGTGTACAGCAGCAGCAGACCCGCCACGATGCTGAGCGCGAGCACATGCGCGCGCAGCCATCGATGCACGTGATGGGCCGGTGAACTATCTGCCGAAACATCCATATTCCAGGAAACTCCCCGCCTCGCGCGCCACCTGCGCCGACAACAGCATCCCCGAATGCGTCACCGGCAACGCCAGGAAACCCGCGGCACCCTCCAGCCGGGTCTCGGACACCGCGACCGTGCCGTCGTTGTCCTCGTCAAACTGCAGCAGCAATCGTCCAAAACCGAAGGCCTTCGTGCCGGCAATAATGCCCAGTTCGCGTCCGATGTCCCAGCGCCCCGAGTGCTCGCCGAGCAATTCCCCCGCACTCGCCGGGCCGAGCAGACCGCGTCCCCAGCGCGATTGCGCCAGCCGACGCGCCGCGCGCGAGCCGGCCGCCGGCGTGCCGAGGAACACCACGCGGCCCGGCTGCCGCATCGGGTAGCGCTCGAGGCAGCGCTGGATCAGCAGCCCGCCCAGACTGTGCCCCAGCAGGTGCACCCGCGGCGCCTCGACCGCGGCGATGGTATCGCGCAACGCCGCCATGATACGCCCCAGCGGCGCTCGTACCGAGCCATAGCGAAACGCCTGCAGCCGAAAGCCACGCTGGCGCTCCAGGCGCCGGCCCAGCCACACCGACTCGACACCGGTCATCCACAACCCGTGCACGTAGACGACGGCTGCGCCCTGCATATCCGCCCCTAGCGCATCGTTGGACGGGCTCTCATGCCGGCGGCGGCGTACGCACCCGGATATGCAGCTCGCGCAGCTGTGCCTCGGTGACCTCGGTCGGCGCATCGCTCATCAGGTCGGCCGCGGTCTGCGTCTTCGGAAACGCGATCACGTCGCGAATGCTCTCGGCGCCGGCCATCAGCATCGCGAGCCGGTCCAGACCGAACGCGATGCCGCCGTGCGGCGGCGCACCGAAGCGCAGCGCATCCAGCAGGAAGCCGAATTTCGCGCGCGCCTCTTGGGGTCCGACACCGATCAGGCCGAATACCGCCGACTGCATCTCCTCGCGGAAAATTCGCAGCGATCCGCCGCCGACCTCCGAGCCATTGAGCACCATGTCGTAGGCACGTGCCAGCGCGCCGCCGGGGTCGGCGCGCAGCACCGCCGGATCATCGGTCTGCGGGGAGGTGAATGGGTGATGCATCGCGCCCCAGCGCCGGTTCTCCGGGTCCCACTCGAACATCGGGAAATCGACCACCCACAGCGGCCGAAACCCGTCGCTCGCGAGCTTCAGGTCGTGCGCCACTTTCAGCCGCAGCGCGCCCAGCGCGTCGCTGACGGTCTTGGCGCTGTCGGCGCCGAAGAAGATCAGATCGTTGTCGGCGGCGCCGCTGCGCTCGAGGATCCCGGCGAGCGCCGCATCGCTCAGGAACTTGATGATCGGCGACTGCAGGCCATCGCGGCCGCGCGCACGTTCATTGACCTTGATGTACGCGAGCCCGCGGGCGCCATAGCGCGCTACGAACGCGGTGTACTCGTCGATGTGCTTGCGGCTGAGCGTCCCGCCGCCCGGCACCCGCAACGCGGCCACGCGACCGCCGGGATCATTGGCCGGCGCCGAGAACACCTTGAAGTCACAGTCCTTCACCAGGTCGGCGACATCGGCCAGCTCCAGCGCCACGCGCAGATCCGGCTTGTCCGAACCGTAGCGGCGCATCGCTTCCTGGTAGCTGATGCGCGGGAATGGCTGCGGCAGCTCCAGGCCCAGCACCTCGCGAAACAGCGTCACCGCGAGCCCTTCCATCAGCTGCATGATCTGATCCTGCGTCAGGAACGAGGTCTCGATATCGAGCTGCGTGAATTCGGGCTGACGATCGGCGCGCAGGTCCTCGTCGCGAAAACAGCGCACGATCTGATAGTAGCGTTCCAGGCCCGCGATCATCAGCAGCTGCTTGAAGATTTGCGGCGACTGCGGCAGCGCGAAGAACTTGCCGGGATGGGTCCGGCTCGGCACCAGGTAGTCGCGTGCCCCCTCGGGCGTGGTCTTGGTCAGCATCGGCGTCTCGACGTCGACGAAATCCTGGGCATCGAGATAGCCGCGCATCGAGCGCGTGATCCGATGCCGCAGGCGCAGCCGCCGGTTCATGACCTCGCGCCGCAGGTCGATGTAGCGATAGCGCAGGCGCACCTCCTCGCTGACCTCCTCATCGAGCTGGAACGGCAGTGGATCGCAACGATTCAGCAGCTCCAGCTCGGACGCCACGATCTCGACGCCGCCGGAGGCGAGATTCGGATTGACCGTGCCGGCCGGCCGTGGCCGTACCGTGCCGCGCACCCGCACCACGAATTCATGCCGCAGCTTTTCCGCGGTCGCGAAGATCGCGTGCTGGTCGGGGTGGAACACGACCTGCACCAGGCCCTCGCGATCGCGCAGGTCGACGAAGATCACGCCACCGTGATCGCGCCGCCGATGCACCCAGCCGGCCACGGCCACGCTCGCGCCGGTGAGCTGCTCATTGACCTGTCCGCAGTAATGGGTCCGCATCGGCTTGTCGTCTCGAGGCAAGGGCCGCGAATGTTAGGGCGCGGGCGCCGGCGGCACAACCACGCCGAGCGTCACGATCATCTTCATCGCCGCGTCGACACTCATATCGAGCTCGATCGCCTGCGAGCGCGGCACCATCATGATGAAGCCGGAAGTCGGATTGGGCGTGGTCGGCACGAACACGCACACCTGCGGCTCGCCACCGGTGTGCGCGCTGATCTGCGGCACGTCGCCCGCGGTCTGAAAGCCGATGCTCCAGATGCCCTGGCGCGGATACTCGATCAGCATGACCTTCTTGAACGAATTGCCCTGGTTCGACAGGATCGTGGTCGAGAAACTCTTGACACCATTGTAGAGCGCGCGCACGAACGGGATGCGATTGAGCAGATCCTCCCACAGCGCCACCAGGGTGCGGCCGATGATGTTGCCGACCAGCATGCCGGTGAAGATCAGCAGCAGCACGGCCAGCACGGCGCCAAGGCCAGGTATGTGGAAGCCGAACAGCGCATCGGGCCGCAGCGACGGCGGCAGCAGCAGCAGAATCTGGTCCACCAGATCCAGAATGAAACGCAGCACCAGCACCGTGACGAGGATCGGCACCCATACCAGCAGCCCCGCAATCAGATAGCGGCGCACGATCAGCCTCATGACATCGCGAGTCAACGGCCGCCCCGACGCTTGCTCGCCTTGCGCTTGGCCGGGCGCGCGCGCCTGGACGCGGCGCCCTTGCCGTGCGCCGCGCGAGCAGCAATGTTTCGCGTGGTGGCTGCCGGCGCCTTCGGGGCGGCGCTCGACGCGGTCGTCTCAGCCTTGCCGGCGCCCTTGCCATCGGCCTTGGTCTCGGCCTTGCCGTCGACCTTGCTCTCGCTCTTGTTGTCGCCGGCAGCGGCCGTGCCGGCCTCGGTCTTGCTCTCGGTCTTGGTCTCACTCTTGCCCGACGAGTCTTCCTTGTCGCTGCCGGCAAGATTGCGCTTGTTGTCCTTGTCGGTCTTGAAGTCGGTCTCGTACCAGCCCGAACCCTTGAGACGAAACACCGGTGCCGAGATCAGTTTCTTGAACGTGGTCTTGCCGCACGACGGGCATTTCTTCAGCGGCTTGTCGGTGATTTTCTGCATCACTTCGGCGTAATACCGGCAATGGCTGCATTCGTATTCGTAAAACGGCATATTTTTCCAAAAAAAACAGTGGTTCCCGGAGCGGATTATAGACGGCAGCGGCTTCAGTCATAGCGGATAACGCTGCGCAACGGCAACTGATGCCAGGCGAAATCCCCGGCCAGGCGCAGATCGATCAGCGCCGCGAGGCCGCGGATCTCGTAGCCGGCCATCATCGACAGTTCGGCGGCGGCGCGCATCGTCCCGCCGGTCGCGAGCACATCGTCGATCAGCGCCACGCCGAGGCGGCCGGCACCGGACTGCACTTCCAGCACCGCGTTGCCGTATTCGAGCGCGTACGCGGCCGAGACCACCGGCGGCGGCAACTTGCCCTGCTTGCGGATCGGCACAAAGCCCTTGTTGCGCCGGGCGGCGAGCCCGGCCGCGAGAATGAAGCCGCGCGACTCGATGCCCGCCAGCGCGTCGATCTGCTGCCACTCCTGTTCGCTGAACAGGCGCTCCATCGCATCGAGCGTGGCGTCGAAGTAGGTACGCAACAGCGGCGTGATATCGCGAAACAGAATTCCGGCCCGCGGAAAATCCGGCACATCGACTATGTGGCGTTTGAGATCGCTCATGGCAGCTCGCGTCCCCGGGGTATGGGACCGTTGGTGTGGGGATGTGATTTGACAGGTATCTAAGTATAGGGCTAAGCGTGGGGGCATGGCCGCACCCTCGCCTAAACGAAAGGGTATTCATCCCCGCCCAACGCCGCGGAAACCGACTCACGTCCGTCTGGTCCGGCGCCGCCTGCGTGGACCTAGGCGGCTGTGGCAACCATCTTTGCGCAGACATACACATATGTCGCCGCGTATGCTTTCTGCCGTGCCGGCGGTGTAATCTCAAGATATCTGCGCACGAGTTCCTCCATGAATGCCCGCTTTTCATCTTCGCCGGGGAGGCGATCCAAATGCGGAGTCACGGCACCCACGAAATCCGCAAACGCGGCTACGCTGCCAAAATCGGCTGATGTTGCGTCAATCAGGTACGAATTGATCGTAAAGCCGGATCTCTCCGCATAGCTTTCGTACTGCACGTCGTCTGCACAGTCGGACGGATCGACATAGTCCACAAAGTAGTGCTTCCAGCTGGCTTCCCGGGTCATTTCCTTTCGCAGGCTCGCGATCTCCGGATTCCTGAACGGCATCAGCAGGATCATTTTTCCGCCCGGCCTGAGGCTGTTCTTCACAGCCCGAAAGGCCTTCAGTTTGTCGGGCACCCACTGCAGGCAGAACGTGCTGACTGCGACATCAAACTCGTTCGCATAAGGAAGATTTGTCACGTCCTTGAGCGCGAAGGACAGGTTGGCCTGCGCGGCGCGCGTCTCTTGGGCAAACCGAATCATGCTTTCGGAACTGTCTATGCCCAGGACACGGCCTTTCGGGACCCGTAGGGCAATCTCGTGGGTTATCTTGCCGTCGCCGCAACCCACATCGAGAACTGCTTCGTCGCCGCTGAACGTATGTTCAGCCAACACCGCCATCGCGATCCGGTATTGAACGGCAGAGTTCGCGCTGTACTGGTGGGCGTCCCAGTGCGTCTGTGAATGGCCCATAGTGCGCCCTTGTATATAAGCGCTTGGCTTCGGCCAAGTGCTTCCGGTACCTCGATACGTTAGGACCTGTCAGATCGACTCTGCGTCGGTCCGGTCACGAGCCCACTGCCCGCATCTTGCGGTCTTTCTCGAACAGCAGCTCCGAGCCGCGCACGCTCACGCGGATCCGATCGCCCGGCATGAACTCGTTGCGCAGGATGCGCTGCGCCAGCGGATTCTCGATCTGCTGCTGGATCGCCCGTTTCAGCGGCCGGGCGCCATACACCGGATCGAAGCCCGCCTCGCCGATCAGATCACGCGCCTTGTCATCCAGATCCAGCTCCAGGTTGCGATCGAGCAGCCGCCGCCGCAGGTAGCCGATCTGGATCTCCACGATCGCGCGAATCTGCTCGGTGGCCAGCGGATGGAACACGACGATGTCATCGACGCGGTTGATGAACTCGGGCCGGAAATGCTGCTGCACGATCTCCATCACCGCGCTCTTCATGCGCTGGTAATTGCCCTCGCCCGCCATCTCCTGGATCACCTGCGAGCCCAGGTTCGAGGTCATGATGATGACCGTATTGCGAAAGTCCACCGTGCGCCCCTGACCATCGGTCAGCCGCCCATCATCGAGCACCTGCAGCAGCACGTTGAACACGTCCTGGTGCGCCTTCTCGATCTCATCGAGCAGCACCACCGCGTACGGCCGGCGCCGGATCGCCTCGGTCAGGTAGCCGCCCTCTTCATAGCCGACATAGCCCGGGGGCGCTCCAATCAGACGTGACACCGAGTGCTTCTCCATGAACTCGGACATATCGATCCGCACCATGGCCTCTTCGGTATCGAACAGATATTCCGCCAGCGCCTTGCACAGCTCGGTCTTGCCGACGCCGGTCGGACCCAGGAACATGAACGATCCGTTCGGCCGCCGCGGATCCGACAGCCCGGCGCGCGAGCGCCGGATCGCATCGGAGACGATCCGTACCGCCTCGTCCTGACCCACCACGCGCTTCTCCAGCGCCTCTTCCATGCGCAGCAGCTTTTCCTTCTCGCCCTCGAGCATCTTCGACACCGGGATGCCGGTCCACTTCGACACCACGTCGGCGATCTCTTCCTCGGTGACGCTGTTGCGCACCAGCTGCGGCGTCGACTGCTCAGCGCGCTGCGCTTCCACCAGCCGCTTCTCGAGCTCGGGAATGCTGCCGTACTGCAGCTTCGCCATCCCCGCCAGGTCGCCCGCGCGTCGTGCCTGCTCGAATTGCAGCTTCACCTGCTCGAGCTCTTCCTTGATCTTGGACGCGCCCTGCAGCGCCGCCTTCTCGGCCTTCCAGATCTCCTCCAGGTCGGCGTATTCCTTTTCCAGGCCGGTCAGCATCTGCTGCAGCGTCGACAGCCGGCGCTTGGAGGCTTCGTCCTCTTCTTTCTTCAGGGCTTCCTGCTCGATCTTGAGCTGAATGATGCGCCGCTCGAGGCGGTCCAGCGCCTCGGGCTTGGAGTCGATCTCCATGCGGATGCGGGCCGCCGCCTCATCGATCAGATCGATCGCCTTGTCAGGCAGCTGCCGGTTGGTGATGTAGCGGTGCGACAGCGTCGCCGCGGCCACGATCGCCGGGTCGGTGATGTCGACATGGTGATGCACCTCGTAGCGCTCCTTCAGGCCGCGCAGGATCGCAATCGTGTTCTCGACGCTGGGTTCCTCCACCAGCACGATCTGAAAGCGACGCTCCAGTGCCTTGTCCTTCTCGATGTACTTGCGGTACTCATCGAGCGTCGTGGCGCCCACGCAATGCAGCTCACCGCGCGCCAGTGCCGGCTTGAGCATGTTGCTGGCGTCCATCGAGCCTTCGGCGCGGCCTGCGCCGACCATGGTGTGCAGCTCGTCGATGAAGACGATCACCTGGCCTTCCTGCTTCGCGAGATCGGTCAAGACCGCCTTAAGCCGCTCTTCGAACTCGCCGCGGAACTTCGCACCGGCGACCAGCGCGCCCATGTCGAGCGCCAGGATGCGCTTCTTCTTCAGGCCCTCGGGCACCTCGCCGTTGACGATGCGCTGCGCCAGGCCTTCGACGATCGCAGTCTTGCCGACGCCGGGCTCGCCGATCAGCACCGGGTTGTTCTTGGTGCGCCGCTGCAGCACCTGGATCGTGCGGCGAATCTCATCGTCGCGGCCGATCACCGGATCGAGCTTGCCGGCGCGCGCACGCGCGGTCACATCGACCGTGTATTTCTCGAGCGCCTGGCGCTTCTCTTCGGCGGCCGGATCATCGACCTTCTCGCCGCCGCGCACCTCCTCGATCGCCTTCTCGAGCGCGGCGCGCGTGGCCTTCACGTCCTTGAGTGCCTTGCCGACCGCGCCACGATCGTCGATAGCCGCCAGCACGAACAGCTCGCTCGCGATGTACTGATCCCCGCGCTGCTGCGCCAGCTTGTCGGTAACGTTGAGCAGCCGGCTCAGATCGTTCGAGATCTGCACGTCGCCGCCATGACCCTCGACCTTCGGCAGCTGGTCGACGATCTTGGTCAGCGCGGTTCGCAGACGGTTGACGTCGACCGCCGCCTTGATCAGCAGCGGCGCGACACCACCACCCTCGGCGTCGAGCAGCGCCAGCAGCAGGTGCGCCGGCTCGATGAACTGATTGTCGCGACCGACGGCCAGCGACTGGGCATCGGCCAACGCCGCCTGGAACCGGCTGGTAAGTTTGTCCATGCGCATAGAGTTAACCCGTGCGGCTGAAGTTAAAGTGTCGTACCAATTGGTTCGGTTGGGAAATCCGTATCATCCCTTAGCGATCAAGTGGGGATGATGCTAAGCAATTCAAGGCCCTGGCGGCCACCAGGTTCATCCACGCTGCCGCACCCATGCGGCCAACGCACGCCCTTCCCGCGCCCACCCCAGCAGCGTGCTGCGCACCCCAGGCCGGCGCGAGCGGCGGCCCCGGGGATGCTTTACGCTCATCCGCCCAGCCACAGCTGCGCGCACACGATCACCGCGACCCCGCAGGCGATCAGCAGCACCTGCGCCGCAGCGCCCTTCGGGTCCACGCGTCGATGCAGTCCGGGAATCAGGTCGGCCACCGCCACGTAGATCAGCGATGCGGCGGCGACCGAGATCGCATACGGCAGCACGTCCAAGGTGCGGCGCAGCGCAAAAAAGCCGGCCAGACCGCCCAGGATCGACGTCAGGCTGCTCGCCGCGTTGAACCATAGCGCGCGCACCGGACTCATGCGCGCATGCAACAGCACCGCCAGGTCGCCGAGCTCCTGCGGGATTTCGTGCGCGGTGATCGCGATCGTGGTCACCACACCGAGCTTGCTATCGGTCAGGAACGCCGCCGCGATCAGCACGCCATCGAACGCGTTATGCACGCCGTCGCCGAACAGCACGATCCAGCCGGCGGCGCGATCACGCTGGGTCTCGTGCGGGGAATGCGTCTCGCAGGTCTCGGTGTGGCAATGCCGCCAGAGCACCAGCTTCTCCAGCACGAAGAACAGCGCGATGCCGGCGAGCACCGCCGCCCCGATCGCCTGGATGCGCGCAGGTCCGACGCTCGCGATCGCCTCGGGCAGCAGCCCGATCAGCGCCGCGGCCAGCATCGCTCCGGTGGCAAAGCTGATCAGATGCGGCAGCAGGTGGTTGCGGCGCGCCTCCGACAGCAGCAGGAACACGCTTGCCAACGCCGCGCTGAGCACGCCGCCAAAGAACGTGGCTGATAAAATCCATACCAGGGTCATAGCCGGCTGTTCCAGTGTCTGCCTGGGCGGCAGCTTCGCTCGGGCGCTGAAGTCACTCTAGCACGCGCCGCCAAGCCCACTAGGGCGAGCGCGCATCGATCCAGATCAGCGCGGCCATGCGCCCGGTGACGCCATCGCGCCGGAACGAATAGAACGACCCCGCCTGCGCGTAGGTGCAGCGCGGCTCGCCATGGATCGAGCGCAGACCGAGCGCCGACAGGCGCTGCCGGGCGAGCCGATGCAGATCGCACTGCCAGCGCCCGCGCTCATTGGGCGCGAACGCGGCCGCGGCGTGTGCGTCGCGCTCGCAGAAGGCCGTCCGGACCTCCTCGCCCACCTCGAAATGAGCCGGGCCAATCGCCGGCCCGAGCCAGGCCAGCAGCTCATCGCCCGCGCCACCGATCGCCGCCGTGGTGGCCTCGAGCACCCCTGCCGCAAGTCCGCGCCAGCCCGCGTGCGCGACCGCCACCGCCGCACCATCGCGTCGCGCCAGCAGCACCGGCAGGCAATCGGCCACCAGCACCGCCAGCACGCGCCCCGGCAGCCGCGTCACCGCCGCATCGCCCTGTGGCGCCGCCGCGCCCGACCGATGATCGTCGGCGTCCACCACCGTGGTGCCGTGCACCTGCGACAGCCACAGCGGCTCGGCCGGCAATACGAGTTCGGCCGCGACGCGACGACGATTCTCGGCGACCGCGAACGCGTCGTCGCCGAGCCTTGCGCCCAGGTTGAGCGAGGCGTAGGCCCCCGTGCTCACGCCGCCGGTGCGCAGCGTGAAGGCTGCGCGCACGCCGCGCGCGGCCGGCCAATCGGGTTGCAGCGTACCGGGCGCCGTCATCGCGCGCGCCCGCGGCCGCGCCGCGCGGCCCGCACCGGGGCGCGCGCAGCCGAACGCGTCTCGCGCGCATCCTCGCGCAACGCCGCGAGCAACCCCTGGAAATCCGCCGGCAACGGCGCTTCGAACGCCAGTTCGCGCCCGGTGCGCGGATGCGCCAGCGTCAGCCGCTGCGCGTGCAGCGCCTGGCGCTGAAATGCCTGCAGCTGGCGGTTCAGCGCCGCGGCCCCGCCTGCAACCAGCCGGCGCCTGCCGCCATACACCGGGTCGCCCACCAGCGGCAGTCCGACGTGCGCGAGATGCACACGGATCTGGTGGGTGCGCCCGGTCTCGAGCCGCACGCGCAGCAGCGTGTGCGCGCGAAAACGCTCCTCGATGCGATAATTCGTGACCGCCTCGCGGCCGTCGCCGCGCACCGCCATGCGCGTGCGCAGACTGCGATGGCGCCCGATCGGCTGATCGATGCGCGCGCCGCCGGTAGGCAGTCCCGCGACCAGCGCCAGGTATTCGCGTCCAATTTCGCGCGCCGCCAGCTGGGCCACCAGCCGCGTGTGCGCCTCGGGAGTTCGCGCCACGATCAACAACCCGCTGGTCTCCTTGTCGAGCCGATGCACCAGCCCGGCCCGGGCAACCTGTGCCAGCGCCGGATCATGTCCCAGCAGCGCGTTCTGCAGCGTATGCGCGCGATTGCCCGCGCCGGGATGCACCACCAGCCCGGCCGGTTTGTTCAGCACCAGCAAATCGTGATCCTGATGCACGATATCGAGCGGCAGCGCTTCGGCAGCCACACTGTGATCGGCCTCGAACCGCGCCTCGACCACGATCTGCTCACCACCCTCGACCCGGTCGCGTACGCGCGCCGCCTTGCCGCCCAGTTGCACCGCGCCCTCGCGGATCCAGCGCTGCAATCGCGCGCGCGAGTACTGCGGCAGCGCGGCGGCCAGCGCCTGGTCCAGGCGCAGTCCGGCCGCCGAGGCCGGCAGGTTGAGCACATGGGTCTGGAACTCGGGTGGCATCGGATGGGTCAGCTACAGGTCGGCTATACTGGGTTGATCAACGATTCATTCTCTTAGGGTCCTTTCTTGAGTTCACGAACTAGCGCGGCCCCGGGTCGCTGGCGGCTCCTGGGTGCGGTGTTTGCGGCATCGCTGTGCCTGCTCGCCGGCTGCTCGTTCTTCCATTCCACCAAGAAGATCAAGACCGCCAACGCCGAGACGCTCTACAACAACGCCCACAAAGCGTTGATGAACAATGACTTCGAGTATGCCATCAAGCAGTACGAGGCGCTGACCGCGCGCTTTCCGTTCACCAACCAGGCGCGCCAGGCGCGCCTCGACGTGATCTACTGCTACTACCGCAAGGGCGAGAAGGAAACGGCCATCGATGCGGCTGACCAGTTTCTGCGCGAGAACCCGACCCACCCGCGCGTCGACTACGCCTGGTACATGAAGGGCCTGATCTACTTCGAGCGCACCCCCTATTCGATCGAGCGTTTCTTCGGCGTCGACATGGCCAAGCGGCCGCCGGCCGACCTGTTGAAGTCGATCACCGCGTTCAGCACGGTCGTCACGCAATATCCGAACAGCGACTACGCGCGCGATTCGCTGCGGCGCATGACCTACCTGCGCAATCGCCTGGCGGAGTACGAGGTCAACGTGGCGCGCTATTACGTCAAGCGCGGCGCCTACATCGCGGCCGCGCGCCGCGCGGAGGGCGTCATCGAGCAATACGACGGCGCGCCCTCGGAACAGGCGGCGCTCGCGATCATGCTCGAGTGCTATCGAAGGCTCGGGTACACCGAACTGGCCGCGAACGTCGAGCGCGTCTATCAGGTCAACTACCCGGCGACCGACGAGGCCACGACCGCCAAGGGCAAGCACTGGTGGCAGATCTGGCGCCGATAGGCACGCGTCAGATAGCCGCCCGCCGACAGCCTAGCGTCGATAGCCGTTGGTGATCGGATAGCGCCAATCGCGACCGAACGCGCGCCGGCTCACGCGCACGCCGGGCGGCGCCTGCCGGCGCTTGTATTCGGCGCGCTTGACCATGTCGAGCACGCGCGCCACCACCACGGCGCGATCGAAGCCGCGCTCGCAGATCTCCTCGACCGACAGGTCATCCTCGATGAAGGCTTCCAGGATCGGATCGAGCACCTCGTACGGCGGCAGCGAATCGGTGTCTTTCTGGTCGGGCCGCAGTTCCGCGGTGGGCTCGCGCGCGATCACGCGCGCAGGGATAGCCGCCGACAGCCGGTTGCGGTAGCGCGCCAGCCGGTACACCAGCATCTTGCTGCAGTCCTTGATCGGTGCGAAGCCGCCGGCCATGTCGCCGTAGAGCGTCGCGTAGCCGACCGCCATCTCGCTCTTGTTGCCGGTGGTCAGCAGCATGCGGCCGGTCTTGTTCGAGATCGCCATCAGCAATACGCCACGACAGCGCGCCTGGATGTTCTCCTCGGTGGCATCGGGCTTACGGCCGGCGAACTCGCCCGCGAGCGCCGCCAGCGTCGCCGCAAACATGTCCTCGATCGAGATCGAGCTCAAGGTCACGCCGAGCGCCTGTGCCTGCGCGGCCGCATCCTCCTGGCTCATGGCCGAGGTATAGCGCGACGGCATCATCACCGCGTGCACCCGCTCAGGTCCGAGCGCATCGACCGCGAGCGCCAGCGTCAGCGCCGAATCCACGCCGCCGGACAGGCCCATGACCACGCCCGGGAAAGCATGCTTGGTGACATAGTCGCGCACCCCGAGCACCAGCGCGCGATACACGCTCTCCTCGTCCGACAGCTCCGGCGCGATGGTCCCCGCCAGCGGCACCAGCGCTGCGCCGCGGCGCTCGAATTCGACGCTGTACAGGCCGTCCTGGAACGCGTCGGCGCGCATCACGAGCTGTGCCTGCGCATCCATCACGAACGAATTGCCGTCGAACACCAGCTCATCCTGGCCGCCCAGCAGGTTCAGATACACCGCCGGCAGCCGGCTTTCCCGGACGCGATCGCCGACCACGCGTTCGCGCTCGCGCTGCTTGTGGATCTCGTACGGCGACGCATTGATGATCAGCAGCGCCTCGGCGCCGAGCGCCTTCGCCGCCTGGGCCGGCTGCGGTTCCCAGACGTCCTCGCAGATCAGCAGTCCGAGACGCCAGCCGTCGAAATCCACCACCGTGGCTTCGGTGCCCGGCGTGAAATAGCGCTTCTCGTCGAACACCTTGTAGTTCGGCAGCACTGCCTTGCGATGATGCGCCAGCGCGCGGCCGCCGCGAAACAGCAGCGCCGAATTGTGAATCTTGCCCTCGGCATACTCCGGATAGCCGACCATCACGCCGATCTCGGGCACCGCCTGCTTGAGCTCGGTCAGCGCGCGCTCGATCTGCAGCCGCAGGCCGCGGTGGAACAGCAGATCCTCGGGCGGATAGCCCGAGAGCGTCAGCTCCGGAAACAGCACCAGATCGGCCCGCAGCGCATCGCGCGCACGCCGTGCCTCGGCCACGACGCGCTCGAGATTGCCGCGCACGTCGCCGACCAGCAGATCCAGCTGCGCCAGCGCGATCTTCAGTCTGTCGGTGCGGGCCACCGGCGCTCCGGTGAATCAGCGGGCCGGTGAATCGGCGTTGGCGTGCCGATCAACGTCGCGCTCGCGCGGCGCTCTTGCCGCGCCGGTCGCCTCTGGCGCGCGCGCCGCCTTGGGCGTGCCGGCCGGCTTTCGCCCGGCCCGCCGCCCGCGGTTTACCGGCCGACTTGCGCGCGGCTGCCCGCGCCGGCGGGCGCGGAGTCGATCGCTTCGGCGACGTCCTGGCTGCGCCGGCAGCCCTGCGGAGCGAGTGCGGCCGCGGCAGTACCTCAGGCTCGGCCTTGGTCGCCCGCGCGGCCTTGTCCGCAGCGCTCTTCGCCGCCGCGCGCCGCTTGCCCAGCAGCTCCGCCATCGCGCGGCCCAGCTCCGCGGGCGACTTCACGGTGCGTACGCGCGCGGCCTCGAGCGCCCGGTATTTATCGGCCGCGGTGCCCTTGCCGCCCGCGATCACCGCGCCGGCGTGCCCCATGCGCTTGCCCGGCGGCGCGGTGACACCCGCGATATAGGCCACCACCGGCTTGGTCACGTAGCGGCGGATATGGTCGGCCGCCGCCTCCTCATCCGAGCCGCCGATCTCGCCGACCATGATGATGCCTTCGGTCTGCGGGTCGCGCTCGAACAGCTCGATCACGTCGATGAAATTCATGCCACGCACCGGATCGCCGCCGATGCCGACACAGGTGCTCTGACCGAGCTGGTTGTTGGTGGTCTGGAACACCGTCTCGTAGGTCAATGTGCCCGAACGCGAGACGATGCCGACGCAGCCTTTCTTGTGAATGAATCCCGGCATGATGCCGATCTTGCACTCCCCCGGCGTGATGATGCCGGGGCAGTTCGGACCGATGAGGCGCGTCGCCGAGCCGGTCAGCGCCGCCTTGACCTTGACCATGTCGTTAACCGGCAGGCCCTCGGTGATGCACACGACGAGCTCGATGCCGGCATCGGCCGCTTCGAGGATCGCATCGGCCGCGTACGGGGCCGGCACGTAGATCATGCTGGCGGTCGCGCCGGTCTCGCGCACCGCATCGCGCACCGTATCGAACACCGGCAGATCGAGATGGCGCTCGCCGCCGCGTCCCGGAGTCACGCCGCCGACCAGGCGGGTGCCGTAGGCGATGCATTGTTGCGAATGAAAAGTGCCCTGCTTGCCGGTGAAGCCCTGGCAGATCACTTTGGTGCGGCTGTTGACGAGAATGCTCATGCGGGTCCTTGAGGCTGCGGCTGAACGCGCCGTGGTGGATTCAAGCGGCCTTCCTGGCGGCCGCGATGACTTTTTTGGCGGCATCGGTGAGATCGGCGGCCGCAATGATGGCCAGTCCGCTCGCGGCCAGCCGCTCGCGTGCGGCCTGCGCATTGGTGCCCTCCAGCCGCACCACCACCGGCACCTTCACGCCGACGCTCTTCACCGCATTGATGACGCCATCGGCGATCAGATCGCAGCGCACGATGCCGCCGAAGATGTTGACCAGGATCGCCCGCACGTGCGGATTGGACAGGATCAGCTGAAATGCCGCGGTCACGCGATCGCTGGTGGCGCCGCCGCCGACGTCGAGAAAGTTCGCCGGCCGTCCGCCGTGCAGCTGGATCAGGTCCATGGTCGCCATCGCGAGCCCGGCGCCGTTGACCATGCAGGCGATGTTGCCATCGAGCGAGACGTAATTCAGATCGTGCTCGCTGGCACGCCGCTCCATCGGATCTTCCTGCCCCAGGTCGCGCAGCGCCGCCATCTCCTTCTGTCGGAACAGCGCGTTGGCTTCGATGTCGAGCTTGGCGTCGAGTGCCACCAGCGCGCCGCCCTTGGTCACGATCAGCGGATTGATCTCGATCAGGCTGGCATCGCGCTCGATGTAGAGCCGGTACAGGGCCTTCACGATCGACTGGAACTCCTCGATCTGTTTCGGTCCCAACCCCAGGCCGAACGCGAGCTGGCGGCACTGAAAGGCTTCGAGCCCGGTCGCCGGATGCACCGTCACCGATAGAATCTTCTCCGGCGTCTGGTGAGCGACTTCTTCGATGTCCATGCCGCCGGCCGCCGAAGCCACCACCGCGATGCGCCCGCGCTCGCGATTGAGCGTCAGACTCAGATAGAGCTCGCGCTCGATGTCCGAGCCGGATTCGACATAGACGCGCTCGACCGGCAAGCCGGCCGGTCCGGTCTGCTTGGTGACCAGCCGCTGACCGAGCATGCCCGCCGCCGCGGCGCGCACCTGTTCCAGGTCGCGTGCGAGCTTGACGCCGCCCGCCTTGCCGCGACCGCCTGCGTGCACCTGCGCCTTGACTACCCACACTGCGCCGCCGAGCGCCTGCGCAGCCGCGACTGCCTCATCGGCGCTGGCCGCGTCGCGGCCTGCAGGCACGGGGATCCCGTAGCTGGCGAGAATCTTCTTGGCTTGGTATTCGTGCAGGTTCATCCGCGACCATCCGGGAGCTGAAAAGCTGGGGATTGTCGCGGAAACCGGCGCCCGAGGCCAGCGCGCCGGTTCAGATGGCCGAGCGATCGACCTTCAACTACGGATTGTTGCTGGTCGCTCGCGCTCGGTTATTTCACGCTGTAGCCGCGCGCCTCGAGGCACGCGGTCATCGCGCGATTGTACTGGTCACGCCGCGAGCCGGTATCACCGGGCGCGACGCCACCGCCCTGCTGCGTCGGATCGAAACCGGTCTGGTTCTTCGACCAGCTGTGGCATTCGTACTGATCCGCCGCCTGCTGCTCCTGCGTCTGCCCGTTCTTCGGGTAGATGTAGAAATCATCACCCGACGTCGGCGGCGGCGCACCCGGCTGATCGGCGCCGGCCGGGGGATCCACGACCACATAGCCGTTGGCGCTCGGCTGCCACTGGTAATAGACATTGTCGGCGTAGTAATACGGCATGCCCCCCAACCACACCGTGGAGTAGAACGGCGGCAGAACCGTCAGGAACAGGCCGGCGGGCGGCCCGGTCACCACGAAGCCGTACGGTCCGGGCGCATACCAGATGCCGCCCGAGAAATAGTAGCGGCTGCCATGCCAATAGTACGGTCGGTAGCCGCCCGGCAGCGCGCGCACGACGCTACCGCGCTGCGGGTAGTAGTGACCGTGGTTGTAGCGGTTGTCGAGCACCTCGCCGCGGCCAGCCTGGCCGCGGTTGACCGCGCGGTCAACGCCGCGGTTGCCCTGGTCATGCCGCTCATCCGCGTGACTTGCGGCGCCGGCACCGAGCGCCAGCGCTGCCAGCAGCAACAGCACCGGTGTGTTCTTGGATGCCACTGTCATATGCCTTGCCCCTCAAGCGATCTTGTAGCCACGCGCATCGAGGCAGGCACCGATCGCGCGCCGGTAATTCGACGCCGCGGCCGCACCCTGCTCGTAGCTCTGGTCAAGCCGGGACTGCTCGTAGTTGGCGCGCGCCTGGGCGTTGGCATCGCTGGTCGAGCCGACCGCCGCGCCGGTGATGCCGCCAAACACGGCGCCGAAGCCGGCATCGCGCGGACCGGCAATGGCGGCACCGAGGATCGCACCGGCGATCGCGCCGATCGCGGTGCCGGCGCCGGGCGGGTTCGCGGGCTCGACCATCACGCGCTGCCCCGGCGGGACCCCTGCGCGGCTCGGATCAAATCCTGTCTGCTGCACGGCCCAGACGTGACATTCGTAACGATCGCGCTCGAGCTGCTCCGGGCTCTGGCCCTGCGCGGGGTAGACCATAATACGGCTGGGCACCGGCTCGGTCGCGACGACCATGCGCCGCGGAGGCGGCGCCTCGCAGGCAACCAGCAGTGCGCACAGGCCCAGAACCGACCAGGTTCGCAGTTTAAGTCGCTGATTAGTCATATGCTGCATGATAACGACCTAGCCTCGCAGAGGTTGACATGTACGTCGTGAACGCGACCTGAATGCTTAGATTGCGCTTCCCCGAAACAGTTTCAATGCCCCGTTGCGCCCCCGCAGGCCGAAGCCCGCCGCCATGAGCGTACCCTCACCGGGTGCCAGCAGGGCACCTGACCCCGATCCGCCGCAGACGCCCTCGCCGCCGGCGCCCCTGACACCGCAAGCCGCACCGGCCGCTGCAAGCTCGGCGACGACCGGCCCCCCGGGCAGCGATCTTGCCTGGCGCGTGGTTGGACTCGCCAATCTCTATCGCCTGCTGTTGCCGCCGGTGCTGGTCGGCCTGCAACTGCTCACGCGACCGACGCCCACGGTGGGCGCCAGCGATCCGCAGCTGTTCATAGCCATCTGCATTGTCTACTGGGTGCTCGGGGGCCTGGTCGCCTTTGGCGGCCGGGGTCGATGGCGCAGCCGGCACGCCCTGGTATTCGTGCATACGCTGCTGGATACGACCGCAATCTGCTCCCTGGTGTTCAGCAGCGGCGGCGTGTCGAGCGGGCTCGGCATCCTGCTGGTGATTCCGGTCGGAGCGATGTCGCTGCTGGCCGAAGGCCGCGCGAGTCTCGGCATCGCGGCGCTCGCAGCGCTCGGACTGCTGACGCAGCAGATCCTGGCGGTGCTCGTCGGCTACGCCCAGACCTACGACTATTCGCTGGCCGGCATGCTCGGCGCGGTGGTGTTCCTGGTCGCGCTGATGGCCTGGCCGGTCTCCAATCGCCTGCGCGAGAGCGAAGCGCTGGTGCGCCGCCAGGAGCTCGATCTGGCCAATCTAGCGCAACTCTCGCAATACATCGTGCAGCGCCTGCGCGAGAGCATCCTGGTCGTGGACCCGTCAGACCGTATCCGGCTCATCAACGAGTCGGCGGCACAGATGCTCGGCGACGACATCGCCGTGCCCGGCGCGCTGGTCGGCGAGGTCGCACCGCGCCTGCTGTATCTGCTGTCGACCTGGCGACAGGACGGGACCGTGATACTGCGCGGCGAGGCCGGCACCCTGGTGGCCGCTGATGGCGCGCGCGTCATTCGCCCGCATTTCGCGCCGCTCGGCAGCAGCGAGCCAGCGCCGATCATCGTGTTTCTGGAGGATACCGGCGAACTTGCCGCCAAGGTGCAGCAGACCAAGCTCGCGGCCCTCGGTCGCCTCTCGGCCAGCATCGCCCATGAGATCCGCAATCCCGTTGGCGCGATGAGCCACGCCGCGCAGCTGCTGGCGGAATCGACCGCGCTGAGCGCGGCCGATCGCCGACTGACCGAGATCATGCAGGACAACTCAAGGCGCGTCAGCGGCATCATCGACAACATCCTGCAGCTCTCGCGCCGCGAGCCGCCGCGGCCGGAGCGGCTGATGCTCGCGGCCTGGACGCGGCGCTTTCGGCACGAATTCTGCGACACCTTGCAGCTGTCATGGCAGCGGCTCATCATCGATCCGGATTCCGAAGACGTCGAGCTGCGCATCGATGGCAGCCAGCTGCATCAGATCTTCTGGAATTTGTGCCAGAACAGCGTCACGCACGCGTTGCCGCACGCGGGAGCCGCGCCGATCGAACTGCGCTACGGCCGGCTCGCCGGGGTCGGCCGGCCCTATCTGCAGGTCGCCGATCGCGGCCCGGGCATTGCGCTGGCCGATGCGGAACGGATCTTCGAACCGTTCTTTACGCGCGCCGCGCGCGGCACCGGCCTCGGCCTGTTTCTGGCGCGCGAGCTCGGACAAGCCAACGGTGCGACCCTGCTGTATGAGTCGCGCGAAGGCGGCGGTAGCATCTTTCGCATCGTATTCGCCGACCTGAGCCGATGGAGCGACAGCCAGTATTGAGATGATCGCGTGGATACTCCGAGCAAACCCATAGTCCTGGTCGTCGATGACGAGCCCGATCTGATCGAGCTGGTGTCGCTGACGCTCAGCCGCATGAATCTCGCGACCGACTCGGCCGGCGATCTTGCCGGCGCGCGCGCCAAACTCAACGAGCGCCGCTTCGATCTGTGCCTGACGGACATGCGCCTGCCTGACGGCGACGGACTCGACCTGGTGGCCTGGATCCAGGAGGTTCACGCCGAGGTGCCGGTCGCCGTGATCACCGCGCACGGCAACGTGGAATCGGCGGTGCGCGCGCTCAAGCTGGGCGCTTTCGATTTCGTCTCCAAGCCGCTGGATCTGGGCGTGCTGCGCAAGCTGGTCGCCAAGGCCATCAAGCTCGGCACTCGCCCGGGCACCGCACCGGCCGTGAGCGCCCACGGGCCACGACTGCTGGGACGCTCCCCCGCGATGGCCGCGCTGCGCGAACTGATCGCACGAGTCGCACGCAGCCAGGCGCCGGTACACATCACCGGCGAGTCCGGCACCGGCAAGGAACTGGTGGCGCGGCTGATTCACGAGACCGGCGCCCGCGCGGACGCGCCGTTCGTGCCGGTCAACTGCGGTGCGATTCCGTCGGAGCTGATGGAGAGCGAGCTGTTTGGTCATAAACGCGGCAGCTTCACCGGCGCCATCGCCGACAAACGCGGCCTGGTGCAGAGCGCCGAGGGTGGCACGCTGTTTCTGGATGAGGTTGCGGATCTGCCGCTGCACATGCAGGTCAAGCTGCTGCGCCTGATTCAGGAGAAGACCGTGCGCCCGATCGGCGAGCAGCGCGAAGTGCCGGTCGATGTGCGCGTACTGTCAGCGACGCACAAGAACCTCGCCAAGCTCGTCGCCCAGGGGCGCTTTCGCGAGGATCTTTTCTATCGGATCAACGTCATCGAGATTCGCGTACCGGCGCTGCGCGAGCACGCCGAGGACATCCCCGAGCTCGCCGATGCGCTGCTCGAACGCCTGTCCGCGCGCATTGGCGCCGAGCTGCCGACGATGACGCCCTCGGCACGCGCGGCGCTGCAGCGCTACTCGTTTCCCGGCAATGTGCGCGAGCTGGAAAACATCCTCGAGCGTGCGATCGCGCTGTCGGCCTCCGGTGTGATCGATGTCGAGGACCTGCAGCTGCGCCAGCCGGTCGCCGCGCGGGCGGGCGCGGGCCCCCGCGGGGGCAGCGCCCCGGCTGCTGGCGCCGCGCCCGCGGGCCCCCCCCCGCCCCGGGGGGCGCCCGCGGCGGGCGCCCGCGCCGCGCGGGGGG
>JBIODC010000030.1:0-28908 GCA_044440135.1 Steroidobacterales bacterium | reverse complement strand
CGGTTTTCCCGCCGGCCGCGCTGCGTCTGCATCCCGGGCTGGCCGGCGCCGCCGGTGTTCACAAACTGGTTGGGGGCCCCGATCCCGCGGCCCGCGGCCTTGAGACTCTCGTAGTAGGCCAGCGTGCCGCTATTTGCCTTCTTGTTCGGCGTCACGATGTGAATGCCGGCCGCCAGCCAATCGCGATAGTGCGCCGCCACTTCGGCGTCGGCGCTGCAGTCGATCAGCACCGTATGGGGCAGATAGTCCACGCGCACGTGTTCGACGAAGCGCGCCAGATCCGCCGGCTGCGCATGCTGCTCCAGCTCTTCGCGCCAGCGCGGCAGCTCCAGTCCGAAATCCGCGAGCCGCATCTGCTTGGAGCGCAGGATTCCGCGAACGCGCAGATCGATCTTGAACTCCCGCGCCAGCCGCTCGCGCTGGCTAGCAAGCTGGTCGAGCAGCACGCGGCCGACGGTGCCCGGGCCGATGACACCGATCGACAGGGTGTGCGGCGACAGATAGAAGCTCGCGTGCGTCGCGCGTAATGCGCGCGTCGCCTGCCGGCCGTCGACCACTACCGATATGTTGCGCTCGGAAGCGCCCTGCGCAATCGCGCGAACGTTGATGTGCGCATTGCCCAGGGCGCCGAATACCTTGCCCGCGGCACCGGGCGTGCCCGCCATGCCGTCGCCGACCACCGCCAGGATCGCCAGGTTCGGGGTCACGTCGACGTTCTGAATCTGGCCTTCGGCCAGCTCGCGTGCAAACGCAGCCTCGAGCACCCGGTGCGCGCGCGCGGCCTGCTCCTGCGGGATCGCGCAGCAGATCGAGTGTTCGGAACTGCCCTGCGAGATCAGGATCACCGAGATGCCTTCCTCGCGCAGCGCGCCGAACAGGCGATGCGCGGTACCGGGCACGCCGATCATGCCGGCGCCCTCGAGATTGACCAGCGCGACGTTCTCGATGCTGGTGATCCCCTTGACCGGCAGCTTGGAACTCGGATGTGCGCAGATCATCGTGCCCGGCTTCTCGGGCGCAAACGTGTTGCGTATCCAGATCGGAATGTCACGCCCCACCGCAGGCGCCATGGTCTGCGGGTGAATCACCTTGGCGCCGAAGTAAGCCAGCTCCATGGCCTCGTTGTACGACAGCGAGTCGATGACCTGCGCATCGGGCACGCGGCGTGGATCGGCCGAGAGCACGCCGTCGACATCGGTCCAGATGTGGATCTGCGCCGCGTCCAGCAACGCCCCGAAGATCGACGCCGAGAAGTCGCTGCCGTTGCGCCCGAGCGTGGTCTGGACCCCGCGCGGATCGCTGGCGATGAAACCGGTGATCACCAGCGTGGCGGGCATCTGCGACGGCAGCAGCGCCTGCAGCCTGGACTTGGATTCCTGCCACTGCACCGCCGGCCCGAGCTGACCCCACTCCACCGTGACGCAGCGCCGGGCATCCAGCCATTGCACCCCGCCGCGCACCCCACGCCGCTGCAGATAGCGGCAAAACAGCTGCGTGGACCAGATCTCCCCGAAACCCGCGCACAGATCGCGCACCGTCTGGGCCGCCGAGCGCATGATGCTCGTGGTCTGCAGCACGCCGGTCAGGTCGGTGACGTCGCGATCGAACTGGGCCTGGTACTCGGCGGCCGCGCCCGGATCGAGCAGAGCGCCGGCAATTGCCGCGTGCCGCTCGCGCAGCGCGCCCAGTCGCGCGTGCCAGTCGGCCTGCTGGCGCTCGGCCAGGGTGACCAGTTCGAGCAGTGCATCGGTGACGCCTTTGCAGGCCGACAGCACGATGGCCAGGCGCGGCCGCGGTTGCGCGCCGCCCGAGCCAGCCGCGACCATCTGCGATTCCACGATGTCGGCGACGCGCTCGAAGCAGCGCGCGTCGGCGACGCTGGAACCGCCAAACTTATGGACTACCCAAGCCTGGGCATCGGTCGTGGTCATCGAACGTTCCGGGGGCACTCGCGCCGGCTGATAATGGCGACAAAAAAACTGTCGCACACTACTTCAGCGCCCTTATTCCCGCAACATCCCGTGTCGCGCGATGCTCGCGGCGCGCGCTCGTGCAGATCCGATGGCGATCACGTCATCGCGCTGAGCACTGCGCGCAGCGCCAGCGGCCGGGCCGGCACGCAGCATGCGCGAATGCTGCCATCGTCCTTCGCACTTCGGCCGGCCTCAGGGCAGAATGGCAGGATTCGTCCACCCCCATCGCCAACGGAACACATCTGCAGATGCGCTGGCCGATTCGCTGGTCCCTGGCTGCGCCGGCGCTGCTGGCCGTGCTGGCGTGCACGCTGTGCATCAGCACCTATCACATCTTCGGCAACTTCTGGGACGAACCCGAGCATATCGCGGCCGGGCTGGTGCTGATCGATCGCGGCGAGTATCGCTACGACAACCAGCATCCGCCGCTGGCGCGGCTGGCGGCCGCGATCGGTCCGTATCTGGCCGGTGCGCGATTCCACGGGGACCCGATGCCGATCGGTGAAGCGCAGGGCCGCGATCTGCTGTACAACTCGCCGGCCAGCTATGACGAGATCCTGACGCTGGCGCGGCTCGGAATGCTGCCGTTCCTGCTGCTGTTGCTGGCGGCCAGCTGGTGGTGGGCGCGTCGCTGGTACGGTGAGTCCACGGCGCTGGTGACGCTGCTGTTCCTGGTCAGCACGCCGGTGATCCTCGGACATGCCGCCGTGGTCGCGCTCGACGTGCCGGTCACCGCGATGACGATCCTGACGCTGTACCTGCTGCTGCGCTGGTTCGAATCCCCGACGCTCGCGGCTGCACTGCGTCTCGGTCTCGCGGCCGGCCTCGCGGTCGCCACCAAGATGTCCGCGGTGCCGTTCATTGGCGTGGCGGCGCTGAGCCTGATCGGCCTGCGGCTGCTGTTCGCGCCGCGCGCGCCGCTGCCGTGGATGCTGCCACGGCGGCTCGGCACCGCGGCACTGGCCGTGCTGTTGACGGTCGTGATCATGGTCGGCATCTATGGACCGAAACTGGTCTATCTGACGACACCGGACTTCGCACCCAGCCCGGCGCTGGACTTCCTGGCGGGCCATCGCGGCGCCCTGCACGACCTGGCCTATCGTTTCGCGGCCCGAGTGCCCTTGCCGCTGGGCTTCCTGATGGTGCCGATGAATTTTCTCGGCGTCGAATGGCACAACGAGCACGGCCATCTGTCGTTTCTGCTCGGGCACACCGCCGCCAGCGGCTGGTGGTACTTCTATCTGGTGGCGCTCGCGGTCAAGACGCCGCTGCCGCTGCTGCTGCTCGGCCTGCTCGGGCTCGGTCTGCTCGCGCTGCGGGGCTGGCGCGAGGCCGACGTCTACCTTCTGGCCCCCGCGACCTGCTTCGTATCGATACTCGTATTCTCCTGCCTCTACAGCCACATCAACATCGGCGTGCGGCACGTGCTGATCGCGTACCCGCTGCTTGCGATGGGTGCCGGCTATGCGGTCTGCACCGGCTGGCGGCAGTGGCAGGCGCGCGCGGCGCGCCCTGCCCTCGCGGCGCTGCTGCTGTGGCAGGTTGCGATCCTCGCGAGCGCCTACCCGGATTACCTCGCCTATTTCAATCCGATCGCGGGAGATCACCCCGAACGCATCCTGGTGGATTCGGATCTGGACTGGGGCGGGCAGGACCTGCGACGGCTCGAGCAGGTGCTGGCCGCGCGCGGGGTGCAGCAGCTCTGGCTCGGGTACAAGGGCACCGCCGACCTGTCGCGCGAAGCGCTGCCGCCCTTCACGCTGCTCAAACCCAATCAACCGGTCAGCGGTTGGATCGCCATCACGATGCTCACGCTGCAGGAGAACCAGGCCGGCTTTGCCTGGCTGACGCGTTACCGGCCGCTGCAACGGGTCGGCAAGTCGATCGAGCTCTATTACATTCCGTAGCGCAGTCCGTAGCCGAGTGCGAACCTCGGCGCGGCGTCTGCTGCAGTGCGCGTCACGGGCCATGCGAACGACAGGGTGCCGCTGAAATCATAGCGCGCATTGCCATGCGCATCGCCTATCAGCAGATCGGCGATGCCGCCGCCCTCCGAGCCCGGAAGCCAGGCCGCCACGAACGCATTCGAGGCGTCGAACTCCGGATCGACCCACAGCGGCCGGCCCGACAGAAACACCGACACCACCGGGATGTGCCTGGCGCGCAGCCGCTGCAGCAACGCCAGGTCGCGTCGCCCGGCGGCCTGATAATCGAGCGAGCGCAGATCTCCGGCGCCTTCCGCGTACGGCCGCTCGCCGAACACCACGATCGCCGCATCGGGCTTGCCGGCGGCGCTGCCATCGATGCTGAGCTGCGCGCTGCCACCACCGGCTTCGAGCGCGCTGCGAATGCCCGCATAGATCGACTCGCCCTGCGGAAACTGACCGTTGCGATCGGCGCCGCCCTGCCAGCCCAGCGTCCAGCCGCCGCACTGGCGGCCAATGTCATCGGCGGCATCGCCGGCAACCAGCACGCGCGCCGACGCGCGGATCGGCAGCATCCGGGCATCGTTCTTCAGCAATACCAGCGACTCGCGTACCGCGGTGCGCGCAAGCGCACGGTGGGTGCCCGAAGCCAGTACCTCGAACCGGCCCTCCCATGGGCGCACAGAGTCGAACAGTCCGAGTTTCAGCTTGACGCGCAGGATGCGGCGCACGGCGTCATCGAGCCGCGCCAGCGGGACATCGCCCGATCGCAGCTGCGCGAGCGTGTTATCGAACAGTTCCTTCCAGCCGTCCGGCGCCATGAGCATGTCGATACCGGCCATCAGCGCGGCAGCGCAACGGGTGCGGGTACAGCCGGGAATCTGGGCGTGACCGTTCCAGTCGCCGACGACGAAACCGTCGAAACCCAGGCGCCCCTTGAGCACGCCGGTCAGCAGGCTCGCGTTGCCGTGCACCTTCTGCCCCTGCCAGCTCGAGAATGACGCCATCACGCTCATCACGCCGGCCTCGATCGCGGCATAGTAGCCCTGCGCATCGGTGTGTATCAGCGCGCGTTCGCTGAGCCCGGTGTCGCCCTCATCGATACCGGCCCGGGTGCCGCCGTCGCCGACAAAGTGCTTGGCGGTCGCGGCAACGTGGCCGTTCTGCACCCGGTCCGTGCCGTCCGGTTCGCCCTGCAGCCCGCGCACCATTTCAGCGGCGTAGCGTCGCACCAGCGCCGGATCCTGCGAGTAACCCTCGTAGCTGCGGCCCCAGCGCAGATCGCGCGGCACCGAGAGCGCCGGCGCGAACGCCCAGTCGAGCCCGACCGTCGCCATCTCCTGCGCGGTCGCGGCGCCGATGCGCCCGATCAGCGCCGGATCATGCGTGGCGCCGAGTCCGATGTTGTGCGGGAAGATCGTGGCGCCCGCCACCGCATTGTTGCCATGGACCGCATCGACTCCGAACAGGATCGGAATCGGTGTGTGTCCAGGTCGCGCCTCAATCGAGACCGCGCGCAAAGCCCGCGCCGTGGCGAGCCATGCGGCGGCGGTGCGATCGGTGCCACCGGCCGGCGACGAATCGCCCCCCGCCAGCACCGCGCCCAGCGGATATCGGCGCAGATCCTGCGGCGTGAGATGGCCGATATCCGCCTGGATGATCTGGCCCACTTTCTCTTCCAGGCTCATCCCGGCCATCAGCTCGCTCACGCGCCGCTCGGTGGCGGCATCGAGCAGTCCGGCGCTGTGCGAGCGCGGCCAGAGCAGCGCATGGGCCGCGCCGCGCACGCCTTGCGTGGAGCGCGCCGCCGCCGGGGATGCCGCGGCTACGGCGGCCGCCGCCAACGGTGTCGCGACTGCCGGATCGAGCCCTGGCACCAGGACCACCCACCCAAGCACGGCGAGGATTGATTGCTGGCGCAAAATTTTAAGCGCTACCATAGCCGCAAGGATAAGCGATGGCGACGGAGCGGCACCGACGAAGGTCGAATCAGAGCGTGACGATACGCGATGTCGCGGCGCATGTCGGGGTCTCGCCGATGACGGTATCGCGCGTCATCAACCGCGAGAGCAACGTCAAGCCGGAGACGCGCGAGCTGGTGCATGCGGCGATTCGCGCGCTCAACTATGCGCCCAGCCCGGCGGCGCGCAGCCTCGCGGGCTCGGTGCCGTGCCGCATCGGGCTGCTCTACGACAACCCTTCGACCGGCTACCTGAGCGAATTGTTGCTCGGCGCGCTCGATGAGAGCAGCCGGACCGGTGCGCAGGTGCTGGTCGAGCGCTGCGGTGCAAGCGAGATGGCGGCAACGGCGCTCGGCAAGCTGCTGAAGGCCGGGATCGACGGTCTGATCCTGACGCCGCCGCTGGGCGAGTCCGCGCACGTACTCGCCGAGGTGCAGCAGGCCGGTGTCGTCGCGGTGGTGGTCGCATCGGCCGACGTCTCGGCGCGGATGGCGACCATCCGCATCGACAACGAGGCCGCCGCGCGCGACCTGACCGAGTACCTGCTCTCGCTCGGTCACCGCCGCTTCGGCTTCATCCAGGGTCATCCGCATCACGAGGTCAGCCAGCAGCGGCTGCAGGGGTTTCTCACGGCGCTGGCCGCCGCCGGCATCGCTGCCGACAGCGTGCGCCTGGAGCAGGGTTATTTCACCTATCGCTCGGGACTCGAGGCCGCGGAGCGTCTACTGGCCGACGAGCCCTCTCCGACCGCCATATTCGCCGCCAATGACGATATGGCCGCAGCCGCGGTGTCGCTCGCCCACCGCCTTGGGTTTCGGGTGCCGGAGGACCTGTCGATCGCCGGATTCGACGACACCCCGATCGCGGCCAGCGTGTGGCCGGCATTGACGACGATTCATCAGCCGGTGGCCGCCATGGCGCGCGCCGCGGTCGATCTGGTGCTCGAGGAAGTGCGGCGCCGGCGCGACGGCACCGGTGCGCCGCGCCAGCTGCTGCACCCGCACACCCTGATCGTGCGCGAATCCACCGGGCCGCCGCCCGAGGCGGCCAGCGGCTGAAGACCCGCGCGCGCCGGCTCGATCAGTGCGGCGGCAGCGCTATGACGTCATCCTGGTGAATCAACTTCACCGCTACCGCCTTCGCCTGCCAGATCTCGCTGCAGTATTCGCGGATGCTGCGGTCCGAGGAGAACTTGCCCGAGCGCGCAGTGTTCAGGATCGACATCCGCGTCCATCGTTCGACGTCGCGATAGGCTGCATCCACCAGCTGCTGGCATTCGGCATAGGACTGGTAGTCCGCGAGCACCATGTAGGGGTCGTGATAGAGCAGATTGCCGACCAGGCCCAGGAATTGTTCGCTGTTGCCGCGCGAGAAGTAGCCGTCCCGGATCAGATTGAGGACCTCGCGCAGTTCCGGCTGGCTGTGGTAGATGTCCATCGGCTGATAGCCGGCAGCGCGCTGCGCCTGCACCTCGGCGGCCGTGAGCCCGAACAGGAAAAAGTTCTCCGGCCCGACTTCCTCGCGGATCTCGATGTTGGCGCCGTCCATCGTGCCGATGGTCAGGGCGCCGTTCATCTGGAACTTCATGTTGCCGGTGCCCGAGGCTTCCTTGCCGGCGGTCGAGATCTGCTCCGACAGATCCGCGGCCGGATAGATCTGCTGGCTGTTGGTGACGTTGAAGTTCGGCAGGAACACGACCTTGATGAGCTCGCGCACGCCCGGATCGCGATTGATGATGTCGCCCACCGCCGTGATCAGACGGATCATCAGCTTCGCCAGATGATAGCCGGGCGCGGCCTTGCCGCCGAAGATGAACACCCGCGGATGGATCACGAGCTGCGGATCCGTCTTGAGGCGGTGGTACAGGCCGATCACGTGCAGGATGTTCAGGTGCTGGCGCTTGTATTCGTGGATGCGCTTGACCTGGACGTCGAAGATGGCATCGGGATCGACCGTCACGCCGGTGCGATCGCGGATGATCGCGGCCAGCGCGGACTTGTTCGCGCGCTTGATCGCGCGCCACTCGGCGCGAAACTGCGCGTCCTCGATCATCGGCTCGAGGCGACGCAGCTCCTCCAGATTGCGGATCCAGTTCTCGCCGATGACACGCGATATGAACTGCGACAGCCGCGGATTGCACAGCACCATCCAGCGCCGGGGCGTCACGCCGTTGGTCTTGTTGCTGAACTTCTGCGGCCACAGGTCGTGGAAATCGCGCAGCACGTCGCTCTTGAGCAGCTCGGTGTGCAGCTGCGCGACACCGTTGACCGCGTGACTGCCGGCCGTCGCCAGATGCGCCATGCGCACGTAGCGCGGGCCGCTCTCGTCGATCAGCGACATGCGCGCCAGGCGCTCGTCGTCGCCGAAGAAGGCGATGCGCACCTCGTCCAGGAAGCGCGCATTGATCTCGTAGATGATCTCCAGGTGCCGCGGCAGCATGCGGCCGAACAGGTCGAGCGGCCAGCGCTCGAGCGCCTCGGGCAACAGCGTGTGATTGGTATAGGCAAAGGTCTTGCGGGTGATCGCCCAGGCCGCGTCCCAGTCCAATGCCAGCTCATCGACCAGCAGCCGCATCAGCTCGGCCACCGCGATCGACGGGTGCGTGTCATTGAGCTGCACCGCGAATTTCTCGTGGAAGCGCTCCGGCGGGATCTTCTGCACGCGCGTGATGCGCAGCATGTCCTGCAGCGAGCAGGCAACGAAGAAGTACTGCTGCTCGAGCCGCAGCTCCTTGCCCTTGACCTGCTCGTCATTCGGGTAGAGCACCTTGGTGATGTTCTCCGAGGTGACCTTCTGATTCACCGCGCCCCAATAGTCGCCGCGGTTGAACACCGAGAAGTCGAAGGATTCGGGAGCCTCGGCGCGCCACAGGCGCAGCGTGTTGGCGGTATTGACGCGATAGCCGAGTATCGGGGTGTCATAGGGCACGCCATTGACCACCCGCGCCGGCACCCAGCGCACGCGCACCCGACCCAGTTCATCGCTGTAGCGCTCGGTATGGCCGCCGAACCTGACCTCGGCGGCCCATTCCGGGCGCACGATCTCCCAGGGATTGCCGAAGCGCAGCCACTTGTCGGTGCGCTCGACCTGCCAGCCATCGACGATTTCCTGCTGAAAAATGCCGTATTCGTAGCGGATGCCGTAGCCCATGCACGGCACCTGCAGCGTCGCCAGCGAGTCGATGAAGCAGGCGGCCAGCCGGCCGAGGCCGCCATTGCCCAGGCCAGGCTCATCCTCCTGCCGCAGCAGCTCATCGAGATCCATTCCGAGCTCCGCGAGCGCCTGGCGTGCGGTTTCATGGATGCCGAGATTGATCAGATTGTTGCCGAGGTACGGTCCCATCAGAAACTCGGCCGACAGGTAGGCCACGGTGCGCGAGCCCTGCTGGGTATACGCGGAAGCGGTGCTGTTCCAGCGCTGCCACATGCGGTCGCGCACCGCGTACGCGAGCGCCATGTAGTAGTCGTACTCGGTGGCCAGGACCGGAAATTTGCCCTGCATGTAGAACAGGTTGTCGAGAAACGAGCGCTTGAGCGCGTCCTTGGTCAGCGCGACCCGGTCGTCTTCGGCCGGCGGCTGATCGACCAGGTGACTCGGGACTGCTGAGTTCATTGTTGTTGGCCCGTGTTGGTCAATGTTCCACCTGACTTTCTTATCCTAGTGCCAGTGCGCCGCTGCAAGATTCATGCAGGCCATTCTGCCGTGCGGCGCTCGCATCGGCGCACCATCGGCGGGCAGGCGGGGGGCAACGCTGCGCCCTGACGGTGCGCCGACACGGCCGACGGGCACGCCGCCGATGCGCATTTCGCAGCGCCGAACGCACGCCCCGACGGGGCGCCAGGCGCGCGGGCGAACTCCGGCGGCCGCTGTGGTCTAATGCCTGAAGTCCGCCCGCAGGAGCCATAGGATTGACCAGGGGAGCCGTATTCGCCGCGTTCGCGCTGCTGGTCAGCGGCTTCGCAGCAACGGGGTCTGCGGCCGCCGACAGTGTGGCCTTCAGGCAGCTCTCGATTGATCCGACGCTGACCGACCGGATCATCGTGAAGTGGCGCACCACCGGTGTCGCCGCGGTCCAAATGGCGGGTGTAAAGGAGCGCGCGACCCGGCTCAGCGCCGTGAACGGCATCGCGGCAACCCCGGTGCGCAATCTGTTCGGCAGCACCGACGTGATGCTGCTCGATCACACGCCGACCCATCAGGAAATGCAGGGCATCCTCGCGCGGCTCAATGCCGATCCGGGCATCGAGTACGCCGAACCGGACGGTTATCGCTATATCCAGGCGTTTCCAGACGGCCAAACGCCGCCCAACGATCCGCACTTCCTCGCCAGCACCGATCCGAGCAATGCGAACAATCCCGACCTGAGCTACGGCAGCTGGCAGGGCCAGTGGTATCTGCAGGACAGTTCAGCCACGGCGCCGGCGGCGCTGTCGGTGATGAGCGCCTGGACCACGACCCTCGGCGATCCGAGCGTCGTGGTCGCCTTGATCGACACCGGCGTCATCACCGCTCATCCGGATCTGGCCGGCAAGCTGCAGCCGGGCTACGATTTCGTGAGCTGCGACCAGGGCAACCTGACCGCCCCGGTCGCCACCCTCAGCGGCACCCGGACCACCGCCGACTGCAGCGCCACCGGTTCGGCCGCGAGCTACCTGTTCGCCAACGACGCCCAGGGCTGGCACGCGGATGCGTCCGATCCGGGCGACTGGATCGATGCCACCGACGCCGCGACCACCCTGTTCATCAATGCCGGCTGCACCACCGTCGCCCCGAGCTCCTGGCACGGCACCAAGGTCGCGGGGGTCATCGGTGCGGCCAGCAATAACGGTGTCGGCATCGCCGGCATTGCGCCGCTGGCGCAGCTGCTGCCGGTGCGCGTGATCGGCAAGTGCTCGGGACGGGTGTCCGATATTGCCGCGGCGATCATGTGGGCGGCGGGCCAGCCGGTCACGGTCGATGCGGGCACGATCGCAGCGAGCCCGGCCGCCAACATCATCAATCTGAGTCTGGGCGCCAATACCGCCTGCTCGTCCACCGAGCAGAACGCCATCACCACCGCGATTGGCGCCGGCATCCTCGTGGTCGCGGCGGCCGGCAATGAAGGCGGCCCGATCGACGCCCCGGCCAACTGTACCGGCGTGGTGGCGGTGGTCGGGCTGCGCGAGACCGGCACCAAGGTGCCGTTCAGCAATCTGAGCGGCAGCACCGGAGCGGCCGCCACCATCGGCGCGCCGGGCGGCAACTGCGTCAACAGCGTCGCCGGGCAGGCTTGCCTGTATGACATCGAGACCACCACCGATGCGGGCGCCACCACCCCGTCGGGCACACCAGGCTTCTACACCTACTCGCAGCTGAATCAGAGCTATCTGAATTCCGGCGGCAATGCCGATAACGCCGCCAACGTCGGCACCAGCTTCGCCGCGCCGATGGTCGCGGGCGTGGCCGCGCTGATGCTGGCGGTGCACCCCGCGCTCACGCCGGCGCAGCTCACCGCCCGACTGCAGTCGAGCGCACTGCCGTTCCCGACCTCCTCGTCGACCACCAAGACCCAGTGCCAGCTCGCCGCCGTCACCGCCGATTCGAACGGCACCTTCACCGAACCGAGCGCGCCGGCCGAATGCGTGTGCACCACCGCCACCTGCGGTGCCGGCATGGTCAGCGCGGCCGGCGCGGTCCAGGCCGCTGGCGCGACCTTCGTGCAGATCACGCCGTCGAGCACCAACGGCTTCCCGGGTAAGCGCATCAAGCTCGACGGCAGCGGCAGCACGGCGGCCAGCGGCTACTCGATCGTGGCCTACCAGTGGACCACGGAGCCGTCGACCAGCGACCAGCTGATCAACGCCGACCAGGCGGTCGCGACGCTGGTGGTGCCCTCGTTTCGTTCCATCGGTGTCACGCTGACGATCACCGACAATATTGGCCGCACCGCGTCGGCCACCACCACCATCCATTCGAGCGTGGGTAGCAGCGGCGGCGGTGGCTTCGATCCGCGATGGCTGGGGCTGCTGGCAGTCGTGGGGCTCTGGCAGCAGTGCCGACGCCGGTGGCCGCAAGCTCGCAGCCTGTGAGGCCATGGCAGCCGCCCCACCGCGGCAGCGCAACGTGGCGCTTTTTGAACTGATGCGCTGCTCAACTGTCGGTATGCTATCGGCGCCGAACAGACGGGGCGGAGGGGCGAGTGCATGCGGTATCGCCGCGCCGTACCGGATTTCCCGGGTTTGAGGAGAAGTCGTGACCGTGATTCGTCCTGGATCGCCATGGCGTGGATTCGCCGTGGCCAGAGGCTTGTTGTTGCCCGTCGCCGTGGCCCTGATGCTGGCCGCGTGCAGCAGCAACAGTAATCGCGGGGTCGCCGGCAGCGTCGGCGTTGGCACCGGCGTCGCCCTCGGCACGCCCGGCAGCATCACCCAGATCCAGGTCGCCACCACCATCGTAGTGACCGCAAGCGTTGCCGCCGACGTCAACAACGCCGGGGTCACGTGGAGCATGTCGGGGGTCGGCGTGCTGACCGGCCAGACCCCGACCTCGGTGACCTACAATGCGCCGGCCTCGGCGACCGGTGGGGTCGACGCGACCATCACGGCGACGTCGGTGGTCAATCCCGCCAGCACCGCCTCGGTCACGCTGGTCGTGCTCGGCACCCCGATCATGAACCCGCCGCAGCTGTTCCCGGGCAACGTCAATGTGGCCTATGGCGCCAACATCACGGTCGCCGGCGGCCTGGCGCCCTTCACCTGGGTATTGGCCGCGAATTCCGGCGCGTTGCCCCCCGGTATCGTGCTCAATGGCAGCACCACGGCGATATCTTCGATCAGCGGCACGCCGACGACCGCGGGTAGCTACACCTTCACGGTGCAGGCCACCGATACCAATAACAAAGTTGCCTCGCAGACCATGACGATGACGGTCAAGGCACAGGACTCATGCCTGTTGGAGGGCAATTACGCCTTCATTGTGAGCGGCTTTCGCGGCGGCGGCCCGATGACCCATGTAGGCAGCATTGCCATCGATGCCAGCGGCAATATTTCGGGCGAACAGGACTATAAGGACGGTCACCGCACCACCCATGAGACCCTGAACCCCAGCCTGTGCACCAATCGCCAGACCAATTCGGGCCAGCTCACGCTCAATTCCCCGTCGGGGCAAATCCTGTACAACTTTTCGGCGACGCCGCCTGACGCCCAGGGCAACCTCAACTCGGCGAGATTGCAACTGATCGGCGGCTTCGGCACCGACTCCGCTTCCGGTCAGCTGAGCAAGGTGGACGCGACGGCGATCACCGCTGCGCCACCGACCGGCAATTTTGCCTTCGGACTGCTCACGACCGCCAACCAGGAACCCGACACCATCCATAGCGCCAGCGCCGGGCGCTTCACGACCGACAGCACCGGCACGATCAGCGCCGGCCTGATCGATTCGAACGCCGCGCCGCCGCTGACCGGCGCGACCCTCAGCGGCGTGCTGTCGGCCCCCGACAGCACTGGGCGCGGCACCGCGACCTTCACGGTCGGCTCGCAGACCTCGACGCTGGCCTACTACATCATCAACGCCGCCAAGATGTATCTGATGAACATCGATGCCACCGTGGGCACGCCGCGTTCCAGCGGCTATCTGAGCGCTCAGGTCGGCAATACCGCCGGCGGCACGTTCGACAACGGCGCCCTGGCCGCCGCGCCCGCGATCATCAGTCTCTGGGGATCGGACTCCAGCGGGGTGGATCCGCACAGCTCGATGACGCTCGGACGGCTCTACAACGCCAGTGCTGCCACCGGCACCCTGGATGCCGAGGTCGACAGCTCGGACCGGATCACCGATTCGGCCGGGATCCTCTACAGCGCGCAGAGCTATTCGGTCGACAGCAGCGGCCGCGGCACGCTGTCGCTGGCCACCGCAAGCCTTGCGACGCGCAATTTCGTGTTCTATCTCGACGGCGCGGCCGACGGCTACGTGCTCGAGCAGGGTACCGCGTCCGGCAGCGCCGGATTGCTCGAAGCGCAGTACGTGCCCAGCGGCGGCCTCTATCCGGATACGCTGCCGGGTTTTTTCGTTATGGGCACGCAGTACGCCCAGACAGCCGGTCCGATCGTTCTCACCGCGACGATCGGCTTGAGCTTCGGCGCGCTCTCGAGCAACTACACCACCGGTCAGTTCGCGATCGATACCTCGATAGGGCGCGGCTTCGGATCCGTGTCGCAGAGCGGTCTGCCCACCACGGCCGCCGCCCTCTACCTGGTCTCGCCGACCAAGATCGACCTGATGACTTTCGGCACCATCCAGGTCGATAGCTCGATCAGCTGGCTGATACAGAACTGAAGCGGCATCAGACGGCCTCGCCGGCACGAATCCTCAGAACGCGTAACCGGCTTTCGACGTCTTCCCGGTTCAGATAGGCCCCGGCGAGCCTGCGATAACCCACATAAGCGTCGCGGGCATGCAGCAGCCGCCAGTTGTCGAACAGCAGCACCGAGCCCGGCAGCAGCCGGCGGCGATAGTGCAGCATTGGGTCGGCACACAGGCGGGCAAAGCTGGCCAGCGCGCGGTACAAGCACCGGTGCTGCTCGACCGGCAGCACGAACGGAGCGCGGTCGTGATTGTTGTAGCTGACCTGAAGCAGTACCCCTGATTGATCGTGGCGGAACAGCGGGCGGCGCGCCATCAGCTGAATTCCGCGCGCGTGGTCCAGATAGCGACCGGGAATCTGTACCGTGCTGAGCATCTCGTAATCCCCGGGGTGCTCGCGCCGCATGATCTCGCCCACCTTGAAGCCATCGATCAGTACGTTGTCACCGCCGGTGCACTCGGCCGCCAGGCAATGGAACATCTGATAACCCGGGGCATCCAGGCTATAGGTGCCATCGGTGTGCGGGCCGATCGCCAGCGACGTGTAGGCCGTATCCTTGTGCTCCATGTTGGCGGTGAAATCGTAATAGCCGCCGAAGATCGTGGTGCGGATATAGGCCACTCGCTCGGCCACGGCGCAGGTGGCCTGCGGCGTCGCCGGCACCGCCTCCACCATGCAGAAGCCGTAGCGCTCGATATTTTCCAGCAACACCTTGAGCGTGGCGTCGGCCGACATCAGCTCGGCGTAGGTGACCTGCGGCAGCTGCACCGCGATGCTGCGACTGTCCCACAGGCAGCGCACGACCGGCAGCACCTCCGGATCGGCGCGCAGTTGCGCCAGGAACTGCGCTTGGTAGCGGCTCGAATGCCCGTCAGTCGCCCACTGCACCTGCAGCGCGCCGCCGCCATCGATCACCGCGATCGCGCTGGCCGCGATGTCGACCGGGATTTCAGACGTGTCGACCAGGCGCTGCTGGGTCTGCGGATGCAGCGCGTCCTCGCTCGTGTCGTGATCGCGCAGCCAGAACAGCGACAGCGTCAGATCGGGGCGGCCGTCGCGGAACGCGAGCTCCACGTCGCGGCCTTGCAGAGTCGCGCTCTCCAGCAGTGTTGTCATTCGAAACTCCGGCGCCCCAGGCGCTCAAACAACAGATACGCCGGCACGGTCGCCAGCAGCATGCCTGCCGTGACCAGCAGCAGCCTGGAATCCGCATAGGCCATCACCAGCACGCAGAACAGCAGCGCCACCGCGGCCGTGGGCCGATAGCGCCGCAGCGATGTGGCCGATGCGATCCAGCGCGGATACACCAGCACCGCGATGCAGGCATAGACGTACAGCATCAGGCAGAAGATCACGGAGACTTCGATCAGTTCGCCGAATTGCTCGCCGAGCGTCGGCGAAATCGTCGCGAACACCACTGCACTCATCAGTGCGGCCATGATCAGCAGGCTCGGTACCGGCACGCCGTGGCGATCCACGCGGCCGAAGAATCGCGGGAACAGGCCACGGTCGGCGCCGGCTTTGCCGGTCTGCGCGGTCAGCAGTATCCAGCCGCCGAGCGTGCCGACCGCCTTGGTGAGCGCCGCCAGCGCAATCATCCCGGCCGCCACCGGGCCGAGCATCACGCGGGCGGCATCGGCAAACGGCGCGCTCGAGCGCGCCAGCTCGGCCGCTGGAATCAGCCCCATCAGCACCGTACACGAGGCGACATACACCAGCGCCGCGATCAGCACGCCGCCATAGGTCGCAATCGCCACGTTACGCTGCGGATTCTCCACCACGGCGGTGGCAACCGAAGCGCTCTCCAGCCCGGTGAATGCCCAGAACAGCAGCACCAGCGATTGCGGTATGACCTGCATCGCCGGCTCGTGGCGCACGTTCCACGACTGCAGGAACAACCTGCCGTCGAAATACCACCAACCGCCGGTGGCCACGAGCACGATCGGCACCAGCCCGATCACGATCGTGAAGGATTCGACCTGGCATACCCGTCGCGGGCCGAAGATGTTGACCGCCGTGAGCGCCCAGATGATGCCGGCGGTCGCGATGGCGCCGGCCAGCGGCTGGCCCAGCATCGGCACGAAGCTCGCCAGATAGCCGATCGCAGCCACGGCGATTGCGATATTGCCGGTCCAGCACGACATCCAGTAGAGCGCATTGGCCTGAAAACCGAAATAAGGTCCGAGCGCATCGCCGGCATAGGCACAGGGGCCTCCGGGCTGCGGGGCGACCTGGCTGAGCTTGGCCAGAATCGCCGCGATCAGCAACGCACCCACGGTGCCGAGCAGCCAGCCGATCACGGTGATGCTGCCGACGGTGGCGAGGGTCGCCGGCAGCAGGAAGATGCCGGAGCCGATCATGTTGCTTGCGACCAGCGCGGTGGCCAGGACCGGGCCAACCTTACGATTGCGGATATAGGCTCCCTTGCCGCCCCGGCTGCGCTGCCGTACGATCGATCGACAAGAGTGAATGACTGTTCGGATGCTCGTCAAGAGCGCGGGCGTGGGCTTCGCGACTACTCAAGGAGCCTGCGGCCTTGACTGCATATCGCAGCGATGCGTTGATCGTCGGTGGTGGCCATAACGGCCTGGTGTGCGCCGCGTACCTGGCCGCGGCCGGCCTCAAGGTCACGGTGCTCGAGCGCCGCCCGGTCGTCGGCGGAGCTGCGGTCACCGAGGAATTCCATCCCGGTTTCCGCAACTCGGTGGCCGCGTACACGGTCTCGTTGCTGCATCCCAAGATCATCCGTGAGCTGCAGCTGGCCGCGCACGGCCTGCGCGTGGTCGAACGGCGGCTGTCGAACTTCCTGCCGACCGAGGACGGGCGCTACCTGTGCGTCGGTGGCGCACGCACCGGCGCCGAGGTTGGCCGGTTCTCGAGCGCGGACGCCGCCCGGCTCGACGACTACACCGCCAAGCTCGATCAGATCGCCGCGGTGCTGCGCGAGCTGGTGCTGCAGACACCGCCAAACATGGTCGCGGGGAGCTGGCGCCAGGCGCTGCCCGAGCTGCTGCGCGCGGCGCGCATCGGCGGCCGCATCGGCAAGCTCGATATGCCATTGCGACGCGAGCTGCTGCAGCTGCTCGCCGCCTCTGCGGGCGACTACCTCGACGGCTGGTTCGAGAGCGATCCGATCAAGGCGGTCTACGGCTTCGACGGTATCGTCGGCAACTACGCCAGCCCGTACACGCCGGGCTCGGCCTACGTGCTGCTGCACCACGTGTTCGGCGAGGTCAACGGCAGGAAAGGCGCCTGGGGCCACGCGATCGGCGGCATGGGCGCGATCACCCAGGCGATGGCGCGCTCGGCCGCGGCGCGCGGTGCCGACATCCGTGTCGGCGCGCCGGTGCGTGAGATCCTGGTCGAGCGCGGTCGTGCGATCGGTGCGGTGACCGAAGCCGGCGAGGCATTTCGCGCCGCGGCGGTGATCTCCAACCTCAATCCGAAGCTGCTGTACCTGCAGCTGCTCGACGCCGCGGTGCTGCCGACGGATTTTCGCGAGCGCATCGCGCGCTGGCGCTGCGGCTCGGGCACGTTCCGCATGAACGTCGCGCTGTCGGAACTGCCGGATTTTCGCTGCCTGCCGGGCAAGGCGCCCGCGGACCATCACACCGCGGGCATCATCATCGGGCCGACCCTGGCCTACATGGAGCGCGCCTATTTCGACGCGCGTACGCGCGGCTGGTCGGCGCAGCCGATCGTCGAGATGCTGATTCCGTCGACGCTCGACGACAGCCTGGCGCCCGCGGGGCAGCATGTCGCGAGCCTGTTCTGCCAGCACGTCGCGCCTGAGCTGCCGCAGGGTATGACCTGGGATCAGCAGCGCGATGCGGTCGCCGATCTGATGATCGAGACCGTCAATGCGCACGCGCCGAACTTCAAAGCCTCGGTGCTTGGCCGACAGATCATGAGCCCGCTGGACCTGGAGCGCACCTTCGGCCTGGTCGGCGGCGATATCTTCCACGGGGCGCTGAGCCTGGATCAGCTGTTCTCGGCGCGGCCGATGCTCGGATACGGCAACTATCGGGGCCCGCTGCCCGGGCTGTACATGTGCGGCGCCGGCACCCATCCCGGCGGCGGCGTCACCGGCGCGCCGGGCCACAACGCCGCGCGCGAAGTGCTGCGCGATTGGCGGCGCGGGCACTGGCGCGCGGGTCGCCGGGTCCGGGGCACGCCGTGACCAGGCTCTCGCGCGATCGCGGTGCCGTGCGTCGCATCGTTGCGGTGGCTCATGGAGCTCTGCCCTCGCTCACGGCCTGGTAATGCTCGACCGCCGGCGCGGCGGCGAAGAACGGGCCCAGCAGCGCCCGCCACTGCTGGAACTGCGGCGACTGACGAAAGCCCACCATGTGGTGTTCAACGGTGAGCCACTGCACCAGCAGCAGGTAGCGACCATCGGTCTCGATGCATCGATGCAGCTGGTGTGACACGAAGCCCGGCATCGCTGAGATCACCTCGCGCGCCTCGGTGAATGCCGCCTCGAACGGCGCTTTTTGCGCCGGAGTGATCGTCAGGACCGCGACCTCGAGAATCATGTCGTACCTCGTCTCTGAACCGGGTCATCCGGTGCGATTGTGCCTGTGCCGGCCGGCCGCAGTCCGCAGCCCCGGGCAATGTTACCGCTCCTTTACAAGGTCACCGGGGCGCCACGGCCTGCCTGCCCGCCAACCGGTTGGCCCGAATCGGGTCCACGCCGATGCCCGCTCGGGCCATGATTTAGGTAAATTGGGGCGACCGTACGACGCTAGAGACGACGGGGCGGACCCATGGTAGGCTATGCGCCGATCGTCAACGTCCGTATCGCCCCGTGCGCCAGTTAGGCGCGATGAGTCCGAGCCGAACTACCTTACGATCAGGTGACAGGACTCCGTTCGATGGCCGGCGAGACACCCTCTCTCTAGACCTGGTGAACGTGCCTGCCGAGTGGAGCGCTTAGGGCATCAACTTTTTTTCCCGCCCGAAGCCTCCTTTAGTACTTTCGAGAGAGTCAATCATGGCCAAGATCTATGTTGGAAACCTGCCCTTCACCGCCAGCGAGGCGGACATCCGTGCGCTGTTCTCACAGCACGGCACCGTCGAATCGGTCTCGCTGCCGACCGACCGCGAGACCGGACGCCCACGCGGCTTCGGCTTCGTCGAGATGAGTCAGTCGGATGCCTCACGCGCGATCCAGAACCTCAACGGTCAGGATATGGGCGGTCGCCCGCTGCGCGTGAACGAAGCCCAGGACAAGCCCCGCAGTGGCGGCGGCGGTCGTCCGGGTGGTGGCGGCGGCGGTGGCGGCTACCGGGGCAATTCCGGTGGCGGCGGCGGTGGCCGCTGGTAAGCACCGCTTTAGCGGAAAAAAAGCCCGGATCCTTCCGGGCTTTTTTTTGGATCAGCCCTGTCGGATCTGCATCGCCCGCGCGAGGAATCTCCACGCGGGTCGTTCGGGCTGATCAGGTCACGCCCCAGGGCATTGGCGCTCATTCCTGGTGGCGGTAGGTCTTGAAGCCCTCGCGCGCCACCAGCGCATCGCGTCGGGCAATCTGCAGGTCCGATTCCACCATTTCCCGCACCAGGCGATCGAACGAGATCTCCGCCTTCCAGCCGAGTCGCGCCCGTGCCTTGGACGGGTCCCCGAGCAGGCTATCGACCTCGGTCGGCCGGAAATAGCGCGGATCGATCTTGACGATGCCACGACCGCTGTTGGCATCGACGCCGTGCTCCTCGGCGCCCGACCCGCGCCACTCGATCCGCATGCCCAGATGGCTGGCTGCACGCTCGACAAACTCGCGCACCGAGTGCTGCTCGCCGGTCGCGATCACGAAGTCCTCCGCCGCCGGCTGCTGCAGCATCAGCCACTGCGCACGCACGAAGTCGCGGGCATGGCCCCAGTCGCGCAACGCATCGAGGTTGCCCAGGTACAGGCACTCGTCCAGCCCTTCCTGGATGCGCGCCAGGCCGCGGGTGATCTTGCGGGTCACGAAGGTCTCGCCGCGAATCGGCGACTCGTGGTTGAACAGGATGCCGTTGCAGGCGTACATGCCGTAGGCCTCGCGGTAATTCACGGTGATCCAGTACGCATAAACCTTGGCCGCTCCGTACGGCGAGCGTGGATAGAACGGCGTCGTCTCGCTCTGCGGCGTCTCCCGCACCTTGCCGTACATTTCCGAGGTCGAGGCCTGATAGAAGCGCGTCTTGTTGCCCAGCCCCAGCAGGCGGATCGCCTCCAGGATCCGAAGCGTGCCGAGCGCATCGGCATTGCCGGTGTATTCAGGCGTTTCGAACGATACCGCGACGTGGCTCTGCGCCGCGAGGTTGTAGATTTCGTCGGGCTGGGTCTGCTGCACGATGCGAATCAAATTGGTCGCATCGGTCAGATCGCCGTAGTGCAGATACAGCTTGACGCCGGCCGCGTGCGGGTCGTGGTAGAGATGATCGATGCGATCGGTATTGAACGACGACGCGCGACGCTTCACGCCGTGCACCGTGTAGCCCTTGTTGAGCAGGAACTCCGCCAGATAGGCGCCATCCTGGCCCGTGATGCCCGTGATCAATGCGCACTTTGCCACGAAGTCCTCGCGTTTCGAATTCCCGGTCTGCCGCGTCCGATTATGGTGCCGCCGACCCTGGTAGACCAGCCGGTCTGGGCGTCGGCGCGGCGATCACTGGGGCGGCAGCTCTCGCACACTCGCCGCCAGATCGTCGAACACCGCGTCCGCGAGCTCGATGTCCGACCGGCTCAACGCGACGCCGCTGCGCACCAGCCAGCAGCGCCCGACGCCCGCGCTGCGTCCGGCCTGGATGTCGGTCGCGCGATCTCCAATCAGTATCGACGCCGCCAGGTCGACGTTCAGCGCCGCGGCGGCGCGTTGGAGCATGCCGGGCCGCGGCTTGCGGCAATCGCAGTCCAGGCGGTAACGCGCGATTGGCGCATCGGGCAGATGCGGACAGAACTCCACCGCAGCAAGCTGCACACCGGCCGCCGACAGACGCTGTCGCATCTGCTGCGTGAGCCGCCGGTAATCGGCCTCGGTGTACAAGCCGCGCGCGATCCCTGACTGATTGGTGATCACCACCAGCAGGTAACCTGCGGCCTGCACCCGCTGCAGCCCCTCGATCGCCCCGGGGAGGAATACCAAGTCCTCGACCCGATGCGGAAAGCCGCTGTCGGCGATGATGACCCCGTCGCGGTCGACAAACGCCGCCTTGTGCCGCCCGTGTCGCCCCGTGATATTCAGCACCGCCATCGTCACCAGCGCGTATCAGTCATGACCACGAATGCGTTGCACCAGCGCCGTGGTCGAGTACCCGGCAACCAGCGGGATCGACAGCGCCCGGCCGCCCCAGCTTCGCACCAGTCGGGTCTCCTCGAGTGTCTCGATGTCGTAGTCGCCACCCTTGACGTAGACGTCGGGCCGACAGCGCCGGATCAGCTCGCAAGGCGTGGCTTCATCGAACAACGTCGCGTACGAGACGCTCTCCAGGGCGGCAATCACCGCAACGCGGTCGTATTCGCCGTTCAGCGGCCGGCCCGCTCCTTTCCCGAGCTGCCGGGCGGAGCGATCGCTGTTCACGCCGACCAGCAACGTCGCTCCCTGGGCTCGGGCACCGGCCAGGTAGGCGACGTGGCCGAGATGCAGGATGTCGAATACGCCATTGGTGAACACCAGCGGGCGAGCCTGGCGCCAGTCGCGACCCGCGATCTCGGTGGACAGAAGAATCTTGTTCAGCAGCGATTGCGGGATGGCTTCCATCCGTACGTGACCTTGCCTTCAGGCCGCAGCGTTGCCGCTCAGCCATTCGACGAAGCGGCGCACACCGCTCGCCACGTCGGCAAATACATGGTCGCAGCCTGCCGCCCGCAGCGCGCCCAGGTCGGCCTGGGTGTAGCACTGGTACTTGCCGACCAGCGCCTGCGGGATCGCAATGTACTCGACCAGTCCCTGCGCGACCTGTTGCTCGAGCGTCAGCGCCGACTGCCCGCGCTGTGCGCGACAGGCATTCACGGTGGCGTGGGCCACCTCGTTGAATGTCTGCGCCCGGCCGGTACCCAGGTTGAATACGCCGTTGCACTGGGGATGCGCCAGGAACCACAGATTCACCGCGACCACGTCGTCCACGTGAATGAAATCGCGCGATTGCTGTCCGGGTCCGTAACCGCCGTATTCGCCAAACAGCTGCACCTTGCCGTTGGCTCGATATTGATTGAAATGGTGGAATGCGACCGACGCCATGCGGCCCTTATGCTGTTCGCGCGGGCCATAGACGTTGAAATACCGCAAGCCTACGACCTGGGCGCTGGCACCGGCCAACATGCGCCGCACGGCATCGTCGAACAGCAGCTTGGAATAGCCATACACGTTCAGCGGCCGCTCGAAGCGCGCTTCCTCGCGAAAAGTGGTGCTGCTGCCGTAGATCGCGGCCGATGAGGCGTACAACAGCCGCACGCCCTGGGCCTGGCAGGCATCGAGCAGATCCTTCGAGCAGCGGTAGTTGTTTCGCAGCATCAGCCGCCCGTCGTGCTCCATCGTGTCCGAGCACGCACCCTGGTGCAATACCGCGGCAATCTTGCCCAGTTCGCGGCGGATGAAGCGGCCGTAGAACTCGTCCTGGTCGAAATAGTCGCTGATCGCGGCGCCCAGCAGATTGCGGAATTTCTGCCCATCGCGCAGATCGTCCACCGCGATGATGTCGTCGATGCCCTCGGCATTGAGGCCGTGTGCAAGATTGCTGCCGATCATCCCAGCCGCCCCGGTCACGACCACTCTCATGCAAACAGCTCCTCGTAGCTGACGCTCGCGGTACCGAACTTTCCGACCACGATTCCGCCGGCTCGATTCGCCACCGGCAGCGCCTCGCGCACGCTCATGCCGGCCGCGACCATCGTCGCGAGCGTGGCGATGACCGTGTCGCCGGCACCGGTGACGTCGAACACTTCGCGCGCCTGCGCCGGCACGTGCATGTGGCCGGCCTCGTCGAACAGCGACATACCATGTTCGCTGCGGGTCAACACCAGGTTGTCGACGTTGAGGCTGCGGCGCAGTGCCTGCGCCCGCTCGAGCAGCTGGGCCTCGGTGCTCCAGCCGCCGATCACCTCCGCCAGCTCGGCCAGGTTCGGTGTCAGCACGCTCGCCCCCACGTAACGGGTGTAATCGCTGCCTTTCGGATCCACCAGCACCGGCTTTCCGGCCGAGCGCGCCCAGGTAATCATGCGCTCGATGTGGGCGAGTCCTCCCTTGCCGTAATCGGAGAACAATACCGCGGCATAGCCCGCGAGCACCCGCTCGAAATCCGCCAGCATCTCTGACAGCACCTCGTGGTCCGGTGGATTCTCGAAATCCACCCGCAGCAGCTGCTGCGCGCGCCCGATGACGCGCAGCTTCACGCTGGTGTGCAGCTTGGCATCCCGGCCCAGCAGCACGTCGACCCCCTGTGCCTGCAGCAGCTGTTGCAATCGGCCCGCGGCCTCGTCGTCGCCCACGACGGTGATCAGCGTGGCCTGGGCGCCGAGCGACTTGATATTCAGGGCGACGTTGGCCGCACCGCCCGCACGCTCCTCCTGACGCGTCACCCGCACTACCGGCACCGGGGCCTCGGGCGAGATACGATCGACGCTGCCGTAGAGATAGCGGTCGAGCATCGCATCGCCGACCACCAGGATGCGCGCGCTCTGCAATCTCTCCTTCATTCGATCCATAGAGGTTCCGAACCTCGCCCGGCCCGAACCGGGTCCGAAGCCATCATATCCGTCATCGGAACTGCGGATCCGCCGCCTTGCTGCATGCTGCGTCGCAGCATATACCCATCGTGCCGGCGGAGCAGCGCCCCCGGCGGCCGCGGAGACACCCCCCACCGGCCCGCAGCGGCGCCGACAGATCGGTCGCGGTCAAGCGGGGACTAGAGGATACGGGGATTGTTCTCCGACGCTCGCGCGCCGGGCTCCGGCAGCCGGCGCTTCGGCGCCAATTCCGTCACTTTCCGATCGTCATCGCTGAAGGCCGCCGTCGTCTTGCTGATCCAGACGTAGTCGCGGATATTGCGCCGGCGCGGATATTCGGCCACCGCATCCGAAAGCAAAGCCATGCTTCGAGGGCAATCAAAGCTCGCCAGCGCAACCAGCAACTCATCGAGGATCTGCTTGGTCTTCTCCCAGGACAGGCCATGCTCGATGGCGCGCATGATCTTCGGGTGTTCGGTCCCTGCCACATTGGCACCGATCAGCAGCTCTTCAAACAGCTTTTCGGCCGGTCTGAGCCCCATGTAGTTGATTTCGATATCGCCGTCGGGATTGCTTTGATCACGAATCGTGAGCCCCGTCAGGCTGATCAGGCGTCGCGCCAGATCGTCGATGCGCACCGGCTGGCCCATGTCCAGCACGAACACGTCGCCCCCGGTCGCCATGGTCCCGGCCTGAATAACCAGTTGCGCGGCTTCCGGTATCGTCATGAAGTATCGCATCACCTCCGGATGTGTCACGGTGACCGGCCCGCCGCCCCGAATCTGCTCCTGAAACAGCGGCACGACCGAGCCGGAAGACGCCAGCACGTTGCCGAAGCGCACCATGCAGAAGCGGGTGTGCCGCGACCGCTGCTGCATCGCCTGCAGCACGATCTCGGCGAAGCGCTTCGTGGCCCCCATGACATTGGCTGGATTGACCGCCTTGTCGGTCGACACGAGAACGAAGGTATCGACGTTGGCCTCGAGCGCGGCCTCGGCCGCGCACCAGGTGGTTATGACATTGTTGTGAATGCCTTCGATGATATTGTGCTCGACGATCGGCACATGCTTGTAAGCCGCGGCGTGATACACGGTCTGCACGCCGAACGTCGCCAATACCTCGCGCAGTCGCGGGCGGTGATGTGCGTTGCCGAGCAGCGGAATGATCTCGGTCGTGCAATTGTGATTTCGGGTCGTGTCGATCAATTCGCGCTCGATCTGGTACAGCGCAATTTCCGACATCTCAAACAGCACCAGGCGCTGCGGCGAACAGCGCAGGATCTGCCGGCACAGCTCCGATCCGATCGACCCGCCGGCGCCGGTCACCATCACACATCGGTCGCGAATCGAGCGTTCGAACAGCGCCGGGTCCGGCGGCACGGGGTCGCGACCCAGAAGGTCTCCGGCGTCGACCTCGCGCAGTTCATCGATGCGCGCCTTGCCTGAAATGATCTCGGACAGATCGGGCAGCGATTGCACGTGAACGCCGAGCGGCTCGAGCCTCTCCAGAATCTCGCGTCGGCGTCGGCGGCTTGCGGCCGGCATCGCCAGCAGTACGCGCCCGATCTGCAACTCATCGATCAGTGCCGGCAACTCCGCCGGATCCGATACCTTGATGCCGTTGATGCGGCTTCCATGCAGGCTTCTCTTGTCGTCGATGAACGCCACCGGCTGGAAGTCGGGCCCGCCGCGAAGGACCGCCGATAGCTTCGCACCGGCCTCACCCGCACCATAGATTGCGACGCGTGTGGCCTCGGCGTGGCCGTTGAGGCCGTAATAGAACATGTAGCGCACGAGAAAGCGGCTCGCAGCCAGGTACAACAAGGCGAGCGCTGCGTAGATGGCCAGCGCCGACCAGGGAATGTTCGTTTGTGCGTGCAATCGATCGTAGAAGGCCAGTGTCATCGCCGACAGCACGATGCCGACCACCACCACGACCATCGCCTGGGGGCCAATGAAACGGATGATCGCGCGATACAACCCGAGCACGGAAAAAATCAGAATCGCGGCGACGGTCCCGACCAGGAACAGATCCCAGTGATCGGCGATCGAAAAGCTCAGGCGATCGAATTTGAGTACCAGTGCCGCCCAAAGTGCCGCGGGCAGCATCACGGCGTCTGCGCCGACCATGATCAGGCGTTTGGTGCGACGAGACAGGGAGAACAGAGCCCCAGAAATTGTCGACACTACGGGGAAATTCGTTTCTTGCACTAGCCGCCTCTATTCATAGGGCTTAAGACTGGGCGCCAAAGCGCGCGCCGCAGTCGCTACTGCGCTCTAGCCCCACGCGACATTGATCACACGCCGAATGGTACAGTACATTGAATTGTCTGGGTATTGCACCAGCCGATAATTTGTCGTCGGATGCGAATGCCAGATCAAGCGAGACCGCCGGGCCTCGTGTGCCCGTGAGTGAAAAACAACGCTCCATGCCACTGTCGGTTGACATGTTCGACGCCGGACCCGCCCACGCAGGCATAAATCCGCGCCGCCATTCGCCGGCGCGGTGCCGGGATTTCTCTTTGTCCTACAAAGCTCTTTGTCTCACGTTTCCGAGCGACCGGCACCTGTAAAAAATGCCAGTATCAGCAGCGGCGCCAGGGCCGCTGCGGCGGACCATGCCGCAAGAACCGGATGCTTGCTGGCGAATAGGGCCCACGGGAAGAGCCAGCAGATGTTGATCGCCAATACTGCGTTCGTAACCCGTTGGTGGCTGTGCCAGCGTCGGGCAAGCCACTGGTAGGCGTGAGTGCGATGTGCCTGCGAAGCGCCTTCTCCTCGGAGCATGCGGCGAATCAATGTCACCGTAGCGTCGCAAAAGAACACGCCTCCCAGGATCAGCCATGACAGCAACGCCGTCGGGTTGTCGCGAGCGCTCGCGATCGCCAGCACCGCGATGACGTAGCCCAGGAATCCACTGCCAACGTCCCCCATGAAGATCTTTGCCGGCGCCCAGTTCCAGCCCAGAAAGCCCAGACACGCCGCGCCAAATACGATGGCGCCCCGGAACGTCGACATGCCGGTATCGGACTGACTGGACACCAGCGCGCCGGCTATCGCCACAAAAACGGCCTCTGCCGCCGCGATGCCGTCGATGCCATCCATAAAGTTGAAAAGATTGAGCACCCAGATGATTGCCAGGGTCCCAATGACCCAACCGCTCCAGCCAAACTCCACCAGATGGTTGCCCACCTGGACCGCCGGGACGCCGCCCAGGATGAGCAGTGCCCACAGCGCGGCGGCCGCATGGACCGCCAGCCGGACGGTCGCGGACAGCCGACGGCGGTCGTCGAGGAATCCGATCATCGCCACGGTGATGCCGCCACCCAGAAGTGCCGCGACCAGCCTCGGTTCCATCGCTCCCGCTGATCCCAACAGCGTCAGCGCAATCCCCGAAGCAATCACAATGGCCACGCCACCGCCCCGTGGTGTCGGCGCGCTGTGAGAACTGCGCTGATTCGGGACGTCGAGCAGGCCATGTCGCAACGCCAGCCAACGCACCACACCCGTCAGTCCGGCAGAGATCACGACAGCCACCAACGCCGCGGCTAGCGCCTGAGTCGCTTCACCGTGCATCGCAGCCTTGTCCCGGCCAGATCGACCTAAAGTCCGGCACTGTGAATGAGAACAATTCTCTCTCCAGCATCGCCGATCCTAGGATCGGTGCTGTTCTGAGGCATCACGCGACACCACCTGCGCCAGTTCCTGCGCGAGACTGAAAGGCGGCGACCAGCCTAACGCGGCCCTGGCCACGGTGGGACACAGCTCGAAGGGCTCCGTTAGCCGCCCGACGTCCGCCGTCCGGCCTGAAGCCCGAAGCAGCAGCGTGACGAGCCACTTCGGCACTTGCATCAGCCGTGGCGGACACCCCATCTGCGCTCCCAGTTCACGCGCAAATGCAGCCACCGTGGTGGTTTCGGCGTCGGCAGCCAGCATGGTATGGCCCGCGGCCCGCGGATCCACTGCCGCCACATGAACCAGATCGATCAGGTTCCGGATTCCCAGCATGGATCGCGGTGCATCCAGGGCTCCGATCGGTAGCGGCCAACCCGCCTGCACTGCCCTGAACAGGCGCGCAAAATTGCCGCGCGCCCCCCACCCGTAGACCAGCGGGGGCCGCAATATGACGATCTCCATCCGGGGTTGCGCCTCGCTGCGCAGCCAGTGCTCCGCCTCCAGCTTCGTCCGGGTATATGCATCGTGTGGCGCTGGCGGTGAATGATCCGTGAACCCGCCCTTGGGAGAGCTTCTGCCCAGGACGCCGGCAGAACTCAGGAAAACCAGGCGCTGCACCTGCGCCCGCGCTGCCGCCGTGGCCACTGTCTGAGTGAGCTGCAGGTTGGCCACGCGAAAAGCAGCCTCCGGATTCGCGGCCATATCGCGCAGGACATGAGCACGACCCGCCAGGTGGATGAATACACCGGCACCGGCCAGAGAGGCTGCCAGGTCAGTGGCCATTAGCTGAGCTCGGCTCACCGCGATGACTTGATGCCCGCGTGCGATCAGATCGGGGCACAAGTGCATCCCGATGAAACCGCTCGCACCGCTGACTGCAATGACAGCCATCGACGATCTTAGTTGCCCGCAAGGCAGGATCGAACCACGGCCTCGTACCGAGCCAGGCCGTGGTCGCGAGCCAGTGCGGCGTCGTAGTACCTCTTGCCGGCATCGCCGAGCGCCGCGAGCGTGTTGGGATCGGCATGCAAGTCCACGATGGCGCGTGCCACACCGGCCACGTCTCCATTGCGCAGTGCGACCCCACAGCCGCTGCGACTGATGTATGAATCGACGTCGCTGACCGGACCAACGTACATCACCGCTATGCCGCGCGCCATGTAGCCCAATATCTTGCTCGGGACGATGAGTCCTTCAAATCCAGCGCGAAGGGTAACAATGGCCAACTCGGCCAGGCCAAGGCTTTCCGGTAGCCTTGTGGCGGGCAGAAATTCCGAGAATCGAACGATATCCGACAGCTTCAGCTCGGCTACAAGGTCGCGCACCTCGCT
>JBIODC010000029.1:0-29425 GCA_044440135.1 Steroidobacterales bacterium | reverse complement strand
TTCCATTTGTATGCGCCTTCCGGGTTGGCCACCAGGGTAACGCGAGCACGGTAGCGTCTGGGCGCAGCGGCGGATCTCATGCCCGTCTGCCCCCCAGCTCCGGGATCCCCTGCCACAGCCGGGTCAGCGTGTGCTGGGTTTCGCGTAACTGACGCAGCCCCTTGGAAGTCACGTGAAAGTACGCCTTGGCCCGGCCTCCGCGTGCCGCCGTGGGCTCACCGAGTTCGGAGACCACCAAGCCCTTCTTTTCAAGACGCGCAAGGGCGGTGTAGACGCTGCCCAGCGCAACGTCTCGCCCACTGCCCTGCTCCACCTCTCGGGCAACGGGGATTCCAGAGGCATTGCGACCAGCGCGCAACACCGCCAGCAGAACCAGCAACTCCAGGGAGCCGAGATGCTCTCGAACGCTCATTTATTCTACTTCATTGAAAGAATAGGCGGGCCGCAAGGGGGGTACCGATCACCTGATCTGGTTGCTACCCGAGCACTGCTCCAGACAATGGTCGCCCGCACCTCGCCCGTGGTGCAGGCCGATGCACGACCGATGGCGCGGGGGCTGGCTGCGCCAGAAGCGGCCTGTCGGCCGTCTATTTCCTGGTTGCGGGTTTGGGCGGCTCACTGAGCTTGAATCGGCACACGCTGCCGCCACGAACCATGCATTCGCGGTGCTCCACTTTGCGTCCGGTCGCCGATTCCATGAAACCGAGATCGAACTCGCACACGGCAGGGAAGCGTTGTGCGAGCCGATGGAAGACGCAATTGCGGGCAACGATTTCATCGCCGTCCTTCGCGCTGGTTCGCGCCTCGGTCTCGTATCCGAGTTGCTTCATTATTCTGGACGTTGCGCCCACCGACAGGTGCTTGACGTTTGCGGCTTGCGCGGCGCGCTCGCCCATGCGCCGCATGGATCGCACCAGTGCGGTGTTGCCGAGATGATCGCCGAGTTCCGACAATACCGCCTCGGCAAGCTCGCGGTAGCGACGCGGAAAGGCCTCCTGCCCGAGCTCGCTCAATTGATACAGAAATAGCGGTCGGCCTCGCGACGCGCGGGCGACCTCGTGAATGATCAGGCCATCCCGTTCCAGTGCGGTCAGATGCTGGCGCACGGCGTTCGCCGTAATGCCCAGGTCGAGCGTCAGACTGTCGACCGACAGGCCTGCCGGATGTTTCTGCAACGCCTGGAGCAACCGGCGCTGCGTGACGCCGCGCTGTTCGATCACACTGGAAGGGCTCATCCGTTGCACCTCCTCGTCTTAAGATCCCGGAGCCTGCCCGGAATTATCGCATCCAGCAGCGCGCCAAAATGCCGTGACGACTGCCTGGCGGACGCACGATCCGCTTGACAATTTCTAAATCATATTACACAGTCTTTTATGTGTCAATTAGATGGCCACGTAATCACACGGTGGAGACGTAAATGCTAACTGCCGCCATTGTTCTGTTTCTGCTGGCCGCACTCGGCGGGCTGGTGATGGCCTTCGGCATCTTCAAGGGTTCGAAACCGGGGCTGCCGCTGGCGTTGGGGCATGGAGTGCTCGCCGCCACGGCGCTGGTGCTGGCGCTGCTGGTAGCCATCGCGCCCGGCGCACCTGCGCTCGTCAAATACGGGGTCGCGGTGCTCGTGCTCGCCGCGCTCGGCGGTGCCTTCCTTCTCAGCTTTCATCTGCGTGACCGACCTCATCCCAGGCTGGTCGTGGTGCTGCATGCGCTGCTCGCGGTCGGCGGGGTCGGCTGCCTCGCGCTGGCTGTTCTGCATTGATGCGTCGTCTGACGCTGGACGGGGTGCCCGTGCACCCCGCCCTGGTTCACTTTCCGGTCGCGTTTTGGATTCTGGTTCCGGCGTTGGACGCCGGCTACTGGCTGGATCGCGCCGGTCCGTACTGGCGACTGGGCTGGTATTTCGCTGCCGGCGGTGTCATCAGTGCACTGCCAGCCATGGTGGCCGGCGCACTGGACGCGTGGGCGTGCCGAAAAGTGGCGGCCGCGGAAAGCACCCTGTGGCGCCACGCGGGCTTGGTGCTCGTGGCCTGGACGTCGTTTGCCCTCGCATGCCTGTTGTGCTCGCCGACCGATCCACAGCAGGCACATTTTGCGGGCGTTGTGATGCACGGGGTTGGATCGCTGGCGCTGATCGTCGGTGCGCACGCCGGCGGCCGGCTGGCGCATCTGCATCATTTGCCGGGAGCGTGCGATGGGCTGGAGGCGGCCAGGCGCACACACCACTGATCCCGCGCTACCATCGATACGCGCTCGACAGCTCGGCAACGCCTTGAACACCCGAGCGCGTGAGCGGACTGTCCGCGGCGCTTCCGCGCAGGCGGTTCCACGCCACATCCACATTGATCAGCCAGTGCGGGGTCAGGAAGCGGCTGGCGCTGAAGCCCAAACCAGCGGCCATGTTGCCACCGTGCGCGTTGTAAATACGATATCCGGAGGCCGACGCTTGAGTGGCGGACACCCCGAATGCCCGCTGCATGTACTGACGATTGGAAAACGTAAACGACGGACCGGCGAACATCACGAAAGTCTTCGAACTTCCGGGTAGCGGCATGAAAGCCTCCAGGTCGCCAAGCCACCCCTCAGCGCCGGCACTGTCCACGATCCGCCGCGCGTCGGTGCGCAAGACCAATGGGAACGCTTTTGAGATCACGTACGAGCCGAACAGCTTGACCACTGGCGCCGCACTGATGTCCCCCAGGCCGTGCAGATGCTTGTAGTCGTCCGACATCGGGCGCCCGAGGTCGTAGCCGACCGAGATGCCCGCGTTATATTTGTCACCATGCAGCAGGTTCACGCCGAGTCCCTCTCCGACCGAGGCGAACGCGATGTCCTTGTAGAGAATGACGATCACGGGCGCGGGTGTGACGCGGTACACCGCCCCGCCGTCGTAGCGCGGCAGCGACGCTACCGCTCCGCCCAGCACGACGCGCCAGGTATCTAAATTCGGTTCGTAGAGCTTTTCCAGAATGGTGCCGCCCGGATATTGCCATTCCTGTAGAGGCGACGGCGTTTGCGACCACGCCATCCGGGGCGCACATGCGCACAGGATGAGGGCAGCAACCGAAAACCACTGCGAAGCGATCGCCGACCGGAGGAGATGACCCGGCACCGGACTATTGCCGGTGGGCCTTGGTAAAAAACATTGAGGCATGAGCTGCCGTATCATGTCACAGGCTAGTCTTGAGCTCGCGCGCACATGGCCTTTGTCTGTGTCAGACTTGTTGAAGTCCACCGCACCGGCACGCCTTCTGGGCTGGGCGCACAGGATTCGGTTTGGCCGAACGCGCCGATTCAATCGTGTCGGCCCACGCGGACCTGACAGCGCGGTGCCTAAACGAAAGCCAGCGTGCTCGGACTGAACGCCGCCGGGTTGGGCAGCACTGTCGCCAGTGTCGTCGCATCGGCATCGAACCATGTTGCCAGCGTCGCAGCGTATTGATCCACGGCGATCGTCGGAATCCAACGCCCCTCCTCGTCCGCATCGTCGGTTCCGCCCAGGGCGAGCGTCGGCATGGTGCCGAAGATCCGGCCTCCCTGTATTGCATCCCCTATCCCATGTGATGACTGCCCCAGGCGTGATCAGTTCCCGCGCCCGTATTGGGCAATAGCGTGCGCGAGAAATCCGGCAGCATGAACGAGGTGACGCTGCTGCCGGCACCGCTGTCGGCCATCGTGGCTTGCGTGTACATGGGAATCGGTGCGCCGGTGTTGTCCAGCTGCTGCATGCCGTCCCAATTGAGTTCGTACAGACCTATGGAAAATGGCTGTAACACTTCGCGCGCGTAGTTTTCATTCGGCGTCGTGCCGTTGGCGGGATTCGGTTTGTCATTGTCGACCATGTCGAGGTAATGCCCCATTACCGGGCTCAAGGTCACGTGCTGCAGCAGCGTGCGGAAGTTACCGAGCGCGTCGCTCAACAGCCGGTTGTGGTAACCCGCCGGGCCGTAGGCTGCATAAATCTCGACGCTGGAGACCACGAAGATCTGCGACAACGCGAAGGCGACGCGCTGGCGCAGCTGGCGTGCGCAAAGGCTGGAAGCGTCAGTCGCCTGTTCCGTGCATCGTCACGGAGTCTGCGCGGCCGGCGCGGCGTCGTGGTTCCCGTCCCGGGCTGTTATTGCCATAAATAATTATGTAAAAACAATTTGTTATAGGCTAACTCTCTCGCAATGGATCATATGGTTGAAAGGCTCGAGCTGATAGCCAGCAGTCCCGCGCGGATGAAATCAGGCAGGCGCCGTGATGTGGCCACCGCGGACCGACTTGGCCGGCCGCGCGAGACCGGCGCAGCGGAGTGCTACAGTTAGCGCAGCGACGATGACATCACGCTGGTGAGGTATGGCTACAGGCTGGGCGAAAGAGGGAGCGGTTCAGGAACAGATCGACGCCACGGTCAAGGATGCGGTCCGCCGTGCACAAAGTCGATTGCCTCAGGGTCCGGGCTTGACGCATTGCGCCGAGTGCGGGGCCGAAATCCCGCAGGCGCGCCGGGATGCGATCCCCGGCGCTCGCTTGTGCCTCGCCTGCCAGGATGTCCAGGATCGCGGCCTCGGGAGCTTCAGCGGATATAACCGACGCGGCAGCAAGGATAGCCAACTGCGGTAGGTGCCTCGGCCCTACCGTGTCATGGTCGCTGCGCTATGCTGCCCGCCTGGCCGGCGCGCACGCGGAGGCATCGACAATGGCTGACGATGGCTTGGTGTCGATAGCGAGCAGCTACTCGGTCAAGGAGTCGCTCGATCGCCTCGAAGTCGAGCTGCGGGCCAAGAGCATCACCGTCTTCGCGCGCATCGACCATGCGGCCGGCGCTGCATCGGTCGCGATGACGCTCAGACCAACGGAACTGCTGATCTTCGGTAATCCGAAAGCTGGCACGCCGTTGATGCAATCCACCCAGACGATCGGTATCGATTTGCCTCTGAAGATTCTGGGATGGCAGGACGAAGGCGGAAAGGTCTGGCTCTGCTATACCGATCCGCGCCGGCTGGCCCGGCGGCACGGCCTCAGTTCCGCCACCACAGCGAGTGTGGTCGCGATGACGACTCTGCTTGCGAGTCTTGCCAGCGCCGCGGCACAGTGACCGTCGTCATTCTCAATCTGCGTTCAGTCGTGCGATCGCCTGACGAACCCGCTCGGCGATCATCGGCAACCGGAACATGCGTGCCCCGGTCGCGTCGCAGATCGCGTTCGCGATCCCCGCGCCGGTCGTGGTGATCGGCGGCTCGCCGCCGCGCTGCGGCGCCGACTCGTCATCCCCGACGAGCACGGGCTCGATCCGGGGCGCCCAGGAGAAGCGCGGGATCGCATAAAGTGCGGCAGGCTTCGGCCCGACTGCCGGGTCACGGCTGGAAATCAATTTTCTTCTTAGGATATAGTTCTATCTATCTGATAATGCAGAGACTATTTTTGATTTATTCTTGTGGCCCGCCGGGCCGTACAACACACCGAACACAACAATCTTGCCGTGACTCGCCAATCCTGCAGCCGCACTGCAATGCGCCCGTGCTACCTGGGGAAGGAACGGTTCCAGCTGTGCGCGTGATGACGAACATCTTGGCCACCCGGTATTGGCTGTGCTGGCTGCTCGGCGTCGTGCTGATCGGTGCCGATGGCATCTGCGGCGCCGATGCAACCGGCACCGACCCCGCGTCGCTGGCACCGCCCGGCGGCGACACTGCCGCTCAAGCGCCGCTGCCGGGCGCGGCCAGCCCGTGGCCGATGCTGCTGGGGGCCCAATACACCTTCATTCTGCAGAATCAGAGCGCGCTGCGCTCGCCGTACGCGGGGCCGCTGAGCCTGGATCCGAACGGCGACACGCAGCCGACTCATACGATCGGGATCTATCTGGGCTGGGCACCGATCAGTTGGGGGCAGCTCTATCTGGACGTCGAGAAGTTCATGGGTGCGGGCGTCAGCAACGCCACCGGTCTGGGGGGCGTGACCAACGGGGATGTCGTGCGCGAGGGCGCCTCGGGGCTGCGCAAGCAGTTCTACATCGCCCGCAGCTATGCCCGCTTCATGCTGCCGCTCGGGGATTCGCTGACCGCGGTGGATCGCGGCCAGGATCAGATTCCCGGACCCGAGGCCGCGACTCGCCTGGAGTTGAAGATCGGGCGCATGGCGCTGCCGGACGACTTCGACCAGAACCGCTACGCCAATTCCCCGCGCACGGCTTTCATGAACTGGTCGCTGTGGGCTGACACCGCCTGGGACTATGCCGCCAATACCCGCGGCTACACCGACGGCTTCGTGATCGGCTATATCAGTCCCGACTGGAGCCTGAAGTACGGCGCCTACCTGATGCCGGTGCGCGCCAACAATCAGACGCTCGAGTCCTCGTTCAGCCGCGCGCACGGTCAGAATCTCGAGCTGACCCTCTCGCCGTGGCGCTCGGGCACGATCGTGCGTCTGCTTGCCTGGCTCAATACGGCGCGCATGGGCGACTATCGCGAGGCACTCGCGATCGCCGCTGCCGCCGGCACGCTGCCGAACATCGCCGCGGACGACCGGGAAGGACGGCACAAGCACGGCTTTGGCCTCAATGCAGAGCAGCCGCTGAGCGATAATGGCGACACGGGCCTGTTCCTGCGCTGGGGCTGGAATGACGGCAAGACCGAGACGTTCGCATTCACCGAAGTCGACGCGGTCGAAAGCTTCGGCGCCCAACTCGCGGGCAGTCACTGGGGTCACAGCGATGATCGCCTGGCAATGGCGCTCGTGAGCGAGAGCCTCTCCGGGCCGCATCGCGACTATCTGGCCGCCGGGGGCTCGGGGTTCCTGCTCGACGACGGACGATTGAACTACGGCCACGAACAGTTGCTCGAAGCCTACTACCGCATCCAGTACACCTGGCCGCAGCAACCGGGCCCGGTACGCTGGCAGCTGAGCCCCGACTTCCAGTACGTGCTCAATCCGGGCTACAACCGCGACCGCGGACCGGTGCGCTTCTGGGCGCTGCGGCTGCATCTGGAGTATTGATCGAACCGGGAACAGTTCACTATGGTCAGCAACGTGCATCCACAACGACCCGAGCATCGTGCGCCTGTTAATCGCTGAAGACGACACGGACCTGCGCCAGGTCATGACCGAGCTGCTCGCGCACTCGGGCTTCGACGTTGACGGCTGCGCCAATGGTGCGGCCGCGCTCGATGCGCTGATGAGCGGGGGCTACGATCTCGGCATCGTCGATCTTGGATTGCCGGGCCTGGACGGGCTCGAACTGGTGCGCGGCCTGCGCGCGCACGGGCGCACGGTGCCGATCCTCGTCGTCACGGCACGCGACGGGCTCAACGATCGTGTCGGCGGTCTCGATGCCGGCGCCGACGACTACCTGGTCAAGCCTTTCGACTTGCCGGAGCTGCAGGCGCGCGTGCGCGCGCTGCTGCGCCGCCATCGCTCGCGGGAGGGCAAGGAGCTGCGTATCGGGCCGCTGATCCTGCATTTGGGGGAACCACGCGTCACGCTCAGCGATACCGCCGTGGACCTGCCGGCCGGCGAGTTCGCACTGCTCGAGGCCCTGGCGATACGGGTCGGCCACGTCGTCAGTCGCGCACACATCGCGGCGCGGCTCACCCGGGGCGGAGAGCCCCCGTCGGACACAGCCATCGAGATCTGCGTGCACCGCCTGCGGCGCAGGCTCGAGCCGCATGGCCTTCGGGTGCGCACGCTGCGCGGCTTCGGCTATCTGCTCGAGGCGAGCACCGATGTCTGAATCCCCGGTCTAGGCGTGCGAGCGATGGCACCGATGCGTAGTGGCAGCCTGCGGCTTGGCCTGCTGCTGCGGCTCATTGCGCTGCTGTGCCTGCTGCTCGCGCTCGATGCGCTGGCCTGCTACTACACGGCGCTGCATTTTGCCAACCTGGTGTATGACCGCTGGCTCGTCGATTCCAATCGATCGCTGGCGACGGCGGTGCATGTGCAGGATGGCCGCATCGAACTGGATCTGCCGCACGCGGCACTGGAAGTCTTTCAGTTCGACGAGGTCGATACCACCTACTATCGCATCGACGCCGCACAGCAGGGCCGGATCGCCGGTGAGCCCGCGCTGACCCCGATCGCAGACGTACCGCAGGGCCAGGTGCGCCTCGCGAACTCGCGCATCGGCGGTCGCCCGGTGCGCGTCGTGAGCATGCGCCTGGGGCTGCCCGCGGCCGCGGGCAGCGTCGTCATCAGCGTGGCCGAGACCCTCATTAAACGCTCGACGCTGACGCGCGAAATCGTGCTGGCGATGGTGGCGCCGCAGGTGGCGCTGCTGGCGGTCGCCTTGAGTCTGGCCTGGTTGAGCGTCAATCGCGCGCTCAAGCCGCTGACCGACCTGGCGCAGGCCATCGAATCGCGCGGGCATGACAATCTGACGCCGGTGTCCGAGGCCAATCTCCCGATGGAAGCGCGCGTGCTGGCCTCACGCCTCAATGAATTGTTCGCGCGCGTGGGCGCGGCGATGCAATCGCAGGAACGTTTCGTAGGCGACGCGGCGCACCAGCTGCGCACGCCCCTGGCGGCGCTGGTACTGCACGCCGATGCGGCTGAACGCGCCATCGAGCCGGAGGCCCGGCGCCACGCCTTGCGCAGCCTGCGCCAGTCCGCCGATCGCGCCGCGCGCCTGAGTCAGCAATTGCTGGTGCTGATGCGCGCCGGACCGGCGGCGGCGGTCGCGCGGTTCGCACCCCTGGATCTGGCCGCTCTGGCGCGCCGCGTCGGGGAGGAGTGGGTGCCGCAAATGCTGCTCCAGGGCGTCGATTTCGGCCTCGCGGTGCCCGAGGCACCTGTGATCGTCAGCGGGATCGAGTCGCTGCTCGGTGAGTTGCTGTCGAATCTGCTCGACAACGCGTTGCGTTACGGTAGACCCGAAGGCCGCATCACCCTGGGTGTGGCCTGCGAGCCGGTGGCTTTGCTGTACGTCGAAGACGACGGCCCCGGCATCCCCCTGGCCGAGCAGGATCGCATTTTCGAGCGCTTCTATCGAACGCCCGGCACCAGCGGCGAGGGCTGCGGTCTGGGTCTGTCGATCGTAAAACAGATCGCCGAGCTGCATGATGCCACGGTCAGCATTCGTTCCGATCCCAGCAGCGGCGGCACGCGCTTCACGGTAGCGTTTGTCCGCCTCGCACGGGCGGATGCGCGCGGGCGCGCCTCTCAGGCGCCGCCGGCAGAGCTGCCGGTGGTCGCACGATTCCACCAGCCGCCACCGAGCGCCTGAAACAGCGCCACCGTGTCGCTGAGCCGTGCCGCGTGCGCCTGGGCCAGAGCCGCCGCAGCCTGAGCATGCGTGCGCTCGGCGTCCAGCAGCTCGAGATAACTCGCCGACCCGAGCGCCAGGTTCTGTTGCACGATCGCCAGACTCTGAGCCGCCGCGCGCTCGGCGCGCGCCTGCGCGTCGAGCGCGACCGCATCGGACTGCAATGCGGCGAGCGTATCGGCCACTTCGCGGAACGCCTGCAGCACCGTGCTGCGATACAGCGCCGCAGCCTGATCCATGCTCGCCACCGCGGCGCGCTTGCGATGCACCAGGGTACCGCCCGCGAACAGAGTCTGGCTCAGAGAGGCCCCCAGGCTCCAGAAGCGCGTGCCCGGTCCCAGCAACTCTCCCAGACGCACCGCGGTGGTGCCCGCGTTCGCGGTCAACGAGATGTCGGGCAGCATGTTGGCGATCGCGACCCCGACCTGCGCCGTCGCGGCATGCAGCGCCGCTTCGGCGGCGCAGACGTCGGGCCGCTGCTCGACCATGCGTGCCGGCAGGCTGAGCGGCAACGACTGCGGCAAACTCAGCATCGACAGATCGAGTTCGGCATCCGCCAGCTCGCTCGGGAAGGTTCCGCTGAGCTGCGCGAGCAGATCGTGCTGCTGCGCGAGTTGCTGCTGCAGGCCGGGAACCGCCGCTTCGGTCTGGGCCAGCATCGCCTCCTGCGCGCTAACCTGCGCCGATGAGATCGACCCGAGCTGGTATTGCTTGCGCAGGATCTCGAGCGACTCGCGCTCGCCGGCGACGATGGCCTGCATCGTGACGAGCTGCGTGTTGACCGATGCCTGCGTGATCGCCGCCACGATCACGTTCGACACCAGCGTGAGGTAGGTCGCCTCCATCTGGAAGCGCTGGGCCTCGGCGCTGGCGAGCAATGATTCGAGCTGGCGTCGATTGGCCCCGAACAGGTCGGGTGTGTAAGCCACATCGACCTGCGCGGTATGCAGCGTGAAGATCGAGGCACCGGAGCTCAAGGTCGGCGCCAGTGTCCCGACCGCGTTTTGCTCCCGGTTGCTGCTCACGGCGGCGGACACCGTGGGGAAATAGCTGCCGCGCTGGGCCGCGGCGGTCTCCAGCGCGGCGCGCAACGCGGCCTGCGCCGCCTGCAGGTCCGGGTTGGCGGCGAGCGCGGTCGCCACCAGCTTGTCGATCTGCGGGGATTGAAATGCGGTCCACCACTGAGCCGGAATATCGCGGCCGGCTTCGAATTGCTGCGCTTCACCGCCGGCAGTATCGGCGGCCGGCGTCGTGGTGAGCGGCGCGGCGCCGTAGCTTGGCACCTGCGGGGCCGCGGGCCGGTGGAAATCCGGGCCGACGGCGCACGCTGCGGCGAGCCCGCCATAGACAAGAACTGCGATGCGGCGCATCGGCTTCGAGTAGCGCGCAGCAGCGCGATGCGGCAGCTGGCTCATGGCGGCGCGCCGGCCGGCCCCGGCAAGCTATCGCGCGGCATCGAATCCGTCTCGTCGGGCGCGCTCGCCGCCGTGTCCGGAGCGCGGCGCGAGAACATGAGGATGAGTACCGGCAGGACGATCAGGATCAGAATGGGCGCCAGCAGCATGCCTCCCACGACCACCCGGGCCAGCGGCCGCTGCACCTGCGAGCCGATGCCGGTCGAGAAGGCGGCGGGCATCAAGCCGACGCAGGCCACGATGCAGGTCATGAGCACCGGCCGCATCTGCGTACGGCAGGTCAGCAGCATCGCGCCGAGGCGATCCACACCCGCGTCGACGTGCAGGTTGTAGTAGGACAGAACGATGATGCCGTCCATGGTCGCGATGCCAAACAGCGCCACGAACCCGATTGCGGCCGAGACGCTGAACGGTGTGCCGCTCAAATAGAGCGCGAAGATGCCGCCGATGAGGGCCAGTGGGATGACGCTCGCCGCCAGCCACACGTCGGTCAGGGAGCCGAAGTTGAAGTACAGCAGCACGCAGATCAGCAACAGGCTCAACGGCACGACGATCGCCAGGCGTTGCAGCGCGTCCTGCAGATTGCCGAACTCGCCGACCCATTCGAGCCGATACCCGCCTGGCAGCGCCACCCGCTCGGCGACCTTGCGCTGCGCTTCCAGCACCGTGCTGCCCAGGTCGCGGCCGCGCACGCTGAACTTGATGGGAATGTAGCGCTGCTGCTGCTCGCGGTAGATGAATGAGGCTCCGGACTCCAGCCGGACATCGGCAACGTCGCTGAGCGCTATCTGCGCGACAGCATTCGTGGCCGCGTCGGTGGCCGGAACGGTGATGTGGCGCAACGCATCGGGGCTGCCGCGATACTGCGGCGCATAGCGCAGCAGGATCGGAAAGTGCCGGTCGCTGCCCTGCTCGTACAGATCGCCGGCGCTCTGACCCCCGACTGCGGTCTGGATCGCGGCATCGATGTCACCGGGCGACAGGTTGTAGCGCGCGGCACGCGCGCGGTCGATGTCGATCTCCACGGTCGGCTGACCGAGTGAGTTGAATACCGCCAGATCGGTGATGCCGGGCACCGTGGCGAGCACATTGCGGATCTCGACCGCGCTCTTCTCCAGGGCCGCCAGATCGTTGCCATAGAGCTTGACCGAATTCTCGCCCTTGACGCCCGACGCGGCCTCCTCGACGTTGTCCTGAATATATTGCGAGAAATTGAAATCGACGCCCGGAAACTGTGCTTCGAGCGCGCTCGTCATCTGCGCGGTCAGCTTGTCCTTGCTCATGTCGGCCGGCCAGCTGTCCGTGCCTCGAAGCGGCACGAAGAATTCGGCGTTGAAGAAGCCGGTGGCGTCGGTGCCGTCATCGGGTCGACCGTGCTGCGAAACCACTGTCTGCGCTTCCGGATAGGCGGCAATCATGCGCCGCATCCGGTTGACGTAGGCGTTACCTTCCTCCAATGAGATCGAGCCGGGCATCTCGGCGCGGATCCACAGGTTGCCCTCCTCGAGCTTCGGCAGAAATTCCAGACCCAAGGTGCGCAGCGTCAGGGCGGCAAGCAGCAGCAGCCCGCCGAGCCCGGCCAGGATGATGCGTCGATGATCCAGTGCGTAGACAATCACCTGATCGTAGTAGCGCCGCAATGCGCGCACGATCGCAGTTTCGGTCTCCTCCACCACGCTTGGCAGGATCAGCGCGCTGAGCGCCGGTGAGATCGTGAAGGTCGCGATCAGGCCGCCCGCAATCGCGTAACCATAGGTGCGCGCCATCGGACCGAAGATATGGCCCTCGATGCCGCTCAGGGTGAACAGCGGCACGAAGCCCGCGATGATGATCGTGGCCGCAAACACGATCGCCTGGTTCACTTCGGTGGCGGCATTGGCGATCACCGCGAACTTGCCGCGAAACTGATCGCTGCCGCGCACACTGTGCAGCAGCGTCGCTCCCGCACGGCGCGCCTCGCGGCTTTCAGCCAGATGGCGGAAGATGTTCTCGACCATGATCACCGAGGCGTCGACGATCAGGCCGAAGTCGATCGCCCCGACCGAGAGCAGGTTGGCCGATTCGCCGCTCAGCACCAGCAATCCGATCGCAAACGAAAGGGCAAACGGAATGGTGGTCGCGACAATCAGGGCGCTGCGCAGATTGCCAAGGAAGATCCACTGGATGATGAAGATCAGCACCACTCCCAGCACCATGTTGTGCAGCACCGTGTGCGTCGTGACGCTGATCAGGTCGCTGCGATCATAGATCCGCTCCACCCGAACACCGGGCGGCAGGATGCCCAGGCGATTGATCTTGTCGACCTCGGTCTCGACACCTCGGATGGTCGGGATGCTGCGCGCACCGCGACGCATCAGCACGATGCCTTGCACGATGTCGTCATCGGCATCCTGTCCCGCGATTCCCAAGCGCGGCTGGTGGCTGACCTCGACCGCGGCGACGTCGCGCACCAGCACCGGCGCGCCGTGGCTCGAGCTCAGCATGGTGTTGCGGATGTCATCCATCGAGTGGATCAGCCCGACACCGCGTACCACCGCGGACTGCGCTCCGATGTTGATGGTCTGGCCGCCCACATTCTGGTTGCTGTTGCCCAGCACCTGCAGGACTTGTGGCAGCGACAGGTTGAAGGCGGCGAGCCGGTGCTGATCAATCGTGACCTGATAGGCCTTGGTCATGCCACCCCAGCCGGTGACGTCGACCACGCCCGGCACCGCCTTGAAGCGCCGTTCGAGCACCCAGTCCTGCAGCGTCTTCGCGTCCGTAACCGAGTAGCCCGGTGGACCGACCACGCGGTAGCGGAAGATCTCGCCGATCGGACTGTCGGGCGAGATCGTCGGCTGAGCGCCATTGGGCAGCGCGGGCAGCTGCGACAGGCGGTTGATGACCCACTGCTCGGCTTGCTGATAGCTGAACTCGTAGGTGAACTGCACCTTGACGTCCGAAAGGCCGAAGAGCGAGATGGTGCGCACCGAGCTGACGTTGGGGATGCCCGCCATCTGCACCTCGATTGGAATCGTGATATAGCGCTCGATCTCCTCGGCCGACTGCCCCGATGATTGCGTCACGATGTCGACCAGCGGCGGCACCGGATCGGGATAGGCCTCGATATTGAGCCTGGTAAAACTGATGACCCCGGCAATCAGTACCAGCGACAGCAGCACCATCATGAACAGGCGCTGTTTGAGCGCGAAGGCGACGATCGCGTTCATCGAGCGGGCCTCAGCCGGCGCCAGCGGCCCGATCGATGAACAGCGCCCCGCGCGTGACGACCCGCTGGCCTGCAGTCAGCCCTTCGAGCACCTCGACCTTTCCGTCGTGCTCGCGCCCGATCCGGATCCGACGTAGCCCCACGTCGTGATCGGACAGCATCACCCAGACGCGGGCGCTATCGCCCTCGTGGATCACGGCGTCCTGCGGTACCGCCGGGGCCTCGGTCTCGGCACTGGTCGTGATCGCAACAGTCGCAAACATCTCGGGCTTGAGCGCGCCGTCGGCGCTGTCAATCACTGCACGCACCGGCACGCGCCGGCTCGCAGGATCGACCGTCGCGCCGACATAGTTCAGGCGGGCCCGGTATTCGCGCTCCGGCAACGCTAATACATGCACGATGGCGCTCTGTCCGGGCCGCACCTGTGGCGCATCGAGCTCGCGCACGTTGGCAATGACCCACACCGTCGACAGATCGGCAATGGTGTAGAGCGCGGTGGTGCCGCCGGCCTGCAGCACTTGCCCGGGTCCGAGTTGCCGATCGACCACCAGTCCGCCGATCGGAGCGGTCACGCGGACCAGGGCATCGGGTCTGCCGCGCTCGCCGATTGCATCGATCGTTTCATCGGCAAGACCCAGAATACGCAGGCGATTGCGCACCGAGGCGAGATTCGCCTGCGCGACGGCGAGATCATTCTGCGCCTGCTGCCAATCCTGCAGCGACCCGCCGCGCGCTTCGTAGGCCGCATGCTTGCGTGCCTCGTTAATGGTGCTGAGTTTTAGCTGTGCGAGCCCGGTGAGCAGGTCGGTCTCGCCTTGCGCAAACTCGCTGGCCGCCAGCTCGAACAGCGGCTCGCCGCGTTTGACGACCGCGCCCGGCGCGGCGATCACGTGGGTAACGCGGCCGGAATACGGTGAATAGACCGGAGTCAGCGTATCGCCGTTGAACGCGATCTTGCCGTCGGTTACCTCTTCGGAATGAAACGGCATGGTCACGATCGGCTCGATCGCGATCGAGCGCAGCTGATCATCGGTCAGATGAAACGTGCCCGGCGGTACAGTTGCAGCAGCCGGACGGGCCGTCGGCCGCGCAGTCGTGAAGTGCCAGACGATCACCGTGCCAAGGGCGGCCAGCAGAAGTAGCGCGACGACAGCCCGTGCGAATCGCCTGCGAGCCGTAATCAACATCGGGTCGGGCCCGGAGCGGGGTTGTTCCATATCTGATGACTTGAAAAGGCTGATGACCTGAAAGGCGCGCCAGCTTTCGATGCCGGACTCAACCGCTGCCGCCGGCACCCTCAGGGTCGTGGGTAATGCAGCGGCGTGCTTGCTTCGCAGCGTCGCCTCCTGCGCTGCGCCTCGGGAAAGAGCGCAGCTTACGGGCAGAGGCTTTCACGAACCTTTCGTCGCCGTTGTTTGCTGGTTGTTCCCGATTGCGACCGGCAGCCGGCGCAATCGGGCGCGACGCCCGGAGCCTAGGCGTTGCCTGCGCTGCGGCGAGGACCGACTCCAGCCGGCACCAGCAGCAGCAGTGCGATGCTGCCCACGGCAGCGAACACCGCGCCGTAATAGAACACGATCGGATGGCCGACGCGGTCCCACAGCAGCCCGGCGACGATGCTCGCGATTAATTGCAGCAACCCTACGGTCGTGCTGTACCAGCCGACCCCGCTCGCACGCAGCTGCGCTGGCACGAGGTCGGCGGCCAGGGCTTTGCCGGCGACGCGAAAGATTCCCGAATACAAGCCGTAGACAACGAACAGCGTCGCAATCAGCAGCGGGGTTCGAGCCAGCGCAAAGCCGAGGTACGCGATTGCATACACGACGAACGAGGACAGCAGCACGCTGCGCCGCCCCCATCGGTCGGACAGGGCGCCGGCCGGGTATGAGACGAGCGCGGCCACGAGGTTGTATCCGGCGTAGACCAGGATCGTCGTCTTCAGAGACGCGTCGAGCTCCTGCGTACGCAGGATCAGAAACGAAGTGGTCGAGTTGCCGAGCCCAAACAACGCGGTCACCAGCAGATATTTCCAATACTGGCGCGAAAACTGCCGAATCCCGATGTCGATCTTCAGCTTCGCCGTCACCGCTGCCGGCCTCTCGACGACCAGCAGCACCATCAGGAACGCCATCAGACCGGGAATCAGCGCCAGATAGAAAATCGAGCGCAGAGCCACGTGCCAAGAAAAAAGCAGCGCGACGGCGATCAGCGGCCCGAGAAACGCGCCGGCGTTATCGCCAAAGCCTTCGAGCCCGAAAGCCCTGCCTCTGGTTTGCTCGTCCACCGACGCGGCGATCAGTGCATCACGCGGCGCAGAGCGCGTGCCGGCCCCCAATCGGTCGAGCAAGCGGGCGCCGAATACACCCTGCCAGACCGTCGCCACTCCCATGAGCGGCTTGGCGATGGCGGCCAGCAGAAAGCCGCACAGCGCAACCGATTTTCTCTTCTGCAGTTTGTCGGACAGCGCGCCGGAAAAGCCTTGCGCGATGTTCTGCGCCGCCTGGGAAAAGCCGTCCACGAGTCCGACGATACTGCCGCTCGCATGCAGCACTTGCGTCAGGAACACCGGCAGGACCGGATAGAGCATCTCCGTGGCGATGTCGGAAAACAGACTCGACAGGGCGAGCAGAAACGTATTCCTCGACAATCCACCGAACAACCGTTGCATCACTGCGGCTGTCATGGCTGCTCCGGAGGTCACGGCAATTCATCCTTGCATCCTGTCAGGGGAATCCACTGCTCGAGCTCGCGCTGACATTGGGTGGCGTCTCGGAACCAGACGGTACGCAGCCCCGCTGCCCGCGCCGCATCGATATTGATGCCGAGGTCATCGACGAACACCGTTTCCCCGGCGCGCAGATCGAACCGCTGCAGCAGGTGGGTAAACACCTCCGGCTCCGGCTTGGCCATTCGAACCTCGCCCGATATCACGATGCCGCGAAACACATCCCAGAACGCATGACGGCGCCGCAGGTGCGCGTAGATCGACGCCGGCATGTTCGACAGGCAATAGAGCGGTATGCCGCGCCGGTGGAGCGCGCGCACGAGTCTCACGGTGTCCGGCTTCTCGACCAGCGACTCGCGCACCGCGTCCACGATGGCAATCAGCTCGGCCCTGGTCAGCCCGATCCGCGCCTGCAGTCGCCCGATCAGCTCGGGCTCGGTCAGGCTGCCACGATCAAACAGGCGCCAGTCCGGGCCAAACAGGTCCGCCCTGAGACGGATTCGCAGATCCGGATCCGGCTGGAAGCGCGACAATATCTGGTCCGGATTCCACTCCAGCACTACGCCGCCAAGGTCGAAGATCACATTGCGTATCTCGGTCACGATCGGCCCGTCCCTTGATGGTCTGCGACATCAGTCCTGTTGCTGTGACCGGCCTGTCGTGATCGCAGGCAGCAGCGCGCCGCCTGCGTGATATTCCAGCCAGCAGGCGTAGAATAGATCCGATGAAACCGACGGATCCTACCCAGCTCAGCGATGCGCCCGGCGTGGAGCTCCCGGAAGTTGCCAGTCGCGTCGCGGCCAAGCGGCCGGAGCTGTGGGCAGCATTTCAGAAACTCGGCGAGCAAACCAGCCTCGCCGGCCCGTTGAGCGTGCGCGAACGCCGGCTGGTACACCTGGCGCTCGCGATCGGGGCCGACTCGCGCGGCGCTGTGCATTCCCATGCACGCCGGGGGCTGTCCGAAGGGCTCAGCCCCGAGGAACTCGAGCACGTCGCTCTGCTGACCATCACCACGCTGGGATGGCCACGGGCGATGCGTGCGCTCATGTGGGTGTGGGATGTGACCGACGGCAACATCGCCCCGCCGGCCTAGCCGGCGATGGCCACGGATGACCGGCGCCCCCGGCCCTCGCAGAGCCAGACGGATCGCTACGGCTCGGCGGCCATCGGGTTCCACTGGACGATGTCGCTGCTGATCGTCGTGGTAGGCGTTCTGGGGCTGCTGCACGATTCCTGGCCAAAGCGGACCGCGTCCTTCTGGATCAACCTGCATGCAATGGTTGGCCTGGTGGTCTGGGTGCTGGTCATTGCACGCTTCTGGTGGCGCCGCCGGCACCCTCCGCCCCCGTGGGCGCCGGAGGCCGGCGACTTCTCACGCCGCCTGGCGGGCCCGGTCCACCGGCTGCTGTATGCGCTGATATTCGTCATTCCGATCCTGGGCATGGTGACCTTCATCTGGCACGGCCGGGTGTTTGACTTCGGCCTGTTTCGGCTCGATTCCGAAATCCGATCCAACCGTGCGATCTTCCATCCCACCGAGAACATCCACGGCTACCTGGCATACGCGCTGTTCGCGTTGGCGGGCGGACACGCCTTGGCGGCACTGTGGCACCATTTCATCCGCCGCGACGGCACGCTGATGCGGATGTGGCCCGGGGGCCCTGCTCCCGACTGACGCTCGTTGCCTGCAGCCTCTCGTTCAGGCCGAGATGGATGCCGTGATCCTTTCATTACGATGCAACGTGCTTTGCAACACGGCGTGGAAACGCAACAACATCGGCTTCAGCCGTCCGCCACGCCGCGCGCCGCCCGGCGCGCCGCTCGCGGCTTGATGGCGGCCGCGGCATCGCGCACCACCCGTTCCAGCACCGAGAGATATTCGATATAGCGCCGGCGCCCTTCGGCGCTGAGCCGGCAGAAGGTCTGCGGGCGATTGTGCTCGAAGGTCTTGGAGACTTCGACGAACCGCGCGGCCTGCAGCACCTGCACGTGGCGGCTCAGGTTGCCGTCAGTCAGCCCGCAGAGTTGCTTCAGGTCGCCAAATCGCAAGCCCTTCGGATGTGCCGCCAGCGAGGTCAGCACGCTCAACCGCGCCCGTTCGTGGATCAAGCGGTCCAGGCCCTCATACGCATACTGCGATGCGCGCCGGTCCTCTCGCTTGGAGTTATTCATCGTCACCACAGTCCGGGAGGTTGCGCTGCAGTATGCGGGCGACGAGCAGTTGCCCCACGCCGTAGGGCACACCCATGACCCAGGGAGAAAATCTCTGCTCGGGCGAGATCAGCGCGAGGCAGCCGAGTCCACACGCCAGATACCAGACACCGGCGATGAACATCGGCCGTGGCAGAAAGCGACAGGAGGCAAATACCCCGAGGCTGAAGACGATCTGCCACAGCCCCGGCAGCATCCAGAGACTCTGCGGCGCGACCCGCAGCAGCGCCAACGTGAGCAGTCCCCCGGCCACGATGGCGGGCAGGAATTGCTCAACCGCCGACTGCAACATCGGGACCGCCAGGTCGCCGTGCGCGCGTCGCGAACGCTGGATCGTCTCCATGCCGATGACGAACAGCGACACGGCCGCCGTGACCACCCAGAGTGACACATACAAGTACACGTGAGCTGCCGGGTCCTTCAGCCACAGTGCCTGCGCCCCGGCGACCACCAGCGCCAGGGTTCCCGTCGCCGCCAGGGCCGCCGGACCATAGCCGCGAAACTCAGTGCCGCGAGCCAGCTGCTCTCGAATCACACTGATATCGGTCAAAGCGCGATGCAGATCCCGCATTCAGGTCACCCTGTTACTTTGCAATGTAAAGTACATCAGGTGGCGATGCGTCCACAAGCCGCATCGAGCGTCCGGGCGGCGTTGCCCGTCGATTGGCGGCGCAGCGCGGTGCTATCATCGCCGCAGCGCCTACGCCGGTGAGTGCCGCGCACGATGGAAATCCGCAAGAACCAGTCCTTTCCCGCGCGTCTGCGCTTTGCGATGGCGGGCATCGCTCACGGCTTTCGCACCGAGCGCAGCCTCAAGACCCAGGCGCTGGCGCTGCTGCTGGTCATGCTGGTATTGCTGATCCTGCGGCCGGCGCCGCTCTGGTGGGCGCTGGTGATCGTCTCGAGTGCCGCAGTGCTCGCCGCGGAGCTGTTCAACACGGCGATCGAGCGGCTCATCGATCACCTTCACCCCGAGGTGCATCCGGAGATCCGCATTGTCAAGGATTGCGCCGCGGCTGCAGTACTGTGCTTCGCCATCGGTGCCGTCGGCGTTGCAGTCGCGCTGCTGGTGGACGTAGCGCGACGCTGGTGACTGGCCTCGTCGGTCACGCCGGCGCCAGACGCTCAATGCCGGTGTCGCATATCGCGGCGGCCACCCGTTCGTCGCTGCCGGCCGATCAGTGGCTTCTCGGGGGTGCCCGGCCAATCGCCTCGAGGTGCTCGCCGAGCTTGATCGCATCGAGTTTGGCGATCGGCAGGCTGGTAAAGAGGCGGATACGGGCCTCCAGGGTATGAAACGCCTCGCGAAACGCCTGAGCCCTGGCCGCATCGTTCCCCTCGAGCGCTGCCGGATCTTCGACGCCCCAGTGCGCCGACATCGGCTGTCCTGGCCACACCGGGCAGGCTTCGGCGGCGGCCTTGTCGCACACGGTAAACACGAAGTCGAACCGCGGCGCCCCGGGCTGGTCGAACTCGTCCCAACTCTTGCTGCGCAGCCCTTCGGTCGGCAGCCCATAGTGGGTCAGCAGCGCCAGTGCCAGGGGATGCACCTCGCCCGAGGGGTGACTGCCGGCGCTGAATGCGTGAAACCTTCCGTGTCCCCATCGGTTCAACAGCACCTCGGCAAAGAGGCTGCGCGCCGAATTGTGCGTGCACAGAAACAGGACGTTATAGATTGGCTCGGGCAAGCGCAGCTCTCCGTCGGAATAGTCCATGTCTGCCGGCACGTCCGCGCGGCAACCGCACTCGTGGGCCGCTTCAGGACTTGCGGTCTACCGCGAGCGCTCCGAACGCCTGTTGCACCGGCATGACTTCGATTGCATTGACGTTCACGTGCGCCGGCAGACGCAATATCGATTTCACCACCTCGACCACGTCCTGTGCGACCAGCGGGCGCATGCCGGCATAGGGGGCGCGCGCGGCCGCGGCATCACCCTTGAATCGCACCAGCGAGAACTCGGTTTCGACCAGGCCGAGTTCCAGCGATGTCACGCGGATCGCGGTGCCGAGCAGGTCGGCCCGCAGATTCAGGGACAATTGGCGCACGTAGGCCTTGGTCGCGCCGTATACATTCCCGCCCGGATAAGGATAGGTGGCCGCGATCGATGACAGGTTGATGATGTCGCCGCGGTTGCGCGTGACCATGCCGGGCAGGATCAGCCGTGTGACCCGGGTCAGACCCACGACATTGGTCTGGATCATCGCTTCCCAATCCTCAAGGCTGGCCTCGTGGGCCTTGTTCAGTCCGAGCGCCAGCCCGGCGTTGTTGACCAGCAGGTCGATCGCGCTGAACTGCTCCGGAAGGCTGTCGAGGCAGGCTTGCAGTGATGACATCGACTGCACGTCGAGCACGCGGGTGAGCAGACGCTCCGATGCAGCGTCCGCCTCGAGCTGCTTGAGGCGCTCCGCGCGCCGGCCGGTCGCAATCACGCGGGCCCCGGCTTGCAGCAGACTCATCGCCAGCGCGCGTCCGATCCCGGAGGTCGCGCCCGTGACCAGCGCGAGCCTGTCCTGCGCCCAGGCGTTTTCGGGTGATTTCGGCGTCAAATGATTTTCAGCCTGGAAATTTCAGACGAGCGCCCGCCACCGGCGGAACCGAGCGCATCGCGGATGCCGGCCCAGCCCATTCTAATGCCGCTGGCGCGTCATCAGGCACGCGTGGTGCCGGCAGCGGCTCGGTGCGTGATCAGGATTGCCCTGAAATCGTTGACGTTGGTGAGCGTCGGTCCAGTGATGACCGCATCGCCGAGGGCTGCGAAAAAGCTGTGAGCGTCGTTATTGGCGAGGCTGCTCCTGGCATTGATGCCCTGGGCCAGCGCGCGCTCCAGGCTGTCCGGAGCCAGGTACGCGCCCGCCACCTCTTCGGTACCGTCGACACCATCGGTGTCGCCGGCGATCGCATGCACGCCGGCCTGCCGGTCGAGCGCGATGCCGAGGGCGAGCAGGAACTCGACATTGCGTCCCCCGCGGCCATCACCGCGCACGGTCACGGTCGTCTCCCCGCCCGACAGCAATACGCACGGCGGCGCGCACGGCTGAACGTGGGTGACGACCTGGCGCGCAATGCCCGCCATGACCTTGCCGACGTCGCGTGCCTCACCTTCGATGCTGTCACCGAGGATCAGCGGGGCAACCCCTGCGTCGCGTGCAACGGCCGCGGCGGCTTCCAGCGCCATCTGCGGCGTTGCAATCATGACCAGCTGCGAGCCCGCCAGGCGCGGATCGCCGGGCTTGAGGCTCTCGCCGCGGCCGCCGTCCAGGACTTCGCGCACGCTCGCCGGCACTTCGATCGCGTAGCGCCTGAGAATCGCGAGCGCGTCGGCGCACGTGGTGGGATCGGCCACGGTCGGGCCCGAAGCAATGTCGACCGGATCGTCGCCGGGCACGTCGGAAATCAGCAGCGTGAGCACTTTTGCCGGGTGACAGGCCGCCCCCAGACGCCCGCCTTTGACGGCGGAAAGATGACGGCGCACGCAGTTCATCTCGCGGATCGTGGCGCCCGACTTCAGCAGCGCGCGATTGACGGCCTGCTTGTCCTCGAGGGTCAGACCGGGCAACGGGCGCACCAGCAGCGAGGAGCCCCCCCCGGATATCAGGCACAGCACCAGATCGTCGGGCCGCAGGCCCTGCACCGCCTGGAGAATCCGTTCCGAGGCCGCGAGCCCCGCTGCGTCCGGCACCGGGTGCGCCGCCTCGACGATGTCGATGCGACGGCACGGCACGCTGTATCCATAGCGCGTGACCACGACGCCGGACAATTCGCCGCGCCAGTTGTCTTCGACCGCCCGGGCCATCGCCGCCGACGCCTTGCCGGCGCCGATCACCACCAGCCGGCCGCTCGGCGGCGGCGGCAGGTGTCTTGGGACGCACAGCGAGGGTTGCGCCGCATCGATCGCGGCATCGAACATGCGCCGTAACAGCGCGCGCGGCTCGGTCAGCCGATTGACAGCGTTGGACATGTGCCGGGTGCCTGAGCTTAAGCGGGCCTGGTCCCGATCTCGTGGTCCGCCAGCAGCTCGAGCACGCGCACCATCGCCGAATGGTCCCAGGCACGGCCGCCGCGCGCGACGCAGGCGTTGAACAGTTGCTGCGCCGTGGCGGTGTGCGGCAGCGACAGCCCGACCTGGCGCGCGGCCGTGAGCGCCAGGTTCAGATCCTTCTGGTGCAATTCAATCCGGAACCCCGGTTCGAAACTGCGCTTGATCATCCGATCTCCATGCACTTCCAGAATACGCGAGGCAGCGAACCCGCCCATCAGCGCCTGACGCACCTTGCCCGGATCGGCACCCATCTTGGAGGCGAACAGCAGCGCCTCGCCGACCGCCTCGATGGTCAGCGCGACGATGATCTGATTCGCCACTTTGCAGGTCTGACCGTCGCCATTGCCGCCCACGCGCGTGATGTTCTTGCCCATGAGCTCGAACAGTGGCCTGACCTTGCTGAAGGCGTCCTCCGAGCCACCGACCATGATCGTCAGGCTCGCCGCCTTGGCGCCGACTTCGCCGCCCGACACCGGCGCATCGAGGTACTCGCAACCGAGGGCCTGGATCCTTTGGGCGAACTGCTTGGTCTCTACCGGGGAGATCGAGCTCATGTCCACGACGATCTTTCCGGGCGACAAGCCCTCGGCGATGCCGTCCGCGCCGAACAGTGCGCTCGCCACGTGCGGCGTGTCGGGCACCATCGTGATGATGATGTCGGCTCGTTCGGCGACGGCCTTGCCGGAGGGGCACTGCACCGCACCCTGCGCGAGCAGCGGTTGTGGGGCGGGTTTGTGGTCATGCACGAAGAGCTCGTGGCCGGCCGCACGCAGGTGCCCCGCCATCGGTCTGCCCATGATGCCCAGACCCACGAAACCGAGCTTGCTCATGCCTTCAGTCCTTGCGCTGCGGATCATATGAATGAGTCCGATCGGAGCCTTCACAGATAGGGCCTGATCCAGCCCAGGCCCTGCACGGTACCCTTGGCCGGCTTGTATTCGCAACCGATCCAGCCGGAGTAGCCAATCCGGTCGATCCATCCGAACAGAAACGGGAAGTTGATCTCGCCGGTACCCGGCTCGTGGCGGCCGGGATTGTCCGCCAGCTGCAGATGACCGATACGATCCAGGTGACGCTGAATCGTCGACGCCAGGTTCCCCTCCATCACCTGCATATGATAGATGTCGTATTGCAGGAACAGATTGTCCGAACCGACGGCGTCGATGATCTCGATCGCCTGCTGCGAGCGGTTCAGATAGAAGCCCGGAATGTCGCGCGTATTGCACGCTTCCACCAGCAGGCGGATGCCGGCCGTTTTGAGCTCGGCCGCGGCGAACTGCAGGTTGCGAACCAGTGTGTCGCGCAGCTGCGCCGGATCGACATCTGCCGGCGCAATGCCGGCCAGACAGTTGACCTGCGCGCACTGCAGGGCTCGCGCGTACTCGATCGCCTTGCCGACGCCGTCCTGAAATTCCGCGACGCGATCGGGCAGGCAGGCGATGCCGCGCTCGCCGCGCGCCCAGTCGCCGGCGGGCAGGTTGTGCAGCACCTGCGTGAGCCCGTTGGCCTGCAGCCGCTCGACCAGAGCTTGTTTGCGATGAGCGTACGGGAACAGGTATTCCACGCCCGTGAAGCCAGCGTGCCTGGCCGCCTTGAAACGCTCCAGGAAGTCGACTTCGTTGAACAGCATCGTCAGGTTGGCGTTGAATTTAGGCATGATTGTTTTCGGCTCGGTTCAATCGAGAATGCCCGGCGCCGGCGAGGCGCCCCGACGGCCAGCACCCACCACCAGCGCTCGCGCCACGCTCAATCTCCGGCTGAATTGCTCTCTGCAGCCGAACTCGTCTCGAGCGAATTCACCAGTGAGCCGATGCCGTCGATCGTGACCTCGACGGTCGAGCCATCCTTGATCGATCCAATACCCAGCGACGTGCCACACGCGATCACATCACCCGGCAACAGCGACATGTCGTGCGATATCCGGCTCACCAGCTCCAGCGGAGAGAAGATCATGTCGGACAGCGGATAGTTCTGACGTTCGACGCCGTCGAGCCGGGTGATCAATCGCGCTCGCAGCCAGTCGAACTCCGTGGCGATGACCGGACCGATGCAACCGAAGGTGTCGTAGCTCTTGGATCGGCACCACTGCGCAAAGTCGGCATTCTCGTTGAGCACCTCGCCCGCGGTGACGTCGTTGACGCAGGTGTATCCGAAAACATAGTCGCCGGCGCTGCTCGCCGGAACATCCTTGCAACGCCGTCCGATCACGATGCCCAGCTCACCCTCGAAGGCGATCTTGCCTTTATACGCCAGCGGCCGCTTGATCGCCTCGGCGGGTCCGGCCACCGAACTCGCGGGCTTGATCAGATACAGCGGATGCGAGGGCGCTGCCTTGCCGAGTTTGGCGCCCAGCGCGTGAAAATTGTTCCATAGCGCGATGATCTTGGAAGGCATGCACGGGCTGAGCAACGTGAACGTGCCGTTCGGCACGGTGGCAGCCGTTCGGGTAGGTTCCTCAAAAGGGCTGCCCTGGTATTCGGTGATCCCCTGATGATTGAGCACACCGAAGCCGATCCGGCCGCTGGCAGCCTGGAATCGTGCCCAGTGCGTCATTTGCCCGGACCCCCCGCGCGATTGGCCGCAATCGTGCGCGCCAGCAGATCGGCCAGAGCGTACACCGCATCGATGTGCGGCGTCGCGGTGTGTGTGAGGCGGGCCAGCTCGACCACCGAGCCGACGAGGGCTTCGAGTTCGGGCGGCCGCCCGGCCTCGACATCCTGCAGCATCGAGGTCTTGTGCTTGCCGACCTTTTCCGCACCGGCGATGCGCTTCTCGAGCTCGACCCGAAAGGTGACGCCGAGTTTGCCGGCCACCGCCTGCGCCTCGGTCATCATCGCCGCCGCCAGCGCTCGCGTGGGCGGAAACTGACAGATATCAACGAGTGTGGAGCGCGTGAGCGCGCTGATCGGATTGAAGGTCAGATTGCCCCAGAGCTTGAGCCAGATCTCGGCGCGAATGTTGTCGAGCACCGGCGCCTTGAACCCCGCGCGCGTGAAACATTCCGAAACCCGCGACGCGCGCGCGCTGGTCGATCCATCGAGATCCCCGACCGGAAATCGCTCGCCTTCAATGTGTTTGACCACGCCCGGCGCGATCAGCTCGGCGGCCGGATAGACCACGCAGCCGATGACCCGCTCGGCGGGAATCCTCTGGCCGACGATCCCATGCGGATCCACGCTGCGCACCACGGTACCGGCCAGTTCACCGCCGTGGCGGTGGAAGTACCAGTAGGGAATGCCGTTCTGCATCGTGACCACGACGGTCTCGGGACCAAGCAGCTTCGGCACTTCGTTGGCCACATCCTCGACCTGATGCGCCTTGACCGCCAGGATCACCAGGTCCTGCGGCCCGGTGACGCCGTAGTCGTCACTGGCCGTAACGTTGGTGGCAACGTGCTCGCTGCCATCATTCATGATGAGCTTTACGCCGTTGCTGCGGATCGCCTGAAGATTCGCGCCGCGGACCATGAAGGTGACGTCTTCGCCGGCCAGGGCCAGTTTGGCACCCACATAACCACCGATGGCGCCGGCGCCAATGATTGCGATCTTCATTCTTCTGTCCCTACCCCGCGAACCGCTGCCGTTCTTATGATCTCATGCGCAAACCCTTTGCGCCGCGGTTGATGGCGTTGCACGCACCCCCTGGCGACGAAATCCCGACAGCCGCGCTAGCCGCCTAGTCGAGATAGTCGCAATAGCGCTCGACGTGGGTGGCGAGATCGAGCGTGTGCTGGCGCGTCAGCTGCTCGGCGAATTCGGTGTCCCGGCGCTCCAGCGCCTCGATGATCTTCAGATGATCGATGATGGAGCGCGCCGCGCGATTGTCCTGCGAGATCGTGACTTTGCGGATGGCGCGTACGTGGATGAACAGGTTCTTGGTGGCATCGGCGATCAGTTGCGAGCCGCCCAGTCGGATTATCAACTGATGAAACGCGATGTTGGCGTCCGAATACTCGCCGATATGCTCCGACGGCGGCGAATTCTCGAACTCGTCGAACAGGTGGCGCAGCTTGCTGATTTCCGAGTCGGGCGCGTGCAGCGTCGCCAGGCGCGCCGACATACCCTCGAGCGCCGCCCACACCTGGATCATCTCGATAATCTCGCGTTTGGATTTTCGCACAATGAAAATCCCGCGGCGTGGAACCGTTCGAACGAAGCCCTCCTGCTCCAGGATCGACAGCGCTTCGCGCACCGGCGTTCGGCTCACCCCAAGCGCCTGCGTCAGTTGTCGTTCATCGAGCCGCAACGGCCGTCGCTCGCTATAGATGTCGGTATCCGCGATCGCGTCCTTGAGCAATGCATAGGCCTGATCACGCAGGCTGACGGAATTCAGCGGCGTGAGCACCAGCGGTCCTGCCATGCTGCGGCTCTGCCCGATCGTTGCCACCGTGCTCATCGGACCTCCGCGCCAGCCAGCGTGAACGCCGGCCCGCGACCGGCCTGCAATGAAGGCGTTCGCCGCCCCGCGGCAGGGGTCACCGGCGATTGCTCGTGCGACCCGGGCCGTACGTAGCGCCGCGCCTCTGCGACGCGAGCGAGGATCGAGAGCGGGATGATTGAAATGGTTTGCACGACCAGGGCGCGAATGCGGACGACCATCGCCACGAATGCCAATGAGAGCAAAAACATCAGCATCCTGCGCACCTTAGTTCTATAGGTCGACGTCGCCCAAAATTTATAATGCACTGCATTAAAGTGTCAAGATATATCAGGCACTAGATATCACTTGGAACGCTAGCTAGGCTGTTCTCGCGTTCGACAACGGCGAGAGGTGGTTCCCTTTGGATCTCTATTTTTACGAATGCTAAGCCAACTTCGGTCGCGCGCCTAAGAGTTGACAAGGCCGAGATATATCACATATGGTCGGCGCGCATCAAAAAAATCTGGAGACTAATTCACGCTTTCGGGGGGGGTTCCGAGCGATCGAATGGGATGGGTCTAACAAACTTGTAATCCCGCTGCGCTATGGCACCCATAAAACGGCTCAATACGTGGTACTGCTGCCGATGATGGAAGTTCACGCCGCTCGGCTGAGCGCCTTGCGGCCCAGGCCAAAATAATAGGAGAAGCATCAATGGTTGCCGATTCGGGATCTCAAACGAAATCAATTCTTGCCAACCCTTGGACTCAGCTGGTGCTCGGCGTCATCTGCATGGTCATGATCGCGAACCTGCAGTACGGCTGGACGCTGTTCGTCGGCCCGATCGATGCCAAGTACCACTGGGGCAAACCCGCGATCCAGGTCGCCTTCACCGTATTCGTGTTGCTGGAAACATGGCTGGTGCCGATCGAGGGTTACCTCGTCGACCGGTTCGGTCCACGTTGGATCGTCGTGATTGGCGGTGCGCTGTGCGGCATCGCCTGGGCGCTCAACTCGGTCGCTGACACTCTGCCGATGCTCTACTTCGCGGCCGCGCTCGGCGGCGTCGGTGCCGGCGGCGTGTATGGCACCTGCATCGGCAACGCCGTCCGCTGGTTTCCCGGCCGGCGCGGGCTCGCCGCCGGACTCACCGCGGCGGGCTTCGGCATGGGTTCCGCATTCACGATCATCCCGATCGCCAACATGATCAAGACCGCTGGCTATCAGCACACGTTCCTGACGTTCGGCATCGTGCAGGGCATCGTTGTGTTCGTGCTCGGCTTCCTGATCCTGGTACCGCCCATGGCGGTGCTGACCACCGTGGTCGCTCCTGGCGCGGCACGCCGGCAGCTCTCACCGCTGGAGATGGTGAAAACGCCGATATTCTGGCTCATGTACGCGATGTTCGTGATGATGGCGGCCGGCGGCCTGATGGCCGTCGCGCAGCTCGCGCCAATCGCCAAGGACTTCAAGGTCGCGGACGTCCCGGTCAGTCTCATCGGCCTCACGCTGCCGGCGCTTGTGTTCGCGCTGACGATCGACCGCGTACTGAACGGGCTGTGCCGGCCGTTCTTCGGCTGGGTGTCCGACCACATCGGCCGGGAGAACACGATGTGCCTCGCCTTCGGCCTCGAAGGCATCGGCATCATCTCGCTCGCGAACCTCGGCACCAACCCGGTGTTTTTCGTGCTGCTGAGCGGCATCGTGTTCTTCGCGTGGGGCGAAATCTACAGCCTGTTCCCGGCGACGACCGCGGACACCTTCGGAACGAAGTTTGCGACCACGAACACCGGATTGATGTACACGGCTAAAGGCACGGCGGCACTCGTCATACCGTTCACCAGCGCCTGGGCAATCAGCGCCGGTGGCTGGCACGGGGTGTTCGTCGCTGCGGCGGTAGCGAATTTCACCGCGGCGGCGCTCGCGCTGCTGGTGCTCAAGCCACTGCGGGTCAAGTTCGCGGCCAGCGCGCCGACCGGGCCGGATGCAGCAAAGGCTGCGGCTTGACACCCGCTGGTCCCGATCGCGCGCCCCGTGGCGCCAAACCCGGGTATGGCGCGGTGCCGATGCACCACGCCTCCCCCGGGCCAGGCGTGATTCATCCCCGCGTTTCCGTCTCGAGTATTCGCGCGGCCGCGAGGCCGCGCGCCATTATCAGCGCAGCGCGCCGCCCCGCTCCCAAACGTCCCCCAAAGGAGGCCATAAATTGCCCCCAGCCCGCGGAAAAAC
>JBIODC010000028.1:0-30537 GCA_044440135.1 Steroidobacterales bacterium | reverse complement strand
GTACGGAGCTGCCGACCTTCCTGGCCGACGTGATCGCGCGCATGAAACCCGGCGAGGTCAGCGACGTGCTGCAGACGCCGAGCGGCTTTCATATCGTGAAGCTGGTGGATACGCGTGCGGCCGGCGGCCCGCAGATCGTGCAGCAGGTGCACCTGCGCCACATCCTGCTCAAGCCGACCGAGATCGAGGACGACGCCACGGTGGAGCAGAAGCTCGCGCGCTGGCGCGAGCAGATCGTCTCGGGCAAGGAAGAGTTCGCGGTGTTCGCCAAGACCTACTCGCAGGATTCGAGCTCGGCGGTCAACGGCGGCGATCTGGGCTGGTCCGAAGCCAGCGTGTTCGTGCCGGAGTTCGCCGCCGTGGTCGCGAGCCTCAAGGAAGGCGAGATCAGCCAGCCGTTCCGCACCCAGTATGGCTGGCATATCGTGCAGCTGCTCGGGCATCGGGATTTCGACAATACCAACGAGGCCGCCCGCGAGCGCGCATTCCAGGCCTTGCGCGACAGCCGGGTCGAGGAAGCCACGGAACTGTGGCTGCAGCAGATTCGCGACGAAGCCTACGTCGAACTGCGGCTGTAGCTACGGCCGATCGCCATGATGGCGCCGCCCGCGTTGACCGCCGCCGAGCCACCTGCAACCGTGGCGGTGCTGCGCCCGATCGCGCTGACTGCAGGTGAACCGGCCGGGATCGGCCCCGATCTGTGCCTGGTCGCGGCCAGCAAGCCGCGCAGCGCGCCGTTGGTATGCCTTGCCGATCGCGAGCTGCTCGCCGCGCGGGCGCGGCGGCTCAAACTGAAGATCGATTTTGCCGATTACCGCATCGGCGGCGACATCCAGTACGCGGCCGGCGCCTTGACCGTGCTGCATCAACCGCTCGCGGCCGAGTGCGTCGCCGGACGGCTCGAGCTCAAGAACGCGCGCGCGGTGCTGGCGCTGATCAATCGCGCCGTGGACGGCTGCCTCGCGGGCGAGTTCGCGGCGATGGTGACCGCTCCGGTGCAGAAGAGCCTGATCAACCAGGCCGGGGTGCCCTTCATGGGACATACCGAGTACATCGCCGAGCGCACCCATGCGCCGCTGCCGGTGATGATGCTGACGGCGCGCGCCCTGCGGGTCGCGCTGGCGACCACCCACCTGCCGCTGCGAGCGGTCAGCGACGCGCTGACCACCGAAGGGTTGCTGCAGATCCTGCACATCCTGTCGCACGACCTGGCCCGCGACTGGCGCCTGCCGCAACCGCGCATCGGGGTCTGCGGCCTGAATCCGCACGCCGGCGAGAGCGGTCATCTGGGCGACGAGGAGGTGCGCATCATCGGCCCCGCGATCGATCAGGCGCGTGCCGCGGGCCTGTCGGTCGAGGGCCCGTGGCCGGCCGATACGCTGTTCGTGCCGAGTCATCTGGCGCACTACGACGTGATACTCGCGATGTATCACGACCAGGGACTGCCGGTGCTCAAGCACGCCGGCTTTGGTCACGCCGTCAACGTCACCCTGGGCCTGCCGATCGTGCGCACCTCGGTCGATCACGGCACCGCGCTCGATCTGGCCGGAAGCGGCCGCGGCGATCCGGGCAGCCTGCTCGCCGCAATCGAGCTCGCCGCGCGGCTGGGCTCGCACCACGTATCCCAGCAGGAGCGTGTCTGAGCGTTCCGCACGGTCGCGCCCGCAAGCGCTTCGGCCAGCATTTCCTGCATGACCCGGCGGTCATCAGGCGCATCGTGGCCGCCATCGATCTCAAGCCGGGGGACGCCGCGGTCGAGATCGGGCCTGGCCAGGGAGCGCTCACGCAGCGGCTGCTGGAGGCGGCCGGAGCGCTCGACGCGGTCGAGATCGATCGCGACCTCGCGGCGCTGCTGCGCGGCCGCTATTCGGATCAGCCACGCTTCGTACTGCATGAGGCCGATGCCCTGCAGGTGGACTGGCGCGCGCTGGCCGCGGCGCGCGGCGCGCGGCTGCGCCTGATCGGCAATCTGCCGTACAACATATCGACAGCGCTGCTGTTTCGGGTGCTGGCGGCCGCCGACGCCATCCTCGACATGCATTTCATGCTGCAGCGGGAGGTCGTGGACCGGATCCTGGCCGCGCCGGGAACGGCAGCCTACGGCCGCCTGACGGTCATGCTCGCGCCCCGGGTCGCCGCCGCGCGCGTGATCGACGTCGGCCCGGGCGCCTTTCGCCCCGTGCCCAAGGTCGCATCGAGCGTGGTACGGATGATCGTGCTCGATGCGCTGCCCGACTGGGCGTCGTCGCCGCTGTACGCCGAGGTCGTGACGGCTGCCTTTGGGCAACGGCGCAAGACCCTGCGCAACGCGCTGAGCCGCTACCTGTCGGCGCCGCAGATCGACGCCCTGGGCATCGACCCGGGGCTGCGCGCGGAGACCCTGACGCCGATGCAATTCGGCGCGCTGGCGCAGGCGGCCGCCGCTGTGCTTCACTAATAGGCAGCAGCCACGGCCGATGAGCTGCCCGACCGGAGCCGAGAATGACCGCCTACCGCCGCATCCTGGCCGCCGTCGACCTGACCCAGGACAGCCGGGCGGTCGCCAGCAGGGCCTGCGAAATCGCGCGCGCCAGCAATGGCACGCTGCGGCTGCTGCACGTTCTCGAGCTCATGCCGATCGAGCCGATGAGCGATTCGCTGCTGCCGGTGGCGCAGATCGACGAGCAGATGCTGGTGCGCACACGCGCGCAGATGCAGGCGCTGGCGCGCGAGCTCGGATTGCCGCCGGATGCCGGCAGCGTCGAGGCCGGCAGTGCCAAGAGCGAGATTCTGCGCTATGCGCGCGAGCAGAACAGCGACCTGATCGTGCTCGGCTGCCGCGAACGCCACGGCCTGTCGATATTGCTCCACCGCACCGAGGACTCGGTGCTGCACGGCGCGCCCTGTGACGTGCTGGCGGTACGGGTACGATGAATGAACCCACCGCAGCGGATGTGAGCAGCGTGCGCCACCGCATCAGCATCGATGTCGAGACCACCTATCTCGACGATCAGTCCGAACCGCGTGAGCAGCGCTTTGTGTTCGCCTACACGATCACGATCCGCAATGAGGGCGAAGTGCCGGCGAAGCTGCTGACCCGCCATTGGATCATCACCGATGCCAACGGCCGGGTACAGGAGGTGCGCGGCGACGGCGTCGTCGGCGAGCAGCCCTATCTCAAGCCCGGACAGGGTTTTCGCTATTCGAGCGGCGCGGTGCTCGAAACGCCGGTCGGCACCATGCAGGGCAGCTACCAGATGATCGCCGACGACGGCGCGCAGTTCGACGCGCCCATTCCGGCGTTTCGCCTTGCGATGCCCGGCATGCTTCATTGAGCGCCGGCAGCGCGCATTGACGACCCATGGCGCGCTGGGCGGTCGGCGACGTGCAGGGCTGTTGCGACGAACTCGAACAGCTGCTCGCGCGCATCCGCTTCTCCAGCGACCGCGACCGGCTGTGGTTCGTCGGCGACCTGGTCAACCGCGGACCCAAATCGCTGCAGGCGCTGCGGCTGGTGCGCGGCCTGGGCGACAATGCGGTCAGCGTGCTCGGTAACCACGATCTGCATTTGCTGGCGGTGGCGCTGGTCGGCGAGAAGCTGCGCAAGAGCGATACGCTCAGCGAGATTCTGGCCGCCCGCGATCGCGATGCGCTGCTGGAATGGCTGCTGCTGCGGCCGCTGGCGCACTCTGAACCCGATCACGACGAGCTGCTGGTGCATGCCGGCCTGGTGCCGCAATGGAGCGTGCCGCAGGCGCTGCAGCTCGCGGCCGAGGTGCAGCGGGCGCTGCGCGATGAGCCGCGCCCGCTGCTGTCGGGCATGTACGGGGATCAGCCCGACCACTGGCAAGCGACGCTCACTGGCATGGATCGGCTGCGCTTTACGATCAATGTGCTGACGCGGCTGCGATTCTGCACGCCGGACGGGCGCGTGGATTTCAGGCAGAAGGGCAAGCCGGACTCGGCTCCCAGGCCCTGGTTGCCCTGGTTCAAGGTGCCGCAGCGTGCCAGCCGTGAACGGCCGATCGTGTTCGGCCACTGGTCGGCGCTGGGCTTCTACCGCGATCCGGGCCTGCTCGGCCTGGACACCGGCTGCGTCTGGGGTGGTGAGCTCACCGCGGTCAATCTCGATGATCCGCAAGCTCCGCCGGTCAGTGTGCCGAGCCTGCAGCCGCGCTCCATCGAATCGTGATCTGCGCGCTATCGGCCAGATAGGCGCCCGGCGCGAGCTTCAGCAGCAGCGGCGCGCCCTGCGATGGCACCTCGAACACCACACGCTGCGCGGCCAGCACCTCCAGGCGGCCGATGCTGCCGGGCTGCACGCGAAATTCCAGTCGCACCGGCCAGCCCAGCGCCTTGATCGGCGTGATGGCCGCCCCACCCTCGCCGTCGACCGACGACAGGTCGAGCAGCAGCGTATTGCGATCCCAATACTGGATGATCGCCGCGGCGCTCGCGGGCGCATCCGGCGCAATCGTGACCTGGTGCACCGGCTGCGGCGGTGGCGGCGGCCGTCGCGTCCACGGCCAGTGCATCGCGCAGGCCGAAACGCTCAGCGACAGCATCGCGATCAGCGCAAATCTGCGGCAGGTGCTGCTGCCGGGCATGTCGTTCATCATGGTCGCATAACGTCCGCGCCTCGCCACCTTCGGGCAATACGCTTACCATACGCGAAGTAAGCCAGCCTTGGATATTGTCGGAAATCATCGACATGCCCGCTCTCATGCCCATCAACTTCAAGCAGTGGATCGACGCCAACCGTCATCTGCTGCGCCCGCCGGTCGGCAACAAGCTGGTCTACCAGGACGGCGAATTCATCATCATGGTGGTCGGCGGTCCGAATGCGCGCAAGGATTTCCACGTCGACCCGGCGGAAGAGTTTTTTTATCAGCTCGAGGGCGAGATGGTGCTGCGCGTGGTCGAGGCAGGCCGCATCGTCGACCTGCCGATCCGCACCGGTGACATTCTGCTGCTGCCGCCGCAGGTGCCGCACTCGCCGCAACGCGCCGCCAACTCGGTCGGTCTGGTCATCGAGCGCCGCCGCCGCACCGGCGAACTCGACGGCCTGCAATGGTATTGCGAGCGCTGCGGGCAACTCCTGTACCAGGAGTTGTTTGCGCTGACGGACATCGAGACGCAGTTTCCGCCGGTATTCAATCGTTTCTTCGGCAGTCTTTCGCTGCGCACCTGCAGGCACTGCCACGCTGTCATGGAACCGCCGCCGCCGGCGGGCGCACATGGCTCGCAATGAGCGGGCGCAGTGGGCGCAACTGCACGTCGACGGCGTAACGCTGCTCGCTGACCTGGCGGCCGGCGCCAGCCTCGCGCGCCTGCTCGAATTCGTCGGCCCGCAGCTGCGCTGCTTCGGTGCCGCCCCCGCCAGCAGCAAGCCGCTGGTGGTCGGCGAGTTCACCGGCCGCGTCGACGCCGGCGCGAGCTGTAACTGCAGCGTGCTGACGCTGACGCCGCATGCCAACGGCACTCACACCGAAGGCGTCGGCCATCTGACGGCTGAGCGGGTCGACGCGCACAGCATCATTCCGCGGCGCCTGCTGATTGCGGCGCTGCTCACCATCGAGCCCGAGCTCGCCGGCGACAGCAGCGAAGGCAGCTCGCCCGCGCCGCGCGCCGATGACCTGCTGATCACGCGCGGCGCGCTCGAGCGCGCCTGGCCGCCGCCGCTGGCGCCGCAGCTGAAGGCCCGTGCCGCGGTCATTCGCACCCTGCCGAACGAGCACGAGAAGTTCGTGGAAGAGCGCGCCGCGCCGGCGCCGTTCCTGTCGCGCGAGGCCGCCACCTGGCTGGTCGAGCACGGCATCGAGCATCTGGTGCTCGATGTGCCTTCCGCCGACCGCAGCAACGACGGCGGCGAGCTCACCGCGCACCGCATTTTCTTCGGTCTGCCGCGCGCCGGCCGCGCGCTGCTCGAGGCGCAGCGACCCAAGAGCACGATCACCGAGCTGGCCTATGTCCCGGATGAGGTCACCGATGGCTGGTACTTTCTGTCGCTGCAGTCCCCGGCCATCGCCGGCGACGCGGTGCCGTCGCGGCCGATGCTCTATGCGCTGCGCACCCTATGAGCCGGAACCCCACCTGCGAGCCGAGGCCGCGGTCCGGCGATGCGCTGCCCGCGGCACTGCAAGGCCGGCTCGACTGGGCGCGCGCGCAGGACGCGGCCGATGCGCTCGCGCCGATGCGCGAGCGCTTCGCCATTCCACGCGGCAGCGACGGCCGGCCGTTGTTGTATTTCTGTGGCCACTCGCTTGGCCTGGCACCGATCGCGGCGCGCTCGATGATCCAGGCCGACGTCGAGGACTGGGAGCGCCTCGGAGTCTTGGGGCACGAGCACGCGCGCACTGCCTGGATCGGCTATGCCGAACAGCTGCAGCAGGCGCTGGCGGGGCTCGCCGGCGCCGAGCCGCAGGAAGTGGTTGCGATGAACTCGCTCACCGTCAACCTGCACCTGCTGCTGGCGGGCTTCTATCGGCCGCATGGCCGACGCCGCGCGATCCTGATCGAAGCCGGCGCATTCTCTTCCGACCGGCACGCCGTGGCCTCGCAGATCCGCTGGCATGGATTCGACCCCGCGTCCGAACTGATCGAACTCGCGCCGGCACCGGGCGCGGATCTGCTTCGCATCGAGGACATCGAGGCCGGCATCGCGCAACAAGCCTCGCGTCTGGCGCTGGTGCTGTGGCCCGCAGTGCAGTACCGCACCGGACAGCTGTTCGATCTGCGCCGCATTGCGCGCGCGGCCCACGCCGCCGGCTGCAACGTGGGCTTCGATCTGGCGCATGCGATCGGTAACGTGCCGCTGGCGCTGCACGCCGATGATGCCGACTTCGCGGTCTGGTGCAGCTACAAGTACCTGAATGCCGGGCCCGGCGCGATCGGCGGCGCCTTCGTGCACCAACGGCATCTGCAAGGCGGCGAGCTGCCGCAGCTGAACGGCTGGTGGGGGCATGATCCGGGCACACGCTTCGAGATGTCGCCGGAGTTCGTTGCCGCGCGCGGTGCTGCCGCCTGGGCGCTGAGCAACCCGCCGATTTTCTCCGCCGCGCCGCTGCGCGCCTCGCTGCCGCTGTTCGCCGAGGCCGGAATCGCGCCCTTGCGCCGCAAATCGCTCGCGCTCACGGCCTGGCTGCAGTCGCTGGTGCAGGAGCTGGCGGCCGGGCGCCTCGCGATCGTCACGGGTACCGACCCGGAACAGCGCGGCTGCCAGTTGTCACTGCGCATCGGCAGCGGCGCTGCGCCGGGCCTCGGAGTGTTCGAAGCGCTGGCGGAGCGCGGGGTGATCTGCGACTGGCGCCAACCCGACATCATCCGCCTCGCTCCGGTGCCGCTGTACAACAGCTTTGAAGACGTGCTGCGCGGCGCCTGGGCGCTCGCCGAACTGCTGCAGTCCCGGCGCTGATGGCTGGCCGCGCGACGCCGAGCGACTGCGCCGGGCCGATGCGGCCGACGCCTCACTACACCATCATCGGCGCCGGCCCGGTGGGAGCCCTGATGGGTCTGATGCTGGCGCGCCGGGGCCAGTCCGTTCGCCTCATCGAGCGACGGCCCGATCCTCGCACGGTGCCGCCGGAACGCGGCCGCTCGATCAATCTGGCGCTGGCGGCGCGCGGGATGGCTGCGCTCGATGAGGCCGGTGTGTCGGACCGAATCGCGCCGCAGATGATCGCAATGCCGGGCCGCATGCTGCACGATGAGCACGCGGCGCTGCAATTTCTGCCTTACGGCCAGAACGAGCGCGAGGTGATCCACGCGATCGACCGCGAGCAGCTCAACCGCACCCTGATCGAGGCGGCAGCCGAGCAGCCGCACATCGAGCTCTACTTCAATACGCGCTGCGTCGACCTGGACCCGCAAGCCGGCATGCTGCAGCTGCGCGATGAGTCGAGCGGGGGTACGCGCAGCGAGTCGTTCCAGATCCTGCTCGGCGCCGACGGCGCCGGCTCCGCGGTGCGCGCCGCCCTGTGCGCGCGCGGCTGCAGCCGCGCCGAGGAGCAGGCCCTGGCGCACGACTACAAGGAGCTGCTGATCCCCGCGATCGAATGCGACACGGCGGCCCGCTATGCCTTCGAGCCGCACGCGTTGCATATCTGGCCGCGTGGCGGTTTCATGCTGATCGCCCTGCCCAACACCGACCGCAGCTTCACCGCCACGCTGTTCCTGCCGCGTCACGGCGAGCCGGGTTTCGATCGACTCGCTCGCGGCGAGGCGGTGCGCGCCTTCTTCGAGCAGCAATTCGCCGACGCGGCGGCGGTGATTCCCGACCTGGAACCTCAGTTTGCGCTGCACCCCCAAAGCCAGCTCGGCACCGTGTACTGCCACGGCTGGCAGGCGGCGGGTCGCGTGCTGCTGCTCGGCGACGCGGCGCACGCGATCGTGCCGTTCCACGGTCAGGGCCTGAACTGCGGCTTCGAGGACTGCCGGGTGCTGGACCGGCTGCTGGCCAGTCACGACCTGGGCGCGAGCGCGCTGGCCGAATTCGAACGCCAACGCCGGCCCAACACCGATGCCATTGCCGCCATGGCGCTGGAGAACTACGTCGAAATGCGCGACGGCGTGCGCTCGTCGCTGTTCGCGCCACGCAAGCGGCTCGCGGCCGAGCTCGAGCGCGACTTCCCCGGCCGCTTCATCCCGCGCTATTCAATGGTGATGTTTCACCCGGAGATACCCTACGCCGAGGCGCAGCGGCGCGGCGCGCAACAGCAGCAGGTGCTCGACGCGATCGTGCAGCGCTTCGGCTTTGACATCGCGCAGCCGGGCGCCCTGGGGTACATACAGGATCTGCTCGACGAGGCGGGCCTGTAGTGGCTCGCAACGCCGCGCCGATCGTGCCACGCTCTCGCCCCGGCGCATTGGAATCCTGAAACGTGCTGCTGATCCTCAAATACGGCAAGACGCTGCTGAGGAATCTGGTCCTGCCGCCCGCCGGCCCGCTGTTGCTCGCCATCATCGGTGCGCTGCTGCTGCGACGTCGTCCGCGGCTGGCGCGCGTGCTGCTGGCGCTGGGACTCGGCTCGCTGTGGCTGTTCTCGCTGCCGGTCGTGGCCGACGCGCTCGCGCGCCTGAGCGAGCACTACCCGCCGCTCGATCTGGCCCAGCCGACGCAGGCTCAGGCGATCGTGATCCTGGGCGGCGGCGGCCAGCGCGCCTATGCGCCCGAATACGGCGGCCCGGCCGCCGAGCCCGTGCTGCTCGAGCGGCTCGCCTACGGCGCCTATGCGGCCCGTCGCACCGGCCTGCCGGTCCTGGTCAGCGGCTACGGCATCGAGGCCACCGCGATGCGCGACACGCTGGCGCGCAATTTTGGGATCACGGTGCGCTGGGTCGACGATCGCGCCTACGATACCTTCGAGAACGCCCGCAATTCAGCGCAGCTGCTGCGCGCGGACGGTGTGCAGCGCATCGTGCTGGTGACCAGCGCGCCGCATCTGTGGCGCGCGACCCATGAATTCACCGCGACCGGTCTGGAGGTGGTACCGGCGCCGGCCGGCGTGCTGGCGCTGCGCGAAACCGGTCTGTCGCGCTACCTGCCGGATGCCATGGCGTTGCTGCGCTCCTACATGGCGAGCTACGAGTTGCTCGGTGAACCGGTGCGGCAATTGCTGTCATGGTCGCATCTGCGCCGGCAGTGAGCGGGCGGCGGGACTCGGCATTCCCAAGGACCTCGTCGCGTGCACGGCCGAGCCAGCGCAGCTCGGTGTCGTTGATCCTGACGAGCACGCCATTTTTGTCCAGCGAGTGGTAGCCGCAGGGTGCGTTGTTGTAGAGGTCGTCCGCCTCCGCGATCGCGCCTCGCAAGGCACGCTTCTCCGAGACCTGCTTGGTAATGTCCCGGGTGCTGACCAGCAGTCCGCCCACGCTGGGCGTCTCGGCGTAGTTCTTTGCCACAGTTTCGATGACGCGCAGGGATCCGTCCTTGTGCCGGTAGCGCAGTTTGGCCGCCACGATGGCGCTGCTGCCGAGCAATGTCGCGAAATCCCTGCGCCCCGTTGGGCGGTCTTCCGGATGAACGAATTCCAGGAACGGCCGCCCGATGACCTCGATCGGCTGGTAACCGAGGACCCGCGCCACTGCCGGACTGACGTACAGGATGTTGCCGTTCAGTTCGAGCACTGCGATGAAATCGGGGGCCAGCTCCGTGAGCGCACGGAAGCTGTCGCCGGCCGAAAACGGGAACGCCGCGGCCTTGCTAGCCATGGCTGGATAGTAAGGGGTAGGCCAATTCTTGGCCAACGATGGGTTCCGGCCTCATACTCGGCGTGGTTCTGACTTTGCCTGCCAGAAGTGTAAAGCCATGCGCCACGCACAGTACCCTGTCATTTTTGACAGCTGCGCTGTCCTGCGGCGACCACGCGTCAGGTCATCGCGCGCCTGCCTGATCGGCGCTCTGGCAGGCGTTGCCGTCATGGCTCGCGTCTGCGGCGATGAGGTCTACAAGACCGTCGACGCATCCGGCCATGTGGTGTATTCCGATCATCCCACGTCACCCGCGGCGCAAAAACTGTCGCTGCCGGTCACGCAGCCGGATCCGAACGAAGCGGCCCGACTTGCCAAGCAGCGCGAGCTCGAAGACGCCGAATACGCGCAGCGCAGCCGCCAGGAAGCCGACGACCAGAGCCGGCAGACCGCGCAGGCCAAGCAGGATGCCGCGCGCTGTACCGCGGCGCACGATCGCTACTTCTCGATCAAGGATGTCAGACGCATCTTCCGGCTGGACCCCGATGGCAATCGGATCTTTTATTCCGACCAGGAAGCCGACGCGATGCGAGCCGCCGCCAAGCAGGCGATGGAACAGGCGTGCGCCAAGTAGATGCCGCTGCGACCGGCGGGCCGGACCTAGCGTGATGCCGCGCTGGCTGCGCGCCCTGTGGTGGTGGATTACCCTCGGGCTGACCGCCTGCAGCCCCAGCGCCCAGGCGCAATCCCTGTACAAGTATCGCGACGCCAGCGGCGCCTGGGTGTACACCGATCGTCAGCCGCCGGCCGGCACCACGGCGCAGACGATCACGCTCGACCTGGAAGCCAGGGCCCCGCGCATCACGGTTGAGCAGAGCGTCGATGGCCAGCAGCTGCGGTTACTGGCCATCAACGACTGTGGCTGCGAGGCGGAGTATCTGCTGCGGATCATCAGCCCCGGCAACGTCGCCCTGCCGCCCAGTGCCGGCGCCGGCGCCGGAACCTACCACGCGGCGCTGCAACCGCATTCGCAGCAGGCGCTGCTGACCGCAGCCTTCGCCGGAGCGGACGTCGTCGGATTTCACATGTCCTGGCGCGTGATACTGGGCGCCCCCGGGGCGACGCATCGGCCGCACGAACCGTATCGCGTCCCATTTGCCCTGGGAGCGAGTTTCCGGGTCTCGCAGGCCTATCCGATGCGCGTCACGCACGTCACTCCGGATACCGAGTACGCGGTGGACCTGGTGGTGCCGGACGGCACCCCGATCTATGCGGCCCGAGAAGGCACCGTCATCAACGTGCGGCACGACTTTTTCCGTGCTGCGCCGGATGCCGCGTTGCTCGACCAGGCCAATGTCGTGCAGATCCTGCACGATGACGGCACCATTGCCGTGTATGCACATCTGCACTGGCAATCCATCCGCGTGCAGCCGGGCCAGAGCGTGAGCCGCGGGCAGTACATCGCGGATTCCGGCAACACCGGTCTCACCACCGGCCCACACCTGCATTTCGCGGTGGTCCGCAACGCCGGCATGCACGCCGAGTCGGTGGCGGTGCAATTCACCGGCGCCGGCGGAGCGCCGATCACGCCGCAGACCGGAATGATGCTGACCGCCTACTGAGGTCGCTCAGGCGGGCTCGCAGCGCTCCAGCGTCACGAAACTCATCGCGTAGGCATGGCGCGCGTCCGCGGCGTGCGTCACCGACTCGCTCGCGCGCCAGGCCGAAAGATCCCGCAGCGGGAAATGCACGTCGCCCGCGACCACCGCATGCACCCGCGTCAGATAGATGCGCGTCGCCAGCGGCAGCGCCAGCCCATAGACCTCGGCGCCGCCGATGACACACAGCTCCGCGGCGCCGGCGGCGATTGCGCGCGCCTGCTCGACGCTGCGCACGTATTCGACCCCGGCTGCGGATCCGGTTGCAGCGCGGCTCAGCACCAGATTGCGCCTGCCTGGCAGCGGCTTGCCGATCGAATCGAAGGTCCGGCGCCCCATCAGCACCGGCTTGCCGAAGGTCACGACCTTGAAGTACTTGAGATCGTCGGGCAGATGCCACGGCAACCCGCCGCCCTGGCCGATCACGCCGTTTTCGGCCATCGCGACCACCAGGGCCACGCGCGGCGGAGTCTCGGATGCAGCCAAATCGGGATTAGCCATGGGCTGAGCCAAGCTTCACTCGAAGATATCGAACTACATGAAGCATTTTTATTATAAAAAATGCTTCATGTAGTTCGATATCTTCGAGTGCAGTCGGCCAAGTTCATGGCCAGACCCGATCCGACTCGGTCACAATTCGACCTGCGTGGCCAGCACGATCACGCGCCGCTCGGGCATGCGAAAGAACTCCGCGGCCTGCGCGCTGCGCCGCTGCATCCAGGCGAACAGGCGTCGCCGCAGGCCCTCGTAACCGCCGCGCCGCCGCGGCACCACCAGGTGCCAGCCGAGGAAGAACGAGCAGTCCTGCGCAAACAGCTTCAGTCCACGGGCACGGCATTGCTTCAGTGCCAGGCTGACGTCCGGCGTCTCCATGAATCCGAAGCGCGCGGTGACCGCGTAGACTTCGGGCATCAGCGTTTCGATGCGCACGCGGTCGGCCGGATCCTGGCGCGGCGCGCGCGCGATATCCATGTTCAGGAACACGATGCGCTCGTGCGCGACATGGTTGTGCTCGAGATTGCGCATCAGTGCGGTCGGCACGTACATCGGGTCGCTCGCGAGAAACACCGCCGTCCCCGGCACGCGCGCGACTCCTTCGAGCAGCTTCGGCAGCTGCGACAGCGGTACCGCCACGGCGCGCAGCGCGCTGCGCAGCAGCCGCCGGCCGCTGCGCCATACCATGAACAGGCTGAACATCATCAGCGCGAGCGTCAGCGGCACCCACGCGCCCTCGGTGAACTTCGTCATATTGCCGACCAGATACACCAGGTCGACGCACATCAGCGGACCGAACACGCCGGCGACCTGCCATCGGCGCCAGCGCCATTGCGAGACCGCGAGCTGCATGCCGAGCAGCGTGGTGATGAACATGGTGCCCGCGACCGCCGCGCCGTAGGCGGCGCCCAGTGCCGCCGAGGTGCGGAAACTCAGCACGAACAGGCACACGGCGATCAGCACGAACCAGTTCACGACCGGTACGTAGATCTGGCAGTGCTCATGCTCCGAGGTCTGCGTGATGCGCAGGCGCGGCAGCAGGTCGAGCTGGATGCACTGGCGCGTGACCGAGAACGCGCCGGTGATCGTCGCCTGCGACGCGATGATCGTGGCCGCGGTCGCCAGCAGCACCATCAGCGGCAGCAACGCGACCGGAATCAGCTGGTAGAGCGGCAGGTGCGCGGCCGTGGGATCGCCCAGGATCAGGGCACCCTGGCCGAAATAGTTCATCACCAGCGCCGGCCAGACCAGCGTGAACCAGGCGACGCGTACCGGTTTCTTGCCGAAGTGGCCCATGTCGGCGTAGAGCGCTTCGCCGCCGGTCATGGCCAGAAACACGCCGCCGAGGATCCCGAGCGACAGGCCGGGACGATGTCCGAGCAGCAACAGCGCGTACGACGGGCTCATCGCCACCAGCACCGATGGATTCTTCAGCAGCGCCGCCAACCCCGAGACCGCCAGCACCAGGAACCACACCAGCATGATCGGGCCGAACAGGCGGCCGACGCGCTCGGTACCGCGACTCTGGATCGCGAACAGCGCGATCATGATGATCAGCGTCACCGGCACCACGGCACGGCCGGTGTCGGGACTCAGGTTCTGCAGCCCTTCCACCGCGCTCAGCACCGAGATGGCCGGCGTGATCAACGCATCGCAGTAGAACAGCGCCGCGCCGAGCGCCGCCAGCAGCACGATCACGCGTTGCCAGCGATGGCCGGCGGCCAGGGTCCTTTGCACCAGGGCGAACAACGACAGGATGCCGCCCTCGCCCTCATTGTCGGCGCGCATGATCAGCACCACGTATTTGAGCGTGACGACGACCAGCAGGCTCCAGAAGATCAGCGACAGCACGCCCAGCACCGCCATGCGGTCGGTCGGCGCGCCGGCAGCCGTGAGCGAAGCCTCGAGCGCGTACAGCGGGCTGGTGCCGATATCGCCGTAGACCACGCCCATCGCGCCAATCACGGCCGTGGACGACAGGCGTGGCGTCTTCATGCGCGCTTGCCGGCCTGGGTGCCGCGGCCGCGGGCGTGCGGCGTGGTTGGCCGCCGGGCGGAGAGCCCGCGTTTGGGCGGCCACAACATCGTGCCACGGCAGCGTTGCGCGCCGCAGCGGCAGGCATAGATGGCGTCAACGTTCGGCGGGTCGGTGCGATCGCGGCCGATCTGGTAGTCGTAGGTCAGTTCCTCGCCCGGTCGGATGGTGCGGATGGCTTCGATGAAGACGCGGCGGTCCTCGATCACCGACTCGCAGTTCGGATCGCAGGCATGGTTGATGAAGCGGGCATCATTGCCATTGGCGCCGCCGTCGATGACCACGTTGCGGTCCACGATGAACAGAAATGTGTGATTGTCGTTGATGTCTTTATGCTCGTAACGCCGATCCGCCTGACGGTGCGACACGCGATCCCCCAGGTACTCGATGATCCGCGTGCCCTTGCGGATGCGCCGCAGAGCGAACACCCCGCGGCCGTGAACTCGCGAGCGGCGCACGCGCATCATTCCCGGCCGCGTTGCAATCGCGGCCACGCGCTTCGGGCGGCGCGCCGCGCGCCGCTGCGGCCGCTTGCCGCGGCCGCGCTTCTTTGCGCGTTGACTCATACCGCGACACGCGCGCGAATCGCAGGATGGAACTGATAATTCATGAACTCGAAATCCTCGTACTGGTAATCGAAGATGCTGTCCGGCCGGCGCCGGATCCGCAGCTGCGGCGCCGGCAGCGGCGTGCGCGACAGCTGCAGCTCGACCTGTTCCAGATGGTTCAGATACAGGTGGCAGTCCCCGCCGGTCCAGATGAACTCGCCCGGCGCAAGATCGCACTGCTGCGCGAACATGCAGGTCAGCAGCGCATAGGATGCGATGTTGAATGGCACGCCGAGAAAAATGTCGGCGCTGCGCTGATACAACTGGCACGAGAGTCTTCCCGCCGCCACATGGAACTGGAACAGCACATGGCACGGTGCCAGGGCCATCTGCTCGAGTTCGCCGACATTCCAGGCGCTCACCAGCATGCGGCGCGAATCCGGATTGGAGCGAAGTTGCTGCACGACGGCGCTGATCTGGTCGATCTGTCGCCCGTCGGCGGCGCCCCAGCTGCGCCACTGCTTGCCATAGACCGGCCCGAGCTCGCCGCGATCATCCGCCCATTCGTCCCAGATGGTCACGCCATGTTCGCGCAGGTAGCGCACGTTGGTCTCGCCGCGCAGGAACCACAGCAGTTCATGGATCACCGAAGGCAGGTGAATCTTCTTGGTGGTGAGCAGCGGAAAACCGGCCGCCAGATCGAAGCGCAGCTGCTGCGCGAACAGCGCCAGCGTGCCGGTGCCGGTGCGATCGTCCTTGCGAACGCCGCGCTCGCGTACTGCGCGCATCAGCTCCAGGTACGCTCTCATTGCGCCGGCACGAAATTACCGGACGGCGCAGCTCGGCGATAGGCAGCGACCCACAGCCCTACGCCTGCCAGCAGCATCGGCAGCGACAGCAGCTGCCCCATCGTGAGCCAGCCGAAGGCCAGGTAGCCGATTCCGACGTCGGGCTCGCGCACGAATTCGACCAGCATGCGCGCAATCGCGTAGCAGATCAGGAACAGCGCCGACGGCGCAAAGCGCGGTCGCGGCCGGCTGGTGAACCACCACATGATCGTGAACAGCACCAGGCCTTCGAGCGCCGCCTCATACAGCTGCGAGGGGTGTCGCGCGACCGGCGCACCGCCGTTCGGATCCGGCACCAGCATCGCCCACGGCACGTCGGTGGGCCGACCCCAGAGCTCGCCATTGATGAAATTGCCCAGGCGCCCGAAGAACAGGCCGACGCCGGGCAGCGGCGCGGCGAAGTCGTACACGTCGAAGGCATGACGGGCGCGCTGACGGCCGAAGATCCAGGCCGCCACCAGCACCCCCAGCATGCCGCCATGGAACGACATGCCGCCTTCCCAGATCTTGAGCGGGTACGCCCAGTCCCCGCGCCACAGCGGCATGCCGTAGAACAGTACGTAACCGACGCGACCGCCAAGGATCACGCCGAGCATCGCGTAGAACAGGAAATCGTCGACATCGGCCGCCGTCCAGGTCGAGCCCGGCTGCGCGGCGCGCCGGCGTGCGAGCCACCAGGCCGCCGCAAAACCCACCAGGTACATGACACCGTACCAGTGGATATGCAGCGGTCCGATGCTCAGGGCTATCGGATCGATGTTCGGATAACGAAGCATTTTGGGAATTCTACCGGGTTGTGCCCGTTGCCGCTGCCGCGTCCGCGCCGCCAGCCGGGCGGCCCGCGGCCTTTGCGCGCCTCACTCGCGCGTGACGCGGCAGAAAAAAGCCTTCAGGTAACGCGTCTCCGCAATCGCCGGGTGCACCGGATGATCGAACGCCTGACCGCCGCTGTAGATCACCTGCGCGAAGCGGCTGGTGTTGCGGGCCGCCGACTGAATCAGCCCCAGCAGCTCGTCGGCGCCCAGATGGTAGGAGCACGAGCAGCTGACCAGCAACGCATCGCGCTCGAGCAGACGCATCGCCATCTGGTTGAGCTTGCGGTAGGCGGCCTGACCGCGCGCGATGTCCTTCCTGCGCTTGATGAACGCCGGCGGGTCGAGCACGATTGCATCGAAGCGCTCGCCGCGGCGGACCAGCTCGTCGAGGACTTCGAACACGTCGCCGCGCTGCGTAGCCACCGCGACGCCGTTGGCGGCGGCGTTGCGCACCGCCACGCCGAGCGCCGCCTCCGAGGAATCCACGCACAGCGCCTCGCGCGCACCCCGTGTCAGGGCCATGATCGCCCAGGCGCCGGCGTAGCTGCAGACGTCCAGCACACGCGCACCGGGGCAGATCAGCCGACGCCACTGTTCGCGATTGACGCTCTGGTCGTAGAACCAGCCGGTCTTCTGCCCCGCGGCCAGCGGTGCGCTGAAGCTCAAGCCCTGCTCGAGCACCTGCAGTTCATCGGGCGCGCGTCCGATCGGTGTCAGCAGCTGGCGCGGCAGCTGCTCGAGCTCGCGCGCACCGCCGTCGTTCTTCCACACCATGACGCGCGGCGCGAGCACGCTGGTGACGGCGGCCTCGACCTCGCTGCGCCAGGCCTCCATGCCCGCGGTCGCGATCTGGCCGACCACGATGTCGCCATAGCGGTCCAGCACCAGGCCCGGCAGGCCGTCGGACTCGCCGAACACCACGCGGTAGTACGGCGCCGCGTAGATGCGCTCGCGCAGCGCCAGCGCGACCTTGAGGCGATGTTGCAGCCACGAGCGGTCCGGCGGATGCACCGGACTGCGACTGAGGATGCGGGCGCAGATCAGCGCGTGCGGATTGACATAGGCGTAGCCCAGGAACAGATCGCGCTCCGACAGCACGCGCGCCACCGCGCCCACCGCGAGCTCGGTCAGCGGCGTGGCCTCGTTATCCACCTCATTGGAGAACACCCACAGATGTCCGGCGCGCAGCCGCCGGTCTTCGCCGCGCTTGAGGCGCAGAATCGGCAGCTCCACGGCGGCGCTCGGGGTACCGGATTCCTCGGCAACAACTGGCATCAACTGGCGGGGCGATCCATTATAGTGACGCGCCATTTTACTGGAAATCAGCGGCGGGCCCATGGACAAACGCACGGCGCAGTCGGCGAACCGCCTCGCGGATCAAACCAGCCCGTATCTGCGTCAGCACGCGCACAATCCGGTCGACTGGTATCCGTGGGGCTCCGAGGCCCTCGGGCGCGCCCGGCTCGAGCGCAAGCCGATACTGCTGTCGATCGGCTACGCGGCCTGCCACTGGTGCCACGTGATGGCGCACGAGTCGTTCGAGGATGAGGCCACTGCGGCGGCGATGAATGAGCTGTACATCAACATCAAGGTTGACCGCGAGGAGCGTCCCGACCTCGATCGGCTGTATCAGCTCTCGCACCAGATGCTGACCGGCCGCGGCGGCGGTTGGCCGTTGACGATGTTCCTGCTGCACGACGATCAGCGGCCGTTCTTCGGCGGCACCTATTTCCCGCGCGAAGCGCGCTTCGGTCTGCCGGCGTTTCGCGACCTGCTGGCCCAGGTCGCCGCCTATTACCGCGAGCACCTCGAACGGCTGCGGGTCCCGGCCGCCCAGATCGTCTCCGCGCTGCAGGATCTCAATCCCGCCCCGGCCGCGGCGACGGCGCTGACGGGCGAGCCGCTGGCCGCATGCCGTGCGCGGCTCGAGCAGAGCTTCGATGGTGAATACGGCGGCTTCGGCGCGGCGCCGAAGTTTCCGCACGTGCCCGGCCTGGCGCGGCTGCTGCGCGACTGGCACGCGAGCGCCTCGCACAGCGCGCCCGACCTGCAGGCGCTGTACATGTGCACCCTGAGCCTGACGCGCATGGCCGAAGGCGGCCTGTTCGACCAGCTCGGCGGAGGCTTCTATCGCTATTCGGTCGATGCACGCTGGGAGATCCCCCATTTCGAGAAGATGCTGTACGACAACGCGCTGCTGCTCGCGGTCTACGCCGAAGCGGCCGCGGCAACCGGCGAGCAGCTCTTTGTAGACACCGTGGCGCGTAGCGTCGACTGGATGCTGCGCGAGCTGCGCGCGCACTCGGCCGCCGGTGGCGCCGGCGGCGGCGCGCTGTACTCGAGCCTCGACGCGGACTCGGAAGGCCACGAAGGCCGCTTCTACGTCTGGCAGCGTGAAACGGTGCAGCAGGCGCTCTCGAACGCGGAATGGAACGTATTCGCCCCGCGTTTCGGACTCGATGGCCCCGCCAATTTCGAGGGCCAGTGGCACCTGTGCGTGCGCTCGAGCCTCGAATCCATCGCCGAGGCGCAGCAGCTGACGATCGATGCGGTGCGCGATACGCTGCAGCGGGCGTGCGACAAACTGCTGCAACTGCGCGCGCTGCGGGTACGCCCCGGTCTCGACGACAAGGTGCTCGCGAGCTGGAACGCGCTGGTGATTGCGGGCCTCGCGACCGCCGCGCGCTGCCTCGCCCGCGACGACTACGCCGCGGCGGCCACCGAGGCGCTGCGCTATCTGCGCCGCGTGCACTGGCGCGACGGGCGGCTGCTGGCGACCAGTGCGCGCGGTGAGGCGCGGCTGGCGGCCTACCTCGACGACTACGCGTTTCTGCTCGATGCGATCCTGGAGCTCGCGGGCGTGCGCTTTCGCGCCGACGAGCTGGCGTGGGCCACCGAGCTCGCCGAGGTCATGCTGCGTCACTTCGAGGACGCCGACGCCGGCGGATTTTTCTTCACCGCGGACGACCATGAAGCACTGATCAGCCGGCCCAAGTCATTCAGTGACGAAGCCATACCGGCCGGCAACGCGATCGCCGCCCGCGCGCTGCTGCGGCTCGGCTATCTGCTCGGCGAGGCGCGCTATCTGCAGGCCGCCGCGCGCACGCTGCGCGCCGCGTGGCCGGCGCTGCTCAAGTATCCGGAAGCCCACGCCTCGATGCTGCTCGCGCTCGAGGACTACCTGCAGCCGCCGCAGATCGTGATTCTGCGCGGCCCCGCCACCGCCATCGAGCCCTGGCAGCGCCAGCTCAATGCGGTGTTCGCACCGCGCCGCTGGACGCTCGCGGTCCCGGCCGATGCGACCGGCCTGCCAGCGGCGATTGCCTCCAAGCCAGCCGCCGATGGCGCGCTCGCCTACGTCTGCCGCGGCACGCAATGCAGCGCGCCGATCGACTCGTTGGCCGCACTGACCGGGGAACTCGACGGCTGACGGGCCCCACGGGCAGGATCGGCCGTCAGTCGAAGTGTCTTCAGTGATCACTGTCCGATGAGCGCCCTATCGTGACCGCACCGACCGCCATCCTTGCAGCCCTGATCGCGGCACTGCTGTTCGGCGCCAGCACGCCGTTGGCCAAACTGCTGGTGGGCGAGGTGCCGCCGATATTGCTCGCCGGGCTGCTGTACCTGGGCAGTGGCCTTGGGCTGTGGCTGATCCGCCTGGCGCGCGATCGCGGCCTCGCCTCCCCGAGGCTGCCGGCCCGCGAGTGGCCCTGGTTCCTCGCTGCCATCGCCGCGGGCGGCGTGCTCGGGCCGCTGCTGTTGATGTACGGGCTGACCCGCACTGCAGCGGCAAACGCCTCGCTGCTGCTGAATCTGGAAGCGGTATTCACCGCGTTGCTGGCGTGGATCGTGTTTCGCGAAAATGCCGACCGGCGCGTGATCCTCGGCATGGGGCTCATCGTTGCCGGCGGCGCGCTGCTGGCGTGGTCGCCGGGCGGCCTGATGCAGGGTGGCGCGCGCGCTGCGATCGCGATCGCCGGCGCCAGCTTGTGTTGGGGGCTGGACAACAATCTGACGCGCAAAGTCGCCGCAGCGGACGCGCTGTTCATTGCCGCCACCAAGGGCCTGGTCGCCGGCATCAGCAACTGCGCGCTCGCCATCGGGCTCGGCGCGAGCCTGCCGCGCCTGCCGCTGCTCGCCGCTGCGATGAGCGTCGGCCTGGTGGGCTACGGCGTGAGCCTGGTGCTGTTCGTGCTGGCTCTGCGCGGACTCGGCGCCGCGCGCACCGGCGCCTACTTCTCGACCGCGCCGTTCCTGGGCGCGCTCGTGGCCGTGGTCGCACTGCACGAGCCGACTTCGGGCGTGTTCTGGCTATCGGCGCTGCTGATGGCCGCCGGGGTCTGGCTGCACCTGCTCGAGCGACATGAACACGAACACAGCCATGGGGCGCTGGCACACGCGCACCCGCACCTGCACGACGCGCATCACACGCATGAGCACGACTTCGCCTGGGACGGAACCGAACCGCATTCGCACCCACATGCTCACGCACCGATCAGGCATCGCCATCGGCACTATCCCGACCTGCATCACCGCCACCGTCACTGACAGCGTGCATCACGCGCTCGCGGCGAGCGTTGACTGGCAGCGCTGCGATCAGCCCCAATGATGCGCGGCGCGCACCAGGAAGATCACGCCGAGCAGCGCGAACAGCGCGCACGCCGCATAGTGAATCGCCTTGAGTGGCAGACGATGCGCAAACGCGTTGCCAAGAAAGATCACCGGCGTATTGGCCAGCAGCATGCCGCCGGTCGTGCCGCCGACCACGGCGATCAGGTTCGAGTACGCCGCCGCCAGTGCGACCGTGGCGATCTGCGTCTTGTCGCCGATCTCGGCGACGAAGAATGCCACCACGGTGGCCATGAAGGCGCCGGTATTGCTCACCGACGTCGCCTGCGGATCGAGCGTGTCGGGCTTGAGGCTCCACAAGGCCATCGCGATCATGCTCACGCCGACAGCGGCATCGAGCAGCGCCGCGCTCAACTGCCGTCCAAACCACATGCCGATCAATCCGGCGACAGCATGATTGGCAAGCGTCGCGCACAGCACCCCGGCAACGATCGGCCATGGTTTGCGATAGCGAGCGGCCAGTACCAGCGCCAGCAGCTGCGTACGATCGCCCATCTCGGCGGTGGCGACACTGGTCAGGGAGACGAGGAAGGCTTCCATCGGGGCAACACTCCGGAGCCGGTAGCCTCAAGCGCCGGCCGAGCCGATGCAGCGCCGGCCCGATCCCTACCCGCGGCCGTGCGCGCGATCGTATCGTATCTATCGGCGGCCATCGGGCCGCCGCGCATTTTCGTGGCCATTGGTCTAGAATTACCGGCCAGCGCCGTCCATCCGGACCGCGCAATGATCGTAATAATACCGGGGAGCAGCCATCATGATTCGCCATCGACAAGTATTGGTGTACGTCGCCGCCTGCGCGATCGCCGCGTTCGCCGTGAATGCCAGCGCGGACAATTCGCAGCAGACCAAAATGACGACCTGCAACGCCGAGGCCAAGTCCAAGAACCTGGCCGGCGATGATCGCAAAGCGTTCATGAAGACCTGCCTCAGCGCCACGCCGGCGGCTGCGCCCGCCGCGCCGATGAACAGTCAGCAGCAGAAGATGAAGACCTGCAATGCCGACGCCAAGAAGCAGGGACTCACGGGCGATGCACGCAAGCAGTTCATGAGCAGCTGCCTCAAGGGTTCCTGATCATGGGCCTGCTCGATGGGCTGCTCGGCGGGGCGGTCGGCGCCGAAATGGCCACGGTCGTCAATCAGCTGATCGAGAAGCACGGCGGAGTGGGCGGAATCGTCAGCCAGTTGCAGCAACAGGGGCTCGGTGCGACCGTCAATTCCTGGATCGGCACCGGCCCCAATCAGCCGATCTCGGCCGACCAGGTGCACCAGACCTTTGGCCCGGAAGTGATCCGCGAATTGGCGGCCAAGGCCGGCATGACCCCGCAGGATCTTGCGCAGAAGCTCTCGCAGGTACTGCCGCAGGTGATCGACAAGCTCACCCCGACCGGCGCCGTCCCGCCCCGCTGACGCAAGCACCCAGCAGCGGGCGGGGGGAGAGCTATTCGACCCCGCCGGCATCTCCGGGGCGCCGATTCACCGCCACCACCGTGGCCTTCGGAAAGAAATTGAATTCCGAGGCGCTCGCCCAGGTGTAGGCGCCCATCGCCCGGCCGACGATCAGGTCGCCGGCCTTGAGCTCGGGCAGCATCAGATTCTCGGCGATGACGTCGATGCTGTCGCAGGTCGGGCCGGCCAGCACCGACGGCAGGTGCGGCTCGGCCTGGCGCAGCGATTCCACCGGATAGCGCGCATGATCGTACAGCTGGCCGCTGTACGAGCCGTACAGCCCGTCGTCTAGGTAGTACCACCAGTGGCCCTCACGGCGCGCGCGCCCCATCACGGTCGCGACGCCGATCGCCGCAGGACCGGCGATATAGCGCCCCGGTTCGGCAATCACCCGCACGCGCTTGGGCAGTCTGGCCAACGCCGAGCGGATCGGGGCGCAGAAATGCCGGATATCGACCGCATGCTGCAGGTAGTCGATCGGAAACCCGCCGCCGATATCGAGCGTATCGAGCGTGCCGAGCCGCGCGCGTCGCGCCAGCGCCAGCAGCCGCGTGCACGCCTCGATCGCCTCGACATGCTTGAGCGCATCGGCCGCCTGCGAGCCGACGTGGAACGAAAAGCCCTGCACATCGACCCCGAGCGAGGCCGCGAGGCTCGCCAGCGCCAGCGCGTCCTCCGGGTCGCAGCCGAACTTGCGCGACAGATCGCATACGGCGCCGGGGTTGCGGAATGACACGCGCAGCAGCAGCGCGGCGCGGTCGCCATAGGGTTTGAACTTGCGCACCTCATCGACGTTGTCGGCGACAAAGGTGTGCACGCCGAATTCGAGCGCATTGCGAATGTCGCGCGGGCGCTTGATCGGATGGCTGTGGATGCAGCGCTGCGGATCCACCCCGAGCGACTGCAGCAGCAGCACCTCGCCGGTGGTCGCCAGATCCAGCCAGCCGCCCGCCTCCACGAGGGTGCGCACCACCGCCGGATGCGGCTGCGGCTTGTGCGCATTGTGCAGGTCCACGCCCGGCAGGGCCTGGCGCAATTTCCGATACTGCAAGCGCACACGCGCGCAATCGACGATCAGCAGCGGCGAGCCGAACTCGCGCACCAGCCGGCGGATCTGCTCGGGCTGGAATGGATCGATCGAACGTGGCATCAGCCCGGCACGCCTACCGCGACCGAATCGTTGTCGTCGGTCTGCTCGCCGGCGGCGGCCGCGCCGGCGCGACTCAGGCGGTCGTAGACGGCGTCCCAGCGCTCCTGCGCCGGCACCTGCTGCACCAGGATGCGGGCGCAGCCGGCCTTGTCGAGCGTGCGCAGATGCGCGTACAGATCGTGCGCATAGGCGTCGGGACGCTGCCCGGCATTGATCCAGGTGGTCAAGCGGTAGGTGCTCATCGGCGGGTGCATCGCCAGCACGCCGACCCGCATGCCGCTCTCGGTCAGCGAGGCGACCAGTGCCTCGAGCTCATCACTCGGCACGACCGACAGCGGCGTGCTCGGCGCATAATGCGCACCGCCACTGCCGGGCACGCGCGGGGTCAGCGCCGAGGTCTTGGTCAGCACCTCGCCGACCACCTGCTCGAGCTGCGACAACGTCACGGCGCCGGGGCGCAGCAGCTGCACCTTGCCGTCGAGGCAGGCGACAATGGTCGACTCGAGTCCGAGCTTGCAGTCGCCGCCATCGAGAACCACGCGCACCGCGGCACCAAACTCCTCGCGCACGTGTTCGGCCCGCGTCGGGCTCACATGGCCATAGCGGTTGGCGGACGGGGCCGCGATCCCACCGCCGAAGGCCGTCAGCAGCTGTTGCGCCATCGGGTGCGCCGGGACCCGCACCGCCACCGTGTCCTGCCCGCCCGTGACCAGTCGATGCACGTTTTCCGCGCGCGGCAGGACCAGCGTGAGCGGCCCGGGCCAGAAGCGCTCGGCCAGCCTGGTAGCCGCCTCGGGCACCTCGCGCGCCCAGCGCGTCAGGTACCGGAGGCTGTCGATGTGCACGATCAGCGGATGAGTGGTCGGCCTGCCCTTGAGCTCAAACACCCGGCGCAGCGCAGCCGGATAGGCGGCATGGGCCCCCAGCCCGTAGACCGTCTCGGTCGGGAATGCGACCAGCTCGCCGTCGCGCAGTGCCTGCACGGCGGTCGCGAGCTCGATCGGTGTAGCGCGAACGATCCTGGCCATGGCACTGATTGTACCGGCGCCGGATGACGCTATTCGAGTGAATGTCGCTCCCAGCCGGCGGCGGTGCGCTGCAGCTCGTAGGCGGGCCAATAGTGCCGATCGAGCTTCAAGGTGATCATTTCCGCGGCCCCATTCCAGCCCAAGGTCTTGATTCGCAGCGACGAGCGGTCCGGCCTGCCGCTCACCTGGCGCAGAAACACGTCAAGATCGGGCGTCGGCTGACCATCGACCTCGACGATGCGCCGTCCCGGCACCAGCCCATAGCGTGCCGCCGGCGAGCCGAACTGGAAATACGCGATATAAACCCCCTCGGGCGGAATGCCGCGCTGCGCGCTGATGGCGCGATGCGGTGCCTGCAGCGTCGCACCGGCCCATAGCACCACGCGCTCGACATCGCTGCCCGAGAGCGCCGCGGTCTTTACCATAAGGCTGTTCTCGCCATCGGCGCGCCAGATCGTCGCGGTGACGACGTCCTTGTTCGCAACCGCGAGCTCGACATCGCGAAACTGCGTCACCGGCTTGTCGTCGACCGCGAGCAGCAGGTCCCCGGGCTGCAACACGCGGGCGGCATCGGTACCGGCGACCAGCCGCGCCACGCCCAGCACCTCGCGCGCGGACGGGTTGGCCTTTTCGATGCGCAGCACCCAGGCGTCGCTCAATCCCAATCGGCGTGCGCTCGCGAGCGACTGCGGCGTGAACTCAGCCTCCAGCGAATGCAGTGGCCGGCCCTGGCGCACGATATCGAGCGTCTCGGCCACCAGGTCGCTCGATACGCCGCGGTTCTCCTGCACCAGCTCACGACCGTTGTCCGAGGCGAAGCTCGCCCACAGGCCGCGCACCCGACCGACATCGTCGGCCAGCACGCCGACGAAATCATCCGGTGCGTTCACCAGCGAGGCGACCTCGAGATTGCTTTCGCGAAACTGCACCGAACGCGACAGCGGCAGCTGCAACGGATCGATGTCGGCGATGCTGGTAATGCGCGATTTGAGCTCGCCGTTGCCGTCCAGTCCGACCACGTTGACGGTCTCGCCGGGTTTCAACGGCGAGGTATCGAGCCGGGCCGCGCGCACCGGGGTGCTGCCGATGAGCTTCGGATCGTAATGAATGACCGCGAGATTGTGCAGCGGGTGCACGTACACGATCTCGCCGGGAATCTCGATGGTGCCGGCAAAGGTCAGCCGTACGTCGCCGATCGACACCGGCACCGTATTGCGGTCGGTGATGACCAGCCCGCGCTCGGCGTCGATGATCAGTCCGGCGCCGTGATAGTTGCGCTCGGAGACGCCCGACACCGCATACGGCATGTCGAACGTGATGTACACCAGCGACGGGGCGATCGCGGCCGCATACTTGTCGTCGATGCGCGGCAGCTGTGCCGAGGCCGGCGCCGGCGGTTTCACCTCGGCGCTCGCCGGCAGATCGGTGCACGGCCAGTAGCCGATGCGATCATCGCGCTGGCATTGGCGCGCCGGGAACCAGCGCCGATCGATGCGGATCGAGCGCAACTGGCTGGTGTTGGGATCGTCGATGGTCACGTAGCGCACGGTCACGCGCGCGCCGTCGCCCAGCTCGCTCACCGCGGCGGTGAAGTCCGCGAGGGTCTCGATCTTGTTCGAATTGAGCTCGGTGATGATCGCGCCGCGCGGCACTCCGGCAGCGTCGAACATATAGCCCGACGCGGCGATGAACACGCCGCGCACCGGGCGATGAAACGCCCGCGCCTCCTGGTACGACAGCGTGTGCATCACACCGTCACCGATCTCGAGGAATGAGGCCGGCGTGATCGAGTCCAGGTCGGCCACCTTCAGCCGGGCGGTGTACAGCACGCCGCCGCGCTGCAGCTGCAGCTCGACCGCAGCGCCGACGGCATCGTCGAGCACCGCCTCCAGCGGCTCGAAGCGCGTCACCAGTTGCCCGTTGACACGCACCAGGATGTCCCCCGGTTCGAGCACGCCGTCGCTGGCCGATCCCGGCTGCACGTCCCAGACCACCAGCAGGCCGGTGCCATCGGGCTGGGCCTTGCGGGCTTCGGCCTCGGTGCCGCTCTGCAGACCCAGGCGACGCAATTCATCGTACGGCCGGTAGCGAAATTCCGTCTCCAGCGTGCCGCGCGTGACCGGCTTGCCCTGCTGGATCAGCTGCAGCGCGCGCCGCACGCGCTCGAGCGGCAGGTAGAAACTCGATGCCGCGCCGCTGGCGCCGCCGGCGTTCAGCGCCACCACGCGGCCGTGGATATCGATCACCGGGGAGCCCGAGGAGCCGCCCGAGGTACCCGAGGCCGCCTGGATGTAAAACGTGTTGAAGTCGTTGTAACGACCCATACCGTAGTCGGGCGCCTCGCGATCGAGCCGTGCCAGCGTTCCGGCGAGGATCGACAACTGCTCCCCGGCGTTGTTGCCCACGACGCGGATTTCGCGTCCCACCTGCGCCGCTTGCGGCGCCAGCGGCAGCGCCTTCGGGCTGATGAACCGCAGCTTGCCCGGCTCATAGTGGTAGATGCCGAAGTCATGCACCGGATCGCGATACACCGGATACAGCTGCACCTCCTCGCGGTTCAGAAACGTCGCCTCCGCGGTCACCGGACCGGGCGTCACCACGTGACGGTTCGTCAGGATGAGACCGCGTTCGGCGTCGATCACGAAGCCGGTCGCCTGCGCCGAGGTGTTGCGCTCGGTATCGAACGAGCGCGCCTGATCGATCTGGATCGCCACGACACTGCCGGCGATGCGCGCGAGCGTCGCCGCCCAGTCGGCCGCCGAAGCCTCCTCGCCGGCGGGCACCGGTACCGCTGCGGACAGCTTCGGTGGCGCGGCTGGCGCGGCTGGCGCGCCCGGTGCGCTCTCGGCCGGCGGCGGCGGCGCCACCGCCGCAGCGGCGGCGGCCGGCGCGGCTGCGGGCGACGCGGATGACGCGGATGACGCGGATGACGCGTGTGGCGCGGGCGGCGCGGGCGGCGCCGCCGCCAGCGCCGCCGATGCGATCAGCGCCGCACCGGTCGCCAGAGCCCAGAGCTTGCGTGTCATAGCGAATATCCAAAGTCCGCGCGGAAGCGGTCGCGAAACTCGTCCGCGCTGAAGTGATGCTGCTGGGTGCCGTGATGCTCGATCTTGATCGCCGCCAGCACCGCCGCCACGCGCCCGGTGGTATCCCAATCCAGTCCATGCTCCAGGCCGAACAGCAGTCCGGCCCGATAGGCATCGCCACACCCGGTCGGATCGGCAATGCGCGCCGTCTTCGCCACCGGGATTTCGCGCCGATGGCCGTCGGCATAGATCCAGGAGCCTTCGGCCCCACGCGTGACGATCAGGGCCTGTACATGCGTCGCGATCTCGCCGAGCGACCAGCCGGTGCGCTCCGCCAGCAGGCTCGCCTCGTAGTCGTTGACCGCGACCCACGACGCGCGGGCGATGAAGTCGCGCAGGTCGTCCTGGCCGAACATCGGCAGGCCCTGGCCCGGATCGAAAATGAACGGCACTCCGGCGGCCGCGAACTGCTCGGCGTGCTCGATCATCCCCTGCCGGCCGTCGGGCGCCACGATTCCGAGCCTGATACCACTGCTGTCACTGACCTGATTGAGGTGCGAATAGTTCATTGCACCCGGATGAAAAGCCGTGATCTGGTTATTCTCCAGATCGGTCGTGATGTACGCCTGGGCGGTGAACTGGTCCTCCACCACCCGCACGTGCGTGAGCGGCAGGCGCCGGCGTTCGAGCCAGTCGGCGTAGGGCGCAAAGTCGTGCCCCACGCTCGCCATGATCAGGCCGTCACCGCCGAGCAGCCTCAGGTTGTAGGCGATATTGCCGGCGCAGCCGCCGAAATTGCGCCGCATCGAGGGCGCCAGAAACGACACGTTCAGCACATGCAGGCGGTCGGGCAGGATGTGATCGCGAAACCTGCCCTCGAACACCATGACCGTGTCATAGGCCATCGAACCACAGATCAGTGACGTCATCGCTAGCAATCCCCTGTAGGCAAGTGTTTGGTCCTGTCCCGATCCGCGCCCGCCACTGCCCGCTGGGGCGCACCCCGACTGGTCACGGGCGCCCGGTCAGCACCAGCAGCCAGACCACGCCCAGCAGGATGAGCGACAGCATGACCGCCGCCGAGCCGATATCCTTGGCGAGCCCCGCCAGTTCATGGCGCTCGAGGCCGATGCGATCCACCGTCGCCTCGATCGCGCTGTTGAGCAGCTCGACGATCAGGATCAGAAGCACCGGCGCGGTAAGCAGCGCGCGCTCGACGCCGCTGCGACCGAGCCACAGCCCGAGCGGCAGCGCCAGGCAGGCGAACAGCAGCTCCTGGCGAAACGCCTGCTCCTCGCGAAACGCGCCGGCCAAGCCCTGCGCGCTGGAGACGAAGGCACGCATCATGCGACCCAGACCCTGAAGTTTCGCGCGCTGTATCACCTGGCTGGTTCCTGGTAGACCAGGTTCAGCTCGCGCGCGGCGCGCACGTCGTCCAGCCGCCGCACCGGCAGCTTGTGCGGAGCGCCATGCAGCTGCTCGGGATCCTCCCGCACCTCGCGCAGGATCTGCGCCATCGCGCCCACGAACGCGTCGAGCGTCTGCTTGCTCTCGGTTTCGGTGGGCTCGATCAGCAGGCACTCGCTGATCAACGTCGGAAAGTACGTCGTGGGCGCATGAAAGCCCAGATCGAGCAGCCGCTTCGCCACGTCCATCGCCGTCACGCCGTAGTCCTGCGCGGCGCGCTTGAGCGTGATGATGAATTCATGGCTCGCGCGCCGCTGCGGGTACGCGGCCTCGAAGCCGATCTGCTGCAGCCGCGCCGACAGATAGTTGGCATTCAACGTGGCGTATTCACCGACGCGGCGCATGCCCTCGCGACCGAGCATGCGCATGTAGACGTAGGCGCGCAGCAGCACCCCGGCATTGCCGCCGAAGCTCGTGAGCCGGCCGATCGACTGCGGCAGATCACGCTCACCGAGCCAGCGATACAGCGGCTGGTCGGCGCCGCGATCGCGTTCGGCGTCCGCTTCGCGCGCGACGATCGGCAGCGGCAGGAACGGCAGCAGCCGCGCCGACACCCCGACCGCGCCCGCACCCGGCCCGCCGCCGCCGTGCGGTGTCGAAAAAGTCTTTTTCAGATACATGTGGATCGCATCGAAATCCATGTCGCCGGGGCGCACCTTGCCGAGAATGGCGTTCAGATTGGCGCCGTCGTAGTACAGCAGACCGCCGGCGTCGTGAACGATGCGCGCGACCTCCTCGATGCGCCGCTCGAACACGCCGAGCGTCGACGGGTTGGTCAACATGATGCCCGCGGTTTTCGGGCCCACCGCCGCGCGCAGCGCTTCCAGATCGGCGTCGCCGTCGGCGCCGACCGCAACCTCGCGCGCGATGCAGCCGCACATGGTCGCGGTGGCCGGATTGGTGCCGTGCGCGGCCTGCGGCACGATGATCTCATTGCGCGCCAGATCGCCGCGCAGCCGATGATAGGCGCGAATCATCGCCACGCCGGCGAATTCCCCGTGCGCCCCGGCCAGCGGGCTCAAGGCCACGCCGCGCATGCCGGTGACGGCCTTGAGCATTTCCTGCAGCTCGTACATGCAGGCGAGAAATCCCTGGCCATGCTCGATCGGCGCGAGCGGATGGCGCGCCAGGAATTCCGGCAGCATGGCCGCGGCATTGCACGCCCTGGGGTTGTACTTCATGGTGCAGGAGCCGAGCGGATAGAAATGCGTGTCGATCGAGAAATT
>JBIODC010000027.1:0-31937 GCA_044440135.1 Steroidobacterales bacterium | reverse complement strand
TGCGTCGACAACATCCCGGCGGCGCTGCTCAAGCCCTTCATCTCGCACACGGTGCGCAGCAATTCGAACGTCTATCAGCGCACCGCGATCGGAATCGATGCCCGCAACCCCGGCGATGAGATCGCGACCGTGCCGATGCTGCTCGATGAGCTCAAACGCAGCGGCATTCAGTGCGAGCTGGTGTTTCTGGTGGCCAGCGACGAGGAGCTGCTGCGCCGCTTTGCCGAAACCCGGCGCAAGCACCCGCTGAGTCGCAACGGTGAGAACCTGCACGAGGCGATCGCGATCGAGCGCGGGCTGCTCGATCCGCTGGTGAATGCCGCCGATCTGGTGGTCGACACCTCGCGCATGGGGGTGCACGACCTGCGCGAGCTGATCGACCGGCGCGTGGGCCGACGGCCGCGCGATCGCATGTCGGTGCTGCTGGAATCCTTCGGCTTCAAGCACGGCATCCCGGGCGATGCCGACTTCGTGTTCGACGCGCGCTCGCTGCCCAATCCCTACTGGGAGCCGGCCCTGAGGTCGCTGACCGGCCGTGATGAAGCGGTGGTGCGCTTTCTTGAAGCGCAGCCCGGCGTGGCCACGTTCATCGACGATGTCGCCCAGTTCATCGAACGGCGCCTGCCCGAGCATCAGGCCGCCAACCGGCGCTACCTGACGGTCGCGATCGGCTGCACCGGCGGTCAGCACCGATCGGTCTACATCGCCGAGAAACTCGCCCCGCGGATCGCCGCGCACTGGCCTCAGGTCGCGGTGCGGCACTCGGGCCTGCCCGAGCCGGCCCGAAGCACGCGCGCGCTCGCCGGCAGCAGCTAGCCGCCGGAGCGCTTCGCGGCAAACCCGCGGCGCACCAGCTCCGCAACCAGCGCATCGCGGTGCTCGCCCTGGATCTCGATCACGCCGTGCTTGACCGTGCCGCCGCTGCCGCAGTGGCGCTTGAGTTCGCTCGCCAGCGCCTGAAGCTGCGCGGCCGCGAGCGGCAGGCCCGTGATCAGCGTCACCGCTTTACCGCCACGGCTCTGCGTCTGGCGACTCACGCGCACCTTGCCAGCGTCGGCACGCACGGCGGCGGCCGCGGCGCCCTTGCAGACGCATTGCGCGATCGGCCGGCGACAACCGGGACACATGCGCCCCGGGCCGGTGCTGTAGACGATGCTCATCGGATCGCGTGCATCGGGCGCATCGAGCGGGCGGGGAGCCTACCCGGCCCCGACGCGGGATTCCTCTTCGGCGAGGATTTTGAGGGCCGGCAGCACGGTCGTGGCCGCGAGCGGCGCGCCGCCCAGAAACGCGATCACATCGTCACGCTGCTGCATCGCGTCCTTGTAGCCGAGCGCGATCAGCTCGCGCGTGAAGCTCGATTCGAACATCAGGTAGCTCGCGAGCTGCGCGCCGGCCGAGCCGCGCGCACCCATCACCCGCAGCAGTGCGCGCAAGCCGCGCGGCAGACTGCGCATGTGCTGGGTCGCGATCACACGCATGTCGGCGCTGGGCGCGATCACCAGCGTCGCCACCTTGCGCATGCCCGGCACCGCGGCCGGCGCGACTTCAACCACGCTGTTGAGGCGCTGCATGTGCTCGACGTTGGCATAGATCTGATCCATGAACAGGGTGTCGAGCATGTAGCCGAACAGCTGTCCGGGGGTGGGCGGCTGCACCACGGTGCGCGGCCGCGCGTTGACGCCCGCACCGTGCTCGGCGCGCACGCCGATCACCAGCAGGCGGTCGGCGCCCAGATGGATCGCCGGACTGAGCGGCCAGAGCTGGCGCTGTGCGCCATCGCCGAAGAACTCCTCGCCGAGCTGCACCGGCGGGAACAGTAACGGCACGCCCAGGCTCGCCATCACGTGTTCGAGCCGCAGTTCGGTACGGCGCCCGATGCGCTGCTGCCGGATCCACTCGGCGCTGGCGTCGCTGCCCTGGAAGAACGCCACCGACGAGGCCGAACTGTAGCTGGTCGCGCACAGCGCCAGCGCCTTCAGGTGCCCGCCGTCGATGCTGTGCTGCAGTCCGGGCCAATCGAGGTGCCCCGCCAGCAACGCGCGCAGCGGCGAGTTGTCGAACAGTGCCAACGGCGGCGGCAGCAGCAGGCCGCCGGAGAGCAGTGACAGTGCCCAGTGCACGCCGGAGCGCAGCATGCTGCCGGCATCGACCCGAAATACCTGCGGCACATGAAAATTGGCCCAGACGTGCTCAAGCCCCTCGACCGCGCGCTGCCAGCGGTAGGCCTCGGTGCCGAGCACGGTCGCGGAGACCGCGCCGGCCGAAGTGCCGACGATGATCGGGAACGGATTGGGCGAGCGCGGCATCATGTCCGCGATCGCCTTGAGCACGCCGACCTGATAGGCGGCGCGCGCCCCGCCGCCGGGCAATACCAGTCCGACCGTCGGACCGATCGGTGCGCGGCCTCTGGATAAGGCGTCGGCAGCCATGTCGGTAAGCATAGCGGAGCGTGGATAAACGCCACATGTACCGCCGTCTCGTTCTGCTACCGGCGTCTCGCTCTGGGGCCCCGGCGGCGGGCCTACAGGCTGCCCGTGGCGGGGGTGGCGAGCGCGCCGCGGCGGCTGGGCAACCAGCGCTCGGGTGGCTAGCGGTCGGGTGGCTAGCGGTTGGTGACCCGCAGGATCTGCATCGAGTTGGTGCCGCCGGAGACGCCCGACTGCTCACCCTTGGTGAGAATCACCAGGTCGTTGACATCCACCAGCCCGAGTTCGAGCAGCCGGTCGAAGATGGCGCTGTACAGGGTCGCGGTGTCGGTGTGGACGATATCGAACGGCACCGCGTAGACACCGCGATACAGCGTCACGCGCCGGCGCGTGGCCTCATGACGAGTGAAGGCGTAGACCGGAATATCCGAGCGGATGCGCGACATCCACAACGGCGTCATGCCCGACTCGGTCAGCGCCACGATCGCGCGCACCCGCATGTGGTTGGCCGTGTAGATCACGGCCATCGCGATCGCCTCTTCGGTGTTGCCGAACTCCTCATCGGCACGCGCCAGGGCGCGCGGCGAGCCGAGCTGGTATTTCTCCGCGCCGCGGATCACCTCCGCCATCGCCTGCACCGCCTTGACCGGAAACTTGCCGGCCGCGGTCTCGGCCGACAGCATCACCGCATCGGTGCCATCGAGCACCGCGTTGGCGACGTCGCTGACTTCGGCGCGGGTCGGAATCGGATTCTGGATCATCGATTCCATCATCTGGGTGGCGGTGATCACCACCCGATTGCTCGCCAGCGACTGGCGGATGATGGTCTTCTGCAATCCGGTCAGCTCGGCGTAGCCCATCTCCACGCCAAGATCGCCGCGCGCCACCATCACCGCGTCCGTCACCGTCAGAATCCCGGCCAGATTGTCGAGCGCCTCGTGGCGCTCGATCTTGGCCACCACGCGGGCCTCACCGCGCCACTTGCGCAGTTCCGACTGTGCCCGGCGAATGTCGTCGGCATCGCGTGCGAACGAGACCGCCAGATAGTCGATACCGATCTCGGCCGCGAGGCGGATGTCCTCCAGGTCCTTTTCGGTCACCGCCGGGGCCGAGATGCCCCCGCCCTGGCGATTCACGCCCTTGCGGTTTGACAGTTCGCCGCCCGAGCGCACCACGCCGTAGATGCGCGTGCCGACCACCTTATCCACTTCGATCACGATCTGGCCGTCGGCCAGCAGCAGCGTGTCGCCGGCCTGCACGTCGGCGGGCAGGTTCTTGTACGCGACGCCGACCTCGGTCGCGGTGCCGGCGTCGGGATCGAGCGCGGTATCGAGTGCGAACGGCGCGCCCTCGAGCAGCTGCACCTTGCCCTCGCGAAAACTCTCGATGCGGATCTTGGGGCCGGCCAGATCGGCCAGCAGCCCGATGTAGCGACCGGCCTCGCGCGCTGCATGCCGCACCATTTCGACCCGCCGGCGCTGCGATTCGCGCGTGCCGTGCGAGAAATTGATACGCGCGACATCCAGACCGGCGCTGACCATGCCGGCCACGACCTGGGGATCGTCGGTCGCCGGGCCCATCGTCGCAACGATCTTGGTTCTGCGCATCGTGTCCATATTCGCCTTTAACTTCGGGCTGCGGGCCGTAACGCGGACGAAAGCCCGCAGGTCAGGCGGTCGGACGCGGGCTCGCGTCCGCTGCGCGCTGCTCGAGCACCGCGACGGCCGGCAGGGTCTTGCCCTCGACGAATTCAAGAAATGCGCCACCGCCGGTCGAGATATAGGAGATGCCATCCTCGACACCATACTTCTCGATCGCCGCGAGCGTGTCGCCGCCGCCGGCCACCGAGAATGCCTTGCTGCGCGCGATCGCCTGCGCGATTGCCTGGGTGCCCTCGCCGAACTGATCGAATTCAAACACGCCCACCGGGCCGTTCCAGATGATGGTACCGGCGGATTTGAGCGTCTCGCCGAGCTGCTCGGCGGTGTCCGGCCCGATGTCGAGAATCATCTCGTCGTCCCCCACCTGGTTCACCGGCCGCACATCGGCATGCGCCGTGGAGGCAAACTCACGCGCCACGACGACGTCCACCGGCAGCGGGATCTCCGCGCCGCGCTCGCGCGCCTGCAGCAGCAGCTTGCTGGCAATTTCGAGCATGTCCTTCTCGTACAGCGACTTGCCAACCTTGACGCCGGTGGCGGCGAGAAACGTGTTGGCGATGCCGCCGCCGACGATCAGTTTGTCGACCTTGTTGAGCAGGCTCTCCAGGATCGTCAGCTTGGTCGAGACCTTCGAGCCCGCCACGATCGCCACCAGCGGCCGCGCCGGCTTCGCCAGCGCGCGCTCGAGCGCCTCCAGCTCCGCCACCAGCAGCGGACCGGCGCAGGCCACCGCCGCGAACTGGGCCACGCCGTGGGTACTGGCTTCGGCCCGGTGCGCGGTGCCGAACGCATCCATGACGAATACGTCGCACAACGCCGCCATCTGGCGCGACAGCGCTTCGGAGTCCTTCTTCTCGCCCTTGTTGAAGCGCACGTTCTCGCACAGCACTACCGCGCCCGGCTGCACCTCGACTCCCGCCAGCCAGTTCTGCACCAGCGGCACCGGTTTGCCGAGCAGCTCCGACAGCTTCGCGGCTACCGGGGCGAGCGAGAATTCGGCATCGAACTTGCCCTCCTCCGGCCGTCCCAGATGCGACAGGATCATCACCCGGGCGCCCTTCTCCAGTGCCAGCCGCAGCGTCGGCAGCGCCGCCCGGATCCGCGCATCGCTCGTGACCACGCCCTTCTGCACCGGCACGTTCAGGTCCTCGCGGATCAGCACGCGCTTACCCGCGAGCGGAAGGTCTGCCATGCGCAGCGGTTTCATCGGCTTACGATCCTAGGTTGCGCGCGACCAGGCCAGTGTCGTGTCGAGCATGCGATTCGAGAACCCCCACTCGTTGTCGTACCAGGCGCAGACCTTGACCAGCGTGCCCTGGATCACCTTGGTCATGGTCGCGTCGTAGACCGAGGAGTGCGCGTCGTGGTTGTAGTCCACCGATACCAGCGGCGCATCGGTATAGGCGAGGATGCCCTGCAGCGAACCGCCGGCCGCAGCCGCTTTCATCAGCCCATTGATCTCATCGACGCTGGTCGCGCGCTTGGCGGTGAAGCTCAGATCGACCAGCGACACGTTGATGGTCGGCACGCGGATGGAAAAGCCGTCGAGCTTGCCCTTGAGCTCGGGCAGCACCAGGCCGACCGCGGCCGCCGCGCCGGTCTTGGTGGGAATCATCGAATGCGTGGCCGAGCGCGCGCGGCGCAGATCGGTGTGATAGACGTCGGTCAGCACCTGGTCGTTGGTATAGGAGTGGATGGTGGTCATGACACCGGCGGCGATGCCGACGCTGTCGTTCAATACCTTGGCGAGCGGTGCGAGGCAATTCGTGGTGCAGGAGGCGTTCGAGATGACGGTGTGGCTCGCCTTGAGCACGCTGTGATTGACCCCGTAGACGATCGTCGCATCGACGTCATCGCCGCCGGGCGCCGAGATCACCACCTTCTTCGCGCCGGCTTCTAGGTGCTTGCCCGCCTTGGCCTTGCTGGTGAAGAGGCCCGTGCACTCGAACACCGTGTCCACGCCGAGACTGGCCCACGGCAGCTTGGCGGGATCGCGCTCCGTCAGCACCCGGATGCGATCGCCGTTGACCACCAGCGCATCGCCATCGACCTTGACCTCGCCGGCAAAGCGGCCGTGAACCGTGTCGTAGCGCGTCAGGTGCGCGTTGATGTTGGCATCGCCCAGATCGTTCAGTGCAACCACCTGCAGCTGCGAGCGCTTGCCACCCTCGTAAAGCGCGCGCAGTACGTTGCGCCCGATGCGGCCATAGCCATTGATCCCGACTTTCAGTGTCATCGCTTATCCCCTTGCATCGATTCGTGTATTGCCCGCTCTACGTTGTCTGCCGTGAAGCCAAATTTTTTCATCAGCTCCGGACCCTTGCCCGAGGCGCCATAGTGATCGATGCCGATGATGCGCCCGTGGGTGCCGACGTAGCGCCACCACAACCCGGTGGAGCCGGCCTCGACGGCGACGCGCGCCGTCACCGCCGAAGGCAACACCGATTCGCGGTAAGCGGCATCCTGCGCGTCGAACAGCTGCGTGCACGGCAGCGACACCATGCGTACCCGCTTGCCCTGCGCTTGCGAGCGCTGCACGGCTTCCAGCGCGATATGCACTTCCGAGCCGGTGGCGATCACCAGGCATTCCGCGCTGCCCTGGCAGTCGGCCAGCACATAGCCGCCGCGGCGGATACCGTCGATGCCGGCCGCATCACGCGCAAGCTGCGGCAATCCCTGGCGCGTGAGCACCAGGCAGGTCGGGCCGTTGTCGTGTTCGATCGCGGCACACCAGGCCACCGCGGTCTCGGCCGCATCGGCCGGCCGCCATAGCGTCAGATTCGGAATCAGGCGCAGGCTGTTGAGGTGCTCGATCGGCTGGTGCGTGGGGCCGTCTTCGCCGAGGCCGATCGAATCGTGGCTGTAGATCAGGATCACGCGCTGATGCATCAGCGCGGCCATGCGCACCGCGTTGCGCGCATAGTCGGAGAAGGTCAGGAACGTCCCGCCGTAGGGAATGAATCCACCGTGCAGCGCGATGCCGGTCATCGCGGCGGTCATGCCGAACTCGCGCACGCCGTAATGCAGATAGTCGCCCGAGGCGTCCCCGGGGGTGATGGCGCGGGCGCCCTTGCGCAGGGTGCTGTTGGACCCGCTCAGATCGGCCGAGCCGCCGAACAGCTCCGGCAGCGCCGGCCCGATCACGTTCAGCATCGCCTGCGATGACTGCCGCGTCGCCTGGCTGCCCTGGACCGCCTGGCCGGCCGCGACCGCGGCGCGCACCGTGTCGGGCCACGCGGACGGCAGTTCGTTGCGCATACGGCGCTCGAATTCGCTCGCCAATGCCGGGTGGGCGTTGCGATAGCGCGCGAACAGCTCCTGCCAGCGGCCTTCCGCGGCCCGCCCGGCCTGCTCGTGGTTCCAGGCCGCGCGCAGCTCGGCCGGCACCTCGAACGGCGGCGCCGTCCAGCCCAGCTTCTTTCTCGCGCCGGCCACCTCGTCGGCGCCCAGCGCCTCGCCATGGGTCGCCGCAGTGCCCGCCTTGGTCGGCGCGCCCCAGCCGCTGACGGTCTTGCAGTCGATCAGCGACGGCCGCGTGGTCTCGGCCTGTGCGGCGCGAATCGCGCGCGCAATCCCCGCATCGTCCAGTCCGTCCACGCGCTGCACGTGCCAGCCGTAGGCCTCGAAGCGCCTGGGCGTATCGTCGGCGAACCAGCCCTGCACCTCGCCGTCGATCGAGATGCCGTTGTCGTCGTAGAACACGATCAGCTTGCCGAGCTTGAGCGTGCCGGCCAGCGAGCAGGCCTCGTGCGAGATGCCTTCCATCAGGCAGCCGTCGCCGGCGAACACCCAGGTGTAGTGATCGACGATCGGCAGCTGCGGGCGGTTGAACTGTGCCGCGAGCATTTTCTCCGCGAGCGCGAAGCCCACGGCGTTGGCCAGTCCCTGGCCGAGCGGCCCGGTGGTGGTCTCGATGCCGATCGGCAGATCGTATTCGGGGTGGCCCGCGGTGCGGCTGCCGAGCTGGCGGAAATGCCGGATCTCGTCCATGCCAAGCGGGTAGCCGGTCAGATGCAGCAGCCCATACAGCAGCATCGAGGCGTGCCCATTGGAGAGAATGAAGCGGTCGCGGTCCCACCAGCGCGGATTGGCCGGATTGTGCTTGAGGAAGTCGCGCCACAGCACCTCGGCAATATCGGCCATGCCCATCGGCGCGCCCGGGTGGCCGGAATTGGCTTGCTGGACCGCGTCCATCGCAAGCACTCGCAGCACATTGGCCAGTTCTCGTCGCGTGGGCATAGGCGGGGCGGATCCGTACACAGGACAGTGGGGGGGGCGCGCATTGTCTACCAGCGGGCTGTCGCCCGGCAATGCGCCGTGTACGGGGCCTCGCAGGAGGCCCAACCTGGTCTGCCGGGAACGAGCCGGCGGGCGCGCTGGCGGCATTAAGAGGTATTGATCGGTATGAAGCATTTTTGATTACAAAAATGCTTCATACCGATCGATACCTTTGCACGATACCGTCCCGCTCCCTGGACCGATCGACGGGGCAGCGCCCGGCCGCCCCGCGATGGCGACCGTTCAGCGTGCAAACTATTTCGACTGCGTCACAGAGCTGACAAATTCTCGCGCCTACAGCGCACATTGAGGCCGTGTCGGCGCGTCCGGGCGCTGCGGAAGCCACCGGACGTTCTGCTATACTGGATTGCCTTTTGTCAGCACCAATTACACCAATGGCCAATGCTTATCTGTTTACTTCCGAATCGGTTTCGGAAGGGCATCCGGACAAGATTGCCGATCAGATTTCGGACGCGGTTCTCGATGCGATTCTGCGCGAAGACAAGACCGGTCGCGTCGCCTGCGAAACGCTGGTAAAGACCGGCGTGGTGATCGTCGCCGGCGAGGTGACCACCACGGCCTGGATCGATCTCGAGAAGCTGGTGCGCCAGACGGTGCTCGATATCGGCTACAACCATTCCGACATGGGCTTCGACGGCGCCAGCTGCGGCGTCATCAACATCATCGGCAAGCAGTCGCCGGACATCGCGATGGGTGTGGATCGTGGCGACAAGCGCAAGCAAGGTGCCGGCGACCAGGGCCTGATGTTTGGCTATGCGACCAACGAAACCGACGTGCTGATGCCGGCACCGATCACGCTGGCCCACCGCCTGGTCAAACGCCAATCCGAGGTGCGCCGCAAGGGCAAGCTGTCCTGGCTGCGCCCGGATGCCAAGAGCCAGGTCACCCTGCGCTACGAGAACGACCGCCCGGTGGGTATCGAGGCGGTGGTGCTGTCGACCCAGCACAGCGATGACATCTCGACCGCGCGCCTGCGCGAGGCGGTCATGGAAGAAATCATCAAGCCGGTGCTGCCGAAGAAATGGCTCGACCGCCGCACGCGCTATCACATCAATCCGACCGGCCGGTTCGTGATCGGAGGCCCGGTCGGCGACTGCGGCGTCACCGGACGCAAGATCATCGTCGACACCTACGGCGGTTTCGCCCGCCACGGCGGCGGCGCGTTCTCGGGCAAGGACCCGTCCAAGGTCGATCGCTCGGCGGCCTACGCCGCGCGCTATGTCGCCAAGAACATCGTGGCTGCCGGAATAGCCGAGCGTTGCGAGGTGCAGGTGTCCTATGCCATCGGTGTCGCCGAGCCGACCTCGATCATGGTCGACAGCTTCGGCACCAGTGAGCTGTCGCGCGAGGAACTGACCGCGCTGGTGCGGCGCAATTTCGATCTGACGCCCTATGGCCTGCGCGAGATGCTCGATCTGGCGCGGCCGATCTACCAGAAGACCGCCGCCTACGGTCATTTCGGCCGCAAGGAACCGGAGTTTACGTGGGAGGGCACGGACAGGGCCGAGCAACTGGCCGCGGATTCGCGCCGCCGCGGCCGCATTCGCGTCGCCTGACCCGATGAGCTGATTTCTGACGTTGCCGCGCGTGCGGCAACCCGGTGCCTGAGGAGCGCTGCGACAGGGGAGAAGCCCGATGCTTCTCAAAGACCTGCCAGGCTCAGGCTACCGGCATCAAGTCAACGGCGCTCGATAACCTTGAACCTGAAAGGTGGAGCCACCATGACTGCTACAGCACGTTCGATGACACCCGACGCTTCGAAGCAGGACTTCCGCGTCGCCGACCTGTCGCTGGCCGACTGGGGTCGCAAGGAAATCGCGATCGCCGAGACCGAGATGCCCGGGCTGATGGCGATCCGCGAGGAATTCGCACCGACCCAGCCGCTGCGCGGCGCCCGCATTGCCGGCTCGTTGCACATGACGATCCAGACCGCGGTACTGATCGAGACGCTGCAGGCCCTCGGCGCGCAGGTGCGCTGGGCCTCGTGCAACATATTCTCGACCCAGGATCATGCGGCCGCCGCGATCGCGGCCCGCGGCACCGGGGTGTTCGCCTACAAGGGCGAGAGTCTGGCCGAGTATTGGGAGTTCACCCACCGCGTCTTCGACTGGCCGGCCGACGCCCACGCCAACATGATTCTCGATGACGGCGGCGATGCGACTTTGTTGCTGCATCTGGGGGCGCGCGCGGAGCGCGACGACACGGTCATCTCCAAGCCCGCGAGCGAGGAGGAAACCGCGCTGTTCGACAGCATTCGCGCAACGCTCAAGCGCGAGCCCAAGTGGTATTCGAAGCGGCTGGCATCGATCCGCGGCGTGTCCGAGGAGACCACGACCGGCGTCAAGCGGCTCTACCAGATGGCGCGCGACGGCATGCTCGCGTTCCCGGCCATCAACGTCAACGACTCGGTCACCAAGTCGAAGTTCGACAATCTGTACGGTTGCCGTGAATCGCTGGTCGACGGCATCAAGCGCGCGACCGACGTGATGATCGCGGGCAAGATCGCGGTGGTCTGCGGCTACGGCGATGTCGGCAAGGGCTGCGCCCAGGCGCTGCGCGCGCTGTCGGCCCAGGTCTGGGTCACCGAGATCGATCCGATCTGCGCACTGCAGGCGGCGATGGAGGGCTTTCGCGTCGTGACCATGGAGTACGCGGCCGACAAGGCCGACATCTTCGTCTCGGCGACCGGCAATTTTCATGTGATCACGCACGATCACATGCGGCACATGAAGAACCAGGCGATCGTCTGCAACATCGGGCACTTCGATAACGAAATCGATGTGGCCTCGCTCAAGCAGTACCGCTGGGAGAACATCAAGCCGCAGGTCGATCACATCATCTATCCGGACGGCAAGCGCATCATCCTGCTGGCGGAAGGGCGGCTGGTTAACCTCGGTTGCGGCACCGGACATCCGAGCTATGTCATGTCCTCGTCGTTCGCGAACCAGGTGCTGGCGCAGATCGAGCTGTGGAGCAATCACGCCAACTATGCGATCGGCGTGCATATCCTGCCCAAGCACCTGGACGAGAAGGTCGCGCGGCTGCAGCTTGCCAAGCTCAATGCCGAGCTCACCGTGCTGACCGACCAGCAGGCGCGTTACATCGACGTCGCGGTCGCCGGCCCCTACAAGAGCGAGCACTACCGCTACTGACGATCACACCGGCGTCGCGCGCACGCGACGAGGCCGGCGCACGCTGTCGGTGAATTCCGACAACGTGCGCCGGCGCCTTCCTCCGGATGTACTACTGCAGCGCTTCCAGTGCCGCCCCTTCAGCGCCGCAGGCGACCGTCGGGCGGTTTTGACATTTGCCCGCAGTTGCGCCGGCGATTTGAGCGCTGCGTCACTTCGACTGCGGCGACGACATTGCCGGCGCTTGAAACACATCACTCGCGCGGACGACCAGTGCGCGTAACATTGGCGCATGGACGCCGTTCGCCTGCTGCAATTTTCCGACCCGCATCTGTTCGCGAGCCCGCAGGGCAGTCTGCGCGGCGTGCAGACGCTTGCTTCGATGCAGCGCGTGCTCGCGCACGCCGCCGGCCGCCGCCTCGGTGTCGACGCGCTGGTGTGCACCGGTGACATCGTCAACGATGAGCCCGAGGGCTACCTACACTTTGCGCACGCGCTGGGCGGATTCGGCAAGCCGGTGTACTGCATTCCCGGCAATCACGACGATCCGGCGCGCCTGCGCAGCGCGCTCGCGCGACCGCCGTTTCAGGTCGGCGGTCACGTCGACCTGGGTGCCTGGCGGATCGTGCTGGTCGACAGCTGCCTGCCGCGCCAGGCGCGTGGTCACATCAGTGGCGCGGAACTGGCGGCGCTGGATGCGGCGCTCGGCGGCAGCGAGCGCTACGCGATGGTGTTCGTGCATCATCATCCGATCGCGATGTCCAGTCGCTGGCTCGATGCCGTCGGCATCGACAATGCGGACGAATTCTTTCGCGTACTCGATGCGCATCCGCAGCTGCGCGCCATCAGCTGGGGACATGTGCACCAGTGCTTCGATACCCGCCGGCGTGGCGTGCGCCTGCTGGCCACGCCGTCGACGTGCGCGCAGTTCCTGCCGCATTCGAACGAATTCGCGGTCGACGGCCGACCGCCGGCGTATCGACGGCTCACGCTGCAGCCGGACGGCACGCTCGAGACCGAAGTGGTCTGGGTGGATCAGGCCGCCGGCGCGCTCGACAGCGCCTCGGGCGCCTCGGCCTAGCCGGTCTCGATCAGCGGCGCCAGCATGTCCAGGCGCGCGTTCGGATCATCGATCTCCAGCAGCCGCTGCTGTAACGGCGGCTCGAGCGGCAGGAACTCGGCCAGCCGGTGGCTCACCCAGGATGCGTCGTCGTAGTTCGGCTGGAGGTAACGACCCATGCTTCCCAGGCGCGCCACGACCTGGCGCAGCACGCCCGCCAGCGGCTGGAACTGCGGCTGCAGTGGCGTGAGCGGTGCATCGGGCATCCATTCGATCATCGCGCGATTCAGCCCGTCGCTTTGCTGGCTGCGTTCGCTGACGCGAAATCGGCGTTCACCCCGACACAGCAGCCCGAGCAAGCCATCGGCCTGGGCCTGGAAGTCGACGACGCGCGCCGAGGTACCGATCCCGGCGATGCCGACCGCGCTGCTGGTATCGCTGCCATCGGTGATCAACACCACCCCGAACGCCGCCTCCTGCCGCATGCAGCCGCCGACCATGTCGACATACCGCGGCTCGAATATGCGCAGCGGCAGCAACCCGCCCGGGAACAGCACGGTGTGGAGCGGAAACAGCGCAATGTCCTCCACGCCAGGCGGCTCGCTTCAGCGCGCGCCGTGGCTGCCGCGCGCGCCGGCGCTGCCGCCAGCGCTGCGCGCCGAGAGCGCTTCGAGCAGCCGCGCATGCACGCCGCCGAAGCCGCCGTTGCTCATGATCAGCGCGTGATCGCCGGCGACGAGCTCGCGCGCCAGAGCGCTCACCAGCGCATCCAGGTCCTCGGCGACATGCGCACGCCGTCCGAGCGGTGCCACCGCGTCACGCACGTTCCAACCGAGGCCGGGCGGCGCATACAGCCAGACCTCGTCGGCGGCGGCGAGCGCGGCCGGCAACGCCGCCTGATGCACGCCGCGGCGCATGGTCTGCGAGCGCGGTTCGAGCACCGCGACGATGCGTGCGTGGCCGACGCTGCGGCGCAGCCCGTCGAGCGTGGTCGCGATCGCGGTCGGGTGATGCGCGAAGTCGTCGTAGACCCGGATCCCGGCCGCTTCGCCGCGCAGCTGCATGCGCCGGGCAACTCCCCGGAACCGCGCCAATGCGTCGATGCTCCGCTCGATCGGTACGCCGGCATGGCGCGCGGCCGCGAGCGCCGCCAGCGCATTGTCCACGTTGTGCGCACCGATCAGGTTCCACGCCAGCTCACCGCAGCGGCGGGTCTGGTACAGCACCTCGAAGCGCGAATAGTCGCCGTCGCGCGGCGCCTGCGCGCTCCACTGCACTCCCGCGCCGCCCTCGCGCGCGAATTTCTCGACACCGCTCCAGCAGCCCGCGGCCAGCACGCGCGCGAGCGCCGCATCGGCGCCGTTGCAGACGATGCGGCCGCTGCCCGGCACGGTACGCACCAGATGCTCGAACTGCCGCTCGATCGCGGCCAGGTCGGGGTAGATGTCGGCGTGGTCATATTCGAGATTGTTGAGCACCAGCGTGCGCGGCCGGTAGTGCACGAATTTTGCGCGCTTGTCGAAGAACGCCGTGTCGTACTCGTCGGCTTCGATGACGAAGAACGGCGCTTCGCCGAGGCGCGCGCTCAGGCCGAAATTCTCCGGTATGCCGCCGATCAGAAAGCCCGGCGACAGCCCGGCGTCTTCCAGGATCCAGGCGAGCATGCTGCTGGTCGTGGTCTTGCCGTGGGTGCCGGCCACCGCCAGTACCCAGCGTTCGCGCAGCACCGCGCCGGCGAGCCACTCGGGCCCCGAGGCATACGGCAGACCGCGATCGAGCATGGCCTCGATCACCGGCATGCCGCGCGTCATGACGTTGCCGACGACCACGATGTCGGGCGCGGGCTCGAGCTGCGCGGCCTCGTAGCCCTCGACCAGCTCGATGCCGAGCTCGCGCAACTGCGTGCTCATCGGTGGATAGACATTGCGGTCCGAACCGGTGACGCGGTGTCCGGCGGCGCGCGCGATCGCGGCGATGCCGCCCATGAAGGTTCCGCAGATCCCGAGAATATGAACGTGCATAGCGCTACGGTCCGGGGCCAAATACACTGACGAACAACAATTCCTCGACCAGCATCTGCAGCAGCGCCAGAAACAGGCACAATCCCAGCGACCGCTCGAGCGCCGAGCGCAGGATGTGCCCGATCGCCACCAGCGTCCAGACCGCGAGCGCGAGCGCCGCGATGTACACCGGCAGGCGCAGGCTGTCGTCGCGGCTCAATCGCTGCATCAGCCAGACCAGAACCATACTCGGCGCCGCAAGCAGCGTCTGCAAGCCGAACAGCGCCGTGGCCGTCTGCCGATAGCGTTCGCGCCGCCGCGCAATCGTCAGCAACAGCCAGTACCACACCAGCAAGAACAGCGTATCGAGCCCCACCTGCGGCAACCACCCCGGGCGCATCGACGGCAGGCATGCGCCGACCGCCGCGCTCAGCAGCACGTAAGCGCCGATGGTCAAAGGCAGTAGAATGCCGACCGCCGGCAGGTCCTGCGGTCCGCGCCTCCAGATCGCGATCGCGAGATATATCCGCGCCAGCGCCACCAGGTCGGCGCCAGTGCGCGGCCGCAGCGCCATCATCGGGCTCTCCCGGGAACCTGAGGCGGCGCGGCCGGCGCGGCCCATCGAAGACAAAGGATCAGTTCGAGCATGTCGGCAATTATCAGCGACCAGGACGCATTGGCGCAGTTGGTCCGCGAACTCGCACAGCACAGCAGCTTTGGCCTGGACACCGAATTCATGCGCGAACGCACCTACTTCGCGCAGCTGTGCCTGCTGCAGTTGAGCTATGGCGAACGCGCGATCTGCATCGATACACTGGCACTACCCGACCTCAGTCCGCTGCGTGCAGCGATGGCTGCGCCGGCAATCGGCAAGATACTGCATGCCGCGCGCCAGGACCTGGAAGTGCTCGCCCCGGCAACCGGCCCGATCGTGGGGCTGTTCGACACCCAGGTGGCGGCCGCGCTGATCGGCCTGCCGGCCCAGGTCGGCTATGGCGATCTGGTCAAGCAGCTGCTCGGCGCGAGCCTGCACAAGGCCGAGACGCGCACTGACTGGTCGCGCCGCCCGCTGACCGACGCGCAGCTCGTGTATGCGCTCGACGACGTGCGCTACCTGCAGCCGCTGCGTGAGCGACTGACCGAGCGGCTTCGTCAGCTCGGGCGGTGGAGCTGGTTCGAGGAGGAAATGACCCAGCTTGACGCCTCCGGGTCGTTCGCGGTCGATCCCGATCAGTCCTGGCGCCGCATCAAGGGCTTAAGCGATCTCGATCCGGCGCGCCAGGGCCTGGCGCGCTCGCTGGCGGCGTGGCGCGAGCGCCGCGCGATCGCCTCGGACCGGCCGCGCAACTGGATCCTACCCGACGCCGCCGTGCGCGATATCGTGCTGCGCGTGCCGCGAAGCCTGGCGGAATTGGCCACGATCGCGGAACTGCCCGAGGGCATCCGCAACAACAGCGGCGCGAACATCCTGGCGGTGATCGAGGACGCGCGGCTGCCCGGGCCGCTGCCGCCATTGCCGAAGCGAGGGCGCCCCGAGGCGGCCGAGACCGAGCGGCTGCGCAGGCTGGCGATGCTGACGCAGCAGGTGGGACGCGAGCTGGGTATCGCGCCGGAAATCCTCGCGACACGACGCGACATGCAGCGTCTGGTCAACGGGGAGCGTGATGGCAGTCCGCTCTCGGGCTGGCGCCGCGCCGTGATCGGCGAACGCCTGCTGCAGGCGCTCTGACTAGGAGGCGTTGCGCAGCCGCCGCGCGGGCAACGACTCAAGCAGCGCGATCAGCTGCACCGTGACCTCATCGACGCTGGCATTGGCATCGATGGTCCGCAGCAGACCCTGCGCCGTGTAGTAGTCGGCGAGCGGACGCGTCTGCTGCTCATAGACTTCGAGCCGCCGCCGCACCGTACCTTCCTCGTCGTCGGCCCGCTGCACCAGCACCGGTTTGTCGTCGCAGCGATCGCAGTGCGGTGGCGTACCCGGCGGGGCGCTGTGGATATTGAATACGCGGCCGCATTGCTGGCAGCTGCGGCGGCCGGAGATGCGCTTGACGAGCTCGGCGTCATCGACCTCGAACAGCACCACCGCATCGAGCGGCTTGCCGAGCGTGGCCAGCAGCGTCGTGAGCGCGCCCGCCTGGGCGAAATTGCGTGGAAAGCCGTCGAGGATGAAGCCGTTCTCAGTGTCGCGCTCGGCCAGCCGTTCACGAATGATGCCGAGCACGATCTCATCGACCACCAGCTGGCCAGCATCCATCGCCGCTTTAGCCCGCAGACCGTACTCGGTGCCGCGCGCAACCGCGCTGCGCAACAGGTCACCGGTGGATATCTGCGGAATGCCAAAACGCTCGACCAGACGTTGAGACTGGGTGCCCTTACCCGACCCCGGGGCCCCCATGAGCACGATACGCATCCCAGAAACACTACCGGTCGGCGCCGCCAAGGTCAAACCAGCCCGGTGCCGCCCCCGCGGCCCGGGCGTGACCGTTACCATGTCGCGCGCCGCCACCCACGCACGCGAGACGCAAGCGCGCCCCCACGGTATGCTCGCGCCGCTCCACACCGGAATGGCTCGGCCCTCGACGGTTACTCATGAAACATAAGCCCGCCCCGCGCAACGCGCTCTATGCCCAGTCCGGCGGCGTCTCGGCCGTGATCAATGCCTCGGCCTGCGGCGTCATCCAGGCCGCGCTCAAGGCCCGGCGCCAAATCGGCCGCATCTACGCCGGCCGCGACGGCATCGTCGGTGTTCTGACCGAGGATCTGATCGACCTTTCGCGCGAGAGCGCCGCGAGCATCCGCGGCCTGCGCTACACGCCGGCGGGCGCCTTCGGCTCGGCGCGCTACAAGCTCAAGGGCATCGAGGAGAATCGCGCGCAGTACGAGCGCCTGATCGAGGTGTTTCGCGCGCATGACATCGGCTATTTCTTCTACAACGGCGGCAACGATTCGATGGACACGGCGCTGAAGATCTCGCAGCTCGGCGCTGCGATGAACTACCCGGTCACCTGCATCGGCGTCCCCAAGACCGTGGATAACGACCTGCCGCACACCGATTGCTGTCCGGGGTTCGGCTCGGTCGCCAAGTACATCGCGGTGTCGACGCTCGAAGGCGCGCTCGATGTGGCGTCGATGGCGCGCACCTCGACCAAGGTGTTCGTGCTCGAAGTCATGGGACGTCATGCGGGCTGGATTGCCGCGGCCGGGGGACTCGCCGGCCGCAAGCCCGGCGATGCGCCGCATATCATCCTGTTCCCCGAGATCCCGCTCGATCAGGCGCGTTTTCTCGAGCGCGTGCGCCAGTGCGTGGCCGACTACGGCCACTGCGTGATCGTGGTGTCGGAAGGCGTCAAGTATCCGGATGGCAGGTTTCTCGCCGCGGCCGGCACCCGCGATGCCTTCGGTCATACGCAGCTCGGCGGCGTGGGCCCGGTGCTCGCCAACATGGTGCACGAGGCCTTCGGCTACAAGTATCACTGGGCGGTGGCCGATTATCTGCAGCGCGCCGCGCGCCACGTCGCCTCGAAGGTCGATGTCGAGCAGGCCTACGCGGTCGGCAAGGTCGCGGTCGAATATGCCCTCAAGGGCATGAACGCGGTGATGCCGGCGATCAAGCGCCGCTCGTCCCGCCCCTATCGCTGGCAGCTGGTACCGGTGCCACTGGCCGACGTCGCCAATGTCGAGAAGAAGGTGCCGCGCGAATTCGTGACCGCCGACGGCTTTGGCATAACCGCCGCCTGCCGCCGCTATCTCGAGCCGCTGATCGCGGGGGAAGACTACCCGCCTTACCGCGATGGCCTGCCTGCCTACGTGCGGATCAAGGGGGTGGCGGTCAAACGCAGACTGAAAACCGATTTCAAGCTGTAAATGCGACGCAGCCGCGGGTGCCGGCACGCGTGCGCCGTATGGTATATTTCGCGGCCTTTTTCGGTCGAGGGTCCGCGCCACTGGCGCAAGAAGGCTCACGACACTCGCATCGATTTTCGAAAGGAGTCTGAATGGAAGCCGTCAACTGGCTGTGGCTGGCGATCGCTGCCGGCATAGTCGCCGTGCTCTACGGCATCATCTCGGTGTATTCCATCCTCGCCTTGCCGGCGGGCAGCGCGCGCATGCAGGAGATCGCCGCTGCGATCCAGGCGGGAGCCAAGGCGTATCTCAACCGCCAGTACAAGACCATTGCCATCGTCGGCGTGATCCTGTTCGTCGTGCTCGGCCTGGCGCTCAACTGGGCCACCGCCGGCGGTTTTGCGGTCGGCTCGCTGCTGTCGGGCCTGGCCGGCTACATCGGCATGAACATCTCGGTGCGCGCCAACGTGCGCACCGCCGAGGCGGCGAGCAACGGCCTGAACGCGGCGCTGACCGTGGCGTTTCGCGGCGGTGCCATTACCGGCATGCTGGTGGTCGGCCTGGGTCTGCTGGGGGTGACCGGATATTTCGCCGCGCTGCGCGGCACGCTCGGCGATGACGGGGCGCTGCACGCGCTGGTCGGTCTCGCGTTCGGCGGCTCGTTGATTTCGATCTTTGCGCGTCTGGGCGGCGGCATCTTCACCAAGGGCGCCGATGTCGGCGCCGACCTGGTCGGCAAGGTCGAGGCCGGCATTCCCGAGGACGATCCACGCAACCCCGCGGTGATCGCCGACAACGTCGGCGACAACGTCGGCGACTGCGCCGGCATGGCCGCGGATCTGTTCGAGACCTACGCGGTGACCATCGTGGCCACGATGCTGCTCGGCGGCCTGCTGCTCAAGGACGCGGGCCCGTCGGCGCTGGTGTACCCGCTGGCCCTGGGCGCAGCCTCGATCATCTCGTCGATCATCGGCACCTTCTTCGTCAAGGTCGGCGCGAGCGGCAAGATCATGTCGGCGCTGTACAAGGGCGTGATCGTCTCCGGACTGATCTCCGCGGTGCTGTTCTGGTTCATCACCCGATCGCTGCTGCCCGGGCAGTTCAACGCGCTGTTCGGCTGCACGCTGATCGGCCTGGCGCTCACCGCTGCGATGATCATCATCACCGAGTATTACACCGCGACCGAATACGCGCCGGTGCGCGGGGTCGCGGCCGCCTCCCAGACCGGTCATGCCACCAACATCATCGCCGGCCTCGGCGTCAGCATGAAATCCACCGCGCTGCCGGTGATCGCCGTGTGCCTGGCGATCTGGGGCGCCTCCGATCTGGCGGGCATCTATGGCATCGCGGTGGCGGCCACCGCGATGCTGTCGATGACCGGCATGATCGTCGCGCTCGATGCCTACGGCCCGATCACCGACAACGCCGGCGGTATCGCCGAGATGGCCGATCTGCCGAAGGCAATCCGCAACATCACCGATCCGCTCGACGCGGTCGGCAACACCACCAAGGCGGTGACCAAGGGCTATGCGATCGGCTCCGCGGGGCTTGCCGCGCTGGTGCTGTTCGCCGACTACACGCACGCCCTGGAGGGGCGCCTGGCGGCGACCGGTCGCTCGATGGTCGGCTTCTCGCTGTCCGACCCGGCGGTGATCATCGGCCTGTTCCTCGGCGGCCTGGTGCCCTATCTGTTCGGCGCGATGGCGATGGAGGCGGTGGGCCGCGCCGCCGCTTCGGTGGTCACCGAGGTAAGGCGGCAGTTTCGCGAGATCGCGGGCATCATGCAGGGCACCGCCAAGCCCGACTATTCGCGCGCGGTCGATCTGCTGACGCGCGCGGCGATCAAGGAAATGATCGTGCCCTCGCTGTTGCCGATCCTGGTGCCGGTGATCGTCGCGTTCGGCATGAACGCACTGATGGGTCCGGGCGCCGGCATCCGCGCGCTCGGCGGCCTGCTGATCGGCACCATCGTGACCGGCCTGTTCGTCGCGATCTCGATGTGCACCGGCGGCGGCGCCTGGGACAATGCCAAGAAATACATCGAAGAAGGCCACTTCGGCGGCAAAGGCTCCGATGCCCACAAGGCCGCGGTCACCGGCGACACGGTCGGCGATCCCTATAAGGACACCGCCGGCCCGGCCATCAACCCGCTGATCAAGATCATCAACATCGTCGCGCTGCTGCTGGTGCCGTTGCTGTAGGCGCGCGTGCGCCCGGCCGCGATGCCACTCGCGTCCCATGCGCCGAGCGTGCTCGCGCTGCTGCTGGCACTGCCCGGGCTGATCGCGCCGCGCGGCGGCCACTGCGCGCCGGGCCCGCTCACTGACATGAGCGCACCCGGACCCCAGGACCGGGTGCTGGTGGTCGCGCCACATCCGGATGACGAGAGCCTGTGCTGCGCCGGCATCCTGCAGCGCGCGCGCGCCAATGGTGCCGCGACCGCGGTGGTGTGGATCACGGCCGGCGACGGATTTGCGCTCGATGCGATGGTGGTCGAGCACTCGCTGTGGCCGAAGCAGGCCGATCTGCGGCGGCTTGGTGCGCGGCGCCTGACCGAGGCCGCGGCCGCCGCCGCCGAGCTGGGCGTGCCGCGCTCGCAGCAGTACGTGCTCGGCTATCCGGACCGCGGCATCAGCGCACTGATGGGCGACTACTACCAGCGCAGCTATCGGTCGGCCTACACCGGACTCGACGCGGTGCAGTACCCGCAGGCGCTCAGTCCATACGCGAGCTTCACCGGCAGCAATCTCGAACGCGACCTGGATCAGGTGATCGGGCAGTTTCAGCCGACGCTGGTGCTGGCCGCCGCCCCCGAGGACCGCCACCCGGATCACCAGGCCAGCGGCGCGCTGGTACGCCGCCTGCTCGAGCGGCGCGGGCAGCTCGAGCATCTGCGCTACTGGATCGTGCACGCGCCGCACTGGCCGCAGCCGCGCGGCTATCGGCCGCAGCTGGCGCTCTCGCCGCCGCAAGCCGCCGCCGCGCGGCACTGGCAGAGTCTGCCGCTGAGTGCCCAGGAACGCGCCCACAAGCTCGCCGCGCTGCGCGATCATCGCTCGCAGCTGGAGTTGATCGAACCGGTGATGCTGTCGTTCGTGCGCGCGAACGAGCTGTTCGCGCTGCCGGCCGAATAGGCCGCGGCGGGCGCTGCCGGCCCGCGCCGGCTACGCCGCCATTGCAAGCTTCTCGGGCCGCCCGATCGCGTAGCCCTGCACGTAGTCCACGCCCATGCGACGCGCCGCTTCCAGCGCGCTGGCGTCTTCGACCTGCTCGGCGATGACCTTGAAATTCAGACTGCGGGCCAGCCGGATCATCGCGGTCACCATCGCCTGGTTGACCGTATCGCGGGCCAGGTTCTTGAAGAACGAGCCGTCGATCTTCAGATAATCGACCGCGAGATTCTTCAGGTTGGCAAACGAGCCCAGGCCACTGCCGAAATCGTCGAGCGCGAAGCGACAACCCATGCCGTGCAGCACGCCGACGAAGCGCCGCGCCTGCTCGAGGTTGCCGACCACCGCGTTCTCGGCGATCTCGAAGCAGACCTGGGCGGGATTGGCGCCGGTGGAATCGAAGCACTCGACCACGAACTCGAGAAACTGGTTGTCCTGCAGCGTCTGACCGGAGATGTTGATCGCCACGCTGCGCTTGGGTGCGAGCGTGATCGCGCCACGACCCATTGCCGTCAGCGTGGTCTGCACCACCCAGCGGTCCACCAGCACCATCAGCCGGTAGCGCTCGGCCGCGCGCACGAATTCGATCGGCGACAGGTGCTGACCCGAGTCGTCCCGCAGCCGTACCAGCACCTCCATCGCCGGGCCTTCGTCATTGGCCGCGAAGGTGGCGACGATCGGCTGGCAGTAGAGCTCGAAACGGCTGTCGCGCAGCGCCGCCTGCAGTGTCTGCAGCCACTGGATCTCACCGGTCTCACGCGCGAAGACCTCATCGCGCGCCGAATACACCGACACGTGGCCACCCTGGCGCTTGGCGACGTAGCAGGCTGAGTCAGCCGCGGCGAGGGCTTCTTCCATGCTGCCGCTGTCGCGCGCGATCTCGACCAGGCCGATGCTTACGCCGACATTGAAGATCTTATCCTTCCAGACGAAACGGAATTCGTTCACGGCGCGGCACACGTCATCGGCGATCTGCCGCGCCTTCTCCAGCGGGCAACCCACCAGCAGCAGGCCGAACTCATCGCCGCCGACGCGCGCCACGGTATCCGAGTCGCGCACCGCGTCGCGCAGGATCTTGGCGACATCGCGCAGCATCGCGTCCCCGGCGACGTGGCCGCTGGTGTCGTTGACGGTCTTGAAACGATCCAGGTCCAGGTAGCACAGCACGTGCGCGCCATCGCCGCGGTGCGCGATGTCGACTGCTTCCTGCAGCCGGCGCTCGAATTCGCGCCGGTTGATCAGTCCGGTCAGCGCATCGTGGGTCGCCTGGTACGACATCTGGCGCGCCATGCCGCGCATCTCGGTGACATCGTGCAGCAGCACCACCGCGCCGATGCTCTCGCCGGTCTCCATGTGGATCGGCGCTGCCGACAGCTCGACCAGGTGTTCCGCGCCGCCGGCGGCCCGTATCATCAGGGCGCGCCGCCCCAGGTTCAGCGGTGTGCCGGCGGCCAGCGCCTGGCGAACCGGCTCGGCCAGCAGCTTGCGATCGGCCTCGTCGGCCCCCGGCGCGAGATCTTCGAGCATGGTGCCGGCGACCTCGTCGGCGACCACGCCGAGCAGACGCGCCGCGGCCGGATTGATGTAGTCCACGCGGCCATCCGCATCGGTCGTGATCAGCGCTTCGGACAGGGACTCGAGCGCACGGCGCGAGCGTAAGCGACTGGTCGCGTCCTGCATCGCCTGCAGGGTCTGCGTCGGCAGCACCTCGACGCCGACGATCAGCAGCGCGCGCTCGCCCTCGAAGTCGACCGGCCAGCTCGACAGCTCCAGCCGCGCGGTCTGGCCGGTGAAGCCGACCAGATCGATCTCGTAGCGCTCGGCCGCCGGTTCCCCGGCGAGTCGCCGACGCATGTTGTCGGCCACCAATTCCTTCAGATCGGGCGGCACCAGATCCTCGAGCTGCCGCCCGAGCAGCTCCGCGACGCTGCAGCCCATCAGACTCGCGAACTGCGGATTGGCGTAGCGGATCGCCTGACCATGGATCAGCACGACTTCGTGCAGGCGATCGCCGAGCGAGCCGATCGGCGCGCTGCCGGCCGCGACGCGGGCGGCCTCCGTGGCGACCCGCCCGAGCAGGCGGTTCACCGCGGTCACCATTTCGGCCAGCTCGGGCTGATCGGTGTGCAGTTCGATGCGTTTGTCGAGCGAGTCGCCACCGGCGATGCGCTGCACCTGCCGCGACACCGTTTCGAGCGCGTTGAGCTGGCGTCGCTGCAGCAGAAACAGCACCAGCATCAGGATCGCGGCGACACCGCAGAGCAGGCAGAGCAGAACGATGATCGACATCAAAGTCGTTTGTTCAAGCGATGCTTTTTCCTTGGTGACAGGACCAAGCTCTGCCATCGCCCGCCAGAGCAGCATAGCGGACTATGGTCACCCGCCTACGGCATTTCACCATATCGTGTCCGAATCCGGCGCAGGCCAGCCGCCATGACTGCGGGCTTTCAGGCACTTGCAGCGCACGACGGTCATTGCCGCTGCCGGGGCGCCGGCCGACGGCCTTGGCAGACGCGGCAAAAACCCTTAACGTCCCACCTCCCCGCCAGGTGTCGGATTAAGTCTAATGCTGATGCAAGCCGCCCGCGAGCAGATGGTCGAGCAGCAGGTGCGTGCCGCGGACGTGCTCGACCAGCAGATCCTCGACACCTTGCGCGCGCTGCCGCGGGAGCGCTTCGTACCCGAGGCCTGGCGCGAACTGGCGTTCGCCGACTGCGAAATTGCCCTGCCGTGCGGCAAGCACATGCTGCGGCCGATGCTGGTCGGGCAGATCCTGCAGGCCGTGGCGCTGCGCGGCGGGGAGGAAGTGCTCGAGATCGGCACCGGTTCGGGCTACCTGTCGGCCTGCCTGGCGCGCCTCGGCGGCCGGGTGCGGAGCCTCGAGCTGCATGCGGAAATTGCCGACCTGGCGCGCGCCAATCTGCGCGCCGCGGGGCCCCCGCTGCCGATCGAGCTGATCAGCGCCGACGCGATGCAGCTGACCGAGGAGTCGCGCTACGACGTGATCGTGCTGACCGCCTCGCTGCCGATCTACCAGCCGCGGTTTGAGCGCGCATTGCGCCCCGGGGGACGGATGTTCGTGGTACTGGGGGCCACCACGCTGCAGGAGGCGACCCTGGTTCGCCGGGTCGGCGCCGGCGCCGGCATCCGCGAATCGCTGTTCGAGACCTGCATCGAGCCGCTCGAGAATGCCCCGCGGCCGGCGGCCTTCGGCTTCTAGACATGGCGGTGCCGGAACTGCTGCCGCAGCAAGTCAAACGCCGGCTCGACGCCGGCGAGCCATTGCAATTGCTCGACGTGCGCGAGCCGTGGGAGTGCGCGATCGTGCGCCTGCCGGCCAGCCTGAACATCCCGCTCGGCGACATTCCCGCTCGCTGGCGCGAACTCGACCCCGCGGCGGAGATCGTGGTGGTCTGCAAGGCCGGTAGCCGCAGCCGCAGGGCCGCGCAGTTCCTGTCGGCGCAGGGTTTCGGGAGCGTGGCCAATCTGTCGGGGGGCATGGACGCCTGGACGCGCGACCTCGATCCCGATCTGGCCGCGTATTAGGTACGCACGGGATGGGGTGGCATCGAATGACGTGTCGCTGGCTGTTGGCCGTCCTCGGCGCCTGCGCCGGCGGCAACGCCGGGGCGGTCGATCTGCTCGATGTCTACAACCGCGCGCTCGACACCGATCCGCTGTGGCATCAGGCCAATGCCGTGCGCCTGGCCAACCATGAAACCAAGACGCAGGCGGTGCTCGGACTGCTGCCGCTCGACGTATCGGCCAACAAGAACTTCGCCGGCATCGGCAGCCTGCAGGTCAAGACCCCAGCCTTTGCCGCGGCGAGCCTGTCGGTCAATCTGTTCAACTGGGACAGCTGGGTGGCGCTGAAGGCCGCCGACGCGACGGTCGCGCAGGCGGAAGCGAACTACCAGGCCGCGGGGCAGAGCCTGATCCAGCGGGTGTCGCAGCAGTACTTTGCCGTGCTGGCGGCCCAGGACACGCTCACCGCCCAGCAGAGCGCACTCGAATCGGTAGGGACGCAGCTCGATCAGGCCGAGCAGCGCTACAAGGTAGGCCTGATCGCGATCACCGATGTGGCCGTGGCGCGCGCCTCGCGCGACAGTACCGCCGCCGCGGTGATCGCGGCCAAGCGTGCGCTCGCCACCCAGGAAGACCTGCTGCGGGCGATCACGGCCGAGAATTATTCGAGCCTCGCCGGCCCGCGCGATGACATGCCGCTGCTCAGTCCGGACCCGGCGAGCGAGGACACCTGGGTCACGACCGCGATGGCACAGAACGCCAGCCTGATCGCCAGCCGCATGGCCTCCGACATTGCGCACGACACTCTGCTGACGGCCTATGGCGGCCATCTGCCGACCATCAATGTCAACGTATCGCGCAATTGGGCGCTCGAGCACGGCAACTTCGGCAGTGTCAATACGCCGGTCGGCCAGTCGGCGCTGATAGGATCGATCAACGGCGTGCCCACCATCGTGGACACCAACGACGTGTTCTGGTCGATCGGGATCTCGGTGCCGCTGTTCACCGCCGGCCTGACGCAATCCAAGGTACGGCAGGCGCGCTACAGCTGGGATGCCGCCAAAGCGGGGCTCGACTTCAGCTCGCGGCAGACCGAGGAGCAGACGCGCGACGCCTACCAGGGCGTGATCAGCCAGATCGCGCAGGTGCAGGCGCTCAAGCAGGCGGTGGAATCGGACCGGATTGCGCTGCAGGCGACGCAGGCCGGCTACGACGTCGGCACCAAGACCGTGGTCGATGTGCTGACCACGCGCGCCGCGCTGCTGCAGGACGACACCAACTATGCGCAGGCCAGGTACGGCTATCTGAACGGCATCGTTTCGCTGCGGCTCGCCGCCGGCAATCTGGATCGCAGCACGATCGAGCTGATCAACAGCTGGCTGATCGAGCCGCGGCCGCCCCTGCCGGCGGTGCCGGCGAGCCCGAACGCGCCGGCGACCGCGCTCCCGCAGCCGCTGGAAGGCGCGCCGATTCCTCCCGCGCCGATCCCCGCGGCGCCGACCAGTCCGGCACCGCTGTCGTCGCTACCGCCGTAAGCGCGCGCGATCACGCCGCGTGACGCTGCGGCGGCAAGCGCTCGATCAGACCTAGCAGTCGCTCGAGTGCACCGCGATTGGCGTCGATTGCGGCGCGACCCGCCGCCCCCTGCTGCGCGCGCGCCTGCGGGTCGGCCAGCAGGCGCGCGAGCGCCGCGGCCAGCTCGGCCGCATCGTGCACGATCGTGAGCGCGCCGCGCTCGCTCAGCGCACGCGCGAGCTCCGGGCTGTTGAACTGCTGCGGCCCGGACAGCACCGGCAAGCCAAGCGCCGCCGGCTCGAGCAGGTTGTGGCCGCCGACCGGCACCAGACTGCCGCCGACGAACGCCACATCGGCCGCGGCATAGAAGTCCGCCAGCTCGCCGAGCGTATCGAGCAGCAGTACCGCGCAACCGTCCGTGCTGGCCTCGGCCGAACGGCGCGCAAACGCCAGCCCGCGCGCGGCCACCGCTGCCGCCGCGGCCTCGAAGCGCTGCGGATGCCGCGGCGCCAGGATCAGCAGTACGCCCGGCGCTTGCTCGAGCAGTCGTCGGTGGGCCTCGAGCACGATCTGCTCTTCACCGGCGTGGGTGCTGCCCGCGACCCAGAGCGCGCGGGCGCCAGCATAGCGCGCGCGCAGCTGTGCCCCGCGCTCGAGCTGCCCGGGAAGCACGTTGCGATCGAATTTGATGTTGCCGACCACCGCCAGTCGCGCGGGCGGCACGCCGAGTGCCGCGAAGCGCTGCGCGTCGGCGTCGGTCTGCGCACCGACCCAGACCCCGCCGGCCAGCGAGGCGCGCAGCAGACCCGGCAGGCGCTGGTAGATCCGGGCGCTGCGCGCCGAGACCCGGGCGCTCGCGATCAGTATCGGCACGCCGGCACGCTGCGTTTCGTGCAGCAGGTTCGGCCACAGCTCGGTCTCCAGCACGATCAGCAGGCGCGGCCGCAGCACAGCCAGACACCGGCGCACGCTGCCCGGCAGATCGTAAGGCGCGTAGCGCACGTCCAGATCGGGCAGCAGTGCGCGGCCACGTGCGCGCGCGGTCGGGGTCGCGCAGCTCAGCGTGATCTCATCCCCCGGCAGGCGCGCGCGCAGCGCCTCGATCAGGACCGCGGCGGCCTGCACCTCGCCGACCGACACCGCGTGCACCCAGACGCCGCCGCCCGCGCGCGGCGGTCCGAAGCCAAAACGCTGCTGCCAGCCGCGCCAGTATTCGCGCTCGCGCAGGCCGCGAACCAGCACCACCAGCGAGGCCACGGGCAACGCCAGGTACAGCAGCAGTGTGTAGACGCGGCGCACTACGCGCTTTGCGGAGCCGCGGACTGCGGCTGCGCGAGCGCGAAATAGCCGCTCAGCAGCGCCGCCCAATCAGCCTCGGAAAACCGGTCCGGCGGCAGCGTGTCGCAGATCTTCTCGATCGAGCGGCGCAGGCGCACCAGGTTGGTGTCGCACCACAAACCCGGACGGCGCAGGCGCCCGCGATCGAAGTCCACCAGCCACACTTCGTGCGCGTCGTTCAGCAGCACATTGTGGGCATTGAGGTCGGCATGGCAGACGCCGTCGTTGTGGAAGCGGCGCAGGCAGCGCCCGATTGCGATCCAGTCGGTCAGTGGCAGCGCTCCGGCATCCAGGCGCGTGGCCAGCGAGCTGACGTCGGGAATCTGCTCGGTGAGCAGGTCCGCGCTGTAGCTGTAGCGTCCGGTGCGCTGGTAGCACGCGGCGATCGGCTTCGGTACCGGCAGGCCGGCGCGACGCATCAGGTACAGCAGGTGCCATTCGACAAACGAGCGGGTCAGCGACGCGGTCCGCCAAAGATAGCGATCGGACGAGATCCGGGCGATCCAGCCGCCGCGGCGATAATGGCGCAGCACCAGGCGCCGCCCATCGGCTTCGATGAACAGCGCGGCACCGCGCCCCTCAGGGCTCGCACGCACCTCGCCGCGGCGCGACCACCACTCGGGATCGAACCACGAAGCCGCTGCATTGCCGGCCCTGGAGGTGTCATATAGCATCGCGCCGCCGCTGAACGCTATTTGCCGGACTTCCGCCCCGGTCGGCCAGATCGAAGACTTCCGCATGCTGAATCTCATTGAGCGACCCGAGAGCCTGTGCATCCTGCGGCTCTCGGCCATCGGCGATACCTGCCATGTGGTGCCGGTCGTGCGCACGCTGCAGCGGGCGTGGCCGACGACACGACTGACCTGGGTCATCGGCCGCGTCGAGGCCCGGCTGATGAGTCTGCTGCCCGGCGTCGAGTTTATCACCATCGACAAGCGCGCCGGGCTCACCGCGGCGCGCAGCCTGCGATCGGCGCTGCGCGGCCGGCGCTTCGACGTGCTGCTGCACATGCAGCTGTCGCTGCGTGCCAGCCTGGTGTCAGCGTTGATCCGCTCGACCATCCGGCTTGGCTTCGATCGCGCGCGCGCACGCGAGCTGCAGTGGCTGTTTACCAATGCGCAGATCGCGCCGTGCAGCCGCGAGCACGTGCTCGACAGCTTCCAGGGCTTCCTCGGCGCGCTCGGCATCGAACAGGGAAATCTGCACTGGGATCTGCCGTTGCCTGCCGATGCGCAGCGGTACGCGGCGGGGTTGATTGCCGATGCGCAGCCCACGCTGATGATAAGCCCCTGCTCCGCGCACCCGGCGCGCAACTGGCGACCCGAACGCTATGCCGCGCTCGCCGAGCACGCGGTGCGCTCGCATGGCATGCGCGTGATCCTGTGCGGCGGTGGCTCGGCGCTGGAGCGCGCGATGGGCGCGGCGATCGAGCGAGCGGCCGCCGTTGCGATCACCAACCAGATCGGCGCCGACACGTTGCCGCAGCTGCTGGCACTGCTGGCGCGCGCCAGCGTACTGCTGTGTCCGGATTCCGGGCCGGCGCACATGGCTACCATGGTCGGTACGCCGGTGATCGGCCTGTACGCCGCCACGCGACTTGAGCGGACCGGGCCGTATCACTCGCGCCAATGGTGCGTCGATCGCTACCCGGCGGCCGCGCTGCGATTCCGCGGTCGCAGCGCCGATGAGCTGGCCTGGCACGAGAAGATCGAGCGCCCCGGCGTGATGGATCTGATCGAGGTGGCCGACGTGCGCGAGCGGCTCGACGCATTGATGCGCGCCAGGGCCGGCACCTGAGCGCCCCGCCCGCCCCGGCGGACGGCGCTGCCGGGGCCGCCCGCAGCGTTCAAGCTGCTACCCAAGGCTGCATGGACGGGGTTCTGGTGCCGATTTCTCCGGGCGAGCTGCTCGATAAGATCACCATTCTGCGCATCAAGTCGGTGCGCATCGAGGATGCCGGCAAGCTCGGCAACGTGCGCCGGGAGCTGGCGCTGCTCGAGCAGAATTGGCGCCAGGCGGTGTCTGCGCCCGCGGAGCTCGCCGGCGACGAGGCGGAGCTGGAGCGCGTCAATACACAGCTCTGGGACATCGAGGATCGCATCCGCGAGCATGAGTCGCAGCGGCGCTTCGACGCCGGCTTCATCGAACTCGCGCGCGCGGTCTACCTGCGCAACGATGAGCGCGCCGCGATCAAGCGGCGCATCAACCGCAAGCTGCGCTCGGTGATCGTCGAAGAGAAGTCCTACCAGCCGTACCGTTAATGCCGCCGCAGCCTTCAGCGCTCGAGCGTGTATTCCGCTCCGCAGTAAGGACACTTGGCGAAGCCGGTGGCTTCGATCGGCAGATACACCCGCGGATGCGAATTCCACAGGCTCATGTCCGGCATCGGACAGGCCAGCGGCAGGTCCTTGGCGGTGACCGTGTACTGATTCTGGGCGTTCGGCTCTGTGAGTGCCGCGCGTGAAGTCATGTGCACATTATAACCGGGCGCCGCTCATGCGCCCATGACCTCGTCCCAGATGGCGACCACCGCCGCACGCTGGTCGACGAAATCGCTCGCCGCCACGATCGCGCCCTTGCCGTCGAGTGCGCGGTGGTGCAGGCAGGTGCGATAGGCGCGGTAGGCGCCGCTCAGGGTGTCGATCCGGTCCTGCGGCACCAGGTTCGCGGACGCCACCGACTCGAGCTGGCGGATCGTATCCGCGTACAACGCCACCGGCGGAAATTCCCCGGCCCAGGTGAGCGCCCAGTACTGCGCCAGGAACTCGATGTCGGCAATCCCGCCCGGGTCCTGCTTCAGATCGAATTCGCCCGGCTTGGCGCGTGACAGCTCATTGCGCATGCGGTTGCGCATGTGGCGCACGTCGTGCCGCAGCGTATCGCGCCGCACGTGCTGCGCCAGCACCTCGAGCCGCACGGCCTCGAATCGCTCGCGCAGCACGGCCGCCCCGGCGACGCTGCGCGCATGCAGCAATGCCTGGTGCTCCCAGGTCCAGGCCTCGCGCCGCTGATAGTCGGCGAAAGCCTCGATGCTGGTGATCAGCATGCCGCCCTTGCCGCTGGGGCGCAGCCGCATATCGACCTCGTACAGCCGCCCCGCCGCCGAGTGCATCGTCAGCAGATGCACCAGGCGCTGCGCGAAGCGCACGAAGAACACCTGATTGTCGATCGTGCGCGCACCCTCGGTCTCCTGCTGCGCTCCCGTGGAGTCGTGCAGGAACACCAGGTCGAGATCGGAGCTGTAGCCCAGCTCCATGCCGCCGAGCTTGCCGTAGCCCACCACGCAGAGGCGCACCGGCCGGCGCGCGCCGTCCTCGCTGCACATCGGCGTGCCCAGCTGCGGCGTCATCTGCTGCCAGGCGAGCGCGAGCACACGCTCGATGATCAGCTCCGCGACGTCGGTCAGGCGATCGCTGACCTGCATCACCGGCAGGCGCGCGAGCAGGTCGGCCACGGCCAGGCGGAAGATCGCCGCGCGCTGAAACTGCCGCAGCCGCTCCACCAAGCGCTCGCCGTCGTCCTGGTCGGCGCCGGCCATGCGCTGTTCCAGGTCGGACGCCAGCGCGGCCCGATCCGGCGGGGAATCGAAGATGCGCTCATCGATCAGCTCATCGAGCAGCAGCGGATGCGCGGCGATCTGGTCGGTCAGGAAATCGCCATGCGAGGCCAGCTCGACCAGGCGCACACGCGCCCGGGCGTTGTGCAGCAGCAGCGCCAGGTAGGCCGAGCGGGCGCCGATGGCCTCGAGCACGCGCAGCAGCCGCCGCAGCGCGGGCAACGGCTCGCGCGTCGCCGCCGCTTCCGCTACCAGCACCGGCAGCACCGCACTCATGCGCCGGCTGCCGATCGCGTCGAGCCGCTGGACGAACGGCAGCTCGCGAAAATCCACCAGCAATTGCGCGGCTGCGGCGCTGTCGACAAACCCCAGGCGCGCGAGCCGGGCCGCCAGGCTGTCGCGGTCGGCGT
>JBIODC010000026.1:0-32780 GCA_044440135.1 Steroidobacterales bacterium | reverse complement strand
GTCTTGAGCAGCGCATTGAATGAATGCGCCGACAACATGTGGACTTCGTCGATCAGGTAGATCTTGTAGCGGCTGCGGGTGGGCGCGTACTGCACGTTGTCGAGCAACTCGCGCGTATCGTCCACCCGGGTGCGCGAGGCGGCGTCGACCTCGATCAGATCGACGCTGCGGCCGGCGTCGATCTCACGGCAGCTGGCGCACTCGCCACACGGCGTGGCACTCACACCGCGCTCGCAATTGAGGCATTTCGCCAGGATGCGCGCCACCGTGGTCTTGCCCACGCCGCGGGTGCCGGCGAACAGAAACGCATGATGCACGCGCCCGCTCGTGAGCGCATTGGCGAGCGCGCGCAGCACGTGCTCCTGGCCGGTCATTTCGGCAAAGCTGTGCGGCCGCCATTTACGAGCCAGTGCGGTGTACGCGCTCATTCGATTCCACGAGTCTCAAGGGCCAGCGGGAGGTGATCCGCACCAGTCTGAACTTCGGCACCCGACCGATCCGTTACCGCTGCTCCCTTCCGGGCCTGACGGGGTTCACGGTAAGTCGTCGCGAAGGAACCGGCGCGGACCACCGTGGACCTATGGCGGAGAGGGTGGGATTCGAACCCACGAACACCCGTGAAGATGTTACTGGAATTCCAGTCCAGCGCCTTCGACCGCTCGGCCACCTCTCCATTCAATGTGTTACAGCTATCTCTTAAGGCTGATCGTCAGCGCTGCAGACCTGGCTGCGGGGCCCCAATGACCGGCGGGGAAGAATTCTAACAACCGCCCGTCACAGCGCCTACCCAGGTGGCACCGGCGCCTCCTCAGCGGGCGCGGGCGGCGCCGGCGGCGCGGACACGGGTAGACTGGCCGGCGCAGCCGGCGCCGTCGGGGCGGGGGGCACGCTCGGCGGCGGTGCGGCCGGCTTCCCGCTCGCAGGCTGCACCGGTTTGGAGAAGAAGTTCGGCGGCCGCGCGAGGCACGGCTCGGTCCTGGGACGGTCCCGGGCCGCGGGACCAACCTGGGGAATCTTGACGGCGTTGCGCGTGTCCGGCGCGCTCATGCCCTCCGGCACCTTGAGCGGCGGCCGGGAATCCGCGTTGCCGGCGAACGGTCGTTCGGTGCATCCGGTGGCGTGCTTGCCGCCGCGGTGAAACACCCGATTGAACCAGGTACAGCCGGACAATAGCGGCAACATCGCCGCGCAAATGAGCAGCGCGCCGAGGGCGGCGCGTGAGCGCGAGCGCGGCCGCCTCACGCCGATTTCGCCCGCGCCAGGAGCGGCTGCCCGCGCGATGCATCGACGGCGGCTCGCACGCGCGCCCGCCACGGCTCGGACAGCTCGGTCAACGGCAGGCGGATGCCGCAATCGATCAGACCCTGATCGCTCAGGGCCCATTTGACCGGAATCGGGTTGGGCTCCAGGAACAATGCCTCGTGCAGTGCGCGCAGTGGCGCGTCGAGCTGCTCGACCGCGGCGTGATCGGCGCGCAGTGCAGCCGCGCTCAATTCCGCCATCGCCTTGGGGCTGACATTCGCCGTCACGGAGATCACTCCTCGCGCGCCGTTCAGCATCGCCTGAGCGGCACTCGCATCGTCGCCGGAGAGCACCGTGAACTGCGCGCCGGTGAGTCCGACCAGTTCGCGCACGCGCTCCATCGAAGCCACCGCCTCTTTGACCGCGACCACGCGCGACAGTTTCGATAGCCGGGCCACTGTTGCCGGCAGCAGATCGACCGCGGTGCGCGAAGGCACGTTGTACAGCACCACCGGCACGGTGGCGGCGGCGGCGACCGCCTCGAAATGCCGATACAGGCCTTCCTGGGTCGGCTTGTTGTAAGCCGGCGTGACCACCAGCAGAGCATCGACTCCTGCTGCCGACAGGCGGCGTGCGCGCTCCACGGTGGTCGCGGTACTGCTGGTGCCGATGCCGGCCAGCAGCGCTGCGCGCCCTCTGAGCTGCGCTCGCGCGCGCTCCACCAGTGCCATAAGCTCGGCATCGGTAATGGTCGCCGATTCACCGGTGGTGCCGCCGACCACGATGCCGCTCGTGCCGGCCTCCAGATGCAGTGCGAGCAGACGCTCCCACGCCAGCCAATCGATGCTGCCGTCCGCGTGCATCGGTGTCACGATCGCGACCAGGCTACCGGAGAACATAGGGTGCTGCTCAATATTGAAGACGGGGCCGGCGATGTTACGGGCCTCGGCTGACCAGAAGCAAGCTGGCGTTCGCAAGCCGAGCGAGTCCCGGTACACTGCCGGCCCAGCATCGTGACTTCGGATCCAATGAAGCAGTATCTCGCCGTCTCCGCCATCGGCAATGACCGAACCGGCATGGTCCATGAGCTGACGCGCATCATCAGTGACTGCGGCGGCAATATTGCCGAGAGCCGGATGGCGGCGCTGGGTTCGGAGTTCGCGATGCTGCTGCTGGTCAACGGCAACTGGCACACGCTCGCCCGCATCGAATCCGAGCTCGCGCGTCTGGCCGAGACCGCCGCGCTGAGCGTGCATGTCAAGCGCACCGAGCCCCGGCCCGCGCGCGCCGACATGCTGCCCTACTCGGTGGACATCGTGAGCCTGGACCAGACCGGCATTGTCGCCGGTCTGTCGGGCTTCTTCGCTACCCGCGGCATCGACATCTGCGAGGTCTCGACCCGCAGCTATGCCGCGGCGCATACCGGTGCACCGATGTTTGCGGTGCAGATAGTCATCAACGTCCCCGGAAAGCTGCACGTGGCGCAGCTGCGCGAGGAATTTATGGACTTCTGCGACTCGCTCAATCTCGATGCGATTCTCGAGCCGGTCAAATCATGAACGCCGCAACCAGAGCGCGCCGGGCGCCTGCCGGCAAATCAGCTCACACCCGGGCGGCTGCCGGCAAGCCGGCGGCGCGCAAGCGCGCGCCCGGAACGAGCGTCCCGGCCGCCCCGGATCGCAACGCAATGCCGCTGCCGGCGGTGGCGATCGGCAACGCGGTGCCGGATTTCTCGCTGCCGGCGACGGGCGGCGGCACCTGGCGGCTGCAGGACGCGCGCGGGCGCAAGCTGGTGCTGTATTTCTATCCACGCGACAACACGCCGGGCTGCACCCTCGAGGGCCAGCAGTTTGCTGCGCTTGCGCCGCGGTTCGGCCGGGCCGGCGTCACGATCGTCGGTATCTCGCGCGACAGCCTGGCCGCGCACGAGAAGTTCCGCCAGCAGATGGGATTCCCGTTCGTGCTGCTGTCGGATGCCGACAGTCTGGTGTGCAATCAGTTCGGGGTGATCCGCGAGAAGAACCTGTACGGACGCAAGGTCATGGGAATCGAGCGCAGTACGTTTCTGCTCGATGCCCAGGGCGTGCTCAGGCATCAATGGCGTAAGCTGAAAGTCGACGGCCACGCGCTGCAAGTTCTCGAAGCGGCGCAAGCGCTGTGAAAGCCGCCACGCGCCGACTGTTCGTGCTCGACACGAACGTTCTGATGCACGATCCGACCGCGATCTTTCGTTTCGAAGAGCACGACATCTACCTGCCGATGGTAGTGCTCGAAGAGCTCGATGCGAACAAGAAGGGCCTGTCGGAAGCGTCGCGCAACGCGCGCCAGGTCAGCCGCTTTCTCGACGACATGATGCGCGGCGTCACCAAGGAGCAGATCGATGCCGGTCTGGTCATCCCCTCGGGCTACAGCGGCAACCATGGCAAGAAAGCGCCGGCCGGCCGTCTGTTCTTCCAGACACGCGAGCTCTCAGGCGGTCTGCCCGAGGGCCTGCCCGGTGTCGGCGTCGACAATCTGATTCTCGGGCAGACCCTGTCGCTGCAGCGCCAGGAGCCGCGCGCGCGCGTGGCGCTGGTGTCGAAGGACATCAACCTGCGCATCAAGGCCGCGATCGTCGGGGTGCATGCCGAGGACTACTACAGCGACAAGACCATTGAAGACGCCGACGTGCTCTATACCGGCGTCGAAACACTGCCGGGGGACTTCTGGGAACGCCACGGCGTGGACATGCGCTCTTGGAAGGAAGGCGATCGCACCTGGTATCAGGTCAATGGTCCGGCCGCGAGCGGCTGGCGACCCAACCTGTTCGTCTACGAAGCCAATCCGCAGGGCATCGAGGCCATCGTGCGCACGGTGGACGGCGCGTCGGCCACGCTGGAGCTGGCGCGCGATTTTCGCAGCGAGCGCCACAGCGTCTGGGGCGTCACCGCCCGCAACCGGGAGCAGAACTTTGCGCTCAACCTGCTGATGGACCTGGAGATCGACTTCGTGACGCTGCTCGGTCCGGCCGGCAGCGGCAAGACGCTGCTGGCGCTGGCCGCCGGACTGGCGCAGACCCTGGAGCGCAATCGCTTCGTCGAGATCATCATGACGCGCGTGACGGTCCCGCTCGGTGAAGACATCGGCTTCCTGCCCGGCACCGAGGAGGAAAAGATGGAGCCGTGGATGGGCGCGCTGATGGACAACCTCGAGGTATTGACGCGCAGCGACGAGGGTGGCAACTGGGGCCGCGCCGCGACCAATGACCTGCTGCGCAATCGCATCAAGATCCGCTCGCTCAATTTCATGCGCGGCCGCACCTTCCTCAACCGCTTCATCATCCTCGATGAGGCCCAGAACCTGACGCCCAAACAGATGAAGGCCCTGGTGACGCGCGCCGGGCCGGGCAGCAAGCTGGTGTGCCTCGGCAATATTGCTCAGATCGATACCCCCTATCTGACCGAGACCACCTGCGGGCTGACCTACGTGGTCAACCGTTTTCAGGGCTGGCCGTATTCAGGCCATATCACGCTGGTGCGCGGCGAGCGCTCCCGGCTCGCGGATTTCGCCTCCGAAGCGCTGTAGCGCTGGCGCGACGGCTGGTCTGGCTGGCTCTTGCGGGTCCCCGTCGGCGCCCCCATCTTGAATAAGGTGGAACCTTGGCGCCCGGCACAAGGTCCAAGTACAGTACAAGATATTGATGTCGCTGGAACTTATGCGCCGAACCTACGCCGCCCTGCTCGGCTGTGTGTTGACCGTCACGGCCGCCTGGGCCGCAGCGGCCGACTCGGCTGCGACCGCCAGTTTCACCCCGAGCACGGCCTCGATTGGCAGCAGCCTGCCGGATCTGGGCGGCCCGGCCAATGCGATGATCAGCAAGTCCGACGAGTATCAGGTCGGGCGGATGGCCATGCGCGAGATGCGCGATCAGAACATGATCCTCGAGGATCCGGAAGCCACCGATTACCTCCAGCAGCTCGGGATGCGGCTCGCATCGCAGGCGCACGATGAAGGCCAGAATTTTACATATTCCGTCCTGCGCGAACCGGTCATCAACGCCTTCGCAACCTTCGGCGGCTTCGTCTGCATCAATAGCGGATTGATTCTGCTGACGGACAACGAGTCGCAGCTCGCGGCCGTCGTCGCGCACGAAACCGGCCATGTGGTCCAGCGCCACATTGCCCGCGGCTACCTGGCGCAGAGCCGCATGTCGCTCGCCTCGACCGCGGCGTTGCTGGCCGCGATCCTCATCGGGGCGGCCAGCGGCGCCGGCGGCCAGGCAATGGAGGGCGCCATTGCGATGAGCCAGGCGACAGCGCTGCAACAGAGCATCAACTACACCCGCAGCCAGGAAATCGAAGCCGACGCCGTGGGCATCGAGCTGCTGTCCGGAGCCGGCTTCGATCCGAATGAGATGGCGGCCTTCTTTGAATCCATGTCGCGCGTCGAAGGCCTGGGGATGGCCGGCATCCCCGCGCTGCTGGTGGACCACCCGGTGACCAGCGATCGCATTGCCGCCGCGCGTAACCGGGCCGCGACTTTCCCGCCGGTCAAGCTGCTGCCCGAATCGCAGAGCTTCGCGTTCTTCAAGGAGCGCGTGCGCTTTCTGGCAACACCGCCGGAGGTTCATCTGGACCAGTACTATGCATCGCTGCGCGACCGGCGGGCGCTGACGCCGGCGGAGCGCTACGGCGAGGCGTTGGTGCAGATGCAGCATGGCAACGCGGCCACCGCCGTGCAGACCCTGCGCGAACTGCAGGCGAGCTACCCGCAGATGACGGTGCTGTACGCCGCCCTCGGCCAGGCGCTGGCCGCCGCGGGTCAGGTGGATGCCTCGCTCGCGCTGTTTGAACGCTCCGTGCGATTGTTCCCGCGCAACGTGCCGCTGACGGTGCGCTATTCGGAGACCCTGATGCAGGCTGGCCGGGCCAAGCAGGCGCATACGCTGCTGCTCGATCTGTTCAACAACGTCGATCCTTCACCGGCGCAGATCCGGCTCACGGCGCTCGCCGCCAGCGCTGCCGGCGATGCCGGCGACGCCTACGCGTACATGGCCGAGTACGATCTTGCCGGCGGACAGCTGGCGCTCGCCAATCAGCAGCTCGAACTTGCGCTCGCAGCCCCCGATCTCACCAGCGTACAGCGCGCCCGATATCGCGCGCGGCTCGATGAAGTGCGCGGCTGGCTGCGCGAGCAGCAGCAATCGCGACGCGGCCAGAACGGCAGTTGATCGAGCTTCGCCGCGCCGCAATGTCGGCGCCGTCGAAGCTGCTAGACTTGCTGCCCATGTCGCGTCGACGCTGCGCCTGCCAACGACAACCGACCATCTTCTCATTCCCTGCGCCGGGTGCCGCTGCACTTGCGCTGCTGGCGCTGAGCCTGGGATTTGCCGGGTGCGCCACGCTGCCGAACGGTACACCGGATCCGCGCGATCGTTTCGAGCGCTTCAACCGCTCGGTGTACGCGTTCAATGTCGCGTTGGACCACGCGATCCTGCGTCCCATCGCCCGGGCCTATGTGAAGGTGGCCCCGCAGCGGGTGCGCACCGGTGTCAACAATTTCATGACCAACCTGGCTTACCCCGCCACCGTCGCCAATAGCTTCCTGCAGGGCAAGATCCAGGATGGGGTCACCGATACCGCGCGGCTCGTGGTCAATACCACGGTGGGCATCGGCGGGCTGTTCGATCCCGCAACCAACATGGGTCTTGACCGACACGTCGAGGACTTCGGTCAAACGCTGGGGCGATGGGGCCTGCACGACGGCCCCTACCTGATGCTGCCGTTGCTCGGCCCCTCCACCGTTCGCGATGCGTTCGGCCTGGTGCCCGACTACCTGCTGCTGCATGAAATCGAATCGGTGAAGCTGTTCGGCAACGATGCCTCCATCGAATGGAGCTTATTCGCCGTCAGCGCGGTGAACCAGCGCGCGCAGCTGCTCGACGAGGATAAGATCCTCGAGCGCACTTACGACCCGTACGCTTTTCTTCGCAGCGCCTACCTGCAGCGGCGTGCGTACCTAATCAGGGACGGCGAAATGACGCCGGAGGAGGAATTCCCGGATACCGACACCAACGGCGAGGCAGCGCCCGCCGCGCCCGGCGCGTCGCCGCCGGCCGCACCGGCTGCTTCCGCCCCTGGCCAGCCAACGGCCCCCTCCCCCGGCGCGCCGGACGCGCTACCCCCGAAGTAGGCCGGCGCTTCCACACCAGCCCGATCGCGGCAACCTCGGGGCCTGCGCGGTCAGGCTCCGGAGACGATCCTCGCCTTGATCGCTTCGTATTCGGAATCGCTGATGAGCTTGCTGTCGAGCATCTGCTTGGCTTCCTGCAGTCGACGCACGGCATCTGCGGCGGCCGGCGGCGCAGCCGCCGCGGACGCTGCAGCGCCGGGCGCCGCGGCGGTCGAGAACTGGATGCCGCCCGCGCGGGCGCGCAGCTCCTCGAGCTCGCGAATGCGCCGTTTCTCACGCCACTGCTGATCCTGGGCCTGGCAGATCCGGTACACCGCTTCGGCCTGCGCCTTGCGCAGTCCGCCGATCTCCATCAGCTGGTGGCCCGATTCCCCCTGCGAGGCCAGATCCGCGGCCCTGCCGGTGCGCACGCTCAGGTCGGCCGAGAAAACGCCGACGCGCAACCTGATCTCCTCGAGATCCTGCCAGCGGATGTCACGCAGATCGAACCCGCCGATCAGCTTGCGCGCGATACAGATCAGTCGTCCACTGGTCGCGGCGACCAGCACTCGGCGGTGCTTGAGCGCGAAAATGCGCCGCTGCACGGCCCACGCTTCCAGGGTCTCGCCCGGAATCAGTACCGACTGCAGGTGCTCCATCGCCGGTGCCAGGCCAGGCTCGATCCCGGACGCTTGTTGTTGATTCATGTGCCCACCGTGATCGCGGCTGGCTGCTCCGCCACCAGTGCCGTCGCCCCATCAGAATCGCTCGTTCGAGTTGCCGTCACGCGCTCAGCAGCGGCTCGACCTCGCTGAGCCGCGCCAGCGACAGCAGTGTCTGCGCCGGCTTGGCGTAATGCAATCGACACGCGCACGCGCGCGCCGTGGCCAGCCAGTCGACCAGCAGCGCGAGCCCGGCGCTGTCGACCGCCGGGACCGCCTCCAGGTCGAGCGTGAGCTCGCCCTGGGCAGCCGCGATCAGCGCGAGCCCGGGCTTGCGCAGCGCCGCGACCGTGGCGAAGGTCAGCGGCGCCTCGAGCCGATAGACACCGGCCGAGATCGCGACAAAGGCCCCCCGCGCGGCACTCTCGGTCACCGCAGCGGCGCTCTGGCTGGTGACGGCGGCGCCCGGCGCCGCATCGGGCACGGCCATGGGCTAGCCCTTGGCGCCGCTCGCGGCACCTTTGATCGCGCTGGGCGTCCCGCCCGCCTCGAGGCGCGCAATCACCTCATCGAGCCCTTTCTGGTCGATCTCCGCGCCGAAGTCGTCGCGGAAGCTCTTGACGTAGCTGATGCCCTCGATCACCACGTCCCATGCCTTCCAGCCCTGATCGGTGTGGCGCAGGCTGTAGTTGACTGCGACCAGTGAGCCGTCGTTCTTCCTGACCTGGGTGCGCACGGTCGCGTAGGGTGCATTCGCATCGCCGGTGTACGGAAAGACCTTGAGCTTGTCGGCCGTAAAGTCGACCAGCGCATCCCCGTAATTGTTCAGCAGCGACTTATAGAATGCCTTGATGAAGCGCTGGCGCTGGGCGTCGCTCGCCGTGGTCCAGTGACGGCCCAGCACCAGTCGCGCCGAGTAGTCGGTATCGAAATGCGGCAGCAGCACCTGGTCTACCAGTGCGTGCACCTTGCCGGGATCCGAGCGGTATTCGGCGCGGTGCGCATCGAGATCCTTGAGCATGGCAGTGGCGGCGGTCTGGATCAGCTGGCCCGGCCCGCTGGCGTCGACCGAGGCCGCAAGATCCGACCCGGTGCCGGCGTTGGCCGCCGCGGAACCGGCCACGCCGGAATTGGCCGCCCCGGAGGGCGCGGCCGCCGGCGCTGCGGCCGCAGCTGCGAGCGCGAGCCCCAGGCCCAGCGTCACCGCAATCCCCCGCGTCAGTTGTCGCATAAGTTGTCGCATACGCGCCTCACTTCGAAACTTTGCCCGAGCCGTGCTTGGCTTCGCCGGTATCCTTGCCCGAATCCTTGCCGGAGTCCTTGCCGGAGTCCTTGCCGGAGTCCTTGCCCGCGTCGTTGCCCGAATCCTTGCTGCTGGAGAAATTGGCAAACAGTTTGTTGATCAGGGACTCGATCACGATGGCCGACTGCGTGAACTGCAGTTCGCTGCCGGCATGCAGAAAGGTGTCCGAGCCGCCCGGTGAGATGGCAATGTAGTTGGCACCGAGCAGGCCCGAGGTCTGGATCGCCGCATCGCTGTCGTCCGGAATGTGTCCATACTGGCGTTCGATCGTGAGCGTGACGGCAGCCTTGTACACCGAGGTATCGTAGGCAATCGCGCCGACCTGGCCGACGCGCACACCCGCCATGGTCACCGGCGCCCCGACCTTCAGGCCGCCGATGTTATCGAACTTCGCGATCACAGCGTAACTCTGCGAGGCACGCGATAGCTGTAAGCCGCTGCCGGGTAGTTGTGTAGTCAGAAAGGCAAGTGCCGCGAAGCCCAGCAGCACGAACAGACCGGTGCCGACTTCCATGGATCGATTCGCCTGGGCCATGATGCAATCCTCTTCCGCCGGACTTACAGAAACGCCGCGGTCAAAATGTAATCGAGCAGCAGCACCAGTACCGCCGAGCTCACGACGGTGCGGGTGGTGGCGAGCCCCACACCCTCGGCCGTGGGCTCGGCATGGTAACCCTCATAGACTGCGAGCAGAGCGCAGGCGGCGCCGAACACCACGCTCTTGATCAGCCCCTCCCTGACATCCCGCATCTCGACCGCGTTTTGCATCTGTGACCAGAAGGTGCCGGGCTGGATGCCCATCATGGAGACACCGATCAGCTGCGCGCCGTAGATGCCGATGCAGTTGAAAATCGCCGCCAGCAACGGTACCGCAATGAATCCGCCGAGGAATCGAGGCGCGACCACGTGCCGCACCGGGTCCACCGCCATCATCTCCATCGCCGCGAGCTGATCGGTCGCGCTCATCAGCCCGATCTCCGAACACAGCGCGGTGCCTGCGCGGCCGGCAAACAGCAGCGCGGTGAGCACCGGGCCGAGCTCCTTGATGAGCCCGAGCGCAGCGACCACTCCGACCGCCGATTCGGAGCCGAAGCGTTGCAGCAAGTCGTAGCCCTGCAGTCCCAGCACCATGCCAACGAACAGGCCGCTGAGCATGATGATCACCAGCGAGCGAGCGCCGGCGTTGTAGATCTGCCGCAGCACCAATCGCGGACGAGCCAGCGCCGGAACACACTGGCCGAGCACCCGCAGCAGAAACAGCGACACCGCGCCGATCTTGGCGAGCGCGTCGAGCGCCATCGAGCGGCGTTGCAACAGACTGCTCACGCGGCCATCCTCATGCGCGTGGACGCTCGAGCAACTGCTCGAAGTAATCCGGCGCCGGATAGTGGAACGCCACCGGCCCGTCGGGCGCGCCGCTCATGAACTGTCGCACGACGTCCTTTTGCTCGGCGTTGAGCTCCGCCGGGCTGCCCTCGGCCACGACTTTGCCGCCCGACAGCAGATAGCTGTAGTGCGCGATGGCACTGATCTCGCGCACGTCGTGCGACACGACGATGCTGGTGATGCCGAGCAGGCGATTGAGCGACTGGATCAGGCGCACGATCACGCCCATCGAGATCGGATCCAGCCCCACGAACGGCTCGTCGTAGATCAGCACCTCCGGATCCATGACGATCGCGCGCGCCAGCGCCACGCGCCGCGCCATGCCGCCCGAGAGCTCGGCCGGCGTGAGCTCGGCGGCGCCGCGCAGTCCGACCGCCTGCAGTTTCATCAGCACCAGCTCGCGCAGCACCGGCTCGGGCAGTTTGGCGTGCTCGCGCAGCGGGAATGCGACGTTCTCGAAGACCGACAGATCCGTCAGCAGGGCGCCGTTCTGGAACAGCAGACCGACACGCTGGCGCAGCCGGTAGAGCTCACGACGCTTGAGCCGGGCGACCTCCTCGCCGAACACGCTGACCCGTCCGCTCTGCGCCACGCTCTGGCCCATGATGAGCCGCAGCAGCGTGGTCTTACCGGTGCCGCTGGGGCCCATCACCGCCGTGATCGCGCCACGGCGCACGCGCACATTCAGGCCGCTGAATACGGCGTGGCTGCCGATCGCGTAGTGCACGTCGCGCACGTCGACCACGGCATCATCAACGCCGGTCTGCGCGCTCGCAGGTGACTGCGTCATGCGCCGGTCAACAGCCGGCGGCCGTGTGCCGACACCGGCGCTGACCGCAAGCCTGATCGGTCACGCGGCCTGCTGCTCCATGCCGGCCTGAAAGCGGCCACTGCGCGCCAAGCCATTGAGCCGCGACCATTTCTGGAACTCCTTCTGCCCGGCGGCAAAATTGCCGGGTTTGCCGCCCCAGGCGGTCAGTGCGGCGTCCTGCAGCGCGCGCCCGTAGCTGAAGGACAGCTGCCACGGCAGCGAACCGAGCCGATTCATCAGCGACAGATGCAGCGCGGCCTCGGTCGGCGTCTGGCCGCCCGAGAGGAACATGATGCCCGGGACCGCTGCCGGTACCTGGCGCCTGAGACAACGCACCGTGGCCGCGGCGACCTGTTCGGGGGTCGCGCGCGTCGCGCACTTCTTGCCGGAGATCACCATGTTGGGCTTCAGGATCATGCCCTCCAGGTGCACCCGGTGACGCTCGAGCTGCGCGAACACTTCGGCCAGCACCTCGCTGGTGACGCTCTCGCAGCGCTCCTGCGTATGCCCGCCGTCCATCAGCACCTCGGGCTCGACGATCGGCACGATATTCTGTTCCTGGCAGAGCGCCGCATAGCGCGCCAGCGCGTGCGCGTTGGCCTCGATCGCGAAGCGCGTCGGTATGCCCTCGCCGATGTCGATCACCGCGCGCCACTTGGCGAAGCGCGCACCGAGCTTGTAGTACTCGATCAGCCGCTCGCGCAGTCCATCGAGGCCCTCGGTGATGGTCTCGCCCGCAAAGCCGGCCAGCGGCTTCGCGCCGGTGTCCACCTTGATGCCCGGGATGATGCCGAGCTTGGTGAGATAGTCCGGGAATGGCACGCCGTCGCGGGTCTTCTGGCGGATGGTCTCATCGTACAGAATCACGCCGCTGATCCACTGCGCGATGCCTGCCGTTGTGAACAGCAGCTCGCGATAGGTGCGGCGCTGCTCTTCGGTGGACTCAGTGCCGATCTTGGCCAGGCGCTTGGCGATCGTGCTGTTGCTTTCATCCGCCGCCAGCAGTCCCTTGTCCTTCGCCACCATGGCGGTGGCCACCCCTTCCAGGTCACTACGACTCATATTTCCATCCCTCCGCAATTGGACTTCGTAGGATACCAAAGCTCAGTGGCGCCCTGAGGCGCTCCATCAAGCGGCGCGCTTCTCATTCGGGCCATATAGTACTAAACTAGTCCTAGTTGAGAGGACGCCCATGCTGCGAATCAGCAAACTGACAGACTACGCCACGGTGATCCTGGCCCGCCTGGCCGCCGAGCCGGCCCGGCGTTTCACGGCTGCGCAGCTCGCCAGCCAGACGCATCTGGCTGCGCCGACGGTCTCCAAGCTGCTCAAGCAGCTGCACCGGCGCGCTCTGGTCAATTCTACCCGCGGATTGCACGGCGGCTATCTGCTGGCGCGCCCCGCCGCCGAGATCAGCGCGGCTGACATCCTCGATGCGCTCGAGGGCCCGATGGCGCTGACCGAGTGCGCCAGCACCCAGAATCATTGTTGCATCGAGAGCAGCTGCCTGGTCGGCCGCGCCTGGCAACGCGTCAATCTCGCGATCCGCCGCTCGCTGCACGAGATCACGCTGCTCGAGCTGGCGGGCCTGAGCGGCAGCAGTGCCCACCCGTCGGCGCTCGATCGCGGCTTTCCGGTCGCGCTCGGCAGCATTGCGGCGCGCAGCCTCAAACGGGAGCCGTTGTGAGCACCCCGGATATCGACGCGCTGGTCAACCGCAGCTATCGCCACGGCTTCGTCACCGACATCGAGGCCGACACGGTACCGCCGGGGCTCGATGAGAGCGTGGTCCGGCTGATCTCGCACAAGAAGCGCGAGCCGCAGTTCCTGCTCGACTGGCGGCTGCGCGCGCTGCGCTACTGGCAGAGCATGCGCGAGCCGCATTGGGCACATTTGCGCTACCAGCCGATCGATTACGATGCGATCTCCTATTACTCGGCGCCCAAGCAATCGAACGACGGGCCCCGCAGCCTCGCCGACGTCGATCCGAAACTGCTCGCGACCTACGACAAGCTCGGCGTGCCGCTGCACGAGCGCGCGCGCCTGGCCGGCGTCGCGGTCGACGCGGTATTCGACAGCGTCTCGGTGGCGACCACGTTCAAGGAGCGCCTGGCTGCTGCCGGCGTGATCTTCTGTCCGTTTTCGGAAGCCGTGCAGAAGCATCCGGCGCTGCTCGAGCGCTACCTGGGCTCGGTCGTGCCCTACACCGACAATTTCTATGCCTCGCTCAACTCGGCCGTTTTCACCGACGGCTCGTTCGTGTATGTGCCGCCCGGTGTGCGCTGCCCGATGGAGCTGTCGACCTACTTTCGCATCAACGCCGCGAAGACCGGCCAGTTCGAGCGCACCCTGATCATTGCCGATGCCGGCAGCTACGTGAGCTATCTCGAAGGCTGCACCGCGCCGATGCGCGACGAGAATCAACTACCCGCGGCGGTGGTCGAGCTGATCGCGCTCGACGATGCGCAGATCAAGTACTCCACGGTGCAGAACTGGTATCCGGGCGATGAGCAGGGACGCGGCGGGATCTACAACTTCGTCACCAAGCGCGGCGAGTGCCGCGGACGCAATGCGCGCATCTCGTGGACGCAGGTGGAAACCGGCTCGGCGATTACCTGGAAGTATCCGAGCTGCATCCTGCGAGGCGAGAACTCGGTCGGCGAATTCTATTCGGTCGCGACCACCAACAACTTTCAGCAGGCCGATACCGGCACCAAGATGATCCACATCGGCGCCAATACGCGCAGCACCATCGTGTCGAAGGGAATCTCGGCCGGGCACGGGCAGAACGCCTACCGCGGCCTGGTCAAGATCCTGCCCTCGGCGACGGGCGCACGCAACTTCACCCAGTGCGACTCGCTGCTGATGGGCAAGCACTCCGGCGCCCATACCTTTCCGTACATCGAGGTCCGCAACCCCACGGCCACAGTCGAACATGAAGCCAGCACCTCGCGCATCAGCGAGGAGCAGCTGTTCTACTGCCTGCAGCGCGGCATCGGCTCCGAGGATGCGGTCAACATGATCGTCAGTGGTTTCTGCCGCACGGTGTTCAAGGAGTTGCCGATGGAGTTTGCCGTTGAAGCCCAGAACCTGCTGGCCGTGAGCCTCGAGGGAGCGGTCGGATGAGCAGCCCGGCAGAATCCACCGCGTCAGCGCTGCTGCAGATCCGCGATCTGCGCGTCAAGGTCGCCGGACAGGAAGTGCTGCGCGGCGTATCGCTCATCGTGCGCGCCGGCGAGGTGCACGCGATCATGGGGCCGAACGGCTCGGGCAAGAGCACGCTCGCGCACGTGCTGGCCGGCCGGCCGGGCTACGAGATCGTTTCCGGCAGCGTCAGCTTCGAAGGTCATGACCTGCTGGCGCTGGCTCCGGAACAGCGCGCACGCGCCGGCCTGTTTCTGGGCTTTCAATATCCGGTCGAGATCCCAGGCGTCAACAACGCCTATCTGCTCAAGGCCGCGCTCAATGCCGCACGCCGCGAGCGTGGCCTGACCGAGCTCGATGCCTTCGAGTTCCTGGCGCTGGTGCGCGCGAAGATCAAGCTGATGCAGATCGATGAGAGCTTCCTCAGCCGCGGCGTCAACGAGGGCTTCTCCGGCGGGGAAAAGAAGCGCAACGAGATCCTGCAGATGCTGGTGCTCGAGCCGAAACTGGCGCTGCTCGACGAGACCGACTCCGGCCTGGACATCGATGCGCTCAAGATCGTGGCCAACGGCATCAACTCGTTGCGCGCCGCCGAGCGCGCCATCGTGCTGGTGACGCACTATCAGCGCATGCTCGACTACGTGGTGCCCGACTGCGTGCATGTGCTGGCGCGAGGCCGGATCGCACGCAGCGGCGATCGTACACTGGCACTCGAACTCGAGCGGCGCGGCTATGACTGGATCAGCGAACAGGCTGCGGCCTGAAGACCCAGCGATGGCAGCGCCCGCCACCCCAGCCCGCGGCGACGTGATCGATCGCATCGTGCGCGACTACGAGAGCGTGGCCGCGCGCCTGCCTGACGCCGCGGCGACGCGCGAGCTACGCGGCCACGCACTGCGTGAGCTGTCGCGCCTCGGCTGGCCCCGATCGACCGACGAACAGTGGCGCTACACCAATCTGCGCGCGTTCGAGCGCGTGCCCGCGTTCCGCCCCGCGGCGCTCGAGCGCGCCGCCACTGACGCGGCGCCGGCGTTCGAGCTGCCGCCACCGCTACCCGGTTTTGAACGTCTGGTGTTTGTCGATGGCGTGCATCAGGGCGCGAGCCAGGACTCGCCGCCGGGCACGAGCGCGGCCGGCGCCACCACTTCGGGTGCGGACTGGCCGCCCGAGCAGCGTCTCGGACTGCTGTGCGACCTGTTTGCCGGCGACAGCGCCGCCCTGCGCATCCGCGGCGAGCGCGCAATCGAGGTGCTGTTCGTGACCAGCGGCACGGCCGCGGGCGCCGCCTGCTACCCGCGGCTGCAGGTCGGTCTCGAACCCGCCAGCCAGCTGAAACTGGTCGAACGCCATCTCGGCGCGCCGTCTGCACCGACGCTGGTCTGTGCCAACATCGCGATCGAGCTTGGCCGCGGCGCGCAGCTGATACATTACCGGCTGCAGCAATGCGGCGTGCATACCGCGTTCACCGACACACTGTCGGCGCAGCTCGCCGACGAGGCGAGCTACAGCGTGCGTCAGGTGGCGATCGGCGCCGCCTCGGCCCGCACCAGCGCCCGCGTTCGGCTCGCGGGACGCGCCGCGGCGTTGAGCTGGCAGGCGATTGCGGTCGGCCGTGGGCAGCAGGTCCACGACACCGCCCTCAAGGTCGAACACCTGGCCGCCGACACACGCACCGAAGAGGTGTTTCGGGGCATCGCCGATGAGAAGGCGCGCATCGCCTTCAGCGGCCACATTCACATTGCCGCGAGCGCTCCCGGATCCGACGCCCGCCAGTCGCTGCGCGGCTTGATCGAAGGCTCCGGCGCCGAGATCGATCTGCGGCCGCGACTGGAAATCAACACCGATGAAGTGCGCGCGCAGCACGGCGCCACCACCGGAGCGCTCGATGAGAATCTCATGTTCTATCTGCTGGCGCGCGGCATCGAGCGCACCACCGCGCGCGCGCTGCTCAAGTGGGCGTTCCTGGGCGACGTGTTGCGCGCGATCGAACTGCCCGAGGTACGCCGGGCGGCTGAGCACGGCGCGGCCGGACAGCTGCCGGACGTCATGGCGATAGGAGCCCTCACATGAGTCTCAAGGCAGCGCGAGCGGCGTCGCACGCCCCACCCGGCTTCGATGTCGCCAAGGTGCGTGCCGATTTCCCGATCCTGGCGCGACAGATCAATGGCAAGCCGCTGGTGTACCTGGACAGCGCTGCGTCCTCGCAGCGCCCGCGGGCCGTGCTGAGCGCGGTCGAACACTACGAAACCACGCTGCACGCCAACGTGCATCGCGGCGTGCATTCCCTGAGCCAATGGGCCACCGAAGCCTACGAGGGCGCGCGCGATATCGTGCGCCGCTTCCTCAATGCGCGCTCCACGCGCGAGATCGTGTTCGTGCGCGGCACCACCGAGGCCATCAACCTGGTCGCCAACAGCTGGGGCCGCGGCCATCTCAAGCCCGGCGACGAGATTCTGATCACCTACCTCGAACATCACGCCAACATCGTGCCGTGGCAGATGCTGTGCGCGGCTACCGGCGCGCGGCTGCGCGCCGCACCGGTCAAGCCGAACGGCGAGCTCGATCTCGACGCCTTCCGCGCCCTGCTGTCGGCGCGCACCCGGCTGGTCGCGGTCGCGCACGTCTCGAACGCGCTCGGCACCATCCTGCCGGTGCAGGAGCTCGTGCACCTGGCGCACGCCCGCGGAGTGCCGGTACTGCTCGACGGTGCGCAGGCCGTGCCGCACCAGCGCGTGGACCTGCAGGCGATCGATTGCGACTTCTATGCATTCTCCGGCCACAAGGTCTACGCACCGACCGGCATTGGCGTGCTCTATGCGCGCGAGTCGCTGCTGGCAGCGATGCCGCCGTGGCAGGGTGGCGGCGACATGATTCTCTCGGTGGGCATCGAGAGCAGCACCTACAACGAACTGCCCTGGAGATTCGAGGCCGGCACCCCGAATATCTCAGGAGCGGTCGGTCTCGGCGCGGCTCTCCAGTACGTCGACTCGCTCGGCCGCGAGGCCGTTGCCGCGCATGAGCATGCGCTGCTCGAGCTCGCGACCGAACGCCTGCTGGCGCTGCCGCGACTGCGCCTGATCGGTACCGCGGGCGCCAAGGCCGCGGTTCTCTCGTTCACGATGGACGGGGTGCATCCGCACGATATCGGCACCATCCTCGACAGCGAGGGCATTGCGATCCGAACCGGGCATCACTGCGCGATGCCGATCATGGAGGTGTTCGGCCTCGCGGCGACCGCGCGCGCCTCCTTCGGCTGCTACAACACCGCCGAGGACGTCGAGCGGCTGGTCGAGGGACTGAAGAAAGTGCGCAAGCTGTTTGATTGAGACCGCAGGTGGCGCCGGCATGGAACTGAAAGAGCTTTACCGCGATGTGATTCTGGACCACAACCGCAGCCCGCGGAACTTCGGCCGGCTGGAACCGGCCGACGCGCAGGCCACGGGCCACAATCCGCTATGCGGCGACAAGCTCAACCTGACACTGCGCCTGCAGGGCGATCGCCTGCAGGACCTGCGCTTCGAGGGCCAGGGCTGCGCCATATCCACCGCGTCGGCCTCGCTGATGACCGAAGCGGTCAAGGGCCGCAGTCGCGCGGAGATCGCGCGCCTGTACGCGGATGTGCACGCGCTGCTGACCGCCCACGGCAACCCGCCCCCCGCTGCCGAGCTGGGCAAACTCATGGCGCTGGCCGGCGTCGCGGAATTCCCCGCGCGCGTCAAGTGCGCCAGCCTGTGCTGGCATACGCTGAACGCGGCCCTCGAGCGCGCACCGGCACCGGTATCGACGGAGTGAGCGATGCGCGCCTACGAAAATGAACCGGTGGTGATCCAGCGCGACGTCGAGGCCGTCATGGTGCCTTCCGGCCAGGCGATTACACTCAAGCTGGGGCTCGCCGGCTACATCACCCAGGCGCTCGGAGGCAGCTTCACGCTGTACGTCGAGGGCAACCTCTACCGCATATCCGGTGAGCAGGCCGACGCCATCGGCAAGGAAGTATCGCGCCGGCCGGAGCTGCCTCCCAATGCCACCGAGGCGCATGTGCGCGATCTGGCCTGGGAACAGATGCGCGGTTGCTACGATCCGGAGATCCCGATCAATATCGTCGATCTCGGCCTCGTCTACCAATGCGAGGTCGAACCGAACGAGGATCAGACACGCGATATCAGCGTCACGATGACGCTGACCGCGCCTGGCTGCGGCATGGGCGATGTGCTGGTACAGGACGTCAGGGAGAGGCTCACGGCCATCCCGACCGTTCGCGATGTCAAGGTGGAATTGACCTTCGATCCGCCGTGGAATCATTCGATGATGTCGGAGGCGGCCCGTCTGCAAACCGGCATGACCTGGTAGCAGGCGCTGCCGGATGAAGCGGCTCACGCTGTTGCTGTTGCGGCATGCCGAAGCCGAAGCGGCCGCGCCCGGGATGGCCGACATGGACCGGCCGCTGAGCGCCCGCGGCCGCGCCGAGGCGCTCGATGCCGCCGGCTGCGTGGCCGCAGCCGATCTGCGCATCGATGCGATGCTGGTCAGTCCGGCGCTGCGCACCCGCGAGACTGCGATTATTGTCGCCGCCGAGCTCGATATCGCCGACCAGTTTCGCTTCGACCCGGCCTTGTATCTCGGCGAACCGGATGCATTGCTGCCGCCGCTGCGCAGCTGCGCCGGCCAGGCGCAAACCGTATTGATGGTCGGCCACAATCCCGGATTGAGCACGCTGGCGCGCAGCTTCATGGGCGGCCGCCAGCGCATCGAGCTGCGCCCGGCGGGGTTGTGCCGCATCGACTTCGAATACGACTCCTGGCGCGAGCTGCAGCCCGAAGCGGCGGTGTCGTTCGCGGTGCTGCGCTAGCGGGTTCGCGCCAGGAGCGTGATGGTGCTGACGGTCCCGAGGAGCCCGGCCTGAGTATTCGACCGGATGATTCGCGCGCGGTCACGACGACCGGAGATGAGCGGCAGGACATTCGCGTGGTGCTGTTCGACGTCGGCGGCGTGCTGGTCGAACTGAGCGGCGTAGCGACCCTGCTGGATTGGCTCGAGCACCGGATCACGGACCGCGAGCTCTGGTCGCTGTGGCTGCATTCACCGTCGGTGCGCGCGTTCGAGACCGGCAGGATCGATGACCGGCAGTTCGCAGCCGGCATCCTCGCCGAGCTGCGGCTCGATATCGAACCCGCAGATTTCCTGCAGTCATTCACCCGCTGGCCGAGCGGGCTGTACCCCGGCGCGCTACAGATGATCGAGCGCATCCCGTCGCACTATCGACGGGCGCTGCTGTCGAACAGCAACGTGCTGCACTGGGGGCGCGTGCTCGATGAAATGGGTCTGGGCGCGGTATTCGAGCATCAGTTCGCCTCGCACCTGATGGGCAAGATCAAGCCCGATGCCGAGGCCTTCGAGCACGTGCTCGAATGCTTGAGCTGTCACGCCTCGCAGGTGCTGTTTCTGGACGACAATGCAGTCAACGTCGAGGCCGCTCGCGCCATCGGCATGCGCTCGCAGCTGGTGCGCGGCGTGCACGAGGCGCAACGTTCGCTGCAGCAGGCCGGCATCATTCCGCTCTGACAACGGCGCTCGCACCGCCTGCGATGCATCGGGTATTCTGCGCACGCTCGCGGATTCACCGGAGATGCCAATGCCACTATGGGCGTCGTTGACACCGATCGCGGCTGCCGTGCTGTTGATCGCCGCGATTGCGTTGCCGGGCAGCCTGGTGATTGCGCTCGCCTGCGTAGCCGCCCTGCTCGCCGCCGTCATCGCCGCCGTTCACCACGCCGAGGTGATAGCGCATCGTCTCGGTGAGCCCTTTGGCGCGCTGGTGCTGGCGGTATCGATCACGACCATCGAGGTGGCGCTGATCGTCACGATGATGCTGGGCGCGGGACCGGACAAGGCCGCACTGGCGCGCGATACGATCTTTTCGGCGATCATGATCATCTGCAACGGCCTGCTCGGGCTGTGCCTGCTGATCGGCGCGCTGCGCCACCACCAGCAGGCATTTCCCGTGGTCGGCAACACCGCCGCATTGGCAACGCTGGTCGCATTGACGACGCTGTCGCTGGTGCTGCCAACGTTCACCTCCAGCTCTCCCGGCGGCACCTACACCGGCGCCCAGCTGACCTTTGCGGCGCTGGCGTCACTGCTGCTGTGGGGGGCGTTCGTGTTCGTGCAGACGGTGCGCCATCGCGATTATTTCCTGCCGCCGGAGAATCGGGGCGACGAGCAGTTGCATGCACCGCCACCGTCGCTGACCCTGACGTGGGCGAGCTTCGGCCTGTTGTTCGTCGCCCTGGTGGCGGTGGTCGGCCTGGCGAAGCTGCTGTCGCCCAGCATCGAAACGGCGGTCACCGTGGCCGGCGCGCCGAAGCAAGTGATCAGCGTCGCGATCGCGCTGCTGGTGCTGCTGCCCGAAACGGCGGCCGCGCTGCGCGCGGCCCGCGCCAACCGCCTGCAGACCAGCCTCAACCTGGCCATGGGATCGGCGCTGGCCAGCATCGGCCTGACCATTCCCGCGGTCGCATTCACGTCGATGCTGATCGGCGTGCCGCTGGTCCTGGGCCTGGATGCCAAGGAACTGGTGCTGCTGTTGCTGACCTTTTTCGTCACGTTGATCACGTTCGTGTCCGGACGTGGCCACGTGATGACGGGCGCCGTGCACCTGGTGATCTTCGGCGCCTTCCTGTTTCTGGCGCTGGTGCCGTAAGCGCCCTTGCGCCGTCACGGCGGTCGGCCGCGCCGGCCAGCGCGGCCAGGCGATCCTGCCGCTATTCCACCGTGCAGAAACAGTAGGCGTAGATCGAATTCGGCGACGACAGCCGCGCCCAGCGCGCAAGCTCCAGGTCGAGTGGTTTGAGGCGCTGCGCCAGCCGCGCCACGCCGCTGCGCGCCACGCCGATGCGCTCGAGCATGCGCTCGCCGGTCGAGCGCACCTGGAACAGCAGTTGCTGCGCCCAGCTCAGCTCCGGCTCGATGCGCCGCACCCCATAGCCGGCCTTGAGACCGGCACGCGTGGCGGCCTCCGCCACCGCATCGTCGTAGTTGCCGAGGCGATCCACCAGACCGAGCTGCCTGGCGTCGCTGCCCGCCCACACGCGGCCCTGCGCGATGGCGTCGATCGCTTCGCGCGTCCGGCCGCGGCCCTTCGCCACGCGCGCGAGGAATTCCTCGTAGGCATGATCGACCGTCACCTGTACCAGCCGGGCCGCATCGGCCGACATCGGGCGATCGAGCTGCGTCGCTCCGGACAGCGGCGTGGTGCCGACACCGTCCACGTTGACGCCCAGTTTCGCCAGCGTGCGACTGAAGGTCGGGATACCCGCAAACACGCCGATCGAGCCGGTGATCGTATTGGGGCTGGCGAGGATCTGGTCCGCGCCCGCGGCGATGTAATAGCCGCCCGAAGCAGCGACATCGCTCATCGACACCACCACCGGCTTGCCATCGTGCTTGAGCGCCTGGACCTCGCGATAGATCTGCTCGGACGCCAGCACGCTGCCGCCCGGACTGTCGATGCGCAGCACCACGGCCCGAATGTCATCGTCCTGGCGTGCCTCGCGCAGCAGCAGTGCGGTGGAGTCGCCACCCACCGTACCCGGCGGCTGCTTGCCGTCGAGGATCTCGCCGCTGGCCACGACGACGCCGACCGCCTGACCCTTGCCGCGCTGCTTGTCCTCGGCGTGCGTAGCGCGCAGGTAATCCGCGACGCTGACCTGCCGGTAGGACTTGCCGCTGGTGTCGGCGCCGACCAGATCGATCAGGCGGTCCTCGACTTCCTGCTGCGTCTTCACCCCGCTGACCAGGCCGCTGTCCTTGGCCACCTTGGCGGTGTCGCCGCCGGCCGCGGCCACCGCCGTCACGTAACTGTCCGCATACTGCGCGATCGCGCCGGCCTTCAGGCTGCGCGCGTTCGCCACCGCCGTGCGGTAACCACGCCACAGCGCCTGCAGGTAGGCCTCGCTCTCCTCGCGATCCTCAGCCGACATGTCGCGGCGCGTGAAGGTCTCGGCGGCACTCTTGAACTTGCCGGCCCGAAACAGATGCATGTCGATGCTGAGTTTGTCGAGCGCGTCCTTGAAGAACATGCGATAGCGGTCATAGCCATCGAGCAGCACGAAGCCGAACGGATCCAGATACACCTCGTCGGCCTGGGCCGCGAGGTAATACTGGCTCTGCAGGAAATAGGTGCCGTGGGCGATGATGCGCTTGCCGCTGCGGCGGAACACGCCGACGGCCGCGGCCAGTTCCTCGAGCTTGGCCTGGCCGGCACTGCCCATGTCATCGGTATCGATGACCAGCACCGCAATCCGGGGGTCGGCGGCGGCAGCGCGAATCGCGGTGGTCAGGTCCCACAGCAGCGTCTGCGGCTGCCCTTCACCTTGCGCCTCATTGAGCGCGCGTTCGATCGGTTCACCGCTGAGCTGTTCGACGATGTCGCCCGAGGGGCGCACCACCAGCGCCGCTTTCTCCGGCAATCGCGGCGTCGACTGCCTCAGGACACCGATCACGACTCCGAACAACGCCAGCAGCAGCAGCAGGTGCAGGCAGCGGCGCAGCACGTCGAGACCGCGCCAAATGCCGTAGAGGAATCTGCCAAGGTAATGCATAACTAACAGGGTCTAGTATTCCAGCGCGCTGGGCACGCCAGCAGGAGGACGCCACACGCGTCAGCAATCACCTGGAGGTATCAGGCTATAGGGAGCATTTTTGATAACAAAAATACTCCCTATAGCCTGATACCTCTGCGTAAGGCCCGACGTATGGGGGCGCGCAGCCCAGAGCGTGCGCGGCACGCTGCAATACTAGACCTTTTCCTCGATGCGCGCGGCCTTGCCGGCCAGATCGCGCAGGTAGTACAGCTTCGCGCGCCGCACACTGCCGCGACGCTTGACCGCGATCTCGGTGATGCTGGGGCTGTAGATCGGGAAGGTGCGTTCGACCCCCTCACCGTGCGATATCTTGCGCACTGTGAACGAGGAGTTGAAGCCGCGGTTGCTGCGCGCGATGACCACGCCCTCGTAGGCCTGCACGCGCTCGCGATCGCCTTCGACCACCTTGATCTGCACCACGACGGTATCGCCGGGTTTGAACGCCGGTACCTTGCGCGTCATGCGCTCGGCTTCGAGTGTCTGGATAATGTTCATCGTCCTCTCCTCAATTCTCGCCCGCGCTGTCGCGCTGCTGCTGCAAAAATTCTTCCAACAAGCCCCTGCGCTCGGCGTCGAGCGGCGCGCGGCGCAGCAGCTCGGGCCGTCGCAGCCAGGTGCGACCGACGCTCTGCATCGCCCGCCAGCGCCGGATCGCGGCGTGATCGCCGGAACTGAGCACCGCCGGCACCGGCCGTCCCTGGTACACGTCCGGCCGCGTGTAATGCGGCCAGTCGAGCAACCCCTCGCCGAACGACTCCTCGACGCTCGATCGTGCATCGCCGAGCGCGCCGGGCTGCAGCCGGGCGATCGCATCGATCAGCACCAGCGCCGGCAGCTCGCCGCCGGAGACCACATAATCGCCGATCGACAGTTCCTGGTCGACCGCCAGCTCGAGCACCCGCTCGTCGATGCCCTCGTAGCGCCCGGCGATCAGCACCAGTCCGGGCAGGCGCGCCAGCCGCGCCACGCACGCCTGGGTCAGCAGCTGCCCCTGCGGCGAGAGTGCGACCCGGGCGCTGCCCGCGGGCACGCGCTGCCGCGCCGCCGCGATCGCCGCGCACAGCGGCTCGGGCTTCAGCACCATGCCGGGACCGCCGCCGTACGGCCGGTCATCGACCGTGCGGTGCGCGTCCTGCGTGTGCGCGCGCGGATCTTCGGTACCGACGCTCAGCAGACCCCGCTCGATCGCCCGTCCGAGCACGCCATGGCGCAGCGCGTCCTCGATCAGAGCCGGAAACAGCGTGACCACTTCGATGCGCACGCTAGAAATCCGCCGGCCAGTCGACCTCGATTTCGCGCCGCTCGAGGTCCACGCGCTTCAAGTGCGGCGCCGTCGCCGGCAACCAGCGCTCGCGCCCGTCCTCGGCCTGCACCACCATCAATGCGCCGGCTGGCGCCTCGAGGAAGTGCTGCAGGGTGCCCAGCAGCGCACCCTCGCTGGTGCGCACCGTGAAGCCCTGAAGATCCTCACGGTAGTACTCACCCGGCCCGGCCGACGGCCGCTCATCGCGCTCGATCAGAATCTCACAGTCGCGCAGTCGCGCCGCGGCATCGCGATCGGCTATGCCCTTGAGCTCGACGCGCATCGCGTGTCCATCCCAGTGCGCCTGCACGAGCTCGTACGTGTCCTCGCCACCGTCGGGCCGGCGCAGTCGCCAGTGGCGATGCTGCAGCAGCGATTGCGGCGGATCGGCATAGGACCAGACCTTCAGGCCGCCGCGCACGCCGTGCGGCGCGAGAATACGACCGAGTACGAAATAGCGGCTCAGGCAGCCGCAGCCTGCTTGCTGGTGTCCTTGCGATAGCTGCTCACGAGCTGACGCACCCGGTCAGACTCCTTCGCGCCGATCTTGAGCCAATGATCGATGCGCTCGAGATCGAGCTTGAGCCGCGTGTCCTTGCCGCGCGCCACCGGGTTGAAATAGCCGACCTGCTCCAGGCTCGAGCCACCCTGGCGCTTGCGGCTGTCGGTCACCACGACGTGATAGAAAGGCTGATTCTTGGCGCCGCGGCGCGTCAAACGGATTGTGACCATAATCGAACTTCAGTAGGGGCCAAAAAAGAGCGCGGATTCTACGCAAATTGGCCGCAGGAAGAAAGGCTTATAAGCCATGTCCCCGGGCGCCGAAACTGCGCCGGCGCCCAATCGCAGCGCCGGGCTGCCGCCGGGCTTCGAGCCGCCGCGGCCCGCGGCCCGCGAGGCGCGCGCCAACCTTGCGCCGCGCTAGCGCCCGCGCGGCTGACCCGGCGGGCCGCCGCCCGTAAGACCCGCCATCAGGCGGCCCAGCTTTCCGCCCTTCATGCCCTTCATGAGTCGCTGCATGTCCATGAATTGCTTGAGCAGGCGGTTGACGTCCTGGACCTGCACGCCGGCACCGGCGGCAATGCGGCGGCGGCGCGATCCGTCGATGATGCCTGCCTGCCGCCGCTCCTGGGCGGTCATCGAATCGATGATCGCCATCTGTCGCCGCAGCTCCCGGTCGGCCTGGTCGCCCTTCAGGGCAGCTCGACCCGCGAGTTGGGTGGGCAATTTATCCATCACCGCGGCCACGCCGCCCAGCTTGCGCACCTGCTCGAGCTGCGAACGCAGATCGAGCAGGCTGACGCCCTTGCCCTGCACCACCTTGCGCGCCAGCTTCTCGGCCTGATCGACATCGACCTGGCGCTGGACTTCCTCGACCAGCGACACCACGTCGCCCATGCCGAGGATGCGCGACGCCATGCGCTCCGGATCGAACGGCTGCAGCGCCTCGACCTTCTCGCCGACGCCCAGGAATACGATCGGTTTGCCGGTGACATAGCGCACCGAGAGTGCGGCGCCGCCGCGCGCATCACCATCGGCCTTGGTGAGAATGATGCCGGTCAGATCGAGCGCGTCAGCGAAGGCGCGCGCCGCATTGACCGCGTCCTGGCCCGCCATCGCATCGACCACGAACAGGCGCTGGTGCGCGCTCACGGCCCGGTCGATGGCCTGCATCTCCTCCATCAGCGCGGCGTCCACATGCAGCCGGCCGGCGGTATCGATGATCAGCGTGTCGTACACGCCGCGGCGCGCCGCCTCGAGCGCCGCCACCGCGATGGCCGCGGGCTGCTCGCCGGCCGCGCTCGGAAAGAAATCCGCGCCGACACTGTCGGCGAGCCGCTGCAGCTGCAGGATCGCCGCCGGCCGGCGTACATCCGTGCTCACCAGCAGGACCCGCCGGCGCTGCGATTCCAGCAACCAGCGCGCCAGCTTGGCGGCAGTGGTGGTCTTGCCGGCGCCCTGCAGACCGGCCAGCAGCACCACCTGCGGCGGCTGCACGTTGAAGGCAAAGCCGGCCTGCGATTCGCCGAGCACCGCGGTGAGCTCGCGATGCAGGATGCCGATGAAAGCCTGCCCCGGCGTCAGGCTGCTCGCGACCTCGGCGCCCAGCGCGCGCGTTCTGACGCCGTCGATGAAGCTCTTGACGACCGGGAGCGCAACATCGGCTTCCAGCAGCGCCATGCGCACTTCACGCAGCGTTTCCGCCACGTTCTCTTCGGTCACGCGGCCGCGGCCGCGCAGGGTTTGCACCGCGCGGCTCAGGCGCTCGGTCAGCTTGTCGAACATCGTGGGACTGCGGCAGCGCCGCCCTATACAGCTGTCAGGCTACCGATTATAAGAGACGGCGTGGATAAAGCGCCCACGATCGTCCTGATCCTGATTCTGCTCGCGCTGCTGCTGGTGATCGCCTTCTCCTCGGGCACCGAAGTCGCGATGCTGTCGGTGAATCGTTACCGCATCCGCCATCGCGCCGCCAATGGCGAACGGCGCGCACGCCTGCTGGAGAAACTGCTGGCCCAGCCGGATCGCTGGCTCGGTGCCAATCTGGTCATCCTGGCGCTCGCCAGCGTGGCCGCATCCACGGTGGCAACACTGCTGGCGCTGCGCACCGGTGTGCCACACGCGCTCGCGATCATGATGGTAGTGTTGACCCTGTTCGTGATCGTGTTCTGCGAGCTGGCACCGAAGATCTTCGCCGCGGCACGCGCCGAGAGCGTCGCGCTCGGCTGCGCGTTCGTCTATCGCCTGCTGCTGTGGGCCACGTGGCCGATCATCTGGCTCGCGAACTTCGTGGCGCGAGGCTTCCTGCGCCTGTTTGGCGTGCGCCGCGGCGCTCATGCCAACACCGCGTTGTCCGCCGAAGAACTGCGCACCGTGGTGACCGAGGCCGGGGCGCTGATTCCGCAGCGCCATCGGCAGATGCTGCTGTCGATCCTCGACCTCGAGCGCGTGACGGTCAACGACATCATGATTCCGCGCCAGGAAATCTCCGCCATCGACATCTCGGTGAGCTGGGACGATATCCTGGACCGGTTGCGCCAGACCCCGCATTCGCGCCTGCCGGCCTACGACGGGGAGCTCGACAACCTGATCGGCATCCTGCACATGAAGCGCGTCGCGCAGGAGCTGGCACGCGGCACCCTCTCGCGTGAGCGCCTGATGGAGATCTCGGCCGCGCGCGAGCCCTATTTCGTTCCCGACGGCACGCCGCTGACGCAGCAGCTGGCGCAGTTTCAGCGCACGCGCCGCCGGCTGGCCTTCGTCGTCAACGAGTACGGCGATATCGCCGGACTGGTGACCCTGGAGGATATCCTCGAGGAGATCGTCGGCGAATTCACCAGCGATCCGGCCACGGTGACCCACAAGGACGTGCAGCGCGACGCGGCGGGCAACTGGCTGGTGAATGCCAGCGCCACGATCCGGGCGCTCAATCGCGCGCTCGGCTGGCAGCTGCCGGAGCTGGGGCCGCGCACGCTCAACGGCCTGTTGCTGGAGAAGCTCGAGACCATTCCGACGCCGGGCACGGCGCTGCGCATCGGCAACTACGACTTTGAAGTTCTGCAGATCGCCGACAACGCCATTCGCACCGTGCGCGTGCGCGCGATACCTGCGGGGGAAACCAGCGCTAGCCAGCCGTGAACGCTGCGGCCAGGGCCTCGGTCAGGCTCGCGACCGGCTGCAGCGACAGTCCTGCCGGTGGACTGCGCGGCAGGTTGTCGCGCGGCAGGATGACGCGCGTGTAGCCGAGCTTCATCAGCTCGCGCAGCCGCTCCTCGCCGTGCGCGACCGGCCGCACTTCGCCGGTCAGTCCGAGCTCCCCGAACACCACCAGCGAGGCGGGCAGCGCGCGGGCGCGCAGGCTCGAGGCGAGCGCCAGTGCCAGCGGCAGATCGGTCGAGGTCTCGGTAATCTCGATGCCACCGACCACGTTGACGAATACGTCGTAGTCCGCGAGCGACAGATCGGCGTGGCGGCTCAGGATCGCCAGCAGCAGCGACACCCGATTGACATCCACGCCCTGGGCGACCCGGCGCGGCGCGCCCAGCCGGCTGCGATCGACCAATGCCTGGACTTCGATCAGCAGCGCCCGCCCGCCATCGCGTGCCACCATCACCACGCTGCCGGGCACCGGTTGCGGGTGGCGCGAGAGGAAAATCGCCGATGGGTTGCGGACTTCCTTGAGTCCGCTCTGGCTCATCGCGAAAAAACCGAGCTCGTCGATCGGTCCGAAACGGTTCTTGGTGGCGCGCAGCATGCGATAACGACTGCCGGTGTCGCTTTCGAAATACAGCACGGTATCGACCAGATGCTCGAGCAGCTTGGGTCCTGCGATGCTGCCGTCCTTGGTGACATGACCGACGATGATCACCGCGCCGCCGCCCGCCTTGGCGTACCGCACCAGCGCCGCGGTGCAGTCGCGCAACTGCAGCGGCGAACCCGGACTCGATTCGGTCGCCGCCAGCTGCATCGTCTGAATGGAATCGATCACCAGCAGTGCCGGCGAGCGCTCGGCGGCCAGCGCGAGCACCGCATCGAGCGAGCTGTCGCCGACCAGCAGCAGCTGGCCGCCGCTTAAGCCCAGGCGCTGTGCCCGCAGGCCGATCTGCGGCACCGACTCCTCGCCGCTGGCGTAGACGACGATGCGCTCGGCCGCCAGCGCGGCCGCCGCCTGCAGCAGCAGAGTGGACTTGCCGATCCCGGGCTCGCCGCCCAGCAACGTGACCGAACCGGCCACCAGGCCACCGCCAAACGCCCGATCCAGCTCTGCCATCCCGAAGGACAGCCGCGTCAGCGCGGTGGCATCCCCGCCGCCCTCGGCCGGCGCCACCGACGCGACCGCGGCGCTGGTGCGCTCACGGGCGCCGCGCACCGCGGTGACGGCTTCGAGCGAGTCCCATTCGCGGCAGTGTGCGCATTGGCCCTGCCACTTGAGCGCTTCGCCGCCGCAGGCCCGGCAGACATAGAGGGTTTGGGTTCGCGCCAATGGCTTGAAATCCGTGTGAACCGGAAGGCTAAGGCGGGATGCTACACCGGCCGGCTTGAGGCGTGTTCCACGCAGCGGCAACCGGGGCGCACCCGGCAACAGGCCCCCGCCATACAACTGTGATCAGGGCCGCGCATTGGCCGTGCCACGATGCTAAGTTATGCGTTCCGATCAATGCCCTTGGACAGTGCGGCTGCGGGCGCATCCTCCGTGGACACGGGTCGGCATGACAGCATCGATAGATATAAAGTGTGACGCAGTTCAAGAATTGATGAAAAAAGGAATTATGCCGCGCGCTCGAGGCCGCATAAGCCTCAAAGGCAAGCTGCGTTGTGTAGGCCAGACCGACACCGGTCGGGTTCGCGATCACAACGAAGACACCATTGCATACGATGCCGATATCGGCCTGCTGGTCCTGGCTGACGGCATGGGCGGGTACAACGCCGGCGAGGTCGCGAGCGGCATCGCCGTGAAGACCATTGTCGGCCTGGTGCGCGATGCGGTCGAGCGCGAGGATCTGCGCATCAACGACTCCACCGCGGGCCTGACGCGCGCATCGATCATTCTGCGCGATGCGATACTGCGGGCGAACAAGATCATCTTTCAGACCGCGCGCACCCAGCCGCAGTGCGAGGGCATGGGCACGACCGTCGTCGGCGCCCTGTTCTTCGACAACCGGGTGTCGATTGCGCACGTGGGCGATTCGCGGATGTATCGGCTGCGCGCCACCGGCCTGGAGCAGCTGACCATGGACCACTCGCTGCTGCAGGAGCTGGTCGATCGCGGCTTCTATTCGCCGGAAGAAGCGCAGCGCGCCGCCAACAAGAACTACGTCACCCGCGCCCTGGGGGTGGAATCCAATGTCGACGTCGAGGTGCAGGAGCACCCGGTGCAGAAGGGCGATCTGTACCTGATATGCTCGGACGGCCTGTCGGACATGGTGGAGGACGACGACATTCACTTAACCATAAGCACCTTTGGTGCTAACCTTGAGAGCGCCACTAAGCAACTGATTCAGTTGGGTAACGACAACGGTGGCAAGGACAATATCTCGGTGGTCGCCGCGGAGATCGTGGAACCGTTCCCCGCGCCGCGTGGAATACTCGACAAGATGTTGAGCTGGTTCAGCTCAACCTGAGGCTAAATGCACATGGCTAGGTTGATACTGAGTCTGGATGGCGCCGTGCTCGCGGAATACAACATGAACAAGGAGCGTTACACCATCGGGCGCCTGCCCGACAACGACATTCGTATCGATAACCCGGCGGTGAGCGGACACCATTCGCTGATCATCAACATCCTCAACGACTCGTTTCTCGAGGATCTGAACAGTACCAACGGTACTTACGTCAACGGCAAGCTCATCAAGAAGCATGCCCTGCAGCATGGCGACGTCGTCACGGCCGGCCATCATCAGCTGCGCTTCGTCGAAGACGACGACGCGCACCAGGACGAGTTCGAGAAGACCATGGTGATCCAGCCCTCGGCCCGGCCGGTCGAGAAACTGCGCGCCGTGGTGCCCGATACGTCCAGCACCACCCAAAGCCGGCGCGCGCTCGGCAACGGCGCGCCGGTGCTCAAGAAAGCCAAGCTGCAGGTGCTGTCCGGCGCGTTCGCGGGCCGCGAGCTCGAGCTCACCAAGGCACTCACGACGCTCGGCCGCCCCGGCGTGCAGGTGGCGGCGATCACCCGCCGCTCGGAAGGCTATTTCATCGTGCACGTGGATTCCGATTCCGCGAACAGTCCGCCGCTGGTAAACGGCGCGCCGATCGGAGAGCAGGCGCGCAAGCTGGCCGACAACGACGTGATCCAGCTCGCCGGCGTCAAGATGGGATTCTTCGAGGGCTAGGGACCGAGCCCTCAGATCGTTCGAGCCTGGCAGCAATCCAACCGTCTCACGCCTCGCTACCGAGGAGTCGGAGTTAGCGGGCCGGCGCGCCGCGATCGGGCCGCTCCGCGATGCGATCCTGCAATGCCAGCAGCAGATCGTGGCGCAGCACCTCGCCGAGCAGCACCGGGCTCCAGTGCCCCGACACCACCGGCAACTGCTTGCAGCGATGCGCGATGAAGACATCGAGCGCGTCCCCGAGCAGCATTTCAGGGATCAGCACCGGGGGCGTCGGATGCATGATCACCCCGACCGTCAGGTGAGGATCGACCGGGCGGGTGCGCGCCTGGCGCCGCAGATCGTGGGCGGCGACCTGGCCGACCAGCTGATTCTGCGAGTCCACCACGTACACCCAGTAGTCGCCGCGCGGTGCAAGGCGCTCGAGCACTGCGGCCAGGCGTTCGTCCCGCTGCAGCACCGCACCCGGTGGCCGGATCAGCGCCGTGATCTGGCGCAGGCGCCACTCGTCCTCGTCGCCGGGGCCGGTGGCGCGCAGCGCGCGCGTATACACCGACTCGCCGCGCCGGTAGATGCGCGCGACGTAGTGACCGGTCACGCAGGCAAGCATCAGCGGCAACACCACCTCGTAGTCCAGTGTCATCTCGAAGATCAGCAGGATTGATGTCAGCGGCGCATGCGTGGTAGCCGCCAGAAACGCGCCCATGCCGACCACGGAGTAGGCCGCCTGTTGCGAGGTCAGATGCGGATCGATCAGGTGCAGGATGTCGGCGAACAACGCGCCGAAGGCCGCGCCCATGAACAGCGTCGGGGTCAGGATCCCGCCGTTGGCGCCCGAGCCCACCGAGGCTGCCGTACTGACCAGCTTGGCGACCAGTACGACCGCCAGCAGGTTCAGCGCCAGCTTGCCGTTGAGCATGTCGTTGACGACGCTGTAGCCGTTGCCCCAGACCTGCGGTACCGCCACCGAGATCACGCCAACGACCAGTCCGCCCAGGGCCAGCGTGACCGGGAGCGGCCACGGCAGGCGGCGGAACTGGCTGCGCGCGCGTTCGAGCAGCGCCAGGTACGGCGGCGCCCCATGTCCCAGCAACACCCCGAGCAACCCATACAGAGCCAGCTCCCAGGAAGCGCCGAAATTGATATGCGGCACCTGATACACCGGCCCAACCAGAAAGTGGCGCGTGGTCGCATCCGATACCACCGTCGGTTTCCTGCTGGAATTCGCGCGGTCGGCGCGCATGATCGCGCAGCACGCCGTCGACCCGTCGCTCCCCGGGCTCGAAGAAGTCATCGATCGCATGACC
>JBIODC010000025.1:0-33042 GCA_044440135.1 Steroidobacterales bacterium | reverse complement strand
TCGTCCATTCGATGGATATGGGCCCTACACGCCCCTGCTAACATCGAACGGACGGTTTCCTTTCGATCAGCAAATGGACGGCCTCTGAGAGTAGTTGCGATCCGATCCAAGCGGCGATTCATCGGGGAGTTCAAAACGCTCGTGCCTACACCCAGCAAGCCCTGGATATGAACAATCTGCGCCAGCGGACGCTGGCTGGGCTGGGATGGACCGGGGCGACTCGACTGCTGGGACAGATTCTGCAGTTGGCCGCCACCGTCGTCCTGGCGCGTCTGCTCAGTCCAAAGGAATACGGTCTGTTGGGAATGGTGCTGGTGTTCACCGGGTTTGCCACCTTCGTGGCCGACATGGGACTGGGCGCGTCGATCATCCAGAGGAGCACGGTGTCGGACCGGCATCTGAACTCCGTGTTCTGGTTGAACGTTGCGACCGGCATGCTGCTGACCGGCTTGTTTGCCCTGGCAGCGCCTCTGGTCGCGAGCTTTTACCACGAGCCGCAGCTGCGCATGCTCACCGTCGTGATCGCGTTGAATTTTGTCTTCGGCTCGCTCAATGTCGTCCAGATTGCTCTGCTCGATAAATTCCTCAATTTTCGCACCAAGTTCTGGATCGAAACCGTCTCCTCGCTGGCATCCGGGATCGTGGCGCTGGCTTTGGCGCTCGCCGGTGCGGGTGTATGGAGCCTGGTTGGACAATCGCTCACGCAGACGATAGTGCGGGTCTTGATGATGTGGGCACAGTCATCCTGGCGGCCTGCGCTGGCGTTTGATTTTTCTGCGATCAGGGAGCTGCTGCACTTCAGCGGGCATCTGCTGGGCTTCGGTGCCGTCAGTTACTGGTCCCAGAATATCGACAAATTGATCATCGGCCGTTGGATCGGCAGCTCCGCCTTGGGAATCTACAGCCTGGCCGACAAGCTCATGCGTCTGCCGATGTACAACGTCACCGACGTCACGACATCGGTGATGTTTCCAGCGCTGTCTACCATCCAGGACGACGTCGAAGCCGTCAGGCGGGCCTATCTGCGTGCCGTGCGGATGATCTCACTGATCACATTTCCCATGATGATTGCGCTGAGTGTGTTGGCGGCGCCGGCAGTGCTGGTCGTCTACGGCAGCAAATGGCAGGCGTCGATAGTCATTCTGCAATTGCTGTGCTTTGCCGGGATGGCACAATCGATCTACAACACCGCCGGCTGGCTCTATCTATCGCAGGGACGAACCGATGTGCTGTTTCGCCTGGGCCTGTACGCGAGCACCGTTCGTGTGACCGGAGTCCTGATTGGAGCCCATTGGGGGCTTATGGGCGTCGCCTGGGCCTATGTGATCGGAGGCTACGTGTTCATCTGTTACCCGACGTGGGCGCGCGCGGGGCGGCTGGTAAACTTAAGTTTCACGTCGCTGCTGCGCAACGTTGAGGGGCCGTTCGCCTGTGCGGCATCGATGGGTGCGGCGCTGTGGGCTTCGGACCGCTGGGTCTTTGGTGGTTGGGCCGTCGAGGCGCGCCTGGCGATCCAGGTGGCATTGGGCGTGGTGATCTACGCAGTCCTGGTCAGGTTGTTTCGATTGCAGGCCTGGGTGGAAGTTGCACATATCCTGCTGGCGCGCAGTGGCGGACGCAGTCGGTTCCTTCGCTGGGCGACGGGACACGAGGCGCACGCGGACCCCTAGCCAGGTATGCGTTTGCCAAGTCCCGGGCCCACCAAGGCGAGGTGGACGCAGCTATCGCGCACCTCAGCGAGAAGGTTGAGATTATCGATGCACGCGTCGTTGATGTTGTCCATTGCGTAGCCTCGAACGAGCGCTGCGGCACGAATACAGTCAATCGTCATTGCTGACTTGGATCGATTTAGCTTCACCTTCGAGCGTTTACTGTTGGTGCCATCCTTCTTTCTGACTGGCTCCCAGATCTCAATCGATCGAGGATCGCCCCTGTTTCCCTTGAGCACGCGAGCCTTCAATAGCAGTTCCCATGCGTTGAACATGAGGATGGAGAAGGCTTCCTCCCGATAGCGGAAGTCTGGCTTGTTATAGATCTCAATGGCGGCGACGCATGCGTCAATCGCCTTATCGACCAATTGCATGTGTCTGTGCCGCCGCATCCGCGGATATTACAAGCCCGCTCTTGACTCACGATTCGCTCGTGAATGCATCCGGTGAGCTGAGACGGCCCGTTATCTAGTCCGACGCCGGAATGCGCGCTGCCCGAAAAAGGGCATCTATAACTGACCCCCCAATGTCCCCCCAAGCGGAATTCAGCTGGTCCCCAGAGAGAGCAGAGCCTAATTTTGTTCAATGGAATCAGTGGTCGGGGTGACAGGATTTGAACCTGCGACTCCTACGTCCCGAACGTAGTGCTCTACCAGGCTGAGCTACACCCCGAATCGACCTGCAAAGAAAGGTCCGTCAATGCTGGCGCGCGATCGCGAAGCGCACCAGCGCGGCCAGGGCTTCCCGATACGGCGTTTCGGGAAGCACCGCGAGCGCGGTAAGCGCCTGATCAGCCTCGGTTTGCGCGAGCCGGGCAGTGTACTCAAGGCTGCCGGTTGATTCAATTGTTGCCATGATTTCTTCCAGCCGGTCGCGGCCGCCGCTCTTGATGACCTCGCGGATCAGCGCGGTGCGCTGCGGCTCGCAGCGCTGCAGCGCATGGATCAGCGGCAGCGTCGGCTTGCCTTCGGCCAGATCATCGCCCAGGTTCTTGCCGCGCGTGGCCGGATCGGAGCGGTAATCGAGCACGTCGTCGATCAGCTGGTAGGCGGTACCGAAATGCCGGCCGAAGCGCGCCAGCGCGCGCTGATGCGGCTCGGGCGCGCCGCTGACGACCGCGGCGACCTCGGCCCCGGCCTGGAACAGCTGCGCGGTTTTGCGGTTGATCACCTCGAGGTAGCGCGCCTCGGTGGTATCGGGATCGTGCGCGTTCATCAGCTGCAGCACTTCGCCCTCGGCGATCACGTTGGTCGCGTTGGCCATGATTTCGATGACGCGCTGCGAGCGCGTGGCGGCCATGAGCTGGAAGGCGCGCGAATAAACAAAGTCTCCGACCAGCACGCTGGCCTGGTTGCCGTAGATCTCGTTGGCGGTGTCACGGCCGCGGCGGCGCGCCGACATGTCGACTACGTCATCGTGCAGCAATGTGGCGGTATGGATGAACTCGATGAAGGCAGCCGCCTGGATGCAGCCCAGTCCGGCGCGGTCGCAGGCCCGGCCCGAGAGCACGACCAGCAGCGGGCGCAGGCGCTTGCCGCCGCCGCCGATGATGTGCTCGGAGACCTGGTCGACCAGCGGTACGGCACTGTGAAAGCCGCTGCGGATCGCGTCGTCCACCGCCTGCAACTCGGGGCGAACCAGGCTACGGATGCGCTCGAGCGCCTCGCGGCTGCCGTAATCACTACCCAACTCTTTGTTTCTCCATGAGAATGCGCCGTTTGACCCGCTGTCGTTGCATCGTTAGAATGCGCGACCTTTTCGCACTTCCCACGTGTGCCGGCGGTGTTGTTGGATCCGAGCGGCGCTCAGTCAAAGGTGCAGCGACACACACGGAGCTTGCAGACAATGTACGCGGTCATCGCCACGGGCGGCAAACAGTATCGGGTGGAGAAGGGCGGCGTGCTGCGCATCGAGAAGCTGGCCGCCGAGCCCGGCGCGACGGTGGAATTCAACCAGGTGCTGATGATCGCCGACGGCGATAACGTGCGCCTCGGCGCGCCGCTGCTCTCCGGCGGCAAGGTGCTCGCCACGGTCGAAAAGCATGCCCGGACCGACAAAGTCACGATCGTGAAATTCCGTCGCCGCAAGCATTATCTGCGGCAAAAGACGCACCGGCAGCACTACACGCAGGTGCGCGTAACCGACATCAGCGGGCTGTAAGCGCGCGGTCGAGGAGCAGTCTCATGGCACACAAGAAAGCAGGCGGCAGCACGCGCAATGGCCGCGATTCCCACAGCAAGCGCCTGGGCGTCAAGCGCTACGGCGGCCAGGATGTACTGGCCGGCAATATCCTGGTGCGCCAGCGCGGCACCAAGGTGCGCGCCGGCGAGAACGTCGGCGTCGGCACGGATCACACGCTGTTTGCCGAGGTCAGCGGGCGGGTGGAATTTCGGGTCAAGGGAGCGGAGCAGCGCCTGTACGTGAACGTGCGGTCGCCAGCCGAGGCGGCGCCGCTGGCCAAGTCCAACTAAAATACGAGGCGCGCCGGTCCATCCAGGGCTGCAGCACGCAAGACCTTCGTCGAAAAACCCCGGCCCGGCCGGGGTTTTTATTTAGGGCCGCGCGCCGTTGCGGCTAACCACTATTGCGCCGCAACGAGAGCGCGAGCCTCATTGATTTGCATGAACAAATGCGACGTTGCATAGGGGAGTTTATCTTGACGCCTGGGGTGCTGCCAACGATCAGTATCGCGACCACGCAAACGCAGTTCCCGAGCGCGTTGGGCCGCCAGGCGCTCGCGCTGCTCCCGCCGGTGGCCGCAGTTGCGATCCAGTTGGCGCTGTGGCGCTTCATCGACCCGTACGCCTGGTTCCTCTTCTACCCCGCCGTCTTCATCAGCTCGTGGCTGGGCGGTCGTGCCGCCGGTTTGTGGGCCACGGCCATTTCGGTGGCGGCGGTGTGGTGGTTGTTTATCCCGCCCAGGTTCTCGCTTGCGGTCGAAAAGCCTGCGGCTTTGTTCACCGCCGCCGTGTTTGTCGGCATGGGCGTGCTCTTCAGCCTGTTCCACGACCGGCTGAGGAAAGCCAATCAGCAAGCGACCGAGGCGCTGCACGCCTTGGGCGCGGCCAGCGAGCGAGTCGGCCGACCGTACGAGGCGACGGTGTTCAACAACACCATGGATGCGATCCTGATCGCCGATGCCGATAAAAAAATCGTCGCGGTCAATCCGGCCTACACCAACATGACCGGCTTTGAGCCCGCCGATGTCATCGGCAAGAATCCGGGGGTGCACAAGTCAGGGCGGCACGACACGGAGTTCTACCGGGCGCTGTGGCGAACTCTGCAAGAGACCGGTCACTGGCAGGGGGAGATCTGGAATCGGCGCAAGAATGGTGAGGTGTATCCGGCCTGGGAGAACATCAGCGTCGTGAAAGACGACCACGGCCGCACCACGCACTACGTCTCGGTGATGTCGGACATCAGCCCGCTCAAGCGCGCCGAAGAGCGACTGAGTCATCTGGCACACCATGATGCACTGACCAATCTGCCCAACCGGCTCACCTTCTCATCCCATCTGGAACAGGCGCTGGAGCGCGCCAAGCGGCACCAGCAGAAGCTGGCGTTGCTGCTGCTTGATCTGGACCGCTTCAAGAACGTCAACGACACGTTAGGACATGACGCCGGAGATCAGCTGCTGCAGATCGTTGCCACGCGCCTTCGGCATTGCCTGCGCTCCGAGGATCTGGTCGCCAGGCTCGGCGGGGATGAGTTCGCGATCGTCCTCGAAGAAGTCTCTCGTGCCGAGGATGCGGGGGCGACGGCCGAAAAGATCAACCGCGCCGTGGCCGAGCCGGCGCAGTTGGTCGGCGGCGAAGTAGTCACGTCCGCGAGTATCGGCATCAGCATCTATCCGGACGACGCCGACAACGCAGCCGATTTGGCGAAAGGCGCTGACGCCTCGATGTACCGCGCCAAGAGCCGCGGCAGAGACACGTATGAGTTCTATACCGCCGAAATGACCATTCTGGCTCTGAAGCGGTTGTCGATCGAGAACGAGCTACGACTGGCGCTGGCGCGCAACGAGTTTGTGCTGCACTACCAGCCGCAGATTGAGTTGGCGAGCGGACGAACCGCGGGACTGGAGGCACTGCTACGGTGGCGGCACCCGGAACGAGGACTGCTGTTGCCAGCCGATTTCATCGAGATCGCCGAGAAAAGTGGAGTGATCGACGCGATTGGTGACTGGGTGATTCACCAAGCGTGTGCGCAAGTGCGGCTCTGGCACAACGCGGGCTTATCTCCCGGCCGCGTCGCGATCAATCTCTGCGGCCGCGAGATCCTGTACGATCACAAGCCGCAGTGCCTGCGCAGCGCCATGGAACAGAACGGGTTCACGCCCGGTGACGTGCCGATCCAGATCGAGATCAGGGAAAGCGTGCTGCAGTCCGGGGAGAATATCGTCAGCACTTTGAATCAGTTCCGCAGGCTCGGCAGCAGCATCGCGATCGACAATTTCGGCACCGGTCATTCCTCGCTCAGTCAGCTCAAACGCCTGCCGATCGACACGCTCAAGGTCGATCGCTCGGTGATAAGGGGAATTTCGCAGGACAGCGACCACCAGGCCGTCGTGTCCGCGATCCTATTGATCGGACGCAGTCTCGGTTGGCGGGTGATTGCCCAGGGCGTGGAAACGCCCGAGCAGCTGGCCTTCCTCAGAGAACGTGGCGTCGATGAAGTGCAGGGTTTTCTGATCAGCGAGGCGCTGGCTCCGGACCACGTCGGCAGCTTCATCAGCAATCGCCGATCCGAGCGCCGGGCGTGAGCTGACGGCTGGCCGGCGCACAGGCGGACGCGCTCAGTGCGCACACCAGCGGAGATCGCGACTCATGATCAGACTGCTTTATCTCAGCCAGGCCACACCGGGCATATCCGATGAACAGGTGCAGGATATTCTGCTGTCGTCGCAGCGGAACAACGCAGCTGCTGGCATTAGCGGGGTTCTTGTCAACGGAGGCGGGACGGCTGGATCCCGGGGTGGATCTCGGTTGAACCGTCAGCACTCATTGGGCGGTGCGGAGCGGACATGAAATTCGTCGATGAAGCCACCGTCCGGGTGCAGGCCGGCAATGGCGGCCGCGGCAGCGCGAGCTTCCGACGCGAGAAGTTCGTGCCGTTCGGCGGTCCGGACGGTGGCGACGGCGGGCACGGCGGCAGTGTCTGGCTGCGCGCGCAGGAAGGCATCAATACACTGGCGGATTTTCGTATTCAGCGCGTGTTCAAGGCGCGCTCCGGCGAGGGCGGTTCGGGCAACGGCTGCACCGGCCGCAGCGGCGATGACCTCTACATCGCCGTTCCGGTCGGCACCGTGGTCCGCGATGCCGAGACCGAGGAGCCGCTCGGCGACCTGGTCAGCGCGGGCCAGGAGTTCAAGGTGGCGCAGGGCGGCAAGGGCGGCTGGGGCAATACGCGCTTTAAATCCAGCACCAACCGCGCGCCGCGGCAGTTCGGTCCCGGGCTGCCCGGGGAGAAGCGCACACTCGCGCTCGAGCTCAAGGTCATCGCCGACGTTGGCCTGCTGGGGCTGCCCAATGCCGGCAAATCGACGCTGATTCGGGCGGTATCGGCGGCGCGGCCGCGGGTGGCCGACTATCCGTTCACGACGCTGTATCCCAACCTCGGCGTGGTCTCCTGCGGCGCGCATCGCAGCTTCGTGATGGCCGACATCCCCGGGCTGATCGAGGGGGCCGCGGAAGGGGCCGGGCTCGGCATCCGCTTCCTCAAGCACCTGCAGCGCACGCGGGTGCTGCTGCACCTGGTGGATATGGCCCCGCCCGATCCGGACGCCGACCCGGTGCGCGATGCGCGCGCGATCGTCGCGGAGCTGAAGAAATTCAGCAAGGAGCTCGCCGCCAAGCCGCGCTGGCTGGTGATCAACAAGCGCGATCTGCTGCCGGATGCAGAGGCCGAGCAGCGCGCCGCCGACATCGCGCGGCGCCTGCGCTACCGCGGGCCGCGGTTTTTGATCTCGGCGGCCACCGGTCGCGGCACGCGCGAGCTGGCCGAGGCGCTGATGCAGTTCCTGGAGCAGCAGCAGGGGAAAGACCGGGCGCGAGCTGGTTCAGCCGACTGACGGGGGTGACAATGGGCGGATGCGCAACTCCAAAGTCCGCGCGCGTATTGCCGCCGGCAAGCTGAAGCTGCGCGTGCGCGACCTTCGCAACCTGGGTGCCCGATCCGAGCAGATGCTGGCGCAGATCGGCGTGCACAGCGCCCAGGAGCTGCGCCGGCGCGGGCCGGTGCGGGCCTTCTTCGAGCTCAAGCGCGCCGGGGTCACCTCGTCACTAAACATGCTGTGGGCGCTGGCCGGGGCTCTCGAGCCCTGGCCCGAAGGTCAGCATTGGCGTGAGGTCGCGCGCGGGGATGCGCGCTTATCGCTGCTGCTGGCGCTCGACGATTACGAGCGCCGGGTGCCGGGGACGCGCTGAAAACGCGCGCCTAGGGGGCCTTTGCGGTCGCGACGCTCTTGACCCGCGCGGCCAGGCGGCTCTTGTGCCGATCGGCCTGGTTGCGGTGAATGATGTGCTTGTTGACCAGCGTGTCGATCATCGGCACGGCGGCGCGGTAGCTGCTCTGCGCTTCGGCCTTGTCGCCCTTGGCGACCGCGTCGTTGACCTTGCGGATCGCGCTGCGCATGCGCGAGCGCAGCGTGACGTTGTGCGTCCGGTGCTTCTCGGCCTGCCGGGCCGCCTTTTCCGCCGATTTCGTATTCGCCACGCTGACAACTCCCGCCTGTAGTGCCGTGCCCGATTTCTTAGGGCGCGTAGTGTGAGGAGGGCTCAAAAGCTTGTCAATGAAATCAGGGCCCTGCCCGGGGCGCGCGCTGTCCAGGAGCGGCCCGGATCGGGCTATAATCAATCGTTTAGATGGCCATGGCGCTTACCGGTCGGCGGCGCAATGGCCTGGAGTACTGCCCGAAAGGACCATGGAGCTCATCCGCCGACTCGACTCGGTCAATTCGCGCGATTGCGTCGTCACGATCGGCAGCTTCGATGGCCTGCACCTGGGCCACCAGGTGCTGATCGAGCGGTTGCGCTCGCATGCGGCGCGGCTCGCGCTGCCGGCCATGATGGTGAGCTTTGAGCCGCTGCCGCGCGAGTTCCTGCAGGCCGCGAACCCGCCCGCCCGGCTGACCAACTTCCGCGAGCGCTGGCGGCTGCTGTCGATGAGCGGCCTCGAGCGATTGTGTGTGCTCAGCTTCGGATCGCGGCTGCGGGCCCTGTCGGGGCTGCAGTTCATGGAGCTGCTGGCCGCCGCGCGAGCGCGCGTGGTGGTGATCGGGCATGATTTTCGCTTCGGGCGCGGCGGGGCGGCGAGCGCCGAGTGGTGCGCGCAGCAGGCGGCGCAGTTCGGCTTCAGCGTGGACCTGGTCGCGCCGGTGCCGATCGATGGGGAGCGCGTCAGCAGCGGCCGGGTGCGACTGGCGCTCGAGCAGGGAGAATTTGCCACCGTGCGGCGGATGCTCGGACGCGGCTACAGCATGCGCGGCCGGGTGCGCCTGGGAAACCGGTTCGGGCGCACGATCGGCTTTCCGACCGCGAACCTGCCGGTGAAACGGCGCCGGGTGCCGCTCACGGGCGTGTTTGCGGTGCGCGTCAGTGGCGCGGGCTTCGCGCAGCGCCCTGGGGTTGCGAGCCTGGGCACGCGGCCGATGGTCCAGGGGCGCGAGATGCTGCTTGAGGCGCATCTGTTCGATTTCGACGCTGATCTGTATGGTCAGGAGCTGGAAGTGGAGTTCGTCGCGCGATTGCGCGCTGAGCTGACCTTTCCGACGATGGACGCAATGGTGCAGCAGATGGGACGCGATGCTCTGGAAGCGCGCCGGATACTGGCGGCATGAGCGCGCGCGACAACGATGCAGTGGCGGACCTGACCGCGAGTCACGGGGAACGAGTGATCGACTACAAGGCAACCATCAATCTGCCGCAGACCGACTTTCCGATGAAGGCGGATCTGGCCAAGCGCGAGCCGGCGCAGCTCAAGCGCTGGACCGAGCTCGGCATCTACCAGCGCATCCGCGCGGTGTCGCGCGGGCGTCCCGCGTTCGTGCTGCACGATGGGCCGCCGTATGCGAACGGCGTGATCCATCTCGGCCACGCGGTCAACAAGATCCTGAAGGACATCGTCGTCAAGTCGCGCACGCTCGATGGCCGCGATGCGCCCTACATTCCGGGCTGGGACTGCCATGGCCTGCCGATCGAGCTCGCGGTCGAGAAGAAACACGGCAAGCCGGGCCAGAAGCTCGATGCCGCGGGCTTTCGTGCCGCGTGCCGCGCGTTCGCATCCGCCCAGGTCGAGGCGCAGCGCGCCGACTTCAAGCGCCTGGGCGTCTTCGGGGATTGGGATCACCCCTACCTGACGATGGATCCACGCTACGAGGCGCAGCAGATCCGTGCGCTCGGCAAGATCATCCGCAACGGCCACCTGTATCGCGGCGCCAAGCCGGTGCACTGGTGCCTCGATTGCCGCTCGGCGCTGGCCGAGGCCGAGGTCGAGTACGAGGACAAGAACTCGACCGCGATCGACGTCGGCTTTCGCGTGGTCGACGTCGCCGACTTCGCGCAGCGCACGAGCATCGATGCGGCGCGGCTCGGCTCCGCGGTTTCGGTGGTGATCTGGACCACGACGCCCTGGACGCTGCCGGCGAACGAGGCGGTCGTGGTCAACGACGATTATCGGTACGTCGCGGTCGCGGTCGAGCGCGCGGGCAAGCGCGAGGTGCTGGTGCTGGCCGCGGAGCTCAAGGAGGCGTCGCTCAAGCGCTATGGCCTTACGCAGCTGGAGCTGCTCGGCGAGTTCAGCGGACACATGCTCGAAGGCCTGAAGCTTAAGCATCCGTGGCTGGCCCGACAGGTGCCGGTGATCCTTGGCGAGCACGTGACGCTCGAGGCCGGCACCGGGGCGGTGCATACGGCGCCCGCGCACGGCCAGGAAGACTATGTCGTAGGCGCGCGCTATAACCTGCCGGTGGTCAACCCGGTCGGGCCCGACGGCCGCTTCGTCGCTGAGACGCCGCTGGTCGCGGGACTGAAGGTCGCAGCGGCCGATGCCGTGCTGGTGCAGCAGCTCGAGGGCAGCGGTGCGCTGCTGCATCAGGAGCTGCTACGCCACAGCTATCCGCACTGCTGGCGCCACAAGAGCCCGCTGATCTTTCGTGCGACGCCGCAGTGGTTCATCAGCATGGACCAGCACGACCTGCGCGCGCACGCGCTGCGCGATATCAAACAGGTGCGATGGACGCCGTCCTGGGGCGAGCAGCGCATGACCAGCATGATCGAGACCCGGCCCGACTGGTGCATCTCGCGCCAGCGCGTCTGGGGCGTGCCGCTGGCGCTGTTCGTGCACAAGGAGACCGCCGCGCTGCATCCGCGCACCGAGGAGCTGCTGCAGCAGGTGGCCGCGCGCGTCGAGACCGGCGGCATCGACGCCTGGTTCGCGCTCGATCCGGCCGAGCTGCTTGGCAAGGATGCCGGCGAGTACGAGAAGCTCAGCGACGTGATGGATGTCTGGGCGGACTCGGGGCTGTCGTTCGAGTGCCTGGCCGCGATCCGCAGCGATTTCGAAGCGCCGGTGGATCTGTACCTCGAGGGCTCGGACCAGCATCGCGGCTGGTTCCACAGCTCACTGCTGATGTCGGAAGCGATGTATGCGCGGGCGCCTTACCGCGGTGTCCTGACCCACGGCTTCACTGTGGATGAGAAGGGCCGCAAGATGTCGAAGTCGCTCGGCAACGGCATTGAGCCGCAGGACATCATGCGCACGCTCGGCGCCGACATGCTGCGGCTGTGGATCGCCGCGACTGACTACGCCAACGAGATGAGCCTGTCGCAGGAGATCCTGAAGCGCATGAGCGATTCCTATCGCCGCATGCGCAACACGCTGCGCTTCCTGCTCGGCAACCTGCACGACTTCGAGCCATCACAAGCACTGCCGGGGGGGGAACTGGTGGCGCTCGATCGCTGGGCGATCATGCGCACGCGCGAGCTGCAGCAGGAGATCGTGACGGCGTATCGCGACTACGCGTTCCACCTGATCTACCAGAAAGTCCACAATTTCTGCGTGGTCGATCTGGGCGGCTACTACCTCGATATCCTGAAAGACCGCCTGTACACCACGCCCGCGGGCAGCCACGCGCGCCGCTCGGCGCAGACGGCGATATGGCACATTGCCGAGAGCATGGTCCGATGGCTGGCGCCGATCCTGTCGTTCACCGCCGAGGAGCTCTGGGGGTATCTCTCCGGAGCCCGCGCGGAATCGGTATTCCTGAGCACCTGGCATGAGTTGCCGGAGCTGCCCGCCGATACGCTTGATTGGCCTATGCTGATGGCCCTGCGATCCGATGTCGCGCGCGAGCTCGAACGGCTGCGCATTGTCGGTGAGATCGGCGCGCCGCTCGATGCCGAGCTTGATGTCTGGTGCACCTCGGAGAAGTACCCGCGCCTATCGGCGCTCGGTCCCGAGCTGCGCTTCCTGATGATCACGTCCGAGGCCAAGGTCCATGAGCTCGCGATCGACGTAGGAGCGCCGCATGATGCAGTGCCGGCGCTCGAGGCCGCGGGCGGTGGGGTGTGGATCCAGGTGCGCGTGTCGCCGCAGCCCAAGTGCATCCGCTGCTGGCATCACCGTACCGACGTCGGCAAGTCGAGCCAGCACCCGCAGTTGTGCGGCCGCTGTATCGGTAACCTCGCGCTGCCCGGCGAGACACGGCGGTATTCATGAGGCGACGTTCGGAGCATGGGGCGACCACGATCGTCGCGGAGTCGCGCGGTAACGGCCTCATCTATCTGTGGCTGTCGGCCGCGGTGATCGCGCTGGACCAGCTGACCAAGGCGGCGATCGAACGCGGCCTTGGCCTCTATCAGTCGATCGTCGTGCTGCCGGTGCTCGAGATCACGCGCTTGCACAACACCGGCGCCGCTTTCAGCTTCCTGGCCGATGCCACCGGCTGGCAGCGCTGGCTGTTCACGGCGCTCGCGATCGGCGTCAGCGCCGTGCTGATCCTGTGGCTGCGACGCATGGATCGAAGCGCCCGCGCACTGGCCAGCGCGGTGGCGCTGATCCTGGGCGGGGCACTCGGCAACGTGATCGACCGGCTGCGGCTCGGCCATGTGATTGATTTCATTCACGCGCATTGGGGCGAGCATTATTTTCCGGCGTTCAATGTGGCCGATTCCGCGATCACGATTGGAGCGGCGCTATTGCTGCTCGATGCCTGGCTCGAAGCCCGTTAGGATGTACCCATGCGCATAGTGCTCGCCAATCCCCGTGGTTTCTGCGCCGGTGTCGACCGGGCGATCGAGATCGTCGAACGCGCGCTGCAGCTGTTCGGCGCGCCGATCTACGTGCGGCATGAAGTGGTGCATAACCGTCATGTGGTCGAGCGCCTGCGCGGCCTCGGCGCCGTGTTCGTCGAGCAGCTCGAAGAGGTGCCGGCCGGGGCCACCGTGGTGTTTTCGGCCCACGGCGTGTCCACCGCCGTGGAAAACGAAGCCGCCCGTCGTGCGCTGCAGGTGTTCGATGCGACCTGTCCGCTGGTCACGAAGGTGCACATGGAAGTCGCGAACTTTGCGCGCGAAGCGCGCGAAGTGATCCTGATCGGACACGCCGGACACCCGGAGATTGAAGGCACGATGGGGCGTTTCGATACGAGTTTTGGCGGCCGGATCTTCCTGGTCGAGAATATCGAGGATGTGCAACGCCTCGAGGTGCGCGACCCCTCGCATCTTGCGTTCGTGACGCAGACCACGCTGTCCGTGGACGATACCGCGTTGATGGTCGCGGCCCTGCGCGCGCGCTTTCCGTTGCTGCAGGCGCCGCGCCGCGAAGACATCTGCTATGCCACGCAGAACCGCCAGGACGCGGTCAAGAAACTGCTCGCGGAATGCGACCTGCTGCTGGTGGTCGGCTCGCGCAGCAGCTCGAACTCGAATCGGCTGCGCGAACTGGCCGAACGGGCCGGCATACCCGGTTATCTGGTGGACGGCGCCGATGATCTGCAGCGCGTATGGCTGGACGGCAAGACCACGATCGGTGTCACTGCCGGCGCCTCGGCACCGGAGGTGCGGGTACAGCAGGTGGTCGAACGCCTGCGCAGCTGGGGCGCGGAGACACCGGCCGAGCTTGCCGGTCGCGAGGAACAGGTGGTATTCGGGCTGCCGAGGGCGCTGCGGGGCTGAAGCCAGCGGCGGCCGGTTGGCGGCGGAAGGGCCTCTATCGGACGCGTGTTTATGTCACGCGAGGAGCCACGAATGCGCCGCCGTAGGGCGATTCACGGTTTTTCGGCCTCCTGAGGCTATAATCGCCGCCACATGGGGATAGACGCCGCAGACGCCGAATCCAACTGGGCCCAGGCCGCCGCGCGGCTGTCGGCCTGCGGCATCCGCGTCACCGACCAGCGGCTGCAGATCGCGACCATCCTGCTCGGAGCGCCGCAGCACCTGTCCGCTGAGCAGATCGCCGAGGCGCTACGCCGCGACGGCGCCCGAGTCTCCAAGGCCACGGTCTACAACACGCTGAACCTGTTCGCGGCGCGCGGCCTGATCCGCCAGCTCACGCTCGATGGCAGCTGCGCCTGGTTCGATTCCAACGTCGCCCCTCACTATCATTTCCAGGACGAGCAGACCGGCGCGCTGAGCGACGTGGCACTGAAAGAGGTGCAGTTCAGCCGCCTGCCTTCGCCGCCCCCTGGAATGGAAGTGGCGGGGATCGATTTAGTGATCCGGCTGCGGCGGCGGGGGTAGATCCGTCTGGCCGGTGGCCAGTGGCGGCGGGCCCGGGCCATTGCGGGCGGCGGGCGCCGACTGGCGTGATCGGGTCCCGGTGCTTAACATACGCCGCCTCCGCGCCGGAGTAGCTCAGTTGGTAGAGCAGCGCATTCGTAATGCGCGGGTCGTAGGTTCGAGTCCTATCTCCGGCAGGTCAGATCAGCGCCGAAACGTCAGCTGTTTCATCACGTCATCGAGCTTGGCGCGCGGATCCGGATGGGAGCCGGCGGTGCGCCAGCCGATGACGCCGTCGGGTCGCAGCAGCAGCGCGCCCTGTGCGCCGATTCCCACGGTCTTCTCGAAGCGACCGTCGGGGTTCGCCAGATCGCCGTCGGGTCCGATCCCGTGAGCCTTCAGCGCAATTCCCTCCGCCGCCAAGGCATTGGCCGCTTCCGTCCAGCTGCGGCCGCCGGCGCCCGCGAGCAGCGCGAAGCCGTGTACCGGCAGATCATGCGTGGAAACGGGGACACCATTCCGCTGCACCATGATGTGAGGTACGCGCGTTCCCGGCCTGCCGCTGGGATTGTGCGGGTCCTCGAGCAGGCGAGCGGCGCTGCGCACCGGCCCCTCGTCCAGTACGGCATCGGAGCCGTAGACGGACCCGAGCTCGATCGCCGCATCATCGAGCAGGGGCGCGAGATTGGTCGCCGGCAGGGACGGATCGACGCGCTTGATGTAGCGCGCATAGGCTTGCTCGACGATCAGCTCACACTGCGGTTTGCGCTCGCTCTCGTAGCTGTCCAGCAGCCGGGCGCCGGCGGTTCCCTCGAGCACCATTCGCAGTTTCCACGCGAGATTGTGGGCATCCGCGATGCCGGTGTTGCCTCCAAAGCCGCCGGTGGGGGGCATCAGGTGCGCGGCATCGCCGGCCAGGAAAACGCGCCCCTTACGAAACGCCGTCGCCGTGGCAGCGGTCGCGTTCCAGGGCTGCACGTCGTCGATCGCGACCGGGAACTCGGCCGCTACTCCCAGTGCCGCACGCACCAGTGCGGCGCAACGGGCCGGGGAAAGGTCCTGGCCGACAAGGCTGTTGCGGGTGCCGTGCTGGTCGAACGTTGCGAAAACCGCCAGGAAACCGGCGTCGCCGGCGATCGAGAACCGGAAGAACGCGAGCAGCCCCGGCTGGTTCACGTAGACGACGCTGAGATTGCGGTCGCCAATCAGCGCGCGCAGGTCGGCCTTGAAGTAGATGGTCACGCAGTCGGCAAAGCTGCCGCGGCCCGCCATGCCGATGCCGAGCTGGCTGCGCACGACGCTGTGGGCTCCGTCAGCCGCGACCAGGTACCGGGCACGGATTCTTCGCTCCGGCCCGCCGTCGCGCGGGCGCAGCACGGCGACGACGCCCACATGGTCCTGCTCGAAGCCCACCATCTCCGTCGCGTAGTGGTGATCGGCCCCGAGCTCGCGTGCCCGCTCGCGCAGCACCGGCTCGAGCCCGACCTGCGTGATGAACAGCCGCGAAGTGGGGCTCAAGCCCTCGACCCCCTGGTTGAAAGAGCGGTAGAAGCAGGCGAGCTCCTTGCCGCTCAAGGTATCGACGGAAATGATCGCGCCGTTCTGGACAAACTCCCGCCCGGCAGCGGCCTCCACCGCCTGCTGCAGGCCGACGCTGCGGAAGATCTCCATCGTGCGCTGGTGAAACGAGGCCGCGCGCGGGTGGATCGCCGTGCCCCGGTGCCGCTCGATCAGCATGTGGCGCACGCCATGCGACGCCAGCAGCACCGAGGTGGTCAGCCCGACAAGGCTGCCGCCCACCACCAGCACGGGAACTTCCTGCTCGGACACCGGCATTCGCTCGCCCCCTCAGCTCGGATCTGCCGCACGCGATTTGATGGCTTTCCGCCGAGCAACACAAGACGCGCTGCAGCCGGTGGCGGAACTCGAGGCACGCCCGCTTCCGATGATTCCGGCGTTTTCGGAAACAGTACAAGCGGGCGCGGATGCGGTCTCGCAAGGCGACCGGATCGAACCGTCATCAGATCACGCTGTCCCGCACTCAATGTAATCCAGCAGTTCGCCCAGATCCGCGATAATTCGATCGGGGCGGCGCGGCGGCGGTAGACACGACCATTCTTGCCGCGTGGTGACTCCCGTTGTTACGGCAAAAGCCGTTGCACGCCCGCGGCGAGCCATGATGGTCTCGACCATCGGGTCGTCGCCAACCACGCCCAGTTCACGCATCGCAAGGCCGAGTTTCTTCGCGGCGAATCGCAATGCGTGCAGCGAGGGCTTTCCGGTCAGGATCATCGGCACCTTGGCCAGGCGGCGAATGGCACCGACGATGGCGAACGAGTAACCGATCGTGCGCCCTTGCTTGGTCGCAAAAAATGGCACATCGGAGCCGACATAGAGTTTTGCCCCGGCCCAGATCGCCTGACAGGCGGCCTCGATATCCGGCATGCCACAATGCGGGTGCCAGCCGACATAGACGGCGTTGACCTCGGTCGCGCCGGGCTCGCCGGTGTAGAGCGTCTCAACGCCGGCCTCGAGCAATGCCTGCCCGACGCCGCGGCCTCCCAGCACCAGGGCACGTTTGATGCCGTGTCGGGACATGTGATCGGCGGTGATACTGGATGGCGTAATCATTTGCTCATCGTCGACCGGCAGGCCCACGTTGCGCAGCCGTGCTGCGTGATCTGCCGGCGCATAAGCGCTGCCGTTGGTCAGCAATACGAACGGCACGCCGCGCTGCTTCAGGGTTGCGAGCGTTTGAGCGGCACCGGGCAGCGGCTGGTAGGCACCGAGCGAGCGATCGCTCAGCAGCAAGGTGCCATCCACGTCGAATATCAGCCCACGGACGGGACCAAGCGTTTGCGGGGTCGCCTGCAATTGCATGACCGAATTCACGGCGTGGACTCTACGGTGATCGCACCGCGTCTCAGACTGAGCTTCCAGCCATCAAGCTCGAGGTGAAGCTCGGTGAAGGTCGACCCCTGCAGCAGACGCGTCATCTCGCGAACGTCCTTGGACCTCAGACTCACCGTCGACCTCCGAAGATTGACATGACGTGTGATACGGGATTGGCGGCTGCTTGCGCCACCGGTGCGGACTCCCTGGCCGACCATACGGTCTCCGGTCGGCTCTGCAGCAACAGGACCTCGCCGCTGAGCTTGGCGATCGCCCACTCGATATCCTGCGCGCGTCCATAGTGACGTTCGATCTTGCGCGCAACGTCTCGGAGGTGCTGCAGCTCCGCATCGCTGATGCACGCGACGCGGCGCAATTCATCGGCAACGGGAACGGCGGTGATACCGCCTTCCGAGCGCGGCGCGTGCTCGATGGCCTTGTCGGAAATCTCACGGGTCGATATCTCGCCCGTGATCTTGCCCATCACCCAGCGGTCCGGCGTCACCTCACCGCCGACGACGGACGAACCCAAACCCCATGCACCCTCGATCGTGATCACCGATCGGTCCCCGGTGGTGGGACTGCGCGTGAACATCACACCCGCGGTTCGAGCGTCCACCATCCGTTGCACGACCACCGCCATGGCCACAGACTGCTCGGGAAATCCGCGCTTGCGCCGGTAGCTGATCGATTCCACCGAATACAGGCTCGCCCAGCAGCTGCGGACCATTCGGAGCGTCTCGGCCGCGCTCGGTATCCACAGGTACGTGTCCTGAAGTCCGGCGAAACTCGCATCATTGGCGTCCTCGGTGGTCGCCGACGAGCGTACGGCGACCGCCGGCTGGACACCGCCCTCGCACAGGGTCGCATGGGCGCTTGCTATCTCATCGATCACGTCCGCCGGCAGCAACGCCTCTTCGATTCTGCGGCGCAGCCGTTTCGAGCAGACATCGAGCGCGGACAGATCGTCCGCGTCCAAGGCTTGCACCTGCGAGCGCACCGGCGATTCCTGTTCGAGTGCCTCGATACAGCGCTCGAACGCCCCCGTATCGACCACAAATCCTGCCGGAACACGGATGCCAGCGCGTTGCAGTTCGCCCAGATTCCCGCCCTTGCCACCCACCCGCGCCCGATCCTGCAATCCGATATCGGCAAACCAGCAGACATGTCCGGAAGCGCCCATCGCGGGTCTACTGCAGTATGGTCACGATGCCGCGACCGCCATCCACGCGGATGCGCTGACCGTCCTTGATCCGCGACGTGGCCGTTCCGGTGCCTACCACGGCGGGCAGTCCAAATTCCCGTGCGACAATGGCAGCGTGACTCATGGAGCCGCCGATATCGGAAACTGCCCCGGCAATCTTCTGAAACACCGGCGCCCAGGTCGGATTGGTGACCTGGCACACGAGGATGTCCCCCTGGCGCAATCGACTGATCTCCTCCACGGATTTGACGATCCGTGCCGGTCCTTCCACCACGCCGCTGGAGGCCGCAAAGCCGCGAATCTCGTTGCTATCACCGTCGCCTTCGGCCTTGAGCCAGGCGTCCAGGCTCTCGCGGGTGATTCCCCAGAGCATGACGATGGCCGGATCATCGATGATGTCGGGCACCGGCCCGAGCGCGGGCGGGGTTGCGTGCTTTGCCCACTCTGCGAGTGCCGCGCGCCGTTCGGCCACGATCTTTGGCCAGCGGGCGGGCCCGCGCGGTGCCGAGCCGGCCGACCAGGAAGTCATCAGATCAATGATCGCCGCTTGCAGCTCGTAGTGCGTCAGATGGAACACGTCGGATTCATTCTGGAAGAAGCCGTGCAGCGCAAGCAGTGCGCCGAATTCGCGGATCTTGTTGAAGAACAGGTTGGTGTACCAATGTTCGCAGTAGAACTTGTGCCCCTCGACATAGGGGAAGACGCGGTGCGCCAGTGCGATCATCTGGTCGTACGCAGCCCGCTCGTCGTCTGAACTGAGCAATTCGCGGTAATCGGCGATCAGTTGCTGACGTTCCGCCTGCAACCGATCGAACGGCCGCGCCAGTGTCTCGCCCGCCTTCACACAGGCGATATAGTCGGTAATACCCGCAAACGGCATCGATAGATCATCGTTCCAGGAGCGGTGGTAGTGGTAGAAGCCATCTCCCACATTGATGTTGAACCACGGCTCACGTGAAACCTGCAATTCTCTGAGCCACTCCTGCCCTGGCTCGCCGGCGTCATGCAATGCCTGGATGGTGGCGTCGACGGAACGATGCTCCTGAAACTGCGCGTCCACCCCAAGCGTCACCGCGCACCGGGCCAGTCGTCGCAGTTCCTCGTCGGGGCGGAAGATCTCGGCCTCGATGCCGGCGACCATGCGCGCGATGGTCTGATCGCTGATCTCGGGAAATGCCTTCTTGCAGAAGGCAAAAAAGGTCATGTAGGCCCCGTAACCCAGCAGCAGGAACTCGAAGTGGTGGTGCCACATCCGGAAGTAGCCTTCGAGTGTCTTGCAGTAGATGTCGATGAGGTCGTGATTCGAGGCAATGCCGCGACCGGCGTGCACGTGCGCCAAGGGCTCGAACTCGGGCAGCAGCGGCTTCGGCAGTGCCTGTGCATCCCGGATCAGCGCCAGCATCTTCTCGCGCCACTTCGCGTACAGCGTCTCCCAATTTTCGTAGTAGTAGAACGCACGACGCTGGAATTCGGTGGTACGCCGCGCAATCTCAGTCGGATCCGTCACGGCGTTGCCGCCGATGTACACCCGTCCATTGACGATCCGGTAGTCGATCCCGAGCGTCGTGGGCAGACAGTGAACGCGCGTATTGGCTGCGCCCAAAGCGCAGTAGGCGGCCTCCGCGGTGATCATGTCGAACGCCGACATCGGCTCCGGGAAGTGCATCGAGTTATAGAACCAGAAACGCCCGTCGTCGCCCGCATCAAACTGCATGTAGTAGGGATACGCTGCCTGGGCGGCCTCCGTTCCGCCAATGATCTGCACCGAGCTCGGCAGCGGGAAACCTTTGGATTCGTTTGATTGATTCATGACACCTTCTCCCGAACTGCGGCGGGAGCGACCGCGCCACTGGTATCGTTCAGGCCTTGCCCCCGGGCAAGCTTACAAAGCTGCGGCGGCGCCGGCCTTTGTATACCAAGTCCTCATATCAGGATTCCATCCGGTCGAGCGCGCGCTTCGCTAACTCGGCTTTCTCTTAATAAGATACCAACTATCAGCCGGTGTTCTTGCCCATCGCACCCCCGCTCATCGACCCCGCGACCGGTGCGATTGACATTTGGGATCCCATTATGAACAATCGCGCGCGCTGTATCTACGACAACAACGCGGGCTGCGCGCATGAATGCCCGACAAACCCGTGGCCGGGAATCGCAGCGCCATGATCGATCCGGGCGTCGTCGATTTCCTCATCGAATACGCCGGGCAGCCGAGCGATTATCAACTGAGTGCGAGTTAGCGTGGACGCCGACGGGAACCGACGCAAACCGGTGCTGCTGTTATTGCCGGGACTGATGTGCGATCGGGCGGTGTGGGCGGATCAGGTGCGGGACTTGTCGGTCGACGCGGACTGCCGTGTGCCGGGCTATGGAGCGCTCGATTCGATCGCAGCTATGGCCGGCGCGGTGTTGCGGGCCGCGCCACCCCAGTTCGCGCTCGCTGGTCACTCGATGGGCGGCCGAGTGGCGCTGGAGATTCTGCGCGGCGCCCCGCAGCGTGTGACGCGCCTGATGCTGTTGGATACGGGATGGCAGGCCCGACCCAATAACGAGTCGGGCGCAGCCGAAGAACAGCAGCGCCGGCGCCTCGTCGATCTCGCCTATGCTGGCGGCATGCGCGCCATGGGTCGGGAATGGGTTCGCGGTATGGTGCACCCTCGACGGCTGCAGGATACCGCCTTGATCGAGCGGATACTGGATATGCTCGATCGGCAAACGCCTGATACCTTTGCCGCGCAGATCCGTGCCCTGCTGGATCGGCCGGACGCCGGCGACGTGCTGTCCAGCATCGCCTGTCCAACCACGCTCGTCTGCGGGCGGCAGGACGCGTGGAGTCCCCTGGCGCGCCACGAAGCCATGGCCACCCAGATTCCTCGCTGCCATATGGAGGTCGTCGAAGAATGCGGGCACATGTCGACCATGGAACAACCGTCGCAGGTCTCAGCGCTGATGCGACGTTGGCTATACCAATGAGCACCTATCGAGAGTTGCCGGAGCTTACCGCGTGGCACGCATAATCGGAGGCATTGGCACATCGCACGTGCCGACGATCGGCCTCGCCTATGACAAAGGCAAGCAGGAGCAGCCGGCGTGGGCGCCGCTGTTTGAGGGCTACAAGCCGGTGGCGGCCTGGCTTGAAGAGCAGCGGCCCGACGTACTGGTGTTCTTTTACAACGATCACGCGTCCACGTTCTTCTTTGATTTCTATCCCACCTTCGCGCTGGGAGTCAGCCCGACCTTTCCCATTGCCGACGAGGGTGCAGGACCGCGCGCGCTACCGCCCATCAAAGGGCATCCGGGACTCGCCGCTCATCTGGCCGATTGTCTGGTCAATGACGAATTCGACCTCACGCTCTTTCAGGACAAAGCGCTCGATCATGGCTGCCTGTCGCCGCTGCCTCTGCTCTGGCCGCACCGCCCCGACTGGCCAGGCGCGATCGTGCCGATCGAAGTCAACGTGCTGCAGTATCCGCTGCCGACCGCGCGCCGATGCTACCGGCTCGGCCAGGCCGTCAGGCGCGCGGTGGAATCCTATCCCGAGGCGTTGAAGGTCGCCGTCGTGGGGACCGGTGGCTTATCGCATCAGATTCATGGCGAACGTACCGGATTCAACAACACCGACTGGGACATGCGCTTCCTGCAGCTGCTGCAGGACGATCCGCTCCAACTTACCGAACTGACTCACGCCGAGTTGACGCGGCTCGGCGGCGCTGAGAGCGTTGAGGTCATCATGTGGCTGGCGATGCGGGGCGCGCTCTCGGACCGCATCGTCAAGCGACACGCGAATTACTATCTCGCAACGACGACGGCGATGGCGGTCGCACTGTTTGAGGATACGTCGGCGCCTGCGACGCCAAGCCCGATTCCCGAGCACTACCAGCCCAATCCTCAGTTAGCGGGCATCGACCAGATTCCGGGAACATACCCATTTGATATCCGCCAAAGCGTCAAGGCCATCAAACTCAACCGTTTTCTCTGGCAGCTCGCCGACCCCGAGCATCGTGCGCGCTTCCAGAGCGATGAGGATCAGGCCTGCAGGCACGCGGGTCTTAGCGAGGAGGAGCGGGCCCTGGTGCGCGGCCGCGACTGGCTGGGACTGGTCAAATATGGCGTGAATTTCTTCGTGCTCGAGAAGCTGGCACGCACCTGGCGAATGTCCAATCTGGAAATGTACGCACAAATGCGCGGTGAAACCCTGGAGGCGTTCTTGCACACCCGCCGTGTACCGGAGGCGCAATAGAAAGAATATGGAAGTCACCGAACGACTGGCGATCATCGAGGCCTGCCGCGCGCTGATCTATCGCTATGCCTACTTGAACGATGAACGCGACTATGGCGCGCTGGCGGACCTGTTCACTGAAGACGCCGTGTTCTGCCGGCCGTCGGCTCCCGATAAGCCGATCATCGGGCGAGATGCGATCCTGGCGTCGTTCAATGCCCGCCCGACCGACCTGGTGACGTTCCATATGACGAGCGATGTGCTGATCGAGGTCGAGTCATCCGAGCGCGCTCGTGCGCGCTCGCGCATTCTCCTGTTCTCGAGCCCACGCAGCCCCGATGGCGCCCGCCCGGACATGGCCAGGACAGCGCCGCCATTGCAAGGGATGCTGCGTGATAGCCTGAGTTTGACCGCTGCGGGATGGAAGTTCTCACAGCGCGTCGGTGCGCTGTGGCTGCCATCGGTGCGCAGCCGATGACGGCGGAGAGCTTGCCGGCGTCTGTCTCGCCGTCGGCCCACATGGATGCTACTTCAGCGGCAATGCGCCCAACTCGGCGCCCTTGAGCGGCGCATTCATGATCCGCGCCAGCGTCGGCGCGATCTGGCGCATGTCGATCTCGCCGAGCGATCGGCCTGCCGGAACACCCGGGCCGATCAGAAAGAACGACGCTCGCATCTCGGGGTGATCCGGCGTGTAGCCGTGCGTGCCCCGATTGGAGGGTGCCGAGATGAGCGGACCGGATAAGCGCTCGCCGGACTCATAGCCGATCCTGAACGACACGAAGAACGCCGCATCGGGAAAGGCCCGGGCCTGAACCAGTTCCTCGTGCGTCAGGATGCGCTCGATCCCATTGGCGGGCTCGCTCGCCAGTGTATCCAGCAGATCCTTCACCTGGGCGCGCACGGCATCATCGCGCGGGTCGGCGAGCATCACCGCGGCGCTGGCGGCCGATTGCCACGGGGTGGCCTTCCAACCGGTAATCTTGTTATCCGGGCCGACCGTGATCAGCCCTGCCTGCCGAAAGGCGCTATAAAGATTCACGTCGTGCTCGACGGCCGCAAAGCCATGATCGGACACGATGCAGATCGTGGCACGTCCCGGCGCCACCTTTTCGATCGCAGCGCGCAGCGATCCGATGAGCCTATCGATGCGTTCCAAAGCCTGGTTGGATTTCGCACTGAACGGCCCGGAGTTGTGCTCCTCGGTATCAAGGCCCGTGAAGTAAACCGTGGTGAAATCCGGACGCTTGGTCTCGATCAGGCGAATTGCAAAGCGCGCGCGGATCTCATCCTCCGCGACGGTTTCTTCCATGCCGCCCGGATAGCGGCCCAGGCCGGGCGATAATTCGCGTTCCAGACCCGGCGTGCTCAACGCGCGTTGCAGCTTCAGGTCGTCCTCGGTGCCGCTGCGCCAGATCTGCGGCAGGTTGTAGGTGATATGCGCACCGACGCTGATGGGCCAGTAGACATTGGCCGTCTTCAGGTGTGCGGCGGCCGCGGCGTCCCACAGTGTGGGCACCCGGACGTCCTCGGCATACCAGTACCAGCCGTGGTCGTTGCGGCCGAGCGGGTCGAAGGTGGTGTTGCTGTAGATGCCGTGCGTCGCGGGCGAGGCCCCGGTCAGAATTGTCATGTGGCAGGGGTAGGTCAAGGTCGGCAATACCCCGCGCACCCCGGTCGCATACACCCCGTCGGCCAGGAATGCGCGCAGGTTCGGCACCTGGAGCCCATAGCTGGCGGCGTCCAGCACGGCTTCCGGTTTCAGGCCGTCGATCGAAATCAGCACCACGAACGGCTTGGCCGGGGGCTCGCCGGCCAGCGCGGGCCCGGATGCCAGGGCACCCGCCAGCAGCAAAACCAGCAGGCCTGCGCGCCCGCGCAGGCAGACGAACGGGTTGGTCATCGTCAATGCTCTCGTGGCCAGCGCCGTTGCCGGCGGCCAAGGCCTGACCGCGGCGACGGCGACTCATGTCGTGGCGCAATATAGCCGAACAGGTACTCCTCGATAGCCCTTCCCGGCGCACCGCTGCGCCCGGCCGCGAGGGCGGGCCGCAGCTTCCAAGCTCGTCACAATTGCGGCTATTACCTAGCGTTTTCGGGCTCGGCAGTGACACGGCCATGACAAATGGGACGCGGGCCGCGCTAGCCTGCCGGTCGTGGAACTACGCGATCTCAAGGTCCTGCACTGGCGCGGCGCGCGCTTTCCCGACGCCCAGGCGGCGGAGCCTCCATCGGGCCTGGACTGGTTTCCGATCGATACCTGCCAGCGCCGCGTGGCCGTGGTCGCCAGCGATGCGGCGGCTGCCCTCGCGCGGCAGGAATTTCCGGCCGATGGTGCGCTCGAGCGCTTCGAGGGTGCCGACGCGTATGCGTTCCTGCTGCGTTTTGCCGGCGGGCTCGAGAGCAAGCTGGTGGCCGAGACCGAGATCTTCGGCCAGATCAAGCAGGCCTGGCGCGAGTTCGCGGAGCGTGGCTCAGCGCTCGCCCGTCAGCTCTCGCCCTGGGTGCAGCTGCTGTTTCAGGATGCCAAGGCGGTGCGCGCGCAGCACCTGGGCAGTCTCGGCAGCGCCTCCTACGGTTCGCAGACGCGGCGGCTGCTGGGCGATGACGCCCACGGCGGTCCGACGCTGCTGATCGGCGCCGGGCAGCTCGCGCAATCGGTCGCGCCCTGGCTCACCGGCTCCGAACTGTGGCTCTGGAACCGCACCAGCGAGCGCGCGCACGAGCTGTCGCGTGAGCTCGCCAAGCGCGAACCGACACGACCGGTGCGCGTGATCGACGCTACTCGCGAGGCGGAGCTGGCCGCCTGGCGCGCCGCGCGCAACGTGATTGTCTGTATTCCGAGCGATGCGAGCGCGGACGCCGCCCGGGTCGCCGCCTGGCACCAGCGTGGCGATCGCGGCGGCCGCGTGATTCATCTGGGGCTGGGCGCCGAGGGCGCCATGCCGTGGACTGCGTTGCCGGAGCTCGTGAGCCTCGGGGCGCTGTTCGAGATGCTGCAGGCCCAGTCGGAGCTGCGGCGACGCCAGTTCGAGCGCGCACGCCGCGCCTGTCGGGAAAAAGCCCTGCTGCGCTCGCTCGGCGCGAACTCCTCGCACCCCCACAGCTGGGAAGATCTCGCCGCTTTCGCTACGCTTTGAGCCATGGCGCCGCGGGCACTGAAGCTCGGCACGCGCCGCTCAGCGCTCGCACGTGCACAAAGCGCGGCGGTCGCGCGCCAGCTCGAACAATTGCACCCGGGTCTTACGGTCGAGCTGGTCGGGATCGAGACCCGCGGCGATCGCATCCTCGATGCGCCGCTCTCCAGCGTCGAGGGCAAGGAATTCTTCACCGATGAGCTCGACGCCGCGCTGCTCGGCGGCCGGGTCGATTTCACCGTGCACTCGTTCAAGGACCTGAGCCTCGAGCGCTCATCCCGTCTGCTGCTGGCCGCGGTGCCGCCGCGCGAGCAGCCGCACGACATTGCGGTGTTTGCGGCCGACGTGCCGGAACGGCTGGTGGCCGGCCATGAACTGATGATCGGCAGCTCCTCGCCGCGGCGCGCAAGTTTCGTGCCCGACTTGCTGCAACGCGTGCTGCCACGGCGCGGCTCCGATCGGCGCTCGCTCGCGCACGTACGGCTGGTCGATCTGCGCGGCAATGTGGATTCGCGGCTGCGCCGGCTGCATGAGCCGCGCGGAGCCGCGCGCCATCTGGACGGGATCGTGCTCGCGTTCTCGGGGCTGGCGCGACTGTGGGCCGATACGCAAGGCGTGGTGCTGCTGCGCGAGTTGTTCTCGCCGCTGCCGCGCATGGTGCTGCCGCTGTCGCAGTGTCCTGCGGCCCCGGCCCAGGGCGCGCTCGCCGTCGAGTGTCGCCACGACGATGCCGGCACCGCCTCCGTGCTGCGCGCCATCGATGATGCGCCGACCCGGGCCGCAGCCGGGATCGAGCGCGCACTGCTGGGGCAGCGCGGCGGCGGCTGTCATCAGCGCTTCGGTGCCACCCAGATCCAACTGCCGGGCATCGGTGCGCTGCTGTATCAGCGCGACGGCGGCGATGCCGGCGCGGCGCTCGAGCTCGGCGCCCCCACGCTGCGCTGGACGCCCGCGATCGCGCTCGATCCGCCGCGCGGGAACATCAAAGCCTGGGATGGCAGCCGCGCCGGGCGCCCCGGCATCGAGCCGATCGAGGGCGCGGCGGCGCACAGCGCCGAGCGCCTTAGAGGCGCCAGCGCCGTGTTCATCGCCCATCGCAGGGCATGGCCCGAGGGTGAGTCGGTCGTGATCAACCCCGCCGCGCATGTCTGGGTCTCCGGCGTCGAGAGCTGGCAGGCGCTGGCCGAACGCGGCCTCTGGATCGAGGGCTGCGCTGACGGCCTGGGCTTTGCCGCGCTCGAGCCGATGCTGGCCCAACCGCTGCTGCAGCTGCCGCCGCGCGATCAGTGGATCGTGCTGACGCACCTGGATGCGGCCGCGGGCTGGCCGGCCGGCGAGGTGATCGCGACCTACCGCCACCGCGAGCGTAACGGCGAGCCGGCGGGTGCACAGGCGGGCGACGGTGCGCCGTCGCTGGATGCGACCCACCTCTACTGGTCCAGCAGCGCGCAGTTCGAGCGCTGGCGAGGACTGGTTGCACCGGATGCCCGCCACGCCTGCGGCCCGGGCAAGACCTACGAGCACCTGCGCCGCGCCGGGGTGCAGAATCTGACCGTGTTTCCGCAACCGGCGCAGTGGCGCCAATGGCTGGGTCTGTGAGTCGCAGCGCCGGACAGGGCGGCCTGAGCATTGCGCCGATGCGCCGCACCGCGCTGATCGCGGGCGCGGCACTGATGTGGCTCGCGCTGCAGCTGGTGCTGGTGGTCTGGTGGGCGACGGTGATCGAGCGCCAGGCGCGGCGCATCGCCGCGCTCGAAGCCGTTGGCGGCGGACAGGATCTGGGCGCCGAGCAGTGGTCGCGCACGCGGCTGATGCTGATCGGCGAGTCGAGCACCTTCCTGGCGCTGCTGCTGGCGATCTCGCTGCTGCTGGCCTGGCTGTACTGGCGCGAGCAGCGGCGCGCCCGCGGCATGCAGGCGTTCTTTGCCTCGGTGACGCACGAGCTGCGTACGCCGCTGACCAGCATCCGGCTGCAGGCCGAAGCGATAGCCGAGGGCGGGCAGCGCGCGGAGCTCGCGCGGCGGCTGCTCGAGGATTCGCACCGGCTCGAATCCCAGATCGAGAAGACGCTCGAGCTGGCGCGCATCGAGGGCGGCGGGCCGCTGTCCGAGCAGGAGCTGCCGCTGCACGCCTGGCTCGCGCGCGCGATCCCGGACATCGGGGGCGCTTTTGGTGACCGGCTGGATCTGCGCGCGCACGTGGATGCGGCCCTGCCGCCGGTGCAGGCCGATGCCGCGGCGCTGCAGCTGATCCTGCGCAACCTGGTCGAGAATTCGGTGCGCCATTCCCAGGTCAATCCGGTCAGCGTGCGGCTCACGGCCTCCCGGCAGGGCCGGCTGGTGGCGCTCGAGTATCAGGATAACGGCCGCGGGGTGGCCCCCGGCACCGGGCGGCTCGGGCGATTATTTGGCCGCGGCGCGGCCTCGTCCGGCGCCGGCGTGGGGCTGTATCTGGTGCGCCGGCTGATGCAGCGCATGCACGGGAAGGCGCGATTCGATACCGCGCCCGGAGAAGGCTTTCGCTGCGAGCTGCTGTTTCGGGTGGGCGCATGAGCGCCCCCGCGCGGCTGCTGCTGGTGGAGGATGAGCGCAATGTCGCCGAGACGCTGATCGAGCGGCTGCGCGCGTCAGGCTTTCAGGTCACGCGCGCCGACTCGCTCGCCGCGGCGCGGCGCGCGCTGGCCGAGGCGCCGTTCGAGCTCGCGCTGCTTGATGTCGGCCTGCCCGACGGCAGCGGCTTCGATCTGGCGCGCGTGGTGCGCGAGCGCGCGCCGGCCACCGCGATCATCTTCCTGACCGCGCATGCCGGCGCTGAGGATCGCATTCGCGGCCTCGAGCTCGGCGCCGACGACTACATCGGCAAGCCGTTTCACTTCCGCGAGCTGCTGCTGCGGATCCAGAATTGCCTGAAGCGCGCGCAGGAGCTCGCGCGCGTGCCGGGCGAGATGCGCGGCCAGGTGCGCATCGGCCGCGCGCTGGTGGATTTCGAGCGCTTCTCGGCCACCGTCGAGGGCGACAACGTGGCACTCACGCACAAGGAGTGTGCGGTGCTGCGCCTGCTGGCCGAGCGGGTCGGCAAGGCCGTGAGCCGCGACGAGATTCTCGATCGCGCCTGGTCCACCGATGAGTTCCCGACCTCGCGCACGGTGGATAACTTCATCGTGCGGCTGCGCAAGCTGATCGAGGCCGATGCGGCGGATCCGCGCGTGATCCGCAGTATTCGTGGGGTGGGTTACTTACTGACCGAGATACATCGTGAATGAGCACCTTGAGTCGCACGCGTGCCTGACCTGAGCAAATCATTGCTGCAGCAGGCGCTCGCGCGCCGCAACCGCGGCCGCCCGCCGGTGTGGTTCATGCGCCAGGCCGGGCGCTACCACCGCCATTACCAGCGGCTGCGCACGCGCCACGACTTCATGGATCTGTGCAAGCGGCCGGATCTTGCGGTCGAAGTGACGCTCGGGCCGATCGAGGATTTCGGCTTCGATGCCGCGATCCTGTTCTCCGACCTGCTGTTTCCGCTGGAAGCGATGGGCATGGGCCTGCGCTACGCACCCGGACCGAAGCTCGACTGGCATCTGAAGAGCACCGCCGATCTGGCGCGGCTGCGTGGCGGTGCGGCGCGCGCGACCCATATGTCGTTCCAGGCCGAGGCAATTGCACGGCTGCGCGCGCGCCTGCCGGCCGACTGCTCGCTGATCGGCTTCGTCGGCGGCCCCTTTACGCTCTATGCCTACGCGGTCGCGGGCTCGCACGAGGGGTTCGAGCGCGAAGGCGTCGCCGGACTGGACAACGGGCTCTATGCCGGCTTCAACGAGCGCCTGCGCGAGCTGCTGGCCGCCAACATGGCGCTGCAGGTCGAGGCCGGCGCGGATTGCGTGGCAATCTTTGACACAGCCGCGGGTACGCTAGGAGCGGAAGCCTTCGCACAGCAGGCGGCGCCGGCACTGGCCGCCGTGGTGGAGCAGTTTCGAGCCCGGTGCCCCGATACGCCGCTGATCTATTACTCGCGCGATACCGGACCTGCACACTGGGCGGCATTGCGCGACATCGATCTGCAGTGTCTCGGGATCGACTGGCGGCACGACCTCGATGAGACGCTGCGCGCGCAGCGCGAGCGCTGGAGCGTGCAGGGCAATATCGATCCGCAGTGGTTGATGCTGCCGGGCAAGGAGCTGGAGGCGCGGCTGCGCGCGGTATTCACGCGGGTGCTGGCGCTGCCGCAGGCGACCCGCGCGGCCTGGATCTGCGGCCTCGGGCATGGCGTACTGCAGCAGACGCCGGAAGACAACGTGCGGCTGGCACTGAAAGTCCAGCGGGAGATGTTCGGATGAACGCAACGCTGGCTGACCCGCTGGTCGCGAAATACGACGTCCCCGGACCGCGCTACACCAGCTATCCGACGGTGCCGTACTGGGAGGCGACGCCGAGCGCCGAGCAATGGGTCGAGCGCGTAGGTACCGCGCTCGGCGAGGCCGGCGATCATGGCGCCGCGATCTACCTGCATATTCCGTTCTGCCGCGCGCTGTGCACGTTTCTGCGGTTGTAACACCCGCATCACCCGCACCCACACGATCGTTGCCCCGTATATCCAGTCGCTGCTCACCGAGCTGGATCTGTATCTGCGGCATCTGAAGCTGTCGGGGCTGGAGTTCGGCGAGCTGCACTTCGGCGGCGGCACGCCGACGTTCCTGACACCCGAGGAGCTCGAGTCGCTGCTGGGCGGCCTGTACCAGCGCTTGCGGCCGCGCGCCGACGCGGTCGCGTCGATCGAAGTCGATCCGCGCGTGACCACCCGCGCACAGCTCGAGGTGCTCTCGCGCCATGGTTTTCGTCGCATCAGCCTCGGCGTGCAGGATTTCGATCCGCGGGTGCAGGACATCGTCAATCGCGTGCAGAGCGAGCAGCAGGTGCGCGACGTCACGGAAGGCGCGCGCGCACTCGGCTACGACAGCGTCAATTTCGACCTGATCTACGGCCTGCCGCTGCAGACGCGCGACAGCGTCGAGGCGACCATGGATGCGGTGTGCCGCCTACGGCCCGACCGCATTGCGCTCTACGGCTATGCCCACGTGCCCTGGATCAAGCCCGGGCAGCGGCGTTTTACCGAGATTGATCTGCCCGAAGGCGAGGAGAAGCGGGCGTTGTACGAACTGGGCCGCGAGCGCCTGGAGCGCGAGGGCTATCGCGAGATCGGTCTCGACCACTTCGCGCTCGAGACCGACAGCCTGTGGCAGGCGCAGCGCAGCGGCACGCTGCATCGCAATTTCATGGGCTACACGACCGCCTTCACGCGGCCGATGATCGGGCTCGGCGTGTCCTCGATCGGCGATGCGGGCGATGCGTTCGCGCAGAACGAGAAGGACCTGCAGCGCTACCAGCAGCGCATCGCCCAGGGCGAGCTGCCGATCCAGCGCGGCCATCTGCTCGATGCCGAGGACCTGGTGCTGCGCCGGCACATCCTGCGCCTGATGACGCGGCTGGAGACCCATTGGGATCAGCCGCAGGACTACACCGACTACGTGGCGACGGCCGCCGAGCGGCTCGCGGAGCCCGCGGTCGACGGCCTGGTGGAGCTCGGTGCCGCGAGCTGTCGCGTGACCGAGAAGGGGCGCGGTTATCTGCGCAACATCTGCATGGCCTTCGATGCGCGCCTTGCGCGGCGTATGCCCGAGAAGGTGCTGTTCAGCCGCACGGTGTGATCGCATCGGGGCGCGCTGCCAGCCGGTGCGACGCGCTGCGCGCGGGCAGGGTGCCTAGAACGGCTTGACCACCGCCAGCAGGATGATCGGCACCACCAGCAGCAGCGCGGCCTCATTGAACAGGCGCAGCGCGAACGAGCTCGGCAGCGTCCCGGTGCGCTGCAGCCGCGCCAGCAGCACGCGGCAGGCCGCGTGATAGCCCAGCAGCCCCACCACGAACACCAGCTTCAGCATCAACCAGCCACCGCTGTCGTGAAAACCCAGCCACAGCCAGAGCCCGAACAGGATTGCGAGGACCGCCATCAGCGTCATGAAACTGAACAGCCGCTGCGCCATCACGACCAGGCGGCGCACGTCCTCGCCCTGGGCGCGACCTTCCGCGTAATGCACGAAGATCCGCGGCAGGTAGAACAATCCCGCCAGCCAGGCGATCACCGCGAGCAGATGCAGCGCCTTGATCCAAAGCACGATGTAGCCCCGTAAAGCAGAGGGCACCTTAGCGCGTCCCGGAGCGCTTAAGCTATCCCCGATGACCCAACCTTCCGAACAGGATGTCGCAGCAAGCGACAGCGACCGATCGGCGCTGTGGATCCGGGCGCTGTCGAAGTTGCCGTTCCCGGTGCTGTACCGGCTGACGGCGCTGATCATCTGGCTGCTGCGCCATGGGCTGCGCTTTCGCGTCGCGGTGGCGCGCGACAATCTGCGCCGCTGCTTTCCGGAGCGCTCCGAGGCCGAGATCGACGCGCTGCTGGGCGAGTACTATCGGCAGCTGGGCCAGGTCGCGGCCGAATTCCTCAAGATGGCGGACCTGTCGGCCGATCAGTTGCGCGCGCACCTGCAGCTGCAGAACGTCGAGCGGGTCACCGCCGAGACCCAGGCCGGACGCTCGGTGCTGCTGCTGGGGGCGCACCAGTGCAACTGGGAATGGGCGCTGCAGGCGACGGTGCTGTATCTGGGCGTGCCGATCGAGGCGGCCTACAAGCCGCTGCACGCCGCCGGGTTCGACCGCGAGCTGCGCAAACTGCGCTGCCGCTACGGTGCGCACCTGATCGCCGCGAAGAAACTGGTGCGCGAGGTGGTTCGCCGCCGCGGCCAGCTGCACGCGGTGGCGCTGCACGCCGACCAGATGCCGGCTTCCAGCGGCCGGCGCCTATGGCTGAGCTTTCTCGGGCGCGACACCGCGTTCTATCCGGGGCCGGCCGAAATCGCCCGCATGACCGGCTATGCGGCGTTCTTCGTCTCGATGCGCCGCGTCAGTCGCGGCCAGTACCAGCTCGACCTGCTGCCGATCTGCGCGGCCGGCGAACGACCCGATCCGGCCGTGTTCACGGCGCGCTACGCGGGTCTGGTCGAGGCGATGATCCGGGCCAGTCCGGCCGACTGGACCTGGGTGCACCGGCGCTGGAAAGCCGCGCCGCCGGCGGAACTATCCGCCCCAGAGGCCGCGCAGAACTGATCCGGCGGCTC
>JBIODC010000024.1:0-33591 GCA_044440135.1 Steroidobacterales bacterium | reverse complement strand
TGCCGACGGACTTCGCCGCGCCGCGCTCGAGGCCAACGATCTCGAATGACTCCCGCCCGGTAAGCCCGAGGCTTTGAGCGTTTTGGCCGTCGATGAACTGCAGCGGCAGCACACCCATGCCGATCAGGTTGGAGCGGTGAATGCGCTCGAAGCTCTCGGCGATGACGGCGCGCACCCCGAGCAGCATCGTGCCCTTGGCCGCCCAATCGCGCGAAGAGCCGGTGCCGTATTCCTTGCCGGCGATGATGATCAGCGGCGTGCGGTCCGCCTTGTAGCGCATCGCGGCGTCGTAGATGCTCATCTGTTCGCCGGTCGGCAGGTATTCGGTGATTCCGCCCTCGGTGCCGGGCAACAGCAGATTGCGCAGCCGGATGTTGGCGAACGTGCCGCGCACCATGACTTCGTGGTTGCCGCGGCGCGCTCCGTACTGATTGAAATCGCTGGGCTGCACGCCCTGTTCCATCAGATAGCGCGCCGCCGGACTGCTCTTGGCGATATTGCCGGCCGGTGAGATATGGTCGGTGGTCACCGAGTCGCCCAGTAACGCCAGAACACGTGCGCCGGCGACCGCGGCCACCGCCCGGGGCTGCATCGTCATGCCGTCGAAGTAGGGCGGGTTCTTGACGTAGGTCGACTTCGGGTCCCAGGCGTAGATCTTGCCCGCGGGCACCGCGATGCCCTGCCAGCGCTCATCGCCGGCAAACACGCTGCCGTAGCTGCTGCGGAACATGTCGGAATTGATATTGCGCTGCACGTAGTCGGCCACTTCGGCGGGTGGCGGCCACACGTCGCGCAGGTACACCGGCTTGCCATCGGCGCCGCTGCCGAGCGGTTCGTTGTTCAGATCGACGTCGAGCGAGCCGGCCAGCGCGTACGCCACCACCAGCGGCGGTGACGCCAGGAAGTTCATCTTGACTTCGGGGTGCACGCGGCCGTCGAAGTTGCGATTACCGGAGAGCACCGCGCAGCCGATGATATCCCCGGCCTTGATGCCGGCGGAAATCTCGGGCTTGAGCGGACCGGAGTTGCCGATGCAGGTGGTGCAACCGTAGCCGACCAGATTGAAGCCGACGCCGGCCAGCTCATCGAGCAGCTTGGCCTTCTGCAGGTAGTCGGTGACCACGCGCGAGCCGGGCGCGAGGCTGGTCTTGACCCAGGGTTTGGAGCCCAGGCCCCGGCGGCGCGCGTTGCGCGCCAGCAGTCCGGCGGCGATCAGCACATAGGGGTTGGAAGTGTTGGTGCAGCTGGTGATTGCGGCGATCAGCACTGCGCCGTCGCGCAGCTCGAACGACTTGCCATCGACGTTCACCGGCACCGTGCCGGTGGCAGCCGGGTTCTTGCGGGTGCGCTCCTCGGCCACGCGCGCGTGATGCTTGCGGTAGGTGCTCTTGGCAACGCGCAGCGGTACCCGATCCTGCGGGCGGCTCGGGCCGGCGAGGCTCGGTTCCACGCTGCTCAGGTCGAGCTCGAGCACGTCGGTGTAGTCGGCCGGCCTGGCGCCATTGAGGCGCCACAGGCCCTGCGCGCGCGCGTAGTCCTCGACCAGCTGAACCAGCTCGGCCGGGCGTCCCGACAGCCGCAGGTAGCGCACGGTCTCCTCGTCAATCGGAAAGATCGCGCAGGTGCTGCCGAATTCGGGCGACATGTTGCCGATCGTGGCGCGATCGGCCAGCGGCAGATTCGCCAGGCCGTCGCCGAAGAATTCGACGAACTTGTCCACCACGCCGTGCTTGCGCAGCAACTCGGTCACGGTCAGCACCAGGTCGGTCGCGGTGGCGCCCGGGGCCAGGCTGCCGGTCAGCTTGAAGCCGACGACCTGCGGGATCAGCATCGTCACGGGCTGGCCGAGCATCGCGGCCTCGGCCTCGATGCCGCCGACGCCCCATCCGAGCACGCCGAGGCCGTTGATCATCGTGGTGTGAGAATCGGTGCCGACCAGGGTGTCCGGGTACGCCTGGCGGGCGCCGCCGGCAGTGTTCTCGAACACCACCCGGCCGAGATACTCGAGATTGACCTGATGCACGATGCCGGTGTTGGGCGGCACCACCTTGAAATTGCGGAACGCCGACTGGCCCCAGCGCAGGAAAGCGTAGCGCTCGCCGTTGCGCTCGAACTCGATGCGATTGTTGTCGGCGAGCGAATGCGCCGTGCCGTAGCTGTCAACCTGCACCGAGTGGTCGATCACCAGTTCGGCCGGCGCCAGCGGATTGATCTCATCGGCATTGCCGCCCAGGCGCGTCATCGCTTCGCGCATCGCCGCCAGGTCCACGATCGCCGGCACGCCGGTGAAGTCCTGCATGATGACGCGTGCCGGTGTGAAGGAGATCTCGTGCGACGGCGCGGTCTTCGGGTTCCAGTTGAGCAATGCCTCGATATCGGCGCGCGTGACGTTGATGCCGTCCTCGAAGCGCAGCAGATTCTCGAGCAGGATCTTGAGCGAATACGGCAGGCGCGCGACCTTTTCCGCGCCGAGCGCCGGCAAACTCCAGATCTCGTAGCAATGGGCGCCTGACTTCAGGCTGGTGCGCGCTTTGAAACTATCCGTCATGGTGCCTCCGGCTGCGGTGCGCCGCGGGGGCGGCACGTCAGAACCGGCGAATTATATCGGGGGCGCGCGGCGGCCGGTATGAAGACTTGCCGTGCCGGGCTTCAACGTGCGCTGTCTGCGCCGTTGTCTCGACAGCGCGCTCTGTCTTGAGGCGGACCTGTTCGACGACGCCACCGCCCAGGCAACGTCCGCGCAGGTAGAGCACCGCGAACTGGCCGGGCGTCGCGGCGCGCTGCGGCGCCTCGAACTCGATGCTGGCGCTGCCGTCGGACCGCATCGACACGCTCGCCGGCTGTTCGGGCTGGCGGTGGCGCAATCGGACGGTGGCCTCGAAGTTGCCGCTGCGAGCGCCGCACAGCCAGTTGATCGGACCGGTCGCGACCGCGCTGGCCTCGAGCCGATGCTGCTCATGCCGCTGCACGACGATCAGCGCATTGCGCCTCGTATCCTTGTGTGCGACATACCACGGCTCCTGCGCGCAGCCGCGCGCCCCGCCGATCGCAAGCCCGGTGCGCTGCCCGAGCGTATAGAACGGCAGGCCACGGTGCTGGCCGAGCTCCCGTCCGTCGAGGGTTTCGATCGGCCCCGGGGACCCCTGCACGTAGCGGCCGAGAAAATCCGCGAACGGGCGCTCGCCGATGAAGCAGATGCCGGTACTGTCGGGCTTGTCGTGCACCGGCAGGCCGGCGCCGCGCGCCAGGGAGCGCACCTGAGTCTTCAACAGCTCGCCGAGCGGGAACAGCACGTGCGCCAGGCGCTCGCGCGGAACCGAGTGCAGGAAATAGGACTGATCCTTGGCTTGATCGCGCGCCTGATACAGTGCCGGCCCGTCCTCGAGCACCACCGCGCGGGCGTAGTGGCCGGTGGCGAACAGCTGCCCGCCGAGCCGGCGCGCGTAGTCCAGGCACAGGCCGAATTTGATCTCGCGATTGCACAGCACGTCCGGATTCGGCGTCCGGCCGGCGCGGTATTCCGCCAGGAAATGAGCAAACACCTGCGCGCGATACTCATCGGCAAAATTCACGCGATGCAGGACGATGCCGAGCTCGGCGGCGACGCTGCGTGCATCCTGGTAGTCGCGCGCGGTGGTGCAGTAGCCGTCGTCCTCTTCCCAATTGCTCATGAACAGGCCCTGCACGTCGTATCCGGCGTCGCGCAGCAGCAGCGCGGCCACCGCGGAGTCGACGCCGCCGGACAGGCCGACGATGACGCGCATGCTGGAGTCCTTGCTCATGCACTCATTGTAATGGCTGCCAGAGCCATTTGCCGGCTGGTGGTACGCAGGAGGCATTGAGATATAGGGGAATTTTCTCTGATGAAAATTCCCCTATATCTCAATGCCTCCCGTGCAGCCCCGCCCGTCCGATGGCTCAGGGCACCTTCAACGATAGCTTGGGGTCGGAGAACTCCGCCGCGAGCGCATCGAGCGGCAGGCGCCGCCCGGCCAGATAATCCTCGATACATCGCAGCACCAGCGGCGTGCGCAGCCGGGTCGAGCGCTGGGCGATCTCCTCGCGCGCGAACCAGTGCGTCGTCACGATCGGCGGATCGAGCGGCCGCTGCGCGTCGTAGCCCTGCACGCTGCCGGTGAATGCGAATCGCAGCGTGGTGTGGCCGCGCGGGCTGCGCCACTGGTAGATGCCGAGCAGCGACTCGGGGGTGAACTGCCAGGCGGTTTCCTCGAGGGTCTCGCGAACCACCGCGTCGAGCAGCCCTTCACCGTCCTCGAGATGCCCCGCGGGCTGGTTCAGCACCAGGCGGCCGCGAATGCGCTCCTCGACCAGCAGGAAGCGCCCGCTGCGCTCGATGATCGCCGCAACGGTGACGTCGGGTTTCCAGACCATGGCGAAGGATACCGCGCGCGGCGCCGTAGTGGCAGGCGTCGCGGGAGAGCTTCAGCTGCGGGCGATCCGCACTTCACGCTCTTCGATCACGCTCGCCTGCCAGAGGGCATCGAATTCCTGCAGGTACTGGCGCGCGATCGGCGGATTGTTGAAACCGGCGATGCCTTCGGCGCGATCGGCGCGCAGCCGGTAGATAATCGCGCGATCGTCGGCGATGCAGTAGGCGGCCGTGAGCTCGCGATACTGGGGTGCGCGAATCCGGATCTCGAGATAACTGGTGAGTCGATGCGCCATCGCGATGAAGCGGTTGGCACCGTTGCTCAGTCGCGCCTGGTCGCGCATCAGCACGCGCACCTTGGCAAAGCTGTGGCCGAGCACGAAGCGCTTGATGATCTCGAGCATCGGCGCGTGATCGTAGATCTCCGGCTCCAGGTCCGGGGTCATGATCGAGATCAGGCGCTGGCCGCTGGAGGCGACCGTTTCGGTGGCCGTGCGTACCTCGTCGAAGGTCGTGAGCACGTGCAGGGTCTCGGTCACCGCACGCTCGGGCGAGGGGCGGTGTTCGGCGCGCACAGTCGTCGCCACCGGACCGTCTTCGAGCCCGAAGCTCGCCAGACGTGCCGTTGTCGTCGCGCGGTTGTCCCTGCTCCCAGCCACTCGCCCGCCTGTGTTGTTGCAGCCCCATCAGCCTTATGCGCAACGATGGTAGAGACTGGGACGGGGGATCGGTCGCCAACCGGTTCACAGTTGTGCGGCCGCGCTGTGTGAGCCGGCCGTCGAATTGGGCCCTAATCCGACAATAATGGGAATTATGTTTATTCGGGGTCGTCGGCGAAGCGGCGCGCCAGGCTGGCCGCAAGGCCCAGATATTGCGCCGGGGCCAGCGCCCCGAGCCGGCGGCGCTCGGCTTCGGGCAGCGGCAGTGTGGCAACGAAAGCGCGCAACGCCGCGGCGTCGATATTCTGGCCGCGCGTGAATTCCTTCAGCAGTTCGTAGCCGTTGGCGACGCCTGCGGCGCGCAGCACGCTCTGAATCGCCTCGGCGAGGGTTTCATAAGCGCCGTTCAGATCCTGCGCCATGCGTGCCGGATCGGGACCGATCTTCGCCAGGCCACGCTGCAGTGCCTTCCAGCCGACCAGACCGTGCGCCAGCGCGACACCGAGATTGCGCAGCACCGTCGAGTCGGTGAGATCGCGCTGCCAGCGCGAGATCGGCAGTTTGTCGGCGAAGAATCGCAGCATCGCGTTGGCCATGCCGAAGTTGCCCTCGGCATTTTCAAAATCGATCGGATTGACCTTGTGCGGCATGGTCGACGAGCCGACCTCTCCGGGCACCGGGCGCTGGCGCAGGTAGCCGAGCGAGATATAACCCCAGAGATCGCGGCACAGATCGATCAGGATCACGTTGACCGCGGCACAGGCATCGCAGTATTCGGCGATCCAATCGTGCGGTTCGATCTGGGTGCTGTACGGATTCCAGCTCAGCTGCTGCGAGACGATGAACTCGCGACTGACGGCCGGCCAGTCGATCTCGGGCCGCGCGCTGTGGTGCGCGTTGTAGTTGCCGACCGCGCCGTTCCATTTGGCCAGAATGTCGACCGCGGCGAGGCGTGCGCCGACGTTCGCCATTTCCTTGCCAAACGTGGTTGGACTGGCGCTTTGGCCGTGGGTGCGGGCGAGCATCGGCAGATCCGCGTGCGCTCGTGCCAGCGCGCGCAGCAGCGCGACCATCGTCTCGATCTCGGGCAGCAATATATTGCTGCGCGCGGCCCTGAGCAGCCGCGCGTAGCTGAGGTTGTTGATGTCCTCGGAGGTGCAGCCGAAATGCACCAGCTCGAGCGCCGCGACGCCGGCGCCGGCGGCAGCCAGCTGATCGCGCACGAAATACTCCACCGCCTTGACGTCGTGATTGATGCGCTGCTCGATCGCCTTGACGGTGGCGGGCGCCTCGGGCCCGGGATCGCGCGCCAGTGCGGCCGCGCGTTCGAGCACGGCCGCGGGCGGATCGGCGGCGAGCAGTCGCAGCTTTGGGGACGCGAGTTGTTCGAACCACAGCGCTTCGGTGCGGATGCGTTCGCGGATCAGCGCGGCTTCGGAGAAGTAATCGCGCAGCGGCGCCGCCGCGCGGGCGTAGCGACCATCCACGGGCGAGAGCGCAGTCAGGGCGGAGGGTTCCATTGGGATGCCGCGTGTCATCGAAATGCTAGACTAGCCATGATAACGCATTGGCCAGTCGTGCCGGAGCCACACCGATCATGAGCTCAGCATCGTTTCGCATCGAACGCGACAGCATGGGCGAGCTGAAAGTCCCGGCGGACGCGCTCTGGGGCGCGCAGACGCAGCGCGCGGTCGAGAACTTTCCGATCAGCGGCCTGCGGCTGCCGCGCGGCTTCATCCGCGCCCTGGCGCTGATCAAGCAGGCCGCCGCGGCGGCCAACGCACGCCTCGGGCTGCTCGAGCCGCGCATCGCCGGCGCCATCGAAGCCGCCGCGGCCGAGGTCGCCAGCGGCGCGTACGACGCCGGCTTTCCAATCGATGTGTTCCAGACCGGCTCGGGCACCAGCAGCAACATGAACGCCAACGAGGTGATCGCACGCCTGGCGACGCAATCGGGGGCCGCGGTGCACCCGAACGATCACGTCAACATGGGTCAGAGCAGCAATGATGCGATACCGACCGCGATCCACGTCAGCGCGGTGCTGCTGCTGCGCGAGCAGCTGCTGCCGGCACTGACGCATCTGGCCGAGGTGATTCGCGCCAAGGAGAGCGAGGTCGCGGACATCGTCGTGACCGGCCGTACGCACCTGATGGATGCGATGCCGGTCACGCTCGCGCAGGAACTCTCGGGCTGGCGCACGCAGATCGAGAACGGCGCGGCGCGCGTGCGCTCCACCGAGCCACGACTGCTGTGCCTGGCACAGGGCGGCACCGCCGTGGGCACCGGCATCAATGCGCACCCGGACTTCGGCGGTGCGTTCTGCGCCGAGCTGCAGCGCCTGACCGGCATCGCTTTCGAGCCGAACCGAAATTTTTTCGAGGCGCTGTCGGCGCAGGATGCCGCGGTCGAGCTCTCCGGCCAGCTCAAGGTGATCGCGGTGAGTCTGATGAAAATCGCGAACGACCTGCGCTGGATGAACAGCGGACCGCTCGCGGGGCTCGGCGAGATCGCGCTGCCGGCGCTGCAGCCCGGCAGCAGCATCATGCCGGGCAAGGTCAATCCGGTGATTCCCGAGGCCACGACCATGGTCGCGGCGCAGGTGATCGGCAATGATGCGGCCATCACGATCGCCGGTCAGTCAGGTAATTTCCAGCTCAATGTGATGTTGCCAGTGATCGCCTACAACCTGCTCGAGAGCATCGGCCTGCTCGCCAACGTGGTGCGTGCGCTGGCGGATCGCGCGATCCGGGGCTTCACGGTCAATCGCGCTCGCGTGGCCGAGGCGCTCGAGCGCAACCCGATCCTGGTGACCGCGCTGAATCCGGTGATCGGTTACGAGAAGGGCGCGGCGATCGCCAAGAAGGCCTATGCGCAAGGGCGGCCGATCCGCGAGGTCGCCGCCGCGATGACCGATCTGAAACGCGAGCAGCTCGACCAGCTGCTCGATCCGACCGAGCTCACCCGCGGTGGCATCAAGGGCGGCAGCAGCGGCGGGGGCTGAGCATCGCTCCATGGCTGCGCCGGCGCCCACCTTTGCGCATGAGCTGCCCGCCGACTGGCGCTCGCGCCTGCGCCGCAGCCTGCTGACGGTCCCCGATCACCGCGCCGAGCACTGCCGGCCGGCCGGCGTGGCCCGCGGCTCGGCGCTGGTGCGGGCACGGCTGCGCGAGAGCTGGCCGGCCTCGCTGCAGGTCGCCGCGGTACTGGTGCCGATCATCGATCGCCCCGACGCACCGACGCTGCTGCTGACGGTGCGGGCGAGCCACCTGCGGCGGCACGCGGGCCAGATCAGCTTTCCGGGCGGGCGGCTCGAAGCGCACGACGCCGGCATCGCGGCCGCGGCGATGCGCGAAACCGGGGAGGAGATCGGCGTGGCCGCCTCGTACATCGAACCGATCGGATATCTGGCCGATCATGTGGTGCAGAGCGGCTACCGCATCACGCCGCTGGTGGCATTGCTGCAGCCCGGACTGACGCTGACACCCGACGGTACCGAAGTGGCCGAGGTATTCGAGCTGCCGCTCGGGATCGCACTGACCGAGGAGAACTACCGGGTCGGGCGCCGCACGATCCGCGGGATCGAAGTCGATACCTGGGAGCTGACCTATGGCCGATACGTCATCTGGGGCGCGACCGCGGGCATCCTGGCGAATCTGCGCGAGGTGTTCGGCGAGGGCGCGGCTTGAGCGCCGCCGGCGACGAACTCGAGGCACTGTTGGCGCTGATGCGCACACTGCGCGACCCGGAAGACGGCTGCGCGTGGGATCGGGAGCAGAATTTTGTCAGCATCGCGCCGTTTACGATCGAGGAGGCGTACGAGGTCGCCGACGCCATCGGCCGCGGCGATCTCGATCGGCTGCGCGATGAGCTCGGCGACCTGCTGTTCCAGGTGGTGTTTCACGCGCGCATGGCCGAGGAGGCCGGCCGGTTCGACTTCGCCGCGGTGGCGCGCGGGATCCGCGACAAGCTGATCCGGCGGCATCCCCATATCTTCGCCGAGCGCAGGGCGGTCGATGTGGCGCAGCTGCATGTCTCGTGGGAAAAACAGAAGGCGAGCGAGCGCGCGGCCGCCGGTGTACATGGCGTGCTGTCGGATGTACCGCGTGCGTTGCCGGCGCTGGCGCGCGCGGCCAAGCTGGGTCGGCGCGCCCGCCGCGTCGGCTTCGACTGGCCCGACGCCGCGGGCGTGCGCGCCAAGCTCGACGAGGAGCTGGCGGAGATCGACGCCGCGCTCGCGGATGGAAATCGCGCGCAGCTGGCCGAAGAGATCGGCGATCTGCTGTTCACGGTGGCCAACTGGGCACGGCATCTCGAGGTCGATGCGGAAGACGCGCTGCGGCGTGCCGCGCTAAAATTCGAACAGCGCTTCGAATCCATGGAGCGCGCCGCCGAGCGGGCCGGGCGCTCGCTCAACGAGCTCGACGCCGCGCAGTGGGATGAGCTCTGGCGTGAGGCCAAGTCCTTGACCAAAAGGGAATAAATGCGGATTCAGGCCCGGTTCAGAGCGCCCCGCCTAGGCTCGCGCCCCTGGTTACACTGTGCCGGCGGGCGCAGGAGACGGCGGATCGATGACAGCCCAGGTGATCACAGCAGGCAGCTCGCGGCTGGCGCGCCCGCGCCCGTGGCTGGCCGGCGCGCTGGCCGCCGCCCTGGCCCTGGGCGCCGCGGCGCCGTGCCCGGCGAGTCCGCAGGCCGATGCGGCGCCGGCCGAGACGCGTGCCGAGCACGAGCTTTCGCGCGAGCAGGCGGTGGCGCTGGTGCAGCAGCGCTATGGTGCGCGGGTGGTGCGCGCCGATATTGCCGATCAGAACGGCCGGCACCTGTACGTGTTTCGCCTGCTGTCGCCGGCCGGCAAGGTATGGATCGTGCGCGTGGACGCACGCAGCGGTGCCGAAGTGCCCTGAACGGCGTCATCGGGGGGTCGTGAGTGCGCGTGCTGGTGGTGGAAGACGAAGCGGCGTTGCGCGACGGACTGAAAGCCGATCTGGCGGCGGCCGGCTACAGCGTCGATCTTGCGGCCGATGGCGAGGAAGGCCTGTATGCGGCCACCGAATATCCGATCGACGTTGCGATCATCGATCTGGGTCTGCCGAAGCTGTCCGGCTTCGAACTGATTCGTCAATTGCGCGCCCGCGGCAAGACCTACGGGGTGCTGATACTCACCGCGCGCGATCGCTGGCAGGACAAGGTCGAGGGCCTGAGCGCCGGAGCCGACGACTATGTCGCCAAGCCATTTCATTTCGCCGAGGTGCAGGCGCGCCTGTCAGCGCTGCTGCGCAGGACCGGCGGCTGGGCCAGCCCCAAGCTCGCCTGTGGTCCGCTCGAGCTCGATACGCGCACGCAGACGGTGAGCGTGAGCGGCGCGGCGGTCGAGCTGACCAGCTTCGAATATCGCATCCTCGAACACCTGATGTTGCGCGCCGGTGAGGTGATCTCGAAGACCGACCTGACCGAGCGGCTGTACGAGCAGGATTTCGATCGCGACAGCAACGTGGTCGAAGTGCTGGTGGGACGCCTGCGCCGCAAGCTCGATCCCGAGGAGCGCATCAAACCGATCGAAACCCTGCGCGGTCGCGGCTATCGATTGAGTCTGCCGCGCCGGCCAGCCTAGATGGCCAGCACCGACCGATGATGCGCGGGCCGCCGTCGGTCAGCCGCCGACTGCTGATCGCGGTGGCGCTGCCGCTGCTGCTGTTCTTCGTGCTGACCGCCTCGGCCATCGACTACGTGTTTCGCCAGCAGAGCACCGCGGCGCTGCGCGACCGGCTGGAAGAGCAGGTCGTGGCGCTGATCACCGCGGTGGACATGGATTTCGACGGCAAGCTGGTGGTCAACCTGCTCGACCCGGAGTCGCGACTCGACGTGCCGGGATCGGGGCAGTACGCCGCGTTGCGTGACGAGAACGGCAAGCTGCTGTGGAGCACGCCGTCGCTGGCCGGTACCGATCTCGTGCTCGGCACCAAATTGCCGGTCGGTGCAGTGGATTTTCGCTATCAGGTCGCGCGTGACGGCACCACCATCGCGGAGTTGAGCCGCGGTCTGCAGTGGGCCTACGGCTCCGGTCTGTCCAGGAAGCTGGTATTCACGGCGGCCGACAGCACGGCGCCGCAGATGCGCGAGTTGTGGCTGTTCCGGCAGCGCATGGCCGGTTGGTTCGGAGCGCTCGACCTGGTGCTGCTCGCCACCATGGCGTGGATGATGCGGCGCGCGCTCGCCCCGGTGCGCCGCCTGGAGCAGGAAATCGCGGCGCTGGAAGGCGGCCGCGCCTCGCAGCTCGGCGAGGGTTATCCGCGCGAGCTCGCCGGCGTCACCACCGGCCTCAACACGCTGCTCGAGTCCGAGCGCAATCGCATCGTGCGTTACCGCGATACGCTCGGCAATCTGGCACACAGCCTGAAGACCCCGCTGGCCGTGATCCGCGCCAGTCTCGGCGCCGCCGAGGGCGCCCAGCGCCGCACCGACGCCAGCATCCAGCTCGAGATCGACCGCATCGCGCAGATCGTCGAGCACCAGCTCAAGCGTGCCGCGGCCGGCGGCGGCGCCACGCTGGGCCAGGCCGCGGTGCCGGTGCTGGCGCTGCTGACCGACCTGCGCGCCGCACTGCTCAAGGTGCACGCGGGCAAGGACCTGCGCATCGAGATCGACGTGGCGCCGGAGCGCGGGTTCCTCGGCGACAGCGGCGATATCCTGGAATTGCTCGGCAACGTGATCGACAACGCCTGCAAATGGTGCCGCTCGCGCGTGCTGGTGAGTGCGCGGCTCGACCCGGATCGCGCGTTGCCGCGACGGCTGTCGATCGTGGTCGAGGACGACGGCCCGGGCATTCCCCAGGAGCTGCGCGCCCGGGTCATCGAACGCGGTGTGCGCGCCGACGAGCACGTGCCCGGTCATGGCCTGGGGCTGGCGATGGTGCGCGAGACCGTGGCGCTGTACGGCGGCCAGTTCACCATCGACGCCTCGGCCGCGCTCGGCGGCGCACGCGTCGAGCTGCGATTGCCGGGCCGGTGAGGTTTCAGGGCGCGATATCGAACTCGATGCCCTGGGCCAGCGGCAGTGCCGAGCTCCAGTTGACCGTATTGGTCTGACGGCGCATATAGGCTTTCCAGGCATCGGAGCCGGCTTCGCGGCCGCCGCCGGTGTCCTTCTCGCCGCCGAAGGCGCCGCCGATCTCGGCGCCCGAGGTGCCGATGTTGACGTTGGCGATGCCGCAGTCGCTGCCCTGATGGCTCAGGTAGCGCTCGGCGTGCTGCAACCGCTGCGTGAACAATCCCGACGACAATCCGTACGCCGACTGGTTCTGCAGCCGGATCGCCTCATCGATCGAATCGACCGGGATCAGGTACAGAATCGGTCCGAAAGTCTCCTGCTGCACGATCGGCCAGTCGTTGCGCGCGAGCACGATCGCCGGCTCGACGAAGTGGCCCGGCCTGGCCAGCGCCTTGCCGCCGACCAGCAGCTGCCCGCCCGCGGCCTGCGCGGCGGCGATCGCGCGCTCGAAAGCGCGCACCGCATTCGGGTCGATCAGCGGACCGACCAGCGTCGAGGGATCCAGCGGATCGCCGATGCGCACCTGTCGGTACGCATGGATCAGCCGGCGCTGCAGCTCGGCCAGTTGCGATCGCTGCACCAGCACCCGCCGCGTGCTGGTGCAGCGCTGGCCGGCAGTGCCGAGGGCACCGAATACGATCGCGCGCGCGGCCAGATCGAGGTCGGCGGTCTCATCGACGATGATGGCGTTATTGCCGCCGAGCTCGAGCAGGGTACGGCCCAGGCGCGCCGCCACCGTCTGCGCGATCTGGCGCCCGACCGCCGTGGAACCGGTAAACGATACCAGGCTGACGCGCGCGTCGGCGGCCAGGCGTGCTCCGAGCTCGGTACCGGCATCGATCAGCAGTTGAAACACCGGCGGCGCGTTGTGGCGCTTGAGCACCTGTTCGCACAGTCGCTGCACCGCCAGCGCGCACAGCGGTGTCTTGGGCGATGGTTTCCACACCGTGGCGTTGCCGCACACCGCGGCCAGCAATGCGTTCCACGACCACACCGCGACCGGAAAATTGAAGGCGGTAATGACGCCGACTACGCCGAGCGGATGCCACTGCTCGTACATGCGGTGCTGGCTGCGCTCGGAGTGCATGGTGCGCCCGTAGAGCATGCGCGACTGGCCGATCGCAAGATCAGCCATGTCGATCATCTCCTGCACCTCGCCCAGGCCCTCGGCGAGGATCTTGCCGTTCTCGAGTGCGACCAGCTCGGCCAGTTCGCGCTTGTGGCGCCGCAACTCATCACCGAGCGCTCGCACCAGATCCCCGCGCTGCGGTGCCGGCACGTCGGCCCAGCTGCGCGCGGCCGCGACCGCCTGGCTCATGACGGCCTCGTAGCCCGCGGCGCTGGTCGTGGGCACCCGGCCGAGCAGGCTGCCGTCGCTGGGGCAGAAACTCTCGAGCACGTCGGCCGGCGAGCCCGCCCGGGCGCCACGCCCGGCCGCGCTGGCGGGCTCGGCGCCACCATCCGCGGGCGGCAATTCGAAATGCTTCAGCAGCGTGCTGAGGTGCTTTGCGGCCACGGCTCAGCCCGCGCGCGAGCGCTGCCGGCCCGGCGCCCCGCTCACGACCACGTCGGACGAGATGTCCTTGCTGCCGCCTGCGGCCAGGTGGCAGCCGAAGCGGTTGGCGAGGATGTCGGGCAGGCGAAACGACTCCTGCGTCACCAGTCCCTGGCGCCGTTCGTGATGCGTCAATACCAGATCGAGCACCGCGCACAGCCCCGAGGCGGTGCTGACCTGGATCGCCGACCACAAGCGGCTGGCGATGATCTGCGGGTAGATCTTGCTGACGTAGTTCTCCTCGCGCAGCTCGCCATTCTGCATGCCGGTGACGGCGGCGTAGACGATCACGACATCCTGCAGCGTCTGCGGCACCGCGTTCTCCAGGATGCGCTTGAGCGTGCCGCGATCCTGATTGAGCTTCAGGTCGTTCATCAGCAGTCGCATCTGCTCGCAGTGTCCCGGATAGCGGATGGTCTTGTAATCCATGCTCTCGCAGCTGCTGCCGAAGCTCTGCGCGAGCGATCCGAGTCCGCCCGACGTGTTGAACGCCTCATAGAGCGTGCCGTCGATCTCGATTTCCTCCATGCCCTCGAGCGGCCGCACTTCCACCAGCCGGCCGTCGACGATCGCCTCGCACGGATTGCCATACTCGTTGATGAGGCCCTCGGTGGACCAGGTCAGCGAATACTTCAGAACGTTGTGCGGGTGCTGCGGCAGGGCGCCGACGCGCAGCCGCACGCTGCGCAGGGTGTCGAAGTGCCGGATCAGCTCGCCGCCGGCGATGCTGATGAACCCCGGAGCCAGGCCGCACTGGGGAACGAACGCGGTCGCGGCGCCGCGCGCGAGCGTACTGACGCGGCGCGTGACCTCCACGTCCTCGGTCAGATCGAAATAGTGCGTGCTGGCCTCCCGGGCGGCGCCCGCCACCAGCGCATTGCAGTGATAGGGCAGGCTCGACACCACGGCATGGACCGGGTGCAGCTGCAGCGCCGAGCGCAGCGCGGCAGGATCGGTGGCGTCGAGCCGGATCGCCTGGATGTTCTGCAGGGCATGGGCGCGCGCGACGCCGGCGGCCGCGGTCTCATCGACGTCGGCCAGGTGCACCTGGTAGGCCCCGGATTCGGCCAGCAGGCCGGAAATCAGCGCGCCGATCTTGCCGGCGCCCAGGACCAGCACCTTATTCATTCGTATTCCCCGGCAAAGCCTGCATGTTAGCATTACTGCATGCGATCGACCGACAGCACCTCCTGGCACCCGGCGAGCTGGCAGTCGCGCAAGGCCGCGCAACAGCCGGTCTATGACGACCCGACGGCGCTCGGCCGCGTAGTCGCGGAACTGGCCCGGCTGCCGCCGATCGTGGTCTCGTGGGAGATCGAAAATCTGCGCGAGCGGCTCGCCGCCGTGCAGCGCGGTGAAGGCTTTCTGCTGCAGGGCGGGGATTGCGCCGAGAGCTTTGCGGAATGCGAGTCGGATCGCATCGCCAAGCAGCTCAAGGTGCTGCTGCAGATGAGCCTGGTGCTGCTGTCCGGGATGAAGCGCCCGGTGGTGCGCATCGGCCGCATGGCCGGCCAGTATGCCAAGCCGCGCTCGGCCGACATGGAGACCCGCGACGGTGTGACGCTGCCGGCGTATCGCGGCGATCTGGTGAATCGTATCGAGTTCACGCCCGAGGCCCGCCGCGCCGATCCGCAGTTGCTGCTGCGTGGCTATGAGCGCGCGGCTCTGACGCTGAATTTCGTGCGCGCGCTGGTCGATGGCGGCTTTGCCGATCTGCACCACCCGGAGTATTGGGATCTCGGCTTCGTGCGCCACGCCGAACTGCGCGAGGCGTACGAGCGTATTGCGCACTCGATCGGCGATGCGCTGGATTTCTTCCAGGCGCTGACCGGCCGTGCGGTGCACGATGCCACGCGGGTGGATTTCTTCGCCAGCCACGAGGGTCTGCATCTGCTGTACGAGCAGGCGCAGACGCGTTTCATCACGCGCCAGAACCACTGGTACAACCTGTCGACGCACATGCCCTGGATCGGCATGCGCACCGCGCAGGTGGACGGCGCGCACGTCGAGTATTTCCGCGGCATCGCCAACCCGATCGGCGTCAAGATCGGCGCGGCGATGGACGATCAGTGGCTGCAGGAGCTGGTCACGACGCTCAATCCGCAGAACCAGCCCGGACGCCTGACGCTGATTCACCGCTTCGGCGCCAAGGACATCGAGAAATCGCTGCCGCGGGTCATCGAAGCGGTGCGACGCACCGGGCACACGGTGCTCTGGTGCTGCGATCCGATGCACGGCAACACCGAGACCAGCACCGGCGGCCTGAAGACACGCCGCTTCGAGAACATTCTGAAGGAACTCGATCTGGCGTTTGGCATCCACGCGCAGCTCGGGACCTATCTGGGCGGCGCGCACATCGAGCTCACCGGTGAGGACGTGACCGAATGCACCGGCGGGGCGCGCGGTCTGACCGACGCCGATCTGCAGCGCACCTATCGCTCGCAGGTCGATCCGCGCCTGAACTACGAGCAGGCGCTGGAACTCGCCATGCTGATCGCCGAGCGCAGCAAACAGAAGCCGTGAGCGGCGCCGACGACCTCGACACACTGCTCGCGCGCAACCGCCAATGGGCCGATGGTCTGACCGGCTCCGACCCGCAATACTTCGCGCGCCTCGCACATCAGCAGTTGCCGCGCTATCTGTGGATCGGCTGCTCGGACAGCCGGGTGCCCGCAAATCAGATCCTCGGACTGATGCCCGGTGAAATCTTCGTGCATCGCAATGTCGCCAACGTCGTGGTGCACAGCGACCTCAATTGCCTGTCGGTGATCCAGTACGCGGTCGAAGTACTGCGGGTGCGCGACATCATCGTCTGCGGGCACTATGGCTGCGGCGGCGTGACTGCGGCGTATCGGGAACAGAAGCTCGGCCTGATCGACAATTGGCTGCGGCACGTGCAGGACGTGCGGCACCGCCACGGCGCCGAGCTCGCCTCGCTCGCATCGGGCGAGCCACAGCTGCGGCGGCTGTGCGAGCTGCACGTGCTGGCGCAGACCGTGCACGTCGGTGAAACCACAGTGGTGCAGGACGCCTGGCGACGCGGCCAGGCGGTGGCGGTGCACGGCCTGATCTATGGGCTGGATGACGGTATTCTGCGCCATCTGGGTCTGAGCCTGAAAACGGATGCAGAGCTGGTTGCCTACAAGGATTCGCACCAACCCACGCCGACGCCGCAGCGCGCGTACCGGTGAGCGCTTTGGCGCCTGGCCGCCATGAGCGACAGCGAATTGGAGCTGAAGAACTACGTCGCGACGCTGCCGCAGCGTCCGGGCGTGTACCGCATGTACGCCGCCGACGCTGAGCTGCTCTACGTCGGCAAGGCCGCGCGGCTGCGCGATCGGGTAGGCAGCTATTTCGGTCGCCAGGATCTGGCGCCGAAGGTCGCGGCCATGGTGCGACGGATCGCGCGCATCGAAGTGACGGTCGTCAACAGCGAACCGGAAGCGCTGCTGCTCGAATGCAACCTGATCAAGGCGCATCGTCCGCGCTACAACATCATGCTGCGCGACGACAAGTCGTTCCCGTACATCCTGTGCCAATTGGGACACGAGTTTCCGCGGCTGGTGTTCTACCGCGGCCCGCAGGAGCCCAACAGCCGGCTGTTCGGTCCGTTTGCCAGCGCGCACGCGGTCAAGGAAGTGCTGCAACATCTGCAGAAGGTGTTCAAGATCCGAAACTGCCGCGACTCGTTCTTCGCCAACCGCAGTCGGCCGTGCCTGCAGTACCAGATCGGCCGCTGCTCGGCGCCGTGTGTGGCGCTGATCAGTCGCGAGGACTACGCGCGCGATCTGCAGGGCGCGATCGGTGTGCTCGAAGGCCGCAATGCCGAGGTGATCGGGGAGCTGCAGCAGCGCATGGAGGCGGCGGCCGGGCAGCTGCAGTTCGAGGACGCCGCGCGGCTGCGCGATCAGCTGCGCGAGCTGCAGGAAATTCGCGCGCAGCAGATCGCCAATGCGCAGCGCCACGCCGATACCGACGTGATCGCGATCGCCGGCGAGCCCGGCCAGTATGCGATCTGCGTGCTGCCGGTGCGCGAGGGCCAGAATCTTGGCACCGCGAGTCATTTCCCGGCCAGCGCCCTGAGCGAACCGGCGGACACGCTGGCGGATTTCCTGCTGCTGTACTACAGCCGCGAACCCGCGCCTCCGGAAATCCTGATCAACATCGCGCTGCCCGATCACGAGCCGCTGGCGCAGGCGCTGGAGCGCGCCGCCGGCCGCGCCTCGGAACTGCGCGTGCCGCAGCGCGGCCTCAAGCGCCAGTGGCTCGAGCTCGCGCTGGAGAATGCGCGCAACGCGCTGCGCATGCGGCTGCTGCGCGCAGAGCTGGCGCTCGAGGGCCTGCAGGTGCTCGCGCGCGTGCTCGATCTGCCCAGGCCGCCCGAACGCGTCGAGTGCTTCGACGTGAGCCATACCGCGGGCGAGGGCACGGTGGCTGCGTGCGTGGTGTTCACGCCCGAGGGGGCGCGCAAGAGCGACTACCGGCGCTACAACATCGAGGGCGTCACGCCGGGCGACGACTACCACGCCATGCACCAGGCGCTGCTGCGCCATGCGATCCGCATCGTCAGCGGCGAGCGGCCACGGCCCGATCTGCTGCTGATCGACGGCGGTGCCGGCCAGGTGGACGCCGCGGTCAGCGCGCTGGCGGAGGCCGGCTGCGAGGGTCTGGCGGTGGTCGGCATCGCCAAGGGTGCCGACCGGCGGCCCGGCCAGGAGCGGCTGTTTCGGCCCGGAGAGCCGATCCCGATCGTGTTGGAGGCCGACAGCGCCGCACTGCACTTTGTGCAGCGCGTGCGCGACGAGGCGCACCGGTTCGCGATCACCGGGCATCGGCGGCGGCGCGCGCGCCGCTACCGCGAGTCGATCCTCGAGACCATCCCGGGCTTGGGTCCGGCGCGCCGCCGGGCGCTGTTGACGCATTTCGGCGGTCTGCAGGGGGTGATGCGTGCCGGCGTCGCGGACCTGGGAAAAGTCGCCGGCGTCGGCGCCGCGATGGCGCGTTCGCTCTATGATCATCTGCACCCGGGGGCCTGATGATCTGGAACCTGCCCAATATCCTGACCTGGCTGCGCATTCTGGCGATTCCGCTGGTGGTGCTGCTGTTCCTGTTCGGCGCCAGGAATCACTGGAGCCTGGCATATCCGATCGCCGGTCTGCTGTTCGCCGCGGCCGCGATCACCGATTCGCTCGATGGCTATCTGGCGCGACGGCTGGGACAGACCACGCGCCTGGGTGCATTTCTCGATCCGGTGGCCGATAAATTGATCGTCGCGGCCGCGCTGGTGCTGATCGTCAGCGCCGATCCGCGCGCGATCATCGTGCTGACGGCAATCGTGATCATCGGCCGGGAGATTGCGATCTCGGCGCTGCGCGAGTGGATGGCTGGCATCGGTCAGCGCACCGCGGTCGCGGTGTCGCGCATCGGCAAGTACAAGACCATCCTGCAGATGGTCGGACTGTCGATGCTGCTGTTCCGCGCCGATCTGCTGGGGCTGCCGATCTATCAGATCGGCATCTGGCTGACGGTGATCGCCGCGGCACTGACGCTGATTTCGATGGGCCTGTATCTGCGTGCCGCCTGGCCGCATCTGTCGGCGCGGACCTGAAGCCGGCCGCAGCGGCCGCGGCGGCCAACGAGCCGGCTCGCCGCGCGGCGACGAATGCGGCGCACTGACCATGGGCCGGTCGAGTGTGCACAGCAGCAAGTCAGTCGGCCCCAACGCCGGGCGTGTGTGACACCGGCAACAGATTGCCGCGGTGCCGCTCGAGCGCACGCCGCTGGCAACCCTCCCCGACACAATATGTGAACCGCGTCGCGACGGCTCCAAGTCGGAGCGCGGGCGTCGCGACTTTGCTCAAGAATGGCGGAGTCCAAGTCGATAAAGAGAGTCGCATCCGACGGCGACGTATTGGAGTAGCGCGAGTGCAGCAGAATTTGAACTTTCTCGTGGTCGACGATTTCTCAACGATGCGCCGTATCATCAAAAATCTCCTTCACGACCTCGGGTACGCCAACGTCACCGAGGCTGACGATGGCAACACGGCGTTGCCGCTGCTGAAAGAAGGCAATTTCGATTTCCTGATCACCGACTGGAACATGCCCGGCATGCCGGGTCTGGACCTGCTGAAGCAGGTGCGCGCCGACGCGCGCCTGAGCAAGATGCCGGTGTTGATGCTCACCGCGGAAGCCAAGCGCGAGCAGATCGTCGAGGCGGCGCAAGCGGGCGTCAGCGGCTATGTCATCAAGCCCTTCACCGCGGCGATCCTGAAGGAAAAGATCGACAAGATCCTCGCAGCTCGGGCGGCAGCGTGAATGCTGATGGCCGCACCGACGCAGAAGAAGAATGAGTACGCCCCATGGCTCACCGCCATGTCGCGCGCGCTGGAGGCCGGCGACGCCGACGGCTTCGACGCCGCGCTGGCCGGCTTTGACCAGGCCCGTGGCGCCCAAGTCACGATGCAGGTGCGTCGGGTCGCGACCGACCTGCAGACCGCGCTTGATCGCTTCCGGATCGACTCCAAGCTGATCGATCTGGCCCAACGGCAGGTTCCGGATGCGCGCCACCGCCTGGCCCATGTGTTGCGGCTGACCGACGATGCCGCGCACCGCACCATGGATCTGGTCGAGCGCTGCGGTCCGCTGGCCGATCAGATGGCCGGGGAGGCCGAGCGACTGCTCGCTCTGCACGAGGCCGGCGGATCAGCGCCAGCGCTCGAGCCACAGATCATGGCATTCCTGAAACGCGCGCGGGTCAGCATGGCCGCGGTGCGCAGCAACCTTGGCGAGGTTCTGCTGGCCCAGGGCTATCAGGATCTGAGCGGACAGATCATCCGCGGTGTCATGACGCTGGTCAGTGAACTGGAAGAGGCGCTGGGAGAGCTGGTGCGCATCGCCGGGCCGGCGGACCCGGCGCAGCCCGTCAGTAGTGCCAGCGTATCGCGCGGCCACGGACCGGTCGTGCCCGGCGTCAGCCATGGTCATGCCGTCAGCGGTCAGCAGGACGTCGACGCGTTGCTATCGGACCTTGGGATGTAACGCATGAGCATCGACCTGACACAATTCCAGGAGCCGTTCTACGAGGAGAGCTTCGAGGCCATCGAACAGATGGAAGAGGCGTTGCTGCACCTGGACCTGGGCGCCCCCGATCCCGACCTGATCAATACGATCTTTCGCGTGGCCCACTCGGTCAAGGGTGGCGCGGCGATGTTCGGCTTTACCGAGATCACCTCGTTTACTCATACGCTGGAGACTCTGCTCGACGAGCTGCGCGGCCAGCGCATGAAGGTGACGGCGGCGCTGTCGGACCTGCTGCTGCGCTCGGTCGATGTGATGCGCGAGATGCTGCGCGCCCAGCAGGCCAAGCAACCGCTGGACGCGCAGCGCGTCGCCGATCTGCAGTTCGACCTCGAGCTGGCCGTGGTGCAGAAGGGCACGGGCGCTGCGCCGGCCGCTGCTGCAGCGCCAGCGCCTGCGCCAGCGCCGGCGGCCGTTGCCGCCGCAGCGGCGGTGGCCGCCGCCGAGCCGGCGCGCGGCACGCTCTATCAGATCAGCTTCCGGCCGTTCCTGCATCTGCTGGCCCGTGGCAATGATCCGCTGCGCATGTTTCGCGAGCTGCGCGACCTGGGCGATCTGCAGGTGACCGCCGACGTCTCGGCACTGCCGACGTTCGAGGAACTCGACCCGGAAAACTGCTACCTGGCCTGGATGCTGCGGCTGCGCACCGAAGCGGCGCGCCAGTCGATCGTCGAAGTGTTCGACTGGGCCGAGGGCGATTGCGTGCTCGAGATCAAGGCACTCGAGGCGGAGCCGGGCGCGAGCGCTGCGGGCGAGCCCGCGAGCGCGGCCACGGCGGCAGCGGCTGCCCGCACCGCTACCGCTGCCACCAATCCGGCCACCGTCACGACCGGCGCCGCCGCGGCTCCCGCGGTCGCGGCTGGCGCGGCGCCGCGCGAGCGCCCGACCACTGCCCCGCATGCCGAGGAGACCGAGGCGCGCCAGGCCAAGGGCGGTGATGCGGCCAAGAGCGGCGACGCCAGTTCGATCCGCGTCAACATCGAGAAGATCGATGACCTGATGAACAGCGTCGGCGAACTGGTCATTACGCAATCGATGCTCGGGCAGTTCGGCGAACTGCTCGACGGCGCGGTCGGTGAGCGGCTGCGCACCGGCCTGGCGCAGCTCGAGCGCAATGTGCGCGAGCTGCAGGAGAGCGTCATGCGCGTGCGCATGGTGCCGATCAGTTTCGTATTCAGCCGCTTTCCGCGCATGGTGCGCGATCTGAGCCAGCGCCTCGGCAAGCAGGTCGAGCTCAAGATGACCGGCGGTGAGACCGAGCTCGACAAGACCGTGCTCGAAAAGATCGGCGACCCGCTGGTGCACCTGGTGCGCAACTGCATCGATCACGGCATCGAGTCGCAGGAGCAGCGCCAGGCGAGCGGCAAGGATCCGCGCGGCACCGTGCATCTGCACGCCTATCATCGCGGCAGCAACATCTCGATCGAGGTCAGCGACGACGGTGGCGGGCTCAAGCGCGAACGCATTCTGATCAAGGCGCGCGAGCGCGGCCTGATCGGCCCCGACGAGCAGCCGTCCGACGAGGCGGTGTGCAACCTGATCTTCCTGGCGGGCTTCTCCACCAACGACCAGGCCACCGATATTTCCGGTCGCGGTGTCGGCATGGACGTCGTCAAGCGCAACGTCGACGAGCTCGGCGGCAGCATCGAGGTCCGTTCCGAGGCCGGCAAAGGATCGCGCTTCATCATTACCCTGCCGCTGACGCTGGCGATCGTCGATGGCCAGACCGTGGCGGTCGGCGACGAGTCCTACATCGTGCCGCTCGGGGCGATCGTCGAGTCGCTGCAGATGCGCGCCGCCTCGGTCAAGCAGGTGGTCGGTCGTGGCGAAGTCCTGTCATTTCGCGGCGAGTACCTGCCGGTGGTGCGACTGCAGAACGTGTTCGGGGCGCGCGCGCAGCGGGCGCGCGATCCCGACGAGGGTCTGATCATGGTGGTCGAAGGCGACGGCCGGCGGGTCGGCCTGTGTGTCGATGAGCTGCTCGGCCAGCAGCAGGTCGTGGTCAAGACGCTGGAGGCGAACTACGGCCACGTCGATGGCATTGCCGGGGCGACCATCCTCGGCGACGGCTCGGTCGCGCTGATTCTCGATATTGCGGGACTGACCCGCTCCGTGTCCGAGCGCGTGGCAGCCTGAAGTGCCCGGATCACGGCGAGACTGTGAATCGGGACGCATTCCGGGGACTGATCCCCAAGCAGGGTTTAATCATCGCCGTCGTTCGCCGATACATCGGCTATCGGCCCCAGACTGCGGGTTCCCGGGCGGGCTGCCCGGATTTGACGTAATGACGGTTGGAGCATCAGTAAATGTCTAAGACAATTCTCGCAGTCGACGATTCGGCGTCCATGCGACAGATGGTCGGCGTGACGCTGCGCGCGGCGGGCTACGAGGTCATCGAAGCCTCCGACGGCGATGAAGCGCTCGAATACGCGCGCAAGCACCGGGTCGACCTGGTGCTGACGGACGTGAACATGCCGCGCATGGATGGCATCACGCTGATCGCGCAATTACGGACGCTGCCGAACTATCACTTGACGCCGTTGTTGCTGTTGACTACCGAATCGAGCCCCGATCGCAAGATCCAGGGCAAACAGGCGGGGGCGACGGGCTGGATGGTCAAGCCTTTCAACCCCGACCAGTTGCTGGCGACGCTCGAACGCGTGCTGGGAAACCAGTCGGCCGTGCGCAGCTAAGGACGCAACGATGGAAGTCAGCGCCGCGAAAGCGACCCAGAAGCCGATCATTCCCGCCAACGCGGATCAGTACCTCACTTTCCAGCTCGCGGGCCAGACTTATGGCGTCGAAATCCTGCGCGTGCAGGAAATCAAGGGGTGGGAGAAGCCGACGCGCCTGCCGCATTCGCCCGAGCATGTACAGGGCGTCATCAACCTGCGCGGGGCCGTGGTACCGATCCTGGACCTGCGGCGCCGGTTTGGCCTGGGCGAGACCGAGTACGGACGCACCACGGTCGTGATCGTGGTCAAGGTCGACACCGCGCGCGGCGAATTGACCGCGGGAATCGTGGTCGATGCGGTCTGTGAGGTCTGCAACATCAGCGCCGAGGACCTGCGCCCGCCGCCGGAAGTCGGCCCGGTGATCGACGCCGAACTGGTGCGCGGATTGGCCATGGTCGGCGATGGCATGCTGGTGCTGCTCGACGTGGTGAAGTTGATCACGTGCACGCTGGCCGATCCAGCGAATGCACCGCAAGCGGCGTGACGGGCGTACGTATGGCGCAAAAGCACAAGAATGCAGCGAAGTCGGCGAAGCGGCAGCCCCGGGCTTCGGCCCGCGGGTCGGCGCCGCGGCCAGTCGTCGCGGCCAGCACCGCGGCCGGCGTCGAGGTCGGCTCGAGCGGGCCGGCCGCCGCTGCGGTCGGCGCGGCCGGTGTGGCCGGCGCGGGCAGTACGGTTGCCGCTGCGGCGAGTACCTGCGCGCGGCTGCCGCTGGGCGCGTCACTTTCGATTCGCGAGGTCAGCGAGTGTGCCGCGCAGCTCAAGGCCCTGTTTGCGGCCGGGTCGGCTGAAGTGGATGCACACCAGCTCCAGAGCATTGATACCGCCGGCCTGCAATTGCTGCTGGCGGCGGCCGCGGCCGCGCACCGCCGCGGCCTGAAGTTGCGGCTGCGCGGTGCCGCGAGCCTGAGCAGCGGCGCCGCGCTCGCGCTCGGTCTGGCCGAACATCTGTCCGGGGCAGCGGAGATATTGCCATGAGCCTGGCGGACAAACCGGGACGTGCCGTAACCGCGGCTGCCGAGCAGCCCGAATCCAGCGCCACCGTCAGGATGGCCGCGGAGCTGCGCCGATTCCTGGAGCTCGGAGCGGCGCAACTCGATGCGGCGATCCGTGAGAGTGATTCGCGCGTGGACAAGCTCGCCGTCGCCGTGACGGCGGTGGCCAGCGACGCGCGCGAGCTCGGGGTGCAGTTGCAGGCGCTCGAGTCCACCGATGCCGCCGAGTTGCAGCAGGCGCGCGAGCGCATCCGTAATCTCATCGGGCAGCTCGATGCCCACGTGCAGGCGACGATCGTGTCACTGCAGTTCTACGACAAGCTGATCCAGCGCCTGACCCATGTGCGCGACGGGCTGGCGATCCCATCCGACTCGACGGTCACGGCGATGGACCCGGCGCGATCCGACTGGAACGCGATGCTCGACCAGGTTCGTTCCCGCTACAGCATGGTCGAGGAGCGGGTACTGTTCGACTTCATGATGCGCGGCCTGAGCGCGGACCAGATGCTCAAGGCCCTGACCGGTCTGCGGGCGGCCGCCGCCCCAGGCGAACTTGAAGTTTTCTAGGCCCGACCACGGGGCCGGGGGACAACCAGCCATGGCCGGAGCGGCCGACACCGCGCTGCTTCGCGATCACGCGCTGCTGCGCGAATACGACATGTCCGACCAGGACTTTCAGCGCATCCGTTGCCTGGTGCGCGACCGTCTGGGCATTGCGCTCGCCGAATCCAAGCGTGAACTGGTCTATGGGCGCCTGAGCCGGCGGCTGCGCGCGCTCGGGCTGCGCGATTTCGGCAGCTATCTGCAGCTGATCGAAGCCGGCGGTGCCGACGAGCTGCAGCACTTCTGCAATGCCATTACCACCAATCTCACGTCCTTCTTTCGGGAAAGCCATCACTTCGATTACCTGGCGCAGCTGCTGCTGCCGGCGCTCGAGCGCGGCCACGGCAGCGCAGCGCGCCTGCGCATCTGGTCCGCAGGTTGCTCGACCGGGGAGGAACCGTATTCGATCGCGATGGCGATGCTCGAGAACATGGCGGATCTGCGCGACCGGGATGTCCGCATCCTGGCGACCGACATCGACACCAATGTGCTGAGCCACGCCCATGCCGGCGTGTATGGCAGCGAACGGGTGGAAAAGATGGACAGCGGCCGCGTGCAGCGCTGGTTCGAACGCGCCCCGGACGGCCAGACCTTCATGGTGCGCGATGAGCTCAAGCGGTTGATCAGTTTCAAACCGCTCAATCTGATGGATGACTGGCCGATGCAGGGACCGATCGACGTGATCTTCTGCCGCAATGTAATGATTTACTTCGATCGCGACACGCAACGCCAGATCGTCGGTCGGATGGCCGCCCTGCAACGCCCGGGCGATCACCTGATTCTCGGGCACTCCGAGTCGCTGCTGCAGGTCAGCAAGCAGTACCGGCTGGTAGGCGACACCATCCACTGCAGGATGGCCTGATGAGCCCCCCGGCCCGCTCCCGCACGCGCAGCAGCAGCCCGCGGTCGGACAGCCCGCCGCCGGACAGCCCGCCGCCGGACAGCCCGCCGCCGGACAGCGCGCCGCCGGCCAGCCCGACTTCAGCCGGGCAGTTCGATCATATCCAGCGCCGGTTCGATGCGCGCATCAACGCCGTGATCGCGACCCTGCACCCGGGTGATTACTACGTCGCCACCGACGGCGAGGTGATCGGCACGGTGCTCGGTTCCTGCGTTTCGGCCTGCATTCGTGACGGTCGCCTCGGTATCGGCGGCATGAATCATTTCATGCTGCCGGTGGACCGCTCCGAAGGCACCGGCGCCTGGGGCAACACCGCGAGCGCCTCGACCCGGTTCGGCAATGTCGCGATGGAGCGGCTGATCAACGAGATCCTCAAGCGCGGCGCCCGCCGCGCCGATCTGGAGGTCAAGCTGGTTGGAGGCGGCAAGGTGCTGGATATGCTGACCGATGTCGGGGCGCGCAACATCCGCTTCGTCAAGGAATACGTCAAGGCCGAGGGCTTCAGGGTAGTCGGCGAGGATCTGGGCGACGTGCATCCACGCAAGGTGCTGTACGACCCGGCGACCGGCAGCGCCCAGGTCAAGCGCCTGGCGCGCAGCGCCCACCATGTGGTCATGGACGAGACGCGCTACATGCGCGACATCGACCGCGCACCGGTGGGCGGCGAGATCGAGCTTTTCTAATCAATGCGAATGATGGGGAAGGAAGTCATGGACTGCGACGCCGACTCAAACAAGCGCATCAAGGTGCTGATCATTGACGATTCCGCACTGGTGCGCGCGGTGCTTACCAAGATCCTCGGGGCCGACGCCTCGCTGCATGTCGTGGGGACCTCCCCCGACGCATTCGTGGCGCGCGCGATGATCAAGGCGCTCAACCCGGACGTGCTGACGCTCGATGTCGAGATGCCGCGCATGGATGGATTGCAGTTCCTGCGCAATCTGATGCGGCTGCGGCCGATGCCGGTCGTCATGTGCTCATCGTTGACCGAACGCGGTGCGGACGTGACGCTGGCAGCGCTGGAACTGGGCGCCATCGACTTCGTCACCAAACCCAAGGTCGACGTCGCCCATGCGCTCGAGGCCTACGCGGCCGAGCTGATCGGCAAGGTCAAACTGGCGGCTGTGGCGCAGGTGCGACCGTTGCTGTCGCGCCCGCCGCCCGCGCATCCGGCCGCGTCGGCGCCCAAGGTGCGCTCCAACCTCGGCTTTCGCACCACCGACCAGATCGTGGCGATCGGTGCCTCGACCGGTGGCACCGAGGCGATCCGCCAGGTGCTCGAGCAGCTGCCGCCCGATGCCCCCGGCACCGTGATCACCCAGCACATTCCGCGGGCTTTCAGCGCACCGTTTGCCGCGCGGCTCAACGCCTGCTCGCAGCTGACGGTCGCGCAGGCCGAGGACGGTGCGTTGATCCTGCCGGGGCACGCCTATATCGCTCCGGGCGACCAGCATCTGACCGTGGAGCTCGACGGCGCGCGCTATCGCTGCCGCCTATGCGACGACGCGCACGTCAACCGCCATCGGCCCAGCGTGGATGTGCTGTTCCACTCGGTGGCTGAGCAGGTCGGCCAGAACGCGGTCGGGGTCATTCTTACCGGCATGGGAGCCGATGGTGCCCGCGGATTGAAGGCGATGCGCGACAAGGGCTCGCTCACGATTGCCCAGGATGAGAAGACCAGCGTGGTCTGGGGGATGCCGGGCGCCTCGGTGGCCCTCGGGGCGGTCGAACGCGTGCTGCCGATCGAGCAGATCGCGGCCGCGCTCATGACGGCGAGCGTTTCCCGGGAACAGAGACGTGCAGCCGGAAGCTGAACAAATGGCCGGGCGCGGCATTAAGTTTTACGCGGCGCGGCCGAAAGTTCCATGGCAATCGCCACTTTAGGCACCGAAGGCGCGCCGCAGCAATGTGACGCAGTTCGCATGCGAACAGCGACCGATTATTAGCTGGAGATGCTCTCATGACCCGTTGGATCCGCAACCTCAACTTCTCCACCAAGCTGGTGGTGGTCGCGATCGTCGCGCTGGTGCCAATGATCGCGCTGGCCATGTTGTTTCTTTCGGGAGAGCAGAAGGACATCAACATCGCCCGGCGCGAGCTGTCGGGATTGCACCGCTACCAGAGCCTCGAGGCGATGTTGCTGCCGCTCGGCATGCACGAGGTCTGGAGCACGGCAGCGGCCGCCGGCGCCGGTGTTTCCGACAGGTTGCAAGCCGCCAGCGCCGAGGTAGCGCGCGCGGTGAGCCAGCAGGATGCCAGCAACGATGACTACGGAGCGCCCGCCGGTGAAGACGCGCGACGCTGGAACGACGTCAAGAGTGCCTGGAATGCCCTCGCCGCGACCCGGCCGTCATCGTCGGCCGACGTGCTGCGCCTGCACGACGCGCTGCGGCAGAAGATTCTCGACTACCGCGACTACATCTGGAGCACCTCGGGTCTGGCGCTCGACAGCGATCCGGCGGCGTACTTCATCATCAATGCCGCGATGGTGCAGATCCCGGGCTATGAGAGTTATCTGACGGAAATGCGCTCGCATGCCGCCGCCGTCGGCGTAGCCGGCAAGGCGACCCCGGCCGATGTGCAGGAGATCGCCCGCACCGAGGTACTGGCGCAGCACGCGCTCGAGTCGATCGAGGCCGACATCCGTCATGCGGGCGAGGGCGCCGCCGCGGGCCAGGCCATGCCAGCCGGCGCCGAGCAATCGATGCAGCAGGTCAGGAGCGAATTCGAGGCGTTCGGCAAATACGTCAGGCAGAGCGTTGCCGGCGGCACCAGTGATGGGCTCGAGGATGTGGTCAAGAATACCGCGCAGGTGACGGTGGCGATCGGGGGCTTTCACGCCTCGATGCAACAGGCGGCGCAGCAGCGGGTGCAGTCCGTGTCCGACCGCCTGCGCCGCACGCGCAACGTGATGCTGCTGCTGGTGGTGGCTGCACTGCTGGTCGGTGCCGGCTGTTTCGGTATCGTAATCTGGACCACGGTCAGCGGCATGAACGAAACGGTGACGGTGGTTTCGCGCCTCGCCGAGGGCGACTACACCCAGGAGATTACCGTGCAGGGCAGCGACGAGCTCGCGCGCACCATGCGTGCGCTGCACATCATGCAGAGCAAGCTCACCGGCGTCCTGAGCGGTGTCAAGGAGAGTTCGCTGATGGTCGCGACCGCGGCGCGCCAGATTGCCGCCGGGACATCGGACCTGTCCGCGCGTACCGAGCAGCAGGCCGCCAACCTCGAGGAAACGGCTTCTTCAATGGAAGCGATGACCTCCACGGTCAAGCAGAACGCGGACAATGCCAAACTCGCCAACAAGCTGGCGCAGGCGGCACGGGACCAGGCAGAACAGGGTGGGTCGATCGTGGAGCAGGCGGTCGGCGCGATGGGCGCGATCGACACCGCCAGCAAGAAGATCGCCGACATCATCTCGGTAATCGATGAGATTGCATTCCAGACCAACCTGCTGGCGCTCAACGCCGCGGTGGAAGCGGCACGCGCCGGCGATCAGGGGCGCGGATTCGCGGTCGTCGCCAGCGAGGTGCGCAGCCTCGCGCAGCGCAGCGCCTCGGCGGCAAAAGAGATCAAGGATCTGATCCATGACAGCGTGGCCAAGGTCGGCGAAGGCAGCCGCCTGGTGAGCGAGTCCGGCCAGCACCTCGGCGACATCGTGGCTTCGGTCAAGAAGGTCAGCGACGTGGTCGGTGAGATTTCGAACGCCAGCCAGGAACAGGCATCGAGCGCCGAAGAGATCAGCCGCGCCGTGTTGCAGATGGACGAGAGCACGCAGCAGAATGCCGCGATGGTGGAGCAGGCCAGCGCCGCGGCCGCGTCGATGAACGATCAGGCCGCGCGGCTGTCGCAGCTGACGGCTTTCTTCAAGCTGACGGCCGGCTACACCAGCGCGCCGGCCGGGGCTGAATTCATTGCGGCGCCGCGGGCGGCCAGCACGCCGAGCGCGCCGAGCGCGCCGAAAGCAGCGGATGCCGCCCCCAGGAAGAGCGCGCCGCCGGCGGGCGGTGAACGCCGGGCCGGGGCGCGGCCGTGGTCGAAAGCTGCGCCAGCGGCGGCCACCAAGAAATCTGCCGCCGGCGCGGCCTCGGCCAACGATTGGAGCGAGTTCTAGGACTGGCGTCCGCGGGACCAAGCTATGACGGCCGCGCAGAATCCTCCGGCGCCGACCCCCACCATGCAGCGCGACGCCAGCATGGACGCGTTCGAATTCGTGCGCGAGCTCGCGACCGAACTGTCGTCCAGCACCATCGAGCTGCCGAGCTTCCCCGAGGTCGCCCTGCGGGTGCAGAAGGTGCTGTCGCAGGAGGACTCGAATGCGGAACGCGTCGTGCGGGTGCTGGGCGCCGAGCCGGTGCTCGCAACCCGCGTGCTGGCGATGGCGAACTCCGCAGCACTCAACCCCGGCGGCAAGCCGGTCACGGAACTGCGCGCCGCCGTCACCCGCCTCGGATTCGACGCGCTGCGCTCGGCCGCAGTCGGCTTTGCGATGGCGCAGCTGCGCCGCGCCAAGGCATTCGCCGGCATCGAGCGTCACCTCAACGTGCTCTGGCAGCACAGCGTGCTGGTGGCATCGTTGTGCTTCGTGCTGGCCCGTCGCGCGAACAAGGTCAGTGCCGACACGGCGATGCTCACCGGCCTGGTGCACGGCGTCGGCAAGCTCTATATCCTCACGCACTCGATGCGGCACCAGGCGCTGTTCGGCGACCAGACCATGTATCAGCGCATCGTGCGGGACTGGCACGGCAACATCGCCAAGGCCTTGCTCGAGAGCTGGTCCATGTCCGACGACGTCGTCAACGCGGTTCACTGCTATGAGGACAGCGAGCGCGACCTGCGCGGCCCCAGTGCGGTGCTCGCCGACGTGCTCGAAATCGCCGACATGCTGTCGATGTGCAAGGACTCGCCGGACCTGATCCGCGACCGGCTCGCCAATCGCAAGGCCGCGGCGCACCTCGGCCTCGATGTCGAGATCTGCCAGACGCTGGTAGCGGAGTCGGCCGAAGAGCTCGCGGCTCTGCGCCACGCCCTCGGGCCTTAGCTGGCGACCCTGCCGCGCGACGGTCGCGCGCCGCGCCGCGACGGTCCGCGCTCGACGATGCAGGCAATACCGGGGCCTCCGGCCCCAAAGTCCACGACGCCTTTCAGGTAGGATGATGCCTCCCCAGGGCATTGATCCGCGTCCGGAGCCTTCCGCTGCCGCCGCGAGAGGGCTTGGCCATGCAATCGCAGTTCTCGGGTCCGCACCCGAAGGCTATCGGATTTGGAGAATTCGTCGCGATGGCGGCCGCGCTGATGGCGACGCAGGCGCTCGCGGTGGACACCATGCTGCCGGCGCTGCCGATCATCGCCGCGGCGCTAGGCCTGGTTAACGAGAACCGCAGCCAATGGATCGTGACCGTCTACCTGGCCGGGGTCGGCTGCGGTCAGCTGTTCTGGGGACTGCTGTCCGACCGCTTTGGGCGGCGCGCGGTGCTGCTCACGGGCCTTGGGGTATATGCGGTCGCCGCGGTGCTGACCGGCCTGTCGACCAGCTTCCCGACGCTGCTGGCCTGGCGATTCGCGCACGGTCTGGCCGCCGCCAGCATGGTCGTGGCCCGATCGGTGATCCGTGATCTCTACTCCGGGCGCCACATGGCACGGGTCATGTCGTTGACGTTCATCGTGTTCCTGATGGTGCCGGTGCTGGCGCCCAGTCTCGGCCAGCTGATCCTGTGGCTGGCCCCATGGCGCTCCATCTTCCTGATCTTCGGCGTCTTCGCCGCCACCGTGTTCCTGTGGGTGCTGCTGCGGCTGCCCGAGACTCTGCACCCCGAATACCGCATGACGCTGACGCGGGATCACATCGAGCATGCGACCGCGCTGGTGCTCGGCAATCGCAGCTCGCTGTGCTACACGCTGGCGGTGACGGTCATGTTTGGCTCGATCCTGGCCTATGTCGCGATGGTGCAGCAGATCTTCGAGGATGTGTTTCACCGCCCCGGCCTGATGCCGACGATGTTTGCGCTGTGTGCCTCGTCCATGGGCGTCACCGCATTCCTGAATTCCAGGATCGTGGAGCGGGTCGGGATGCGCATCATCTCGCAGCTCGGCCTGCTGGTGTTCATTGCGATCACCGGCTTGCACCTGCTGATCGTCGCGCTCGGCTTCGAGCGCCTGTGGACCTTCGTGGCGCTGCAGTCGGCGACCATGGCCTGCGTCGGCCTGACGGCATCGAATTTCGGTGCCATGGCCATGGAGCCGCTCGGCGCGGTGGCGGGCATCGGCGCCTCGCTGCAGGGATTCATCAGCACCTTTGGCGGCGCGGTGGTCGGCGCGCTGATCGGCCGGCGCTTCAACGGCTCGACCGGGCCGCTGGTCACCGGCGCGTTCGCCTGCGGCCTGTCGAGCCTGATGTTCGTGCTGCTGGCGGAGCAATGGCGATTGTTCCGACCGCATCATCATGCCGAGGCGATGCCGCTCACTCGTATCGTCGGGACTCAGTGAAAGTCGCGCGAGTCGCGGCGCAATCCTCCCAGCCACGCCGAGCCGTTGTGCAGACGCCGCGCGATCACATGCGCGACACGATCGCGCCGTTGCAGTGTGCCTTCGACCACCAGCAGGCTCGATTCGAGCGCGCAGCGGCGCTGTGCCGCGAATACCTTCGGCCACAGGATGATATTGACGATGCCGGTCTCATCTTCCAGCGACGCGAACACCACGCCCGAGGCGGTCGCCGGCTGCTGCATGTGCGTCACCAGGCCTCCGACCCGCACGCGGCTGCCATCGGCGAGCTGCTGCAGATCGCTGCTGCTGCGAAATCCCTTGCGCGTCAGGTCCGGGCGCAGCAGCGCCAGCGGATGACGGCCGGTGGTCAGGCCCAGATGCCGGTAATCGGCGAGGATATTCTGGCTTTCGGTCGGTGCCGGCAGCGCTGCCGGGGGCTCACGGGCCGAAAGCTTAGCGATCAGGCCCGGCAGCCGTTCAACGCCCAACGCCTGCCAATTGGCGTCATGGCGGTGCGGGCTCAAGGCACTGAGCGCGCCGGCGGCGGCCAGCGCCTGGATCGAGCGCCGCGACAGTTGCGCACGCGCGGCCAGCTCATCGATGCTGGCGAAGCAGCGCTGCGCGCGCTCGGCCTCGATGCGTTCGGCATCGGCACGAGGCAGGCCGCGCACCAGCCGCAATCCCAGCCGCAGCGCGGGCCGATCCTCCGGCGCGGTGCCGTGGGGCTCCAGCGTGCAGTCCCAATCGCTGATGCTCACATCGACCGGCAGCACCGAGACGCCGCTGCGGCGCGCATCCTGCGTGATCTGCGCCGGAGAATAGAAGCCCATCGGCTGGCTGTTGATCAGCGCCGCGGCGAAGGCTGCCGGCTCGTGGCACTTGAGCCAGGAGGAAATGTAGGTCAGCAGCGCGAACGAGGCGGCGTGGGACTCGGGGAAACCATATTCGCCGAAGCCCAGGATCTGCTTGTAGATCTGCTCGGCGAATTCAGGCGGGTAGCCATTCCTGGCCATACCGGACAGCAGGCGTTCGCGGTAGGGTTCGAGTACTCCGCTGCGTTTCCAGGCGGCCATCGAACGGCGCAGTCCATCGGCGTCGCCGGGCGTTAAATCAGCGGCCACCACCGCGATCCGCATCACC
>JBIODC010000023.1:0-34456 GCA_044440135.1 Steroidobacterales bacterium | reverse complement strand
GCTCGGTACGGCTGGCTTCGCCGGCGCAGCCGGAGCAACCGGAGCAGCCGGAGCAGCCTCGTCTGCGACCGCTACGCCCGCCAGGGCCAACATGGATACCGAAATGACTGCCACTCTCGACCGATAAATGCGCATTCGTGCGCCTCCCTGTTTGAATTAGATCAATCCCCAGCTCGACGTCGCCTTTGGAGCGCCGCCGCCTTCCATCGCGTCCTGCCGCGGCAAGCGACAGGGGGTTCTGTGCATCCGGCGCGACGGCACCGGCTGTCGTAAAATTACAACGATCTTAAATTGCGAAACCGTGCGGGGACCGAAATGCACGGTATGTGCCAGCATTTGCGGCTTTGCGCAAAAGCTCGATTGCCTTGTGATCAGCGCTCGACGGAAGCCAAGCCTAATCGCTTGAAATAATCCGATTTCTTAATAAGTTCTTAGCACGCCGCGAATAATTTTCCCTTATCTTCCTGACCTCTAGCATTGCCCGTATCTGCAGCCAGGACTGCACCGTTAGCGCACCATTTTGGGTCAGCGACTCGCTAGAGAATGCTCAAGTAGTGCAATGCCTCGGGGAATGGGCATCAGCTGCGCGGCCGAGAGCTAATCCGCTGAATTCCTAGCGGGATGGATGACTGCGCCGGCGCTGATTCTGTTGAGTCTGGCCGCCTCGCAGGCGATATCTGAGATGAGATCGTGCGCGCTCGCGCCGTCAGTCAATGCCCGTCCGTGGCACGTCGGCCCCTGAACGCCCGCCGCTCCTGTGTGCGGGTCGCCGACGCATGCCGTGACAGCGCATTTTGAAACATCTCGGTTTCCGTGGCGCGTCGCGGGGCGCTGCGCCGATCGCTGAAATGCTTGTATTTGCACATGCACGCTTTGGGCTGCATGCAACCCTGCAGCGGCAGTGTCGGCGCCTGGCTCGACAGGAAACGCGTGTGCCGCAGTGCGACCGCGGCCTGGCAGCACGACAGGCCGGTGCTGATCCCCACCGCGTGCCACGGGTTGGTCACGTGAATATGCGCGACCGCGCCGGCGCGGTTGCCCTCACGTTGGATCTTGTTGACCTTCAGTCGTCGCCTGAACCAGGAAAACATATCTTATTCTCGCCCCGTGCCCAGTCCCTCGATCCCAGCCGCGCATCCGTGGTCTGCAGCGCATCGCAGAGGCATGTGTCATCCCCCGTCGCCAACTATACCCCCGCAAGCGCAGCGATATGTTGAAAAGGCATTCGACACTGCACCGACCGGCCGCGGGCTCGCAGGTTTGCTCGCGGGCGTGGGCACCGTACGGACGATGCCGCGAGGCAATCCCGCGGCCCATCGATCGCAGCGAACTGACGGACGCGGCTCGCTTTGAAAAGAAACGGCGGACGCGTATAGCAACGGCGGCGGAGCGAGGGGCTTCGGAGCGCGGGCCCCGGGTATTTATTTAACATAAGTTTAGTGGAGCGCCTCCCAGCGCCACGAATGCAGCATCGCGTCGAGCAGCGGCACATCGGTGTCGTAGCGCTCGGGCACGCTCTGCAGATGCAGTCGATAGATTTCCCGGTTGCGCATCACGATCACATCGTCGTGGATAAAGATCCGAGGATCACCCGCGCATTGCACCCGCGTGACGTAGCGCATGCCGGCGACCCGCACCAGCGAATAGGCCGAAGCCCGATCGCTGACCACGATGTCGTGCAACCGGATGGCGTTGATATCGCGCCGGTGCACGCCTTCGGCCGTGATGTCGTAGTAGGCATCGTAGGCAGCATCAACACTCAGGTACGCCCGCGGCGACCACGACAGCACGATGCCGAAGCCCCGTTGCGCTCCCCCGCTCGGCGTGTACGCGCGCAGCCCCGCAGGGATCGCGACCGAATAGCCATACACCCGGTTCAGGTAATGTCCGGCATGTGCCTGATTCGGTGGCTGATCGAAGCCCGGCGCCGGGACTGCGCCGCAGAACTCACCGCGTGCATCGGCCGCGCCGGCGAAGCCGAGCGCGCCGGCAACGATGCAACTCCAAATCGAGATATCGAACGAAGCCAATTGAATCTCCTGATCATTCTCGGATGTTGCCGCGAATCGGCGCCTTTTGAGCAGCCTCGATCCAGTCGTTCTATTAGGCGACAATCGATTAAACTGCAGCGGTTTCTTCGCTCAGGGTAGGATGTTCCCGACACCGCAGCGCGGCGCGACGCAGTTATCGGCTGCGGGCCGAGAACGCTAATCTCGGAGACATGTCTGTCTCTGCAGAACTCGATGAGGCCGGCGTTGACGAGGCCGACGATGCGCTGCGCGCACTCGTAAGCTCGATCCTCAGCGGCCATTACAAGGAGGAACTGTATCTCTGGCATGTGTCGGCGCTCAGTCGTGATGAGCCCGAGTCGGCCGCGAGGCTGCTCGAGCTGATCGAACGCTACCACCGCATCGGCCGCATGCCAGCGCCGCAGTACCAGATGCTCAAGTCCACCATCAAACAAACGATGGGCACCAAGCAACGAGCCGACGAGTTCGAGGACGAGGACGCATACTCGTACGAGGACGACGTCGACTCCGAGGAATCCGTCACGCGGGAGCTCGCTCCTGCGCGCGTGCCGCGGCCTGACCAGCCCGCGCCGCGCCCACGCGCGTCCGGCATCCCCGGGCAATCCGCACAGCCCGCCGTGGCCAGCAAGTCCGCACCCAAGTCCTCCAGCGCGGAGACAGCCGCGGCCGCGTCGCCTGGCAAGCCCGAAGTGCCTCTGGCGCCGCCGCCGGCGGCACGCAGGCCGGATGCGGCCGATGCGCCCGCGCGACGGTCCGAGGCGGCCGAGGCCGCCCACACGACCATCGGTATCGGCACCGTGCTGCGCGATCGCTACGAACTGCTGCAGTTGATCGGCCGCGGAGGCATGGCTTCGGTCTACAAGGCGCGCGATCGCTATCGCACCAGCCTCGGTGTCGCCGACTGTCTGGTCGCGATCAAGATCGTGCAGCCGCATCCGTCGCGGCCGGGCAGCCTGGACGCGCTCGGGCGCGAATTTCATAACGCGCAGCGCCTCTCGCATCCCAACGTGGTCAACGTCTACGACATCGACCGCGAGGGCGATGCGTCGTTCTACACGATGGAGCTGCTCGAGGGCGAGCGGCTCAGCCAGCTGCTGAACCGGGCCGGCGGGCGCCTGCCGCGTCGTTATGCGATGGCGATCATCCGTGACATCGGTGCCGCCATCGCGCATGCGCATTCGCGCGGCGTGGTGCATGCTGATCTGAAGCCGCACAACATCATGATTACCCGGGATGGGCAGGTGCGGGTGCTCGATTTCGGCAGCGGGATCGTCCGGCCGGGCGAACCGTGGATCGCCGAACTATCGCCCGGCGGCGACTACCGGCAGGCGACCCCCGCCTACGCCAGCTGCGAGCAGCTGCAGGGCTGGTGCGCCGATCCGCGCGACGATATCTACGCGCTCGCTTGCCTCGCCTATCAACTGCTGGCAGGCCGGCATCCGTTCGATCTCCGCTCCTCGCTCGTGGCCCGCGGACGGCGCCTGCGCCCGCGCCGGCCGACCGGCATGCACGGCGACAGCTGGCGCGCGTTACGGCGCGGCCTCGCGTGGAGCCGAGAGCAGCGCAACATGACGATGGAGAAGTGGCTCGAGCAGCTCGGAGCCGCCAACTCCCCCGAGATCCTGCCGCCGCTGGCACGTCTGGCGGCCGCGCCACCGCCACGGCAGTGGCCGCAACGCGCCGCCGCCGCGGCCGTGGTGCTGTTCAGCCTGAGCCTGGCCGGATTCGCGATCGAGCGCCAGGCCGATGTCGACTGGCATCAGGCGCTGGCGGGAGTCCAGAGCACCTGGGACGACGCCTGGCGTGAATTGTCGGGCAACCCGTCGGCAGCAACGAAAGCGCTGCCTGCGCAACCGGCCGCGCCGGCCCCGACGTTATCGGTGATGCCGGCCGCGGCTGCCGACCCGGTGAAGCCGGCCGCGCTGTCCGGCGCTCGAGCTCATGGCGCGCGTACCTCCAGCCCGATCGGCGCGCCGGCGGCGATCGCATTTACCGACAACGCCAACGCGCCGGCCGCGGTGCACGGCGCACCGCGCGTCGAATTTGCCGCCGCCAATTACGACGTGGCCTTGGGCGAGCCAGCAGCGCATATCGTGGTGCGGCGCCTCGGCAGCACCGATGGCGATGTCAGCTTCACCTGGTGGACCGAGGCGGCTTCGGCTCAGCCCGATGTCGATTACGCACCGCTCGGCCGGCGCATCGAGCGGATTCCGAGCGGCACGGACAAGATCACGGTGTACGTGCCGATCATCTCCAACCCGCTGCGCAGCCGGTCCAACCAGTTCTATGTCGCGCTGAGCAACCCTCCCGGCAGCAGCAGCGCGCCCAGTGCGCGCGCCAGCGTCACGATCGATCGCTGACCGAGCGCCGTCAGCTGGCCGGTCGGCGCGCCGGGGATGTCGAAATCGCGGTGAGGATCGCGGCCAGGATTCGACTCGGACTGGGCGGGCATCCGGGCGCGATTGCATCGACCGGAATCACGTTGGCGACGCGCCCGAGACTCGCATAGCTCTCGCCGAACACGCCGCCGGTGCAGCCGCAATCGCCCACTGCCACGACCAGCTTCGGATCAGGCGTCGCCTCGTAGGTCCGGCGCAGTGCGGCTTCCATGTTCTTTGCCACCGGTCCGGTGACCAGCAGCAGATCGGCGTGGCGCGGACTGGCGACGAAGCGGATGCCCAGAGCCTCGACGTTGTAGATCGGATTGTTCAGCGCATGGATCTCAAGCTCGCAGCCATTGCAGGAGCCAGCATCGATCTCGCGGATACACAGCGCGCGACCGAGCACTTCGCGGATGCGCGAGCGCAGCGCAGCGCGGATCCGCAGCGCCTCGTCGGGCGCCGGCGCCGGCTCAGTCACTACGCCGATATCGGCGATCTGTCGCAGTGTTTTCCACATGGCTACAGGTCGTGGCCGCTATAGCTGAGATTGAAGGACTTGTTGATCAGCGGGAAGTCCGGGACGATGTTGTCGATGATTGCGTGTTCCAGCACCGGCCAGTTCTGCCACGATGGATCGTGGGCGTGGCAGCGACGGATGCTGCCGCGTTCACCCGCTGCGAGCCCGATCAGCACCGGACCGCGCCAACCCTCGATCAGCCCCAGAGCGAATCCCGCGTCGAGCGGTTCGACAAAGGCAGCCGCGTGCGCGCCTGCCGGCGCGCGCTCGAGTATCTCGCGCACCAGGCGGCAGGACTCGAACAACTCGTCGAAGCGCACGCCGACGCGCGCGGCGACATCGCCGCCGCTTCGCACGCTCTTCCTGGGCATCAGCTTATCGTACGGCGCGTGCGGCAGGTCGGTGCGCAGATCGTAGGCCTGGCCGCTCGCGCGACCGGCCAGCCCGATCAGTCCCAGGCGCCGCGCCAGCGTCGGCGACACCAGCCCGGCGCCGACCCAGCGATCGCGTACGCCGGCATGGTCGTCGAGAATCTCGCGCAGCCGCTGCGCTTCGGCGCTGAGCTGTCCGATGCAGCCGAGCAGCAGCGCGGGCGCCGCGCCGCGCAGGTCGCCGCGGGTGCCTCCGGGCACGATGAAATCCATCAGGTAGCGCTGGCCCAATGCCTGTTCGGTGGCTCGCAGCAGCAGCTCCTTGAGCCGCGAGAACTGCGCCAGGCCGAACGCGAAGCCGGCATCGTTGGCGAGCGCGCCAAGATCGCCCAGATGATTGGCGATGCGCTCGAGCTCGAGCGCCAGGGCGCGCAGCCAGTGCGCGCGCGCCGGCGGCTCGATCGCAGCGAGCCCTTCGGCGGCCTGGCAATAAGCCCAGGAGTAGGCCACCGCCGAATCGCCGCAGATGCGCGCCGCGAGCCGATGCCCCTGGGACAGCGTCAGTTCGCTGAATCGTCGCTCGATGCCCTTGTGCACATAGCCGAGCCGCTGCTCCAGCCGCAGCACCTTCTCGCCGACCACCGAGAAGCGGAAGTGCCCCGGCTCGATGATGCCGGCGTGCACCGGACCGACGGCGATCTCGTGCACGCCCTCGCCCTCGACACGCACGAACGCGTAGTCCGGCGCGGCCGTGGGCGCTGGGGGGACCGGCGCATCGCGCAGCGGATGAAAACCGGCGGGCCAGCCGCCATGGCGCAGCCACGGCCGCGTATCCGGGTCGCTGCTCACCGCGCCCGACAGATCCGCCGCGGCGCGCTGCAATCGGCTCGCGACCGGGAACAGGTCCTGCAGCCCGGGATAGTCCGCCTCGGCGCTGCGCGGATCGCCGCCGTGGCGCTGGCCGGCGCCGAGCGGCAGATCGAGCAGCAGCACGCCCGGATCGGCCACCAGCGCGGCCACCACGCTGCGGGCACCGTCGGTCGCATCGCCGATCGCGCCGTCGATCCACAGCGAGAGCAGTCGCCCGCCGCCCGCGGCTGCAGCCGCCGCCGCCTCGCGCCAGTGCTCCGGCGTCACGCGCAAGCCGTACACCTGCGGCGCCCCGGGCACCGCGACTGCCTGGTCGAACCAGCGTTTGAGCGGCATCACTGGCCTCCGATGAGCCGCGCGGCGGCCTGATACCACTGCGCCAGGTACGGCGGGATGAACAGGCCGAGCATCAGCACCAGCGCCAGATGCGCGAACACCGGCAGCAGCGCCGGCGGGTGCGGCAGGCGGCGGCCCGAGGACTCGCCGAACACCATCGGCTGCACCTTGCTCAGGATCGCGGCGAATGCGACCCCGAGTGCCATCAGCAGCACCGGCGTCGCCCACGGCTGCTGCTTCATCGCCGTCGTCAGGATCAGAAACTCGCTCGCGAACACGCCGAACGGCGGCACGCCGAGGATCGCGAGCGAACTCATCATCAGGCCCCAGCCGATGGTGGGGTTGGTGTCGATCAGCCCGCGGATGCGGTCGATCAGCTGCGAGCCGGCTTTCTGAGCGGCGTGGCCCACGGTGAAGAAGATCGCGGATTTGGTCAGCGAGTGCACGGTCATGTGCAGCAGCGCGGCGAAGTTCGCGACCGGGCCGCCCATGCCGAACGCGAACGCGATGATGCCCATGTGCTCGATCGAGGAGTAGGCGAACAGGCGCTTGATGTCGCGCTGGCGCCATAGAAGGAATGCCGCCAGCACCACTGACAGCAGGCCGAAGCCCATCAGCATGTGCGAGGGCAGGTTCGAGCGCAGCGAACCCTCGACCAGCACCTTGCAGCGGACCACGGCATAGATCGCGACATTGAGCAGCAGCCCCGAGAGCACCGCGGAGATCGGCGTCGGGCCCTCGGCATGCGCGTCGGGCAGCCAGTTGTGCAGTGGCGCCAGCCCGACCTTGGTGCCGTATCCGACCAGCAGGAACACGAACGCCAGACCGAGCACGGCCGGCTCGAGCTCCCCCTTGACCGCGTTGAGGTGCGTCCACAGCAGCGCGTTCACACCCGAGGCGCCCAGCAGCTTCTCGGCGGCGAAATACAGCAGGATGGTACCGAACAGCGCCTGCGCGATGCCGACACCGCACAGGATGAAGTATTTCCAGCCCGCTTCCAGACTCGCCGGCGTGCGATACAGCGTCACCAGCAGCACCGTTGACAGCGTGGCGGCCTCCATCGCGACCCACAGCAGTCCCATGTTGTTGGTGGTCAAGGCCACCAGCATGGTCGTCATGAACAGCTGGTACATGCTGTGGAACAGCCGCAGCCGCCCCGGCGTCAGGCGGCCGTGCTCGATCTCAACGCGCATGTAGGGCCGTGAAAACACCGCGGTGGTCAGGCCGACGAACGCCGTCAGCGCGACCAGGAATACGTTGAACGGGTCGATGAAGAACTGCTCGCGTGCAACCATCAGATTGCCCTCGCCGATCACGCGCGCCGCGAGCGCGGCGGCGGCCAGGAAGGTGGCCGCGCTGAAGGCGATGTTGATCTGCGGGGCGCGAGCCCGGCCTCCCCACACCCCGAGCACCACGGCACCGATCAGCGGCGTGCCGAGCAGCAGCAGGAACGGCATTACTTCTCCTCCCGCAACGATTCGAAGTTATGCAGGTCGAGACTGTCGAACTGCTCGCGGATCTGGAAGAAGAACACGCCGAGCACCAGCATCGCGACCAGCACGTCGAGCGCGACGCCGAGCTCGACGATCATCGGCATGCCATAGGTGGCGCTCATGGCGCCGAAGAACAGGCCGTTTTCCATCGACAGGAATCCGACCACCTGCGACATTGCCTTGCGACGCGTGATCATGGTCAGGAACGCGAGCAGGATGACCGCCACAGCGATGCCGATGGCATTGCGCGTCGCGGTGCTCGCCAGCGCCGCGATCGGCTGCGCCAGGCCGAAGGCGAACACCACCACCAGCAGCCCGACCAGCATGGTGCCGGGAATGTTCAGCAGCGGCTCGGTATCCCAATAGACGTCGAGGCGACGGATCAGCCGCTGCAGCAGGCGCGGCAGCACGATCACCTTCAGCGCCAGTGTCAGCGCCGCCGACAGGTACAGGTGCCCCTCGTGGGTACGCCAGGCGAGCAGCAGCGTCGCCGCGCACAGCACGGCCCCTTGCAGCGCCAGCAGGTTGACCAGCGTGACGATGCGCCGCTGCGAGAGCATCGCGAACGACAGCAGCAGCAACAGGGCCGCCAGCGCATTGAGCAATTGCATTGACAACGCATTCACGCTTTAGCCTCCCAGCAGCAGGTGCACCAGCAGACCCAGCACCGCCAGCAGGAACGCCGTTGCCAGGAATTCCGGCGCCCGAAACACGCGCAGCTTCGCCGACAGCGTCTCGATCAACGCCAGGCCGCCCCCGGCCAGCGCCAGCTTCACCGCCAGGATCGGCACCGAGGCGATCAACTGCAGCGGGCCCTCGCCCACCGACACCCCCCAGGGCAGGAACAGCGCAAATCCGATGCAGGCGTAGTTGAACAGCTTGAGCGCGGCGGCCCATTCCATCAACGCCAGGTGACGCGCCGAGTATTCGAGCAGCGTCGCCTCATGGATCATGGTCAGCTCCAGATGGGTTGCCGGATTGTCCACCGGAATGCGCGCGTTCTCGGCCAGCAGCACCATCGTGAAGGCAACGCCGGTGAAGGCGAGGCTTGGGTAGAGCCCGAGCCGCTGGGTCGCGAGCTGCTCGGTGATCGCGGGCAGCGCGGTGGTGGACGAGATCAGCGAGGCGACGAAGATCACCATCAGCAGCGCCGGCTCGGCCAGAAAACCGACCATCATCTCGCGGCGCGCGCCCAGGCTGCCGAAGGCGGTGCCGACATCCATCGCTGCCAGCGACAGGAATACCCGCGCGGTGGCCAGCAGCCCCACCAGCGCGATCGCATCGGCTGCCGAGGTGAACGGCAGCCGCGTGCCCATCGACGGGATCACCGCCGCCGCCAGCACCATGGTGCCAAACACCACGTACGGGGCGATCCGGAACAGCGCCGAGGCATTGGTGGCCAGCACCGCGTCCTTGTAGAACAGCTTGCGGATGCCCCGGTACGGCTGCAGCAGACTCGGGGCGCTGCGATTCGACAGCCACGCGCGGCATTGATTGACCCAGCCGACGAACAGCGGCGCGGCCGCCAGCGCCGCCAGCACCTCCAGCACCTGGGTGAACCACTCGATGGCCTTCATGCGATGGCCTTCATTGCGACAGCCTTGTCTGCCGGAACGCTCACAGCACGAATGCCAGCAGCAGCAGCAACGTCAGGAAACTGTAGAGCAGATACACCGCAATGCGGCCCTGCTGCACCCAGGCGATCGCGTCGGCGAGCCGGCGCACCAGTGCCCCGAGCGGCAGATACACGCCGTGCCACCAATGATCGCCAATCCACACGTGATAGCGCGGCACCTGATCGAACGCGGTCGGCAGTTCGCGCCGCATCGCGAAGAACGGCTGGAAGATGTGGCGGATCGGCTGGCCGAATCCTTCGGCCGTGTCCTGCAGGCGCGCGCTGACAACGCCGCTGCCGCAGTCCCACGCGGCCGCGCGCCGCACGCGCTGGTGATAGAAACCGCGCACCGCGAGAATCGTCAGGCCCACCACGGTCGTGACGGCGGCCAGGAACAGCAGCGGCGAGTAGGAGGCCTGGCGCGCGGCCAGCGGTACCAGGCTCCACCACGCGGCTGCTGGCGCAGCGCGATCGCCCAGATGCAATGCCGCGGTCACCTCGCGCAGCGCCGGCAGGATCTGCGCCGGCAGCAGCCCGAGCAGCACGCAGCCGCCGGCAAGCCACGCCAGGCCCAGGCGTTGCATCGGCCCGGCGTCATGCGCCTCGCGCAGCGCCGCGGCACGCGGCGTGCCGAGGAACACCACGCCGAAGAACTTCACCATCACGTAGGCGGCGAGCGCCGCCGACAGCACCAGCAGCGCGGCCCCCATCGGCAGCAGCATGTTGACGAACGTGCGCGGCACCTCAGGGGCGAACAGGAACGCCTGCAGCAGCAGCCACTCGGAGACGAAGCCGTTGAGCGGCGGCAGGCCCGCGAGTGCCAGCGCGCCGATCAGCGCGGTCCACGCGACCCAGGGCATGCGGTGGATCAGGCCGCCCAGGTGCGCCATGTGGCGCTTGCCGGTGGCATGCAGCACCGCGCCGGTGCTGAGGAACAGCAGGCTCTTCATGAAGGCGTGATTGAGCGCGTGGTAGAGCACCGCGAGCAGCGCCAGCGTCGCCACGGCGGTCATGCCGACGCCCTGGAATACCAGCGCCAGGCCGAGTCCGCTGAACAGCACGCCAATATTCTCGATCGACGAGTACGCCAGCAGCCGTTTCATGTCGGTCTGCACGGCGGCGAACACCGCGCCGTAGACCGCGCTGAACAGTCCCAGGGCCAGCGGCACCAGTCCCCACCACCACTGCGAGCTGCCGATCAGGTCGAACGTAACCCGCAGAATCCCGTACAGCGCCGTCTTCAGCATGATGCCGCTCATCAGCGCCGAGACCGGCGACGGCGCCGCCGGATGTGCTTCGGGCAACCACACGTGCAGCGGCACCAAGCCGGCCTTGGCGCCGAAACCGAACATCGCGAGCAGGAACGCAGCGGCCGACCAGCCCGGGGAAAGGCGCGCCGCGCGCATCGCGTCGAACGTGAATTGCCAGCTCCCGCCCTGCAGCACACCGAAACTCAGCAGAATGGCCAGCGCACCGACATGCGCGATCAGCAGATAGATGAATCCGGCCTCGCGGATCTCGGCCACGCGATGGTCGGTGGTGACCAGAAAATACGAGGACAGCGCCATCGTCTCCCAGGCCACCATGAAACCGTAGGCATCGTCGGCCAGCAGCACGAAGCCCATGCTGGCGAGAAACAGGTGATACTGCAGCCCGATCAGCCCCGGCGGCGCGCCCTGCTCGCGCCGGAAATAGCCGGCCGAAAACAGCGAGGTCCCGACCGAGGCCGCGCCCAGCAGCAGCAGGAACACGCTCGCGAGCGCATCGCGCCGCACGTGCAGCGGCAGATCCGGCAGTCCGAGTGCGAGCACGCGCTGCTCCGGCGGCATCGCCAGACTCGCCGCGGCGACCAGCGCCAGCGCAGCACCGATCACGGCGCCGGCCGGATAGAGCACGCCACAGGTCAGGCCGACGCGGGTCGGCCGCGTCACTCCGATCAGCCCGACGAGCACCCAGCCAGCCAGCAGGCCGAGACACAGCTCGAGCGGCGAGTGGAGCGCGGGCAGCGCGGCGGTCACGAAGCGAAGCCTCCGGCTCGAAAGAAGCCAGGGATTACGGCGACCGTAATGTTACTTGAATGTCCCTTGTATTATCATCCCATGTCACTATGAACCTCGAACAGCGCACCGCGCGGCTGACGATCCTGGTCGATCCGCGCAAGAAGACCGCCTTTGTGCGCCTGTGCGCCGAAGAGGACGCAACCCCGTCGCAGGTCGTGCGGCGCCTGATCCGGCGCTACATCGAGGAACGGACCGGACGCGCATGGACCGCGGCCGACGAGGGCGCCAAGACGCCGCGCCGGCCCTCGCAGCCGCGGGCACGCCGGGCGCTGCGGCGCTAGCGACCCAATCCGCCCGCGCGTTGCAGCGGCGGTGGCGCAGCCGGACCGTCCGGCCCGGCCGCTGCGATGGCGAGGCTGGATTGCGCCCGATATAATTTGCCCTCGTTCTTCACCGCCCGCGCAGGTTCGGCGCCAGCCACGGCACCGACGGGGCAAACCGGGAGCACTGTCATCGGCAAGCACGTAGTCGTCCGCGAGATCCCACGCCCGGGACCGGCCGATCTGAAACTGCTGGGCGACTATGGCGTTGCCACGGTGCATGAGGCCCAGGGCCGGACCGGTCTGATGGCCTCGTACATGCGGCCGATCTTCCGCCCGGCGACGCTCGCCGGCAGTGCCGTCACGGTGCTGGTGCCGCCGGGCGACAACTGGATGCTGCATGTCGCGCTCGAGGTGTGTCGTCCGGGCGATGTCCTGGTCGTGGCGCCGAGCTCGCCCTGCGAGGATGGCTACTTCGGCGATCTGCTCGCGACCTCGTGCGTGGCGCGCGGCGTCAAGGGTCTGATCATCGACGCCGGGGTGCGCGATGTCGCGATCCTGACGCAGATGGGTTTCCCGGTGTGGTCCAAGGCCATCTATGCCCAGGGCACGGTCAAGGCCAGCCTTGGCGCGATCAACGTGCCGATCATCTGCGCCGGCGCGCGCGTCAAGCCCGGCGATGCGATCGTCGCCGACGACGATGGCGTCGTGGTGGTCCGCCTCGCCCAGGCCGCGCAGGTCGCCAAGGCTGCCGGCCAGCGGGTCGCGGGCGAAGAGGAACGGCGCAAGCGGCTGGCAGCGGGCGAGCTCGGACTCGACATCTACCAGATGCGCGAGCGGCTCAAGGCGCTGGGACTCGAGTACCGCTGAAGCGCGCGCCGGCGCTGCACATGCCAGGCCGACAGACAGCGATTCCCTGCACGCTGATGCGTGGCGGTACCTCGAAGGGGCCGTTCTTCCTCGCCTCGGATCTGCCGGCGGAAGCCGCCGTGCGCGACCACGTGCTGCTCGCGGTCATGGGCTCGCCCGATCCGCGGCAGATCGACGGCCTCGGGGGCGCCGAGCCACTGACCAGCAAGGTCGCGATCGTCTCGAAGTCGCAGCGCCCGGGCATCGACGTCGATTTCCTGTTCGCGCAGGTGCTGATCGACAAGCCGATGGTCGATGTCAGTCCCAATTGCGGCAACATGCTCGCCGGCGTCGGGCCGTTCGCCATCGAACGCGGGCTGGTGACGGCCACCGATCCTTCGACCCGGGTGTCGATCTACATGGTCAATACCGGCAATCTGGCGCTCGCCACGGTGTCCACGCCCGGCGGCGAGGTGCGCTACGACGGCACCGCGGCGATCGCCGGCGTGCCGGGCACGGCAGCGCCGATCAACATCGACTTCCTCGACACCGCCGGCTCGGTCTGTGAATCGCTGCTGCCGACCCGGCGCGCACGCGATCGCATCGAGGGCATCGACGTCACCTGCATCGACAACGGTATGCCGGTGGTCGTGGTGCCGGCGCGCTCGCTGGGCAAGACCGGCTATGAATCGCCGCCGGAGCTCGACGCCGATCGCGAGTTCAAGGCGCGGCTGGAGAAGCTGCGGCTGGCCGCCGGTGTGCTGATGGGCCTGGGCGACGTCAGCCACAAGGTGGTGCCGAAGATGGCGCTGATCGCCCCGCCGCAGGCCGGCGGTCACGTGTGCACGCGCAGCTTCATACCGCACCGCTGCCACAGCGCGATCGGCGTGCTCGGCGCCGTCAGCGTCGCCACCGCCTGCGTGATGCCCGGCTCGGTGGCCGAGGGCATCACCCGGATCCCGCACGGCTCCCCGCGCATCATGTCGGTCGAACACCCGAGCGGGGAGTTCACGGTCACGCTCGAGGTGTCGGGCGCGGGCGAGAATTTCACCGTCGGCCGCTCCGGCATCCTGCGCACCGCGCGCGCGCTGATGCGCGGCGAGGTGCTGATACCGCAGTCGGTCTGGAGCGGCCGCTGACCGCCTAGCGGCCCATTTTCCTGAGCAGCGCGTCCAGCCGTGGAAACACCCGGCGTGCATTGGCCGAATACACGCGGTCCCGGTCGGCCTCACTGAGCTGCAGCGCATCGACATAGCGCTTGGTGTCGTCATAGTAGTGCCCGGTGCGCACATCGATGCCGCGCACCGCGCCGACCATCTCCGAGCCGAACAGGATGTTGTCGAGCGGCACCACCTTGAACAGCAGCTCGATCCCCGGCAGGTGGTACACGCAGGTGTCGAAATACACGTTATTGAGCAGCTGCTCGAGCGGCGGGCGCTTGAGGTCCTGCGCCAGGCCGCGATAACGCCCCCAGTGGTACGGCACTGCGCCGCCGCCGTGCGGGATGATGAAGCGCAGCGTCGGAAACTCCTTGAACAGGTCCGAGGTCAGGAACTGCATGAATGCCGTGGTGTCGGCATTCAGATAGTGCGCGCCGGTGGCATGAAAGTTCGGGTTACACGAGGCGCTGACATGCACCATCGCCGGCACGCCGAGCTCGACCATCTTCTGGTAGAGCGGATACCAGTGCCGATCGGTCAGCGGCGGGGAATTCCAGTGCCCGCCCGAAGGGTCGGGATTGACATTGCAGCCGACGAAACCGAGCTCGCGCACGCAGCGTTCGAGCTCCGCGGCGCTGTGCTCGGGCGGCACTCCGGGTGACTGCGGCAGCTGGCAGGCGCCGGCGAAATTGTCCGGGTAGAGCTGGCAGACGCGATGGATCAGATCATTGCAGATCCGCGCCCATTGCAGGCTGCTCGCCTCGTTGCCGAGGTGGTGACCCATGGCCGACGCCCGCGGTGAAAAGATCGTCAGGTCACTGCCGCGCTCGCGCTGCAGCTTGAGCTGCGCCTTCTCCAGGCTGTCGCGGATCTGGTCGTCGCTGATGCGCGGGACGTCCACGGCCGCGGCGCCGGTGCCGCGCAGCGCCGCGAGCTGCGCTTCGCGAAAACTGTTCAGCTCACCCGGGGCCGTGGTGTAGTGCCCGTGGCAATCGATGATCATCGCAGCTCCCTACTGCCTGCCGAGCTTGAGGCTATCATCCAGCCTGGCGAGCGTCTGCATCGCCGTCAGGCACTGCGCCACGCTCGCATTGGGTTCGCGCTGCTGCCGGATGGCGGCGAAAAACTCGCGATCCTGCAGCTCGATGCCGTTCATCGACACATCGACCTTCGAGACGTCGATCGGACTGTTGTTGCCGTCGAACAGGTCATCGTAGCGGCAGACATAGGTGCCATTGTCGCAGATGTAGCGGAAGAACGTTCCGAACGGTCCGTCATTGTTGAACGACAACGACAGCGTGCAGATTGCCCCGGAGGGCACCGCAAGGCCGATGCTCATGTCCATCGCGATGCCGAGCGTGGGATTGATCGGCCCCTGCAGCGCGTAGCACTGCGATGCCTGCTGGCCGGTCTGATACTGGAACAGATCCACCGTGTGGCAGGCATGGTGCCAGAGCAGATGATCGGTCCAGCTGCGCGGCTGGCCAAGCGCATTCATGTTGGTGCGTCGAAAGAAGTAGGTCTGCACGTCCATCTGCAGCACCCGCAGCTCGCCGGCCCGGATGCGCCGGTGGATCCACTGGTGGCTGGGATTGAAGCGGCGCGTATGCCCGCCCATCGCCACCAGGCCGCTGTGGCGCTGCGCCTCGACCACCGCTTGCGCATCGGCCAGCGAATCGGCGATCGGGATCTCGATCATGACGTGCTTGCCGGCGCGCAGGCACTGCAGCGCCTGCTGCGCGTGCAGCTGTGTCGGCGAGCACAGCAATGCCGCCTCGACCCCGGGCTGCGCCAGGGCCGCCCCCAGATCGGTGGAGCAATGAGGAATCTTCCATTTCTTCGCGACCTCGGCGGCGGATGCCGGGTCGCGACTGACCAGCGACAGCACTTCGATGCCCTCGATCTTCGCCATCGCCTCGAGGTGCTTGCAGCCGAAGGCTCCGGCACCGACCAGAATGACTTTCATGTGATCGCAGTTACCGGATGCAGGTCCACGGGTCGCGCAGTATCAACCACTTTGACAGCGACCGCTACGGGATGAACACCCAGTCGAGTTCGATCATGCCGGCGGCGCGTAGCTGGGCGATCACCTGTTCGGCGGCCTGCTCGGCGCTCACGCGCGCGGTGTCGATGCGGATCTCGGGATTCTCCGGCGACTCGTACGGCGAGTCGATGCCGGTGAAGTTGCGGATCTTGCCGGCGCGCGCTTTGCGGTACAGGCCCTTGGGATCGCGCGCTTCGGCGATCTCGAGCGGCGTATCGACGAAGATCTCGAAGAACTCGCCGGGACCGAGCAGCGAGCGCGCCAGCCGCCGCTCCGAGCGGAACGGCGAGATGAATGACACCAGCACGATCAGTCCGGCGTCGGTCATCAGCCGCGCCACCTCGCCGACGCGGCGGATGTTCTCGACGCGGTCGGCATCGGTGAAGCCCAGATCGCGGTTGATTCCGTGACGGATGTTGTCGCCGTCGAGCAGATAGGTGTGACGCCCCATGCCGAACAGCTTCTTTTCCACCAGGTTGGCGATGGTCGACTTGCCCGCGCCCGACAGCCCGGTGAACCACAGTACGCAGGCCTTCTGCTTCTTCTGCGCCGAACGGTTGGCGCGATCCACGTCCAGCACCTGCCAATGCACGTTCTCGGCCGGCCGCAGCGCCGCCTGCAGCATGCCGGCGCCGACCGTGTTGTTGTTAATGCGGTCGATCAGGATGAAGCCGCCGGTGTCGCGATTGCGCGGATACGGATCGAAGGCCAGCGGCTGATCCAGATTCAGGTTCACCAGCCCGATCTCGTTGAGCTCGAGCTGGCGCGCCGCGAGTTCTTCCAGCGTATTGACGTTGATCTTGTACTTGAGCGGCGCCACCGCCGCGGTCACGGTGCGCGCGCCGCATTTGAGCAGGTACGGCCGGCCGGGCAGCATCGGCTCCTCGCTCATCCAGACGATGGTCGCCTCGAACTTGTCGGAGATGCCAGCCGGCGCCGCGGCCGCGGCCAGCAGATCGCCGCGGCTGATATCGATCGTATCCTCGAAGGTCAGCGTGACCGACTGGCCGGATACGGCCTGCGGCAGATCGCCATCCGCCGTCACGATGCGCGCGACGCGGCTGGTGAAGCCCGTAGGCTGAACCTGCAGCAGATCGCCGGGACGCACGCTGCCGGCGACGATCAGCCCGGCGAACCCGCGAAAATCCTGATTCGGCCGATTGACCCATTGCACCGGCATGCGAAACGGCTGCGCGCCGACCTCGTCCTGGATCGGCACGCTCTCCAGATGCTGCATCAGCGTCGGTCCGCGGTACCAGGGCATGGCGCCGCCGGTCTCGATCACGTTGTCACCGCGCAGCGCCGAGACCGGGATCGCGACGATGTCGCTCAGACCGATCCGGGCGGCGAATTCCCGGTAGGCACGCTCGATGTCGCCGAACACCTGTGCCGAATAGCCGGCCAGGTCCATCTTGTTGACCGCGAGCACGATCCGGCGGATGCCCAGCAGCGACACCAGGTAGCTGTGCCGGCGGGTCTGCGTGAGCACGCCCTTGCGCGCGTCGACCAGGATGATCGCCAGGTCCGCCGTCGACGCGCCGGTGACCATGTTGCGCGTGTACTGCTCGTGCCCGGGGGTATCGGCGACGATGTACTTGCGTCGTTCGGTGGTGAAGAAACGGTAGGCGACATCGATGGTGATGCCCTGCTCGCGCTCGGCGGCGAGGCCATCCACCAGCAGCGCGAAATCGAGCTCGCCCGCCTGCGTACCGAGGCGGCGCGAATCGCTCTCGAGCGCCTCGAGCTGGTCCTCGAGCAGCAGGCGCGACTCGTACAGCAGCCGGCCGATCAACGTGCTCTTGCCGTCGTCGACGCTGCCGCAGGTGATGAAGCGCAGCAGCTCCTTGCGGCTCTGGGCCGCAAGCCAGGCGTCGAGGCCGGCGGCTGGCAGTGACGGCTCGGCATTCATCAGAAATAGCCTTCCTGTTTCTTCATTTCCATCGATGCGGCCGCGTCGCGATCGATGACCCGGCCCTGGCGCTCGGAAGTCCGGGCCACCAGCATCTCCTCGATGATCGCCGCGAGCGAATCGGCATTGCTTTCGATCGCCCCGGTGAGCGGGTAGCAGCCGAGCGTGCGAAATCGTACTTTGCGCAGCTGCGGCCGCTCTCCGGGCGCGAGCGGCGTGCGCTCGTCATCCACCAGAATCAGCGCGCCGTCGCGCTCGACAATCGGCCGTTCCGCGGCGAAATACAGCGGCACGATCGGGATGTCCTCGCGGTAGATGTATTGCCAAATATCCAGCTCGGTCCAGTTCGACAGCGGGAACACCCGCAGGCTCTCACCCTTGGCCTTGCGCGTGTTATAGAGGCGCCACAGTTCGGGCCGCTGCCGCTTCGGGTCCCAGCGATGCTGCGCCGAGCGGATCGAGAATACGCGCTCCTTGGCGCGCGATTTCTCCTCGTCGCGCCGCGCGCCGCCGAAGGCGGCGTCGAAGCCGTGCCGGTCCAGCGCCTGCCTCAGACCCTGGGTCTTCATGATGTCGGTGTGCAGCGCCGAGCCGTGGACGTACGGATTGATGCCCATCGCCAGGCCGTCCGGATTGACGTGCACGATCAGTTCCATGCCGAGCCGCCGCGCGGTCTGGTCGCGGAACTCGATCATCTGGCGGAACTTCCAGGTGGTATCGACGTGCAGCAGCGGAAACGGCGGCCGTCCCGGGTAAAACGCCTTGAGCGCAAGGTGCAGCATCACCGAGCTGTCCTTGCCGATCGAGTAGAGCATTACCGGCCGCTCGCACTCGGCAACCACCTCGCGCATGATGTGGATGCTCTCGGCCTCCAGCCGCGACAGATGCGATAGATTGGACATCAAATGGCCTTCGCCCCTCCCCGGCCGATGGCGGCCGACATTCTATATTCTGAGCGATCCCCGGGCCGTTATGTGCTTATTCTGATCTGGCCCTGACTCTGGAAGGCCAGGATTGGCGTGACCTCGGCCAGCGGCGCGCTGTGGCCGATGAAGTAGATGCGCGCCAGCTCATCGTTGGTTCGCGCGAGCGACACCTGCAGCCGGTCGATGAATTCGTGCAGCTCGCCCTGCTCCAGCGCCTCGAAGCGCGTGTGGTGGACTGCGCGCCGCATGCGCGACACGCGCCGCAGCAGCGGCTCGCTGTTCGGCAGCCGATGCAGCACATCCTCGGCGCGACGCAGACAGCAGACACAGGCCCGCGGAAACTGCTCGTCGGCCAGCAGGAAGCGCACCACCCCGGCCCCGTACACGCGCTCGCGCGTCTTCAGGCGATACATCTGGTAGCCCGACAGCGAGCGCAACACGCCCATCCACAGCACCGTTTCGAACGCCCCGAGTTCGGCCGCGCTGGGACCGCTCATCATCGCAGCCGCGCGCACGTCCACGATGCGGCTGGTCATGTCGGCGCGTTCGATATTGCGCCCGAGCGTCAGAAACGACAGCGCATCGCCTTCGTTGAAGATGCCCTCGAACATGCCGGTCAGCGCGTGGGTCGCGGTGGTGACGCGGCCGAGGAAGCCGTAGCGGGTGCGCCGGGCTGAAGCCTCTGCGGCATGCTCGCCGACGTACAGATAGAGCTCATTGATCTGCTCCCACACCTCGCGCGGCAGGATATCGCGCACCGTGCGGGCGATTTCGCGCGCACGCGCGATCGAGGTCAGCATCGATCCCGGGTTCTTTTCATCGGCGACGATGAACCGGACCACGGATTTTTCGCTGTAGTCGCGCTGCTTCTCGGCGTACAGGTTCTCGTTGCCGGTGATCTTGACCAGCGGCTGCCACCCGGGACTGAGCCGCTGCGGCAGGTCGAGCATCAGGCCGGCACTGACGTCCACCAGCCGGGCCAGATTCTCGGTGCGCTCCAGGTAGCGCGCCATCCAGTAGAGATTGTCAGCTACGCGCGAAAGCATGTTCGGCCGAAGTATCGACTATCCAGGTGTCCTTGCTGCCGCCGCCCTGCGAGGAATTGACCACCAGCGAGCCCTTGCGCATCGCGACGCGGGTCAGGCCGCCGGTGGTCACCTGCACGTCGCGGCCGGAGAGGATGAACGGCCGCAGGTCCAGGTGCCGCGGCTCGATGCCACCCTCGACCAGCGTCGGCGTGGTCGACAGGCTGATCACCGGCTGGGCGATGTAATTGCGCGGATTGTGCCGGATCAGCTCGGCAAACTGCCTGCGTTCGGCTTCGCTCGATTTCGGGCCCATCAGCATGCCGTAGCCGCCCGACTCATTGGCCGGCTTCACCACCAGCGTGGCCAGATTCGCCAGCACATGCTCGCACTGCGCGCCTTCGGCGCACAGGAACGAGGGCACGTTCGGCAGGATCGCGTCCTGATCGAGGTAGTAGCGGATCATCGCCGGCACGAAGGTGTACACCAGCTTGTCATCGGCGACCCCGGCCCCGGGCGCATTCGCCAGCGCGACATTGCCGGCACGCCAGGCGCGCATCAGACCGCGCACGCCGAGCGTGGAATCCGCGCGGAACACCTCCGGGTCGAGAAACAGGTCGTCCACCCGCCGGTAGATCACATCGACGCGCTGCCAGCCGACGATGGTGCGCATGTAGACGAAATCATCGTCCCCGACCACCAGGTCGCGCCCTTCCACCAGTTCGCAGCCCATCTGATGTGCCAGGTACGAATGCTCAAAATAGGCGGAGTTATAGATGCCGGGCGTCAGCACCACCACCTCGGGCTGCTCCACGCCCGCGGGCGCCAGCGCGCGCAGCATGTCGAACAGCTGCGACGGATAATCATCGACCGGCAGGATACCGGCGGCCTCGAACACCTCGGGGAACACGCGTTTGACGACCTGGCGATTCTCCAGCATGTACGACACGCCGGACGGGACGCGCAGATTGTCCTCCAGCACGTACACCGTGCCGTCGGCGCCGCGCACCAGATCCGAGCCGCAGACGTGCGCCCAGATGCGCTGCGGCGGATGAATGCCGACGCACTGCGAGCGGAAGTTGGCCGAATCGGCCAGGTAGGCGCGCGGGAACACGTCGTCGCGCACGATGCGCTGCTCGTGGTAGATGTCGTCTATGAAGAGATTGAGCGCCTGCGCGCGCTGCTCCAGCCCGGCCTCGATTCGGCGCCACTCGTCGACTGCGATGACGCGCGGAATGATGTCGAGCGGCCAGGCGCGATCGATCGAGCCGCCCTCCTCGTGATAGACCGTAAACGTGATGCCCATGCTGCGAATGGCCACGTCCGCGGCCTTCTGCCGCGTCGCGAGCTCCTCGGGCCCGAGCGCCGAGAGAAATTCGATCAGTGCGCTGGCGGCGGCCCGCGGCGCACCACCGGGCCCGATCAGTTCATCGAAGCTCGCCGACGCCGGATACTGTTCCCAGGCAATCCGCATGCAATTTGCGAGGCCCTGTCTGATGGACTTGGAGCTACAGTAGCAGGGCGCGGCTGGCGAATGAACACTGGTTGCTGCCGCCATGGAAATTGAACCAATCCGTTAAACTGACGCCCGTTCCTGGTGCACCAGGGTCGGAAGCGATGGAACTGCCATGACGTATTGCCTCGCACTCAAGCTTCGTGACGGCCTGGTGTTCGCCTCCGACTCGCGCACCACGGCCGGCGTCGACTACATCAGCACCTATCGAAAAATGCATGTTTTTCAGCCCTCCGCGGACCGCCTGATTGTGGTATTGACCTCGGGAAATCTCGCCACCAGCCAGGAGGTGCTCGACAATCTGCGCTGCGACGTGGCCTCGCCGGAGACCACCGAAAACCTGGCCCGGGTATCGTATCTGTTCGAGGCGGCGCGCTATGTCGGCAAGGTGCTCTGCACCGTTGTGCAGCATTATTCGTCCACGGTCGGTGGCGCGGCGGACCTGCGCGCGACGCTGATCGTCGGTGGCCAGATCGCCGGCCAGGCGCCGGAGATCTACCTGGTCTACCCGGAAGGCAACTACATCGCCGCGACCTGGGAGACACCGTATCTGCAACTCGGGGAGTTCAAGTACGGCAAGCCCATCCTGTCGCGCCTGGCTGGAGGCAACCTGTCGCTCGACGATGCCGCGCGCCTGGCGCTGATCTCGTTCGACGCCGCGATGAAATCCAATCTTTCGGTCGGGCCGCCGCTGGAGCTCGCGATCTATCCTGATGGGGCGATGAAGTTCTCGCACCACCTGTCGCTCGATGCCGATTCGCCGTTGCTGCGCAGTGTCTGCCGGCGCTGGAACGAAAAGCTGACGGCCGCATTCCGGCAGCTGCCGAAGTTCGACTGGGAGCGCCCGCGCTCCTCGCGATGACCGAACCGCTCGCCGACCGGGTGATCGCGATCGCCGAGGCCCGCGAGCTCGACGTGTTTGCCGCGCTGCTCGAGCGCCGTGGCGCGCGCGTTCTGCGCTATCCGCTGGTCAGGATCATCGATGCGCCCGACCCGGCGCCGGTCCTGGCCTGGATTGGCAGCGCTGCAGCCGGCGGCTACGACGACCTGATCCTGCTGACCGGCGAAGGTCTGCGACGGCTGTTGAGCTGCATCGATCAGCATCAGCCCGCGCTACGCGCGCCGTTTCTCGCTGCCCTGCAGCAGATGCGCAAGATCACCCGCGGTCCGAAACCAGCGCGCGCACTGCGCGAACTCGGCCTGGCGAGCGATCTGGCGGCCGCAGTACCGACCACCGCGGGCGTGATCGAGACGCTGCGAGGCCTTGATCTGTCCAGGCGGCGCGTCGGTGTCCAGCTGTACGGCGGTGAGCCCAATCGGGCATTGATCGAATTTCTCGAGCGCGCCGGGGCACGGGTGGCCCGCGTTGCCCCCTACCTGTATGCCGATGCCGCCACCGAGGCCGCGGTGCAGGAGTTGCTCGAGCGCATGCGCAGCGGCGCGGTGGACGCGATCGCCTTCACCAGCAAGGCCCAGGTCGAGCGGCTGTTTCGTGCCGCGCCCGCCGAGCAGGTACGCGCCGCGCTCGCGGCCACCCAGGTCGCCGCGGTGGGCCCGGTCGTGGGCGATACCCTCGCATCCTATGGCGTGGCGGTGCACGCGATGCCGCAGAGCGCCTGGTTCATGAAGCCTCTTACCGCGTCGCTAACCGAACTGCTCGCCCAACGGCAGCATCCAACGCCTTAAGGAGATCGGACTACAGGGTTCGTTTTTCGTAATGAAAAACGAACCCTGTAGTCCGATCTATCTAACGAACTGGGTGTTGCGGGTAGGTACTCTCAGGTCGAATACATGCGCTGCAGGAAGCCCAGGAACTGCTCGAGCTCGGCCTTGCTGAAACGGCTCGCCATGTGTCGCTCGAGCTGCCGCACCTGCGTCATCAGCGCCTCGAGCTCGCCGCTGCCCGACTCGGTCAACGAAATGCCCTGGCGGCGCCGATCGCGCGTGCAGCGGCGGCGCTCGATCAATCCGGCCCGCTCGAGCCGATCCAGCAGCGCCACGATGCTCGCCTTGTCCACGCCGAGGTGGGTACCGAGCTCGATCTGCGCAATGCCCGGATTGGCGCGCACCAGACACAGCAGGCTGAACAGTCCCGGACGGATCTTATTCTCGCCGATGAAGCTTACGTAGGTGCGCCAGGAGGCCTGGGCGGCGCGCCGCAGGTTGTAGCCCAGCAGCCGCGGCAGCGGCCCGAGGTCCACCTTGGCGCCGGCGGGCCGCTCGCGCCGGACGATGGCCGAGCGCTTGTCGCGCGTGCGTGCGCCGTTACTGCCCGTCTGTTCCACTAAAACACCCCCAAGCCTTCAAGCCAAGACGCGGTGCCGGCGCGACCGCGCGGAGTATATTTTCATTACTGTTCGCACTGCAAATCGATCGGGATGCTACATATTGCATGCGGGCCGCGATCCTTAGGGTACGCTGAGGCCGCCCAGCGGGCCATACAGCTCGGGCCGGCGATCGCGAAACACGAACCAGTTGTCGCGCGCCTGGCGCAGTTCATCCAGATCGAAACTCGCGGTGATCACGGCTTCCGCGTCCTGGCCGGCCTCGGCCACCAGAGCACCGCTGGCATCGGCGATGAACGATGAGCCGTAGAAGCGAATATGCAGTCCCTGCGGATTCTGCAGCGAATACTCGGTGCCGATGCGGTTGCTCGCGATCAGCGGCATCAGATTGGCGGCCGCGTGTCCCTGCTGCGTGCGCTGCCAGTGCAGCCGCGAATCCACCGGCGGCGCCGGTGGCGGCTCACTGCCAATCGCGGTCGGATACAGCAGCAGCTCCGCGCCCATCAGCGCCATGATGCGCGCGCTCTCGGGAAACCACTGATCCCAGCAGATCGCTGCGCCGAGCCGGCCATAGCGGGTATCCCAGACTCGAAAGCCGGTGTCGCCCGGGCTGAAATAGAATTTCTCCTGGTACCCGGGGCCGTTCGGGATATGCGACTTGCGGTAGATGCCGAGCCGCCGGCCGTCGGCATCGAACATCGCGAGCGAATTGAAATAGACATTGCCCGCGCGCTCGAAGAAGCTGGTCGGCAATACCACTCCGAGCTCGGCCGCCAGTGCGCCGAAGCGGCGCAGTAACGGGCTGTCATCGGCGCTCTCGGCGAGCCGCAGATGCCGCGGATCCTGCTCGATGCAGAAATACGGCGTCGCGAACAGCTCCTGCAGCAGGATGATCCGGGCGCCCCGGGCATGCGCCTCGCGCACCAGGCGCTCGGCGCGATCCAGATTCGCGGGCAGCTCCCAGCCGCAGGCGAACTGCGTCGCGGCAACCGTGACGGTGCGGCCGGCCACGCTCATGCCGGCACTCCGGCGGCTGCGCCCTGCACCCGCTCGGTGATCGCGATCGCGGTGCGCAGCGCGCGCAGGCCATCCTCACCGCTGACCACCACGCGCTGGCCGCCGCGGATCGCGCCGATGAAGGACTGGATCTCCGCCAGCAGCGCATCGCCCTGATCGAACGACTGCTCTTCGATCTGCGCCGGCAATTGCCCCTCGCTCACGGGCCCCAGGCGCTTACGAATTACCGTCAGTATCTTTTGCTGCAGGTCGATCGACAGGTAGGCATCCTCGACAAATACGCGCAGCTTGCGCTCGGTCTTGAAGCTCACGCGGCTGGCGGTCACGTTGGCAACGCAGCCGCTCTCGAAGCGCAGGCGGGCATTGGCGATATCGATCTCCGGCGAAAACACCGGTGTGCCGATCGCGTCCAGGCTGGCCACCGGGCTGCCGACGATCATCTGCACCAGGTCGATATCGTGAATCATCAGGTCGAGCACGACGTTGACCTCGGTGCCGCGCTCCTTGAACGGCGCCAGGCGGTGGCATTCGATGAAGCGCGGCCGCGACAGCAGCGCTTCGGCGGCCAGAATGGCCGGGTTGAAGCGCTCGAGATGGCCGACCTGCAGCACCCGGCCGAAGCGGCGCGCCGTGCTGATCAGCTGCTCGGCCTGCTCGGTGGTCTCGGTGATCGGCTTCTCCACCAGCACATGAGCGCCGCTCTCGAGGAATGCGCGGGCGATGTCGTAATGGGTCGGCGTCGGCGTCACGACGCTGACGGCGTCGACCTTGCCGAGCAGCTCGCGGTAATCCGTGCCGGCACTCGCCTGCACCTCGGCCGCGACCCGAGCCGCGGTCTCGGGTTGGCTGTCCACCACGCCGACCAGGCGGCAGTCCGTGAGCGACGCGTATTTCTGGGCATGGAAGCGTCCCAGATAGCCCACGCCGACCACTGCCGCTCTGATTTTCTCCATCTGCCGGCTATTATGCCTAAACATCGGGGACACGAGTCCGTGCGCAGCCGGCGATGGAACCTTGACGCCATTTTTGCAAGGATTGGACGTGAACGATCGACTGCGCCGCTTTTGGGACCTGGGTCGCGGCGCGCAGGGCCTCGGTCGCGAGCTGCTGACGCTGGTGGCCTGCCTCGGGATCGGGGTGATCGTGATGCCCTGTCTGATCTTCGCTGCCGGCCGCCTGGCGCTCGGCGCCTACGCCCATGGCAGCGTGTTTGCGCTCTGGCACGATTTCATCACCGGCCTGGCTTCCGGGTCGCAGTCGGTGTGGTTCATCGCGCTCGGCCCGTACCTGTTCGTCTGGCTGCTGCGCGGGGGCCGCCGCCTGTTACATAACTGAGCTGACCCGCCCCCGATCCGTGATTGCCGTCACAGATCCGGCGGCACTGCAGCACACTCCAGGCGCACCCGTGCGATCCTGCTTGGCAGCGGAAAGAGCGTGCGCACCCTGCGGGTAACTGGATGTCACATATGGGGAAATCACCCGACAATCACTGGCGGATTCCGGGCTCGGAGCAGCCACCGCCGCGCGGCCGCGATCAAGTGCTCAAGCAAATCACGCTGGCGCTGGTGACCGACGACGGCCTCGGCGTCGCTGCCGACCACCGCGGCGGTTTCGACCCCTACGACAGCCGGCTGGGCTCTGCCCAGCGCGATGTCTGGGGCCAGCGGCGCCGGGCCTGACCGAAGCGCCGCAGTGCGGGCCTGCGGCTGCGGCCCGGCCGCCTCAGGGCCAGTAGATGATCCCGAGCGCGATCAGCATCGCCGCGAGCGCGATCTGCGCGGCGTAGCGCCAACGCCAATGGCGAAGCTCGCCGACGAAGCCTGCCCCGCCGACGGCCGCCAGGCTCCACGACCACAGCAACCCCTTGAGCAGCGGCAGCCGCTCCGGCGCCAGCCGCACCGAATATTCCGGCAGCAGAAAGAACACCACCGCGCTCATGCTCAATGAGACCGTCATCGCGACCGCCGAACCCGTGATAATGCCCATCAATACCGCCATCGGCCGCATGCCCATTCTCCAAATTTGGCGCGCCCGCCGATTGCATCGCAGCGCGACTGCCATCTAACCTGCAAAGATGTCAGACTTGATGGCAGTTTAGCCGTTGCAAGGCACCCCACGCAGCATGTCGCACACGTTCCGACCCCGGCGCAAGCTCCTGGCGCCACTCGCACTCTCCGTCCTGGGGCTGTTGGCGCTGACCGCCGCCGGTTCCACCGGCGCGCCATCGGCGACCGGCCTGCTGCCGGAAGGCGCGCTCGGCCCGACGCCACAGGAGCGGCAGCTCGCGCCGCGCATCGCGAGCATCCTCGAGCAGAATCACTATCGTCACATCGCGATCGACGACAAGATGTCGCCGCTGGTGTTCGACCGGTTCCTGTCGGCACTCGACGGCCAGCACGGCTACTTCCTTGCAGGCGACGTGACCGGTTTCGAGCACTGGCGGGGCAGGTTCGGCGACATGATCCACACCGGCGAGATGGATCCGGCCTACCTGATCTTCAACGTGTTCCAGCAACGCAACCGCGAGCGCATCAACTATGCGCTCAAGTTGCTCGACACCGAGCCGGATTGGACGATCGACGAGAGCTTCAACTTCGATCGCGAGCACGCGCCCTGGCCGGCCACGCAGGCGGAGATGGATGAGCTCTGGCGCCTGCGCGTCAAGAACGACGCCATCTCGCTGATGCTGACCGGCAAGAGCTGGCCCGACACCGCGGACCTGCTGCGCAAGCGCTACCAGCGCGTGCTGTCGCGACTCGACAAGATCTCACCCGAGGACGTATTCGAGTCGCTGATGAACGCCTACTGCGCCGTCTACGACCCGCACAGCAATTATTTCTCGCCGCGCAGCTCCGAGGAATACCGCATACAGATGAGCCTGAGCTATGAAGGCATCGGCGCCTCGCTGCAGCTCACCGACGATTACATCACCGTCACCAACATACTGCCCGGCGGCCCGGCCGCGGCCGACGGCAGCCTCAAGCCCAATGATCGGATCACCGGCGTCGCACAGGGGCACGACGGGGCCATGACCGATGTGATCGGCTGGCGGCTCGACGACGTCGTGCAGCAGATCCGCGGCAAGATCAATACCGTCGTGCGGCTGCAGGTCCTGCCCGCCGGAGCCACTCCCGGTACCGCCGAGCGCACGCTCGAGCTCACCCGCAACAAGGTCACGCTCGAGGGCCAGGCGGCGAAGAAGGAGGTCCGTCAGATCCAGCGCAACGGCCACACTTATAAGATCGGCATCATCACCGTGCCGAGTTTCTATAACGACATGGATGCGGCCAATGGCGGCGACGCCAACAACCGCAGCACCACCCACGACGTGCGCCGCCTACTGCAGTCGCTCACCAGCGGCAGCGGGATCGATGCACTGGTGCTCGACCTGCGCGGTGACGGCGGCGGTTACCTGCCCGAAGCGATCGGGCTGACGCACCTGTTCATCAATCACGGCCCGGTGGTGCAGCTCAGGGACACCTCCGGCCAGCTCGAAGTCCTCGATGAGCCCGATCCGGGCCAGGGGTATTCAGGTCCGCTCGCAGTGCTGGTGGATCGAACCAGCGCCTCGGCGTCCGAGATCTTCTCCGGTGCGATCCAGGATTTCCATCGTGGCCTGATCATCGGCCAGACCACTTTCGGCAAAGGCACCGTGCAGAGCGTGATTCCGCTCGATCGCTGGTCCTCGCGGCCGACCGAAGGGCAGGTGACGGTGACGATCGGCAAGTTCTATCGCATCACCGGTGAGAGCACCCAGCTGCGCGGCGTGACGCCCGATATCGTGCTGCCCTCGCCGATCAGCACCGACGATGTCGGCGAGAGTGTGCTCGAGCATGCCCTGCCCTGGGATCGCATCGCGTCGGTCCCGTTCCGCTCGCTGGTCCCGGCGCCGAGCCTGATGCAGGCGCTGGCCGGCGAGGAGAGCGATCGCGCCATGCACAATGCCGATTACCAGTGGCTGCTCTCGAGCCTGAATACCCTCGACACCCAGCGCAAGGAAAAAACCTTGTCGCTCAATCTGAAGAAGCGCAAGCAGGAGCGCGCCGCGCAGGACCTCGCACGCCTGACGCAGGAGAACGCGCGCCGCGGCGCCGATGGCCTGCCGCCCTGGAAGACGGTCGACGAAATCAGCGTCAGCGATGAGCCGGACGTGGTGCTGGCGCAGGCCAGCGATATCATGGCGGATGCGGTCGCGGGCGACGCCAACCGTAACGCGCCGGCAGTGGCCCAGCAGGCGCCGGCCGCGGCCCGCGACAATACCGGCTCACCCTAGCGCAGCAGTACCCGGAAGATTTCCCACAGATCGTCGGACAGCACCTTCGAACCATCGATCGCGACGGCGAGACTCTCGGCGGTCGGCACCGTGTCACCGGAACTGCGGTATTTCGCCAGCTCCCGCAGCCGCTCCGAGCGCTGCTTGATGTCCTGCTGCAGCGTACCGCGCTGCTGCAGCAATGCCCGCCCCTGCACGATCGCGGCCATCGTGGCCTCGCAGCGCGCGCGATCGCCGTATTCGTCACGCGGCGGTTCGCGCCGGCCGGACGCCGCGCGCGCCATCTCCATCAGTGGCGTGCGCGCCAGGCGCTCGACCAGCACCTGCGCGTAGGCGATCGCCGCCTGATTGATCGCGCGGCGCGCATCGATCGACAGGCCGCCGAACTCCGGGGTCGGTTCGGCTTCGAGCGCATCGCGCGCAGCGCGCGCACCCTCGAGCTCCTGCATGCAAAGCATCGATTGCAGGCTCGCAGCCTGCAGTCGCTGGCGCAGGCTGCGGCGCTTGAAGAAATGCCAGATACGGCGCAGGCGCAGCAGCTCCTGCTCGAGCTGCGCCACCGCCTCGCGCGCGGCCACCGCCTGATTCTCCGCCTCGCGCAGCTTGGCTTCGATCGCCTGCCGGCGCCCGAACTGCTCGCGGTTGTATTCGGCAAAGAAAGCGCGGCGCTCGCGCTCTTCCTGCTGCGCGGCGAGTTCGGCCACGAACTGCGTGAGCACGGTGCGGCCCAGATTCCACAGCTCGCGCAGCTGATAGAACACCAGCGTCGGATAGGCCGACTCGGGCTGCGACAGGCGGCCTTCCAGGCCCTGCAGCATTTCCTGCACGCGCGCGGTCGCGCCTTCCTGCTGCTTGACGCGATCCTTCAGCCGCTGGACTTCTTCCTGCAGCGAGATATGGGATTTCTTGAGTTCGGCGCGGTTTCGAAACAGGTGCAGCACGCGGTCATCGTCGACCTCGAGCTTGTTCGAATCCCCGCCGAGGCGCAGGAACCCCAGTTGTGAGATCAGCTTCATTAGTGGCGCCATGATGCGCACGGGCCACCGTCCGCGAGCCGTTAGTGAAAAGCCCTAGATCGTGAACCTGTGGCCCCGCTCAACGCAGTATTCCAGCCACTTATTTAGCATCATGTTGCGAGTCCAACGCTGATGCAGTTCACGTTCCCCCTTGTGGGGGTCCCGCCGTCGCGTGTTATGTTCCTTCGACGCCGGTTGCCGGAACTGCTCCGCCTCGAGCAGCCGCGCATCGTGATAGGCGCGCAACCTGAGGTCCGGCAGCCGCTCGAAGCCAGCGCTGTCACCCGACGGCAATAGATAAGTCAGCGTCAGCATGCTCGTGTAGGGCATGTGCTCGAGCACCGCGAGACGCAGCTCACAGTCGCCATCGACGCGCGAGATCAGCGTTCCGGACAGCCGCGTCGGATCGCCCGCAAGATGCATGAAGCGCAGGTAGTTGCTCTCGTACAGGCTCATCAGGGCGACAAACCCTCGGGGTCGTGCCCGCCATGACACCTTGATGTCGGCTTCGCAGAGCATGCAATGACTATAGCATGTGACGCTTTGGCAAGGCCGCAGCCTTGGTGCGATTTAGTGCCGTGGTTCTCGCACCGCTGGAGCGCACCGGCGGCCGCCCCATGCACCCGGTCAGGGCTTGACGAACATGCGTTCGCGGTAGTAACGCAGTTCATTGATGGATTCATAGATATCGGCGCGCGCCAGGTGTGCCGACTGCTTGGAATAGCCGCTCGCCATCGCGGGCATCCAGCGCCGGGCCAGCTCCTTGAGGGTGCTGACGTCGAGATTGCGGTAGTGAAAGAATCGTTCGAGCTCCGGCATCAGCCGCGCGAGAAAGCGCCGGTCCTGGCAGATGCTGTTTCCGCACATCGGCGACATGCCCGGCGGCACATGGGTGCTCAGGAACAACAGCGTCTGGCGCTCGGCCTCGGTCACGCTCATGCGGCTCGCGCGCACCCGCGTGAGCAGGCCCGAGCTGCCATGCTGGCGCTGGTTCCAGGAATCCATGCGCGCCAGCACCTCTTCCGGCTGCTGGATCACCAGATCCGGACCCTCGGCGACGACGTTAAGGGCGTTGTCGGTGAGCACCGTGGCAATCTCGATGATCTGATCGGTGTCCGGCATCAGCCCGGTCATCTCGAGGTCGATCCAGATCAGATACTCATGATTTGCCATGGCACCTCGGTTGCTCGGCAGTTAGGGCATCATAGCAAGGAATGTCGGTCGCCCGAGTCACTGTCACCCACCGCCGCCTGCTGCACGTGCGCACCGCAGACGGCCACGACGCCGTGGCGCGCCCGGCGCGTCGCGAGCTGTCGATCGTCTGCGGCGATTTCGTGCGCTGCGAGCTCGATCCGCGCCACGACGAACTCAATGTGATCGCGGTCGAGCCGCGCGCCAGCGCGCTCTACCGCACCAATGCCCGCGGCGGCAGCGAGCTCATAGCCGCCAATGTGTCGCTGCTGCTGGTGGTGGTCGCGCCGCTGCCGCGACCGGATTTCTTCATCGTCGATCGCTACCTGTGTGCCGCGCGATGCGGCGGCCTGGCGGCGGCGGTGGTGCTGAACAAGTCCGAGCTGCCGGTCGACGGCGCGATCGAGCAGGAACTGGCGGCGTACAGTGCGGCCGGCTATCGCTGCCTGCGGATCTCGGCCCGGCAGCAAGCCGGCCTGGACGCGCTGTCGGCGTGGCTGCCGCAGCAGACGGCCATGCTGGTGGGTCAGTCCGGGGTCGGCAAATCCTCACTGCTGCGGCGGCTGGTGCCCGGCAGCGATGCGCCGATCGGGGAGCTGATCCGCGACGATGAGGGGCGCCATACCACCAGCGCGACGCGCCTGTACCAGGTGCCGGGCGGCGGTGAGATCATCGATTCGCCCGGCGTGCGCGATTTCGCGCCGGCGATCGACCGCCTGGAACGCTCGGATCTGGGCTTCCCGGAGATCGACGCGCTGGCGTCGCAGTGCCGGTTCGCCGACTGCCGTCATTTGCGCGAGCCCGACTGCGCCGTGCGCGCAGCGGTCGGGGCGGCGCTGAGCGCTCGACGCTACGAAAGCTATCGTCGCCTGCGCCGACTGTATGAGCGGTTGAGCGCCGAGCGGCTCGCGGTATCCGATCGCCGGCGCCGCTGACGGCCGTGGTTCACGCCCGGCGGCTCACGCCTAGGTCAGTGCGTGGCGGCCCGCCATCGCGTGGGCCAGCGTGCCGCCATCGACATATTCCAGCTCGCCGCCGACCGGCACGCCGTGTGCAATGCGGCTCGCCGCGACGCCGCGCGCGCGCACCAGCTCCGAGAAGAAGTGCGCCGTAGCCTCGCCCTCCACCGTCGGATTGGTCGCGAGAATCACCTCCGTCACGCCGCCGCCGTCGAGCAGCGCTTCGAACTCGCGCACGCCGAGCTCGTCGGGGCCCACGCCATCGAGTGGCGAGAGATGTCCCATCAGCACGAAATAGTGGCCGCGATAACCGCCCGACTGCTCGATCGCCACGACGTCGGATGGGGATTCGACCAGGCACACGAGCGACGGATCGCGCTGCGGGTTGGCGCATATCGCGCACAGCGCCCCCTCGGTCAGCATGCGGCACCGGCCGCAACGGACCACCGAGTCGAGCGCCACGTTCAGCGAGTTGGCCAGCGCGCGCGCGGCCGGACGGCCGTTCTGCAGCAGATGGAACGCCATGCGCTGCGCGCTCTTCGGGCCGACCCCGGGCAAGGCTCGTAGCGCCTCGATCAAGGCTGCCAGTGCCGGCGAATGCTTCATCGTCAGCCGAGCGTGCGCTTCAGAACGGCAGCTTGACGCCCGGCGGCAGCGACAGGCCGCCCATCGCCGCCGACAGCTTGGCCTGCGAGGCGGCCTCGAGCCGATGCACCGCGTCGTTGATCGCAGCGGCGACCAGGTCCTCGAGCATCTCGCGATCCTCGCCAATGACCGATGGCTCGATCTGCACGCGCTTGACCTCGTGCCGCCCGGTCATCACCACCTTGACCATGCCGCCGCCGGATTCTCCGGTGACTTCGAGACTGGCGATCTCGGCCTGCGCCTTCTGCATGTTGGCCTGCAGCGCCTGCGCCTGTTTGACGAACTGGTTCATGTTAGCCACGAATCACCTCACTCGTTCGGTTTGGCGGGCCGCACCGATTCGGGCAGCACGCTCGCGCCAAAGCGCTCCTTGAAAGTCTCCACCACCGGATCGGCCTCGAACGCGATCTGGGCCTGGGCCCGTCGCTGAGCCTCGGCCCGCTCCGCTGAGCGTGCCGGGGTCTCGTGCGCATCGTCCCGCAGTTCGATCTGCAGCCGCACCGGGCCGCCGAAATAGCGCGACAACGCCTGCGCAAGCTTATCCTCGAGCACGCGCGTGCGCAGCGAGGCGCTGCGCGCGTCGAGCGCGAGGCGTACCGTGGCGCCCTCGCGCCCCAACAGCGCGCAATTGCTGGCCAGCTGCCGCGGCAAGCCCTGCAACTCGAGCGCCGCGACGATGGCGACCCAATCGAGCGCGGCCGAAGCCGGCGCAGTCGCCGGCGTCGCAGGCGCCGCCGGCGTTGCGGGTGGCCCCGAGCCCGCCGCGGGCATCGGCTCATTGGCAGCGGCCACAGTCATCGCATCGGGCGCGGCGGTCCCCGCGGCGGGCGATGCGGCCACCGGCGGCGGCAGGCTCGCCCGGCCGGGCGCCGCCGGCACACCCGGTGCGGTCGCAACGGCGCCGGGCGCGGCCGCCGGCCGGAATGCCAGCATCCGCACCAGCGTCATCCGGAAGCCGGTCCTGGCATCGGGCGCCAACGCCAGATCGCGGCGGCCGAGGATCGCCGTCTGGTAGTACAGCTGCAGATCCTCGGCGCCAATCTGCGCGGCGAGCCGTCCGAGCAGCTCCGCGGGGTGCAGCTCATCGCCTTCGAAGCCGGGCACGAGCTGCTTGATGGCTACCCGCTCGAGCAGCGCAGCGAGCTGATCGAGCAGCTGCGCGTAATCGGGCGAGCGCTCGTCGAGCGTGCGCGCGTAATCGAGCAGCGCGGCGGCGTCGCCCCCCGCCAGCAGTTCGACCACACGCAGCACGTGATCACGCTCGACCGTACCGAGCATGGCGCGTGCGTCGGCTTCCAGCGCCTTGCCATTGCCGAAAGCCAGCAGCTGATCCAGCAATGACAACGCGTCGCGCAGACTGCCGTCGCCGGACTGGGCGAGCAGCTGCACCGCGGCCGGCTCGAACGCGAGCTGCTCGGCCTGCAGGATATGCGTCAGCCGGGCGCTGATCAGCGCCACCGACAGGCGCTTGAGATTGAATTGCAGACAACGCGACAACACCGTCACCGGCAGCTTCTGCGGATCCGTGGTCGCGAGCAGGAATTTCACGTGCGGCGGCGGTTCTTCCAGCGTCTTGAGCAGCGCATTGAATGAATGCGCCGACAACATGTGGACTTCGTCGATCAGGTAGATCTTGTAGCGGCTGCGGGTGGGCGCGTACTGCACGTTGTCGAGCAACTCGCGCGTATCGTCCACCCGGGTGCGCGAGGCG
>JBIODC010000022.1:0-36099 GCA_044440135.1 Steroidobacterales bacterium | reverse complement strand
CGTCGCAGGCGTATTTGGCGTTGCGAATCACGTTCACCAGGATCTGTAGCACCTTGTGCTTGTCGACCTGGATCAGCGGTATGTCCTCGAAGTCGCGGCTGATCACCACCCCATGACGGCTGAAGGCTCCCTCATTCATCCGCAAGCTGTCCTCGACCAGCACGCGAATGTCGAGCGCCTCGATTATGCCACCGCGTCCGGCGTAGCTTTGCTGCATCGCGACGATTTCATTGATGTGCTCAACGTTGCTGCGCAGCGCCGACAATTCCGCGATGGCTGTATCACGTTCGCGGACGAGATCCGCGGCAAGCTCCTGCAGATAGGGCGGCAGATGTTTACCCTGAGCACCTGCCAGGAAGGTCGCCAGGTCGTGCGAGTGCTCGCTCAGCAGCGCAGCGACCCGCGCGAGCCCGGCGCACTTCGATTTCTTGATGCCCTCTGCGATCAGGCTTGCCGAGACGTTCACGCTGTTGAGTACATTGCCGACGTTGTGCAGGACATTGGTGGCCACTTCCGCCATGCCCGCCTGCCGAGATGCGACGAGCAGTTGCTTGTGTACCTGCTCGAGCTCCTGTTCAGCGAGGCGCCGTTCGGTGATGTCCTGGACCACCGCCACCGCGCCGAGTGCCTGTCCGGCCGGTCCGACCAGCCGCCGCGCGCTTGAGAGCGCCGTGCGCACGGCACCCTGCAGTGTGACGACGATGAACTCGACGTCGCTGACCTCCTCACCGCGCAGCGCACGCGCCAGTGGACGGTCCTCGGGCGGTACCGGCGTCGTGCCATCCAGCTGATAAACCCGGGATGTGACGGGGTAGGCGCTGCGGGCCTGGGCGGCGGTGTTCTCCGCGGGAATTCCAAACAGCTCGACCGCCGCGCGGTTGTAGTGCGTCACCCGCCCGGTGACGTCGCAGGCAAGGAGCGCGAGCGGCAGTTCGGCGATCACGGCAGCGAGCAGCGTCTGGTTTTGCAGCAGCGCCGCCGCCATCTCCTTGCGCGCGGATATGTCGCGCAGGAATTGGACCGAACACTCTGCCTCAGCGCCGCCGCCATGAACGAGTGAGGTGCTCACGCGAACCCACAGCGCGCTGCCGTCCTTGCGGACGTAGCGCTTCTCGACATCTAAGTGCGTAAGCTCTCCGCCCCACAGCCGCTCGAGGCCCGCGGTAGTGGACTCGAGATCCTCTGCGTGCGTGAGGTTGGAGATGGACCTGTTGTTGAGTTCTGCCGCATCGAAGCCGAGCATCGAGCAGAATGTTCGGTTGCAGTGACGGAAGCTGCCGTCGCGGTTGGCAAAGGCAATGCCCACTGGTGCCTGCTCGACGGTATTGCGGAATAACGCCTCAACTGGCCTGACGTCGCCGGCTATCCTGAATAGCCCCGTGACCTCGGAGCTCTCACCCGCAACGAGTGCGGCACTGCTGGTTTTCATTGGAGCCCTCGATGGCTCGGGTGAGGGGGCCGCGTCTGTGACGCGGTAGTCATTTGCGGAGGACCCGCCGCGTGTGTCGCGTTGGCAGCCCGCCATGTAAAAGAATGCTGGATATTCCAACACGGGACGCCGCCCTGGACAGCGAAGCAGGTCGCATCTGCCTACTAAGGACTAGCGCTACTCCGTGAACGGCTTGGGAAATCCGAAGCTGGCAGGAGTCTTACAAGAGCTGATGCTGCGCGCGAAGCGCGACCGTGAGTGCCGCCCCATTGGAGCTCCAGATTGAATATTACATAAGTCGTTGTAGATTCTGTGCCAGCGTGAGGAGAGCCAAATCCCCAGCCATCGCACGCCGACAGGCAAAGTCGAGCGCAGCCGCACTCGCCGCTGCCTCTCGATTGTCCTTTGCTTTGCGTCGCTCGAGTCGAAATGCGAGCAGGACGCCCACAGCAGCGCCAGCGAGCGCGCTAGCGAGCAAGAGATTGATCGCCGCATCCTCGAAGAAGCCGATGCTATCAGCGAAAAGGCGAGACCTATTCATGGCAGATGCGCACGCGTGACGTCGAAGCCTCGCGAGATTTTTCTATGGCTCTGCATCCGGTCCGGGTTTCTGGCTGAAAGCCCATAGAAACTCCGACCAGGATTCCGATCAGGGTCTCGACGAGGCGATGGCGGGCGTGGTGTTCGTGGACTCGCGCGCGGCCGCGCTGCGCGAGTCGGGCGACGTCATTCTCTCGAACGCCGCCATCTATGCCGAGCTCGGCGAAGCCCTCGGCGGCAAGATCGATGCACGCGCCGGCGAGACCACCGTGTTCAAATCGCTGGGCATGGCGGTCGAGGATCTGGCCGCGGCCCTGCTGGTGTACCGGGGCGCGGCGGCCGGGGCCTAGTCCACGGCGCCAGGCCGCGGCGGGCTTCTAGGCCGGGCCGTCCGCCGCGACGGCAACGCCGCTGAAACCGCGCGCGCTGGCAGCGGTCAGCGAATCGATCGGCGCGGGCCGGGCGACGTAATAGCCCTGCGCAAACTGCACCCCGAGCCGCTTGAGCTCCGCGAACACGGCGGCCGACTCGACTTTCTCGGCAATCGTGGCGATGCCCAGCGCGCGCCCGACGCGGCTGATCGCCTCGACCATGCTGCGGTCCACGACATCGGTGGTGACGCTGCCGATGAACTGGCCGTCGATCTTCAGGAAGTCCACCGGCAGTGTCTTCAGATAGTGGAACGACGACAGGCCGCTGCCGAAGTCATCGAGCGCAAACCGGCAGCCACGCTTGCGCAGCTCATGCATGAACGATACCGCCTGCGTCATGCTGGTGATGACCGCGGTCTCGGTGATCTCGAAGCACAGACCGCGTGCCACGCATGGATCCTCGACCAGCGACAGCACGAAATCGAGGAAACTGCGGTCGCTGAGCGACGTCCCGGACAGGTTCAGCGCGAACAGGAACGGCGGCTCATCGCCGCTGGCGTGCTGCTGCAGCGCCTCCACCGCGCGCCGCACCACCCAGCGGTCGATCGAGGACACCAGGTTGTAGCGCTCGGCGGCGGGAATGAACTCCTCCGGCATCACCAGTTCACCCTCATCGTCGCGCAGCCGCACCAGCAGCTCGCAGGCCGCCGGCATCCGCGGCGCCTCGCAGCCGGTCGCGACGATCGGCTGGTAGTGCAGTTCCAGGCGTCCCTCATCGACCGCACGGGTGACGCGGCTGACCCAGTACATCTCGCGGTGGCGGCCCGACACCTCGCTGGAGTTGTAGAGGTGCACGCGATTGCGTCCCGAATCCTTGGCGGCGTAGCAGGCAATGTCGGCGGCGCTGAGCAGGTTGGCAACGCTCTCGGTGTCGCTGGTGATCTCGACCACGCCGATGCTGGCGCCGATGCTGCTGGTGGTCTGCTCCCACGAGAAGCGGTAGTCGAGGATCGCCTGGCGGATGTTCTCGGCCATCCGGCCGGCCTGTTCGGCGGTGCAATGCTGCACCAGGATGCCGAATTCATCCCCGCCCAGCCGCGCGATGGTATCGGCGGTGCGCACGTGCGCCTGCAGCAGCCCGGTGACATCGCGCAGCAGGCGGTCTCCGGCCGAATGACCGCAGGTATCGTTGACGACCTTGAACTGATCCAGATCCACGTACAGCAGCGCGTGCGGACCATGGCCCTCGCGCGCACTCTGCAGCGCATGACCGAGCCGGTTGTCGAACTCGCGCCGGTTGATCAATCCGGTGAGGGCGTCGTGGCTGGCCTGGTATGACAGCGCGCGCTTGAGCCGGCGCTCCTTGGTCACGTCGCGAAACACCACCACGGCGCCGACGATCTCGGCATTGCGATCGCGTATCGGCGCCGCCGAGTCCTCGATCTCGATCTCCTTGCCGAGCCGGTTCTGCAGCACGCTGTGCTCGGCAAAATGCACCAGCTGCCCTTCACGCAGGCAGCGCACCAGCGGATTCTCCAGTTCGCGGTGCGTCAGCTGGTCGCGCAACCGCAGCACGGTGCCGAGCTTCTCGCCACGCGCCTCGTCGCCGCGCCAGCCCGAGAGCTGTTCGGCGACCGGGTTCATGTAGTCGATGCGGCCGTCGCGATCGGTGGTGATCACGGCCTCGCCGATCGACTGCAGCGTGACCTGCGCACGTTCCTTCTCGGCGAACATGGCCTGCTCGGCGCGCTTGCGGGCGGTGATGTTCGCCATCGTGCCCTCGTAGGCGACGGTGCGCTGCTCGCCGTCGCGAACGATGCGCGCGCTCTCGAGCACCACGACCTGCGAGCCGTCACGACAATGCAGCACGAATTCGGCGTTGTGGATTTCCCCGTGACGCTCGAGCGCGAGCTCGAACTCGGCGCGCTCGGCCGGATTGCGGTACAGCATCGCGATGCCTGAGAGCGCATAGATTTCCTCGGCGCTTTGGTAACCGAGCATCTTGACGAACGCCGGATTGACCTCGAGCAGCCGGCCGTCGGGCGCGCACTGGTAGACTCCCTCGAGCACCCGCTCGTACAGGCGGCGGAACTTGGTTTCGCTCGCGCGCAGCGCCTCTTCGCCGCGGCGACGTTCGATCGCAATGCCGGCGAGCCGCGCGGCATGCACCATGAGATCCAGGTCCGCGGGCTGCGGCGTGCCGGCCAGCGGCCGATAGACCGTCACCGCGCCGAGCACGCGACCGCTCGCGGATTTGATCGGCACGGCCCAGGCGGCGCGCAAACCGGCCTCGAGCGCGAGCTCGCGTCGTCGCTGCCAGAACGCATCGCGCTCGACATCACCGACCAGCACCTGCCGCCCGAGATAGACCGCCGCCGCGCTCGAGCCGTTGCGAATGTCGATCTGCAGGCGCTCCTCGAACGCGCGCCAGCGCGCCGGCAGGCGCTTGCCCACCACCTCGACGAAGCTCTGGCCGTCGGGCCCGAGCCGGCTGACCGCGGCGGTGAAACTGCTGTTGATCGATTCGATCAGGCCGACGATCGAATCGAGCACCTCGGACAACGCGGCATCGGCGGCGATGCGCTCGAACACGTCGCGCTCGCCGGCGGTGATCTTCTCAGCGCGGCGCCGCGCCCGGATATCGGTGATGCTCGCGCGCAGCAGGCCGCCGGCCCCCGGCAGCGCCATGAGGCGCATTTCGGTCTCGACCTCCTCGCCGCGCGCGTCGCGATGCAGCCATTCGAACGCCTGCGGTTCGCCGGCGGCGGCGCGTGCGCAGCGGCTGGCGAACAGTTGCGCAGCGGCGGCACCGTGCGCCTGCACCGGGGCCGACAGATCGAGCGGCGTGAGCGTCGGCAAACGCTCGCGGCTGACACCGAAGAAGCGCAGCGCGTTCTCGTTGGCATCCACATAGTGCCCGGATTGCCGGTCCAGCAGCACGATCAGCTCGGGTGCGCTCTCGACCAGCGTGCGATACCGCGCCTCGCTGTCGCGCAGCGCCTGCTCGGCCCGAACCCGCTCGCTGGTGTCACGCAGGCAGATCACGTAGACGTCGCGGTGCTCGATGCGCACACGGCTGGCAATCAACTCGGCCGGGAACTGATGCCCGTCCTTGTGCCGGGCATTGAACTCGCGCGGACGCAGGTCGCCGCGGTCCTTCTCAACCCGGGCGGCGAGCGACTCCAGCCCATGCTCGACCGAGCCACGCGTCGCCAGCTCCGGCAACAGGCGCGCGATCGGTTGGCCGATGACTTCCGAGCGCGAATAGCCGAACACGCGCTCGCCGGTCGGATTGAATATCTTGATCGAGCCGTCGACCCCGACCGTGATGACCACGTCCTTGATGTTGTCGAGTATCGCCTGCAGATGTCCGGCATCCGCCCCGGCCAGGCCGTCGCCGAACGAGCGCGCCTCATCCGCAATCAATTGCATCGAGCGCACGATGCCGCGACGCTCGTCGTCGATCTGCTCGTAGTAGAGGCTGATCAGCGGTAATAGATGAGTCAGCTCGAGCGAGCCCGCGGCCGCCAGCCGCGCCCGCTCGAGCTGCTCGCACAGTCGCGGATGCAGCTCACCGGTGGGCGCCACGTGTTCACGTCGTGGCACCGGCTGCAGGGTCGGAAGGGCCTCGAACGCCACGGACTCGTGTGACATAACCTAGCATGCGTCAGGACTGACAGCATCATACGAAGCGGCTCTCACCGCCCGTGTGAAGCAGTAGCGATTTCTGCTAGGGCGAGCGTGCGGCGGCAGGCTTATCGCTGGCGATCAGCGGGATCGCGTAGCTGCGGGAGAGCGAGCCACCGTCCATGTCGACCACGACGGTCGCATTCAGGCTCAGCACCCCGGGCTGCTGCGGCACCACCGAGAGCTCCTGCTCGATCATCCCGCCGGCGCTCGGATCGTTGATGTCCAGGCTGCGCTCGGTCTGCAGCTGCAGGCCATCGCCCGGCTGGAATGAAGCGTGGATACGGTTGATGGTGACGTCGGCGGCCGGAATCAGCGCCACCACGACCTGCAGTGGAACCCCGATGACCGGACGGGCCGAAAGCCGGAATTTCATCGCGATCGGAGTCGACGAGTGCGCCGAGCTGACCGCGGCCACCATGTCGGGGTCCAGCAGGTCGCCGGCTTTGTGCTTCTCCGGGCCCGGTTGGCGGGATTGGCCCGCCGCGCCCGTCTTGTCGGCCGCCTGTCCGCAGGCGGCCAGCGTCGCGGCCATCGCTAAGACAGCAAGAGCCCGCGAGCTCCAGAGCATGTGCGCCATCCTCACCGCCAGCCTCCAATCGGCGGCGACATTATCACAGGTTGCCGGCCAGCAGCGGAGGCAGCTCCAGCGCCTCACACTGCTGCATCAGGTCACCGACGTAGCCTTCCCAGAAGCGCGCTTCCGCGGCCCACGGGAAGGCGCGCGGAAAGGCGGGATCGGCCCAGCGTTCCGCCACCCAGGCGGCATGGTTGAGCATGCGCACGGCGCGCAGCGGCTCGACCAGCCGCAGTTCGCGGTACTCGATCGCGCCGAACTGCTTGTAGCCCTCGGTGATTTCGGCCCACTGGCCCTGCTGCTCATCGGCGTTGCCGGACAGGAACATCCACAGGTCCTGCATTCGCGGCCCGTTCACACAATCGTCGAGATCGACCAGCAGCGGACCGCGCTGCTGCCACAGAATGTTGCCGAGATGGCAATCGCCGTGCAGACGGATCAGCGTCAGCGGCGCGGCCTGTGCAAACGCGGTCTCGATGCCCGCCACGAGCACGGCGCTGACCTCGGCGTAGCGCGCTCGCATGTGCTCGGGCATCAGCGCCGAGCGCAGCAGGCTCGTGCGCGCCCGCGCACCGAGCCATGCGCGCTCGAGCGTCGGCCGGTATTGAAATCGCCGGCGCGCGCCGACCGCATGAATGCGCGCCAACGTACGGCCGAGCAGCTCGCGCGCCCCCGGTTGATCGAGCTCCGGGGCGGCGCCGGCGCACAGCGGAAACGCGGCCAGCCGAAATTCGCGGTGGCGGTGCAGTGTGGCGCCAGACAGCACCAGCGGGGCGGCCACCGGGATTTCCTCGGCCGCCAGCTCGGCGGCGAAAGCATGTTCCTCGAGTATCTGCTGATCCGACCAGCGGCCGGCCCGGTAGAATTTGAGCACGATCGGCTCGGCGTCAACACGGCCGACCCGATAGACACGATTCTCGTAGCTGTTGAGCGCGAACAGGCGCCCGTCAGGCGCCAGTCCGAGCGCATCGGCGGCGTCCAGCACCGCGTCCGGCGTCAGCGTGGCAAACGGTGTGCTGCTGGCCGCGGGGTCACCGACTCCGGCGCCTGTGCCTGTGCCTGGCGAGTCCACGATCGCGCCCGGGCCGCCCGACGTGTGGCGGCCGCTTTTGCGGGCGCTCATGTGCGGGCGCGCCGGCAGGGAATTGCCGCTATCATTTCCAACCCATCCATGCGTGTTGCAGCGAGGCTTCGACGTTGTGTCCCCAAAAGCGATCCTGATCACCGGCGGTGCAGGCTATATCGGCAGCCATGTGCTGCTGCAGCTGCAGGTGCGCGGTGAGCCGGTCGTCGCGATCGATAATCTCTGCACCGGCTTTCGCCAGGCGGTGCGCACGGCGCCGCTGATCGTCGGTGATGTCGGCGACCGCGCACTGCTCGCGAAGGTGCTGCGCGAGCACGAGATCGACACCGTCATGCACTTCGCCGCCAGTACGATCGTACCGGAATCGGTACGCGACCCGCTCAAATACTACGGCAACAACACCTGCGCCACGCGCAACCTGCTCGAGACATGCGTGCGCCACGGCGTGCGTCAACTGGTGTTCTCCTCGACCGCGGCAGTCTACGGCATCCCGCCCGGAGGCACGGCCGATGAAGACATGGCGCCGGCTCCCATCAACCCCTACGGCAGCTCGAAACTGGCATCGGAGTGGATGCTGCGCGATCTGGCCGCGGCCGGCGACTTTCGCTATGTCAGCCTGCGCTACTTCAATGTCGCCGGATCCGATCCGCAGGGCCGAATCGGACAGTCCACGCAAGGCGCCACCCTGCTGATCAAGGTCGCCTGCGAGGCCATCGTCGGCAAGCGCCCGCGGGTCTCGATCTTCGGCACCGACTACGAGACTCCGGATGGCACCGGCGTGCGCGACTATATTCACGTCGAGGACGTCGCGCAGGCCCACGTCGAGGCGCTCGATTACCTGCGTCGCGGAGGCGCCGCGGCGGTATTCAACTGTGGCTACGGCCACGGCTACAGCGTGCGCGAGGTGCTCGAGAGCGTGCAGCGGATCGGCGGCCGCAGCCTCGAGATCAGGGAGGAGCCGCGCCGCGCCGGCGACCCGCCGACATTGATCGCGCGGGCCGACCGGATCCGCTCCCAGCTCGGATGGGCCCCGCGGCTGGACAGCCTGGATGCGATCGTCGACAGCGCGCTGCGCTGGGAGCGAACACTGCAGCGCGATCCCTGGTAGTGCGGACGCGCGCCTGTCCCCGCCGGGCGCCGTGTGGCGGCGCTCGCGACTGGCCTCACAGCAACAGCCGCCGGTGTGGCATAGAATGATTTGATGGGCTGGCTGCTACCCAAGTCATTGAACGGATTTCTGCTACTCGGTCTGGGCATCCTGGCCGGCCCGCTGCTGCTCGCGATCCTGCATGCGGCGGTGCAGATGCGGCGGCTGTCGGACACCAGCCAGCAGCTGGTGGTGGACAGCGTGCAGAGCACGCGGCTGACGCAGGATATGTACGCACAGATCGCGCTGCTGGAGCGCTCGGCGCGCCTGTACCAGGTGCTGGGCGAACCGACGGTGCGGGCCTCGTTCCGCGAACACGATGCCAAGCTGGCCTCGATCGTCGGCACGCTCAGGCTGCGGCTGCGCGCCGCCGATGCGCCCGCCCAACTGCAGCGCCTGATCGACACGCAGAAGGTGATCGAGTCGCTGGTGTTGCAGACACCGGCCGCCCCCGGCCAGTCGACCGAGCTGGCGCAGTCGTTCGTGCTGCTGGGGGATCTGGCCAACGGCGTGGCGACCCTGAATAATCAGCAGATCGACGCCGAGTCGCGCGACCTGCGCAGCCGCACCGACCAGGCGCAGCGCGAGCTGTTCCTCGAGTCGACCCTGCTGCTGCCGCTGATCGTGATCGTGGTGCTGCTGTTCGCGCTGCGCTTGAGCCGGCCGCTGCGGCAGATCGATCGCGCCATCGGCGAGCTTGGCCGCGGCAATTTTTCCAACAGCATCGTCATCAATGGGCCGGTGGATCTCGAGCGGCTCGGCCACCAGCTCGAATGGCTGCGCAACCGGCTGCTGGAACTGGCACAGGAGCGCAATCGCTTCCTGCGCCACCTGTCGCACGAACTGAAGACCCCGCTCGCCAACATCCGCGAGGGCACCGAACTGCTGATGGACGGTGCGGTCGGCGAACTCGAATCAGGCCAGCGGGAGGTCACGGCGATCTTGCGTGACAATGGCATCAAGCTGCAGCGGCTGATTGAAAACCTGCTCAGCTTCAGCGCCTGGCAGAGCAACAGCACCGGTCTCGACGTCAGCGAATTCCGTCTGCGGCCGGTGGTCAAGCAGGTACTCGAGAACCAACAGCTCACGCTGGTGTCTCAGCGGGTACGGCTCGATGTGCACGTCGAAGACGTGACGCTGGTCGCTGATAGGGGCAAGATCCGCCTGATTCTGGAGAACCTGCTGTCCAATGCCATCAAATACTCCCCACGCGGCGGCATCATCTATCTGCGCGCCAGCGCCAGCGCCGAGCAGCTGGTGCTGGAGGTGGGCGACAGCGGCCCGGGAATTCCCCATGAGGACCGGGCCCGCATCTTCGATGCGTTCTACACCGGCCGCGCCCCCGGCGGTCATGTTCGCGGCACCGGCATCGGCCTGTCGGTGGTGAACGAGTTCGTCAATGTGCATCACGGCACCGTGGAAATCGTCGATGGCGAGGTCCCGGGAGCGCATTTCCGCATCCGCATGCCGTTGCGGGTAGCGCCGCTGGAAGCGCTGAAGAGACAGGCCGATGCCGCGTAGCGCGCGTGTCATCGCGCTCGGATTGGCGCTGTGCGGCTGCACCGGCCTGACCGCGCGACCGCCGCCGCCACCACAGCGCGTCGAGCACGTCGATGAGGACCGCGACGCCGCGGCCGCGGTGCTGATGGGCAATACCTTCCAGAACATGCAGCGCCTGTCGCAGGCGCCAGCGGCCGAGCAGGCGGAACTGCTGGCGGCCGCCCGCTCCGGCTATGAGCGCTCGCCGCAGGGCGGCGCGCAACTGCGCTATGCTTTGCTGCTGGCCACCCCGGGACATCCGGGACGCGACGCGCCGAAGGCGCAGAACCTGCTGCGCCAGCTGGTCGCGGAGCCGGAGACGCTGGTGCCGATCGAGCGCGCGGTCGCGCTGGTGGAACTCGCGCAGCTCGACCGCGAGCTCGGCCTCAAGGCCGACAACGATCGCGTGCAGAGCGAGGCCCAGCGCGGGGATCACGAGCGGGCGGTGGCCGCGGCACAGCGCAAGCTGCAGGCCGAGATCGATGAGAACGCGAAGCTGCGCAAGCAACTCGAGGATGCTCAGGCCAAGCTCGATGCCATCGCCAACATCGAACGCAACCTGACCGATCGGAAAAACCCGCCTGGGGGACGCCCACAGTGAACCAAACCACGAAACGCAAAGCCCGGATCCTGGTGGTCGACGATGACCCGGGACTGCTGCGGCTGCTGACGATTCGCCTGCGTGCCGAGCAATACGAAGTCGAGCCAGTCGAAAATGGCGTGCAGGCGCTCGCCGCCGCAATGCGTTTTCGTCCGGACCTGGTGATCTCCGACCTGCGCATGGACGAGCTCGACGGTATCGGCCTGCTCAAGGAGCTGCAGAGCCGGTGGCCGGGTCTGAAGGTGATCCTGCTGACCGCGCACGGCACAATACCCGACGCGGTGCAGGCCACCCAGATGGGGGCCTTCGGCTTTCTGACCAAGCCGGTCGAGAAGCAGGAACTGCTCGATCAGGTGCAGAAGGCACTCAAGATCTCCGGCTTCATCGATACTGACCAGGACTGGCGCGCCGATTTCGTCACCCGCAGCCCGCTGATGGAGGAAAAGCTCGCCCAGGCCCATATGGTCGCGGGCACCGATGCGCGGGTGCTGATAACGGGCGAGAGCGGCACCGGCAAGGAACTGCTGGCGCGCGCGATCCACAAGGCGAGCCCGCGGCGCAATCGCCCGTTCGTCTCGATCGATTGCAGCGCGATGGACGAAACCACGCTCGAAAGCGAGCTGTTCGGTCACGTCAAGGGCGCTTTCAGCGGCGCAACCAGCGAGCATCGCGGCCTGTTTCAGAGCGCCGATGGCAGCACGCTGCTGCTGGGGGAAATCGGCACCATGCCGATGCGCCTGCAGGTGCAGCTGCTGCGCGTGCTGCAGGAAAATCAGTTCCGCCCGATGGGCAGCAACCAGGCGATCGCGACCAACGTGCGCCTGATCTCCTCCACGCACAGCGACCTGCAGCGGCTGGTCGCCGCCGGCCAGTTCCGCGAGGACCTGTACTACCGGCTGAACATCGTCCACATCGAGATGCCGTCACTGAATCGGCGCCGCGAGGACATCCCGGTGCTGGTCGCGCATTTCCTGGCCGGGATCACGCGTGCCAGCGGCAGCCACAAGATTTACGCGCCCGAGGCGGTGGAGCTGCTCGCGACCAGCGACTGGCCGGGCAACGTGCGCCAGCTGCAGAATGTCGTGCGGCAGAATGTCGCGCTGTCACAGACGCCGATCATTCCGGTGGAGCTGGTACAGCAGTCGCTCGGGGGCACGCACGGCAGCAAGCTGCCGTCGTTCGACGAGGCGCGCGAGGAGTTCACCCGCAGCTACCTGTCGCAGATTCTGCAGATCACCAGCGGTAACGTCAGCCAGGCTGCGCGGCTGGCAAAGCGCAACCGCACCGATTTCTACAAGCTGCTCGGGCGGCATCAGCTGGTGCCCGACGACTTCAAGGCCAGGTAGCCTCCGCCAAGCCGCGCGCTGCGGCGGCGCCTCGACTCCTCAGTCGTAGAACGCCGCGATCCGATCGACCACGTACTCGATCTGCTGCGGCTCGAGCTCGGGAAAGATCGGCAGCGCCAGCACTTCGCGCGCCGCGGCTTCCGCGACCGGAAAATCGTCGGCGCCATGGCCGAGATAGGCAAAGCACTGCTGACGGTGCAGCGGCACCGGATAGTAGATCTCGGTGCCGACACCGTGCTCGCCGAGGAACTGCCTGAGCTCATCGCGCCGCGGTGCGCGGATCACGTACTGATTCCAGGTATGCCGGTAGCCGGCAGTCGCCGCCGGCGGCTCGATCCGCTCGCCCAGTCCGCTGCGGGCAAAGGCCGCCTCGTAACAGGCGGCATTGCGCGCTCGGGCCGCGGTCCAGCCGTCGAGCAGCCGCAGCTTGACTGCGAGCACCGCGGCCTGAATTTCATCGAGCCGGAAGTTGCCGCCGATCAAGGCATGGTAGTACTTGGGTTTGGCGCCGTGAACGCGCAGTACCCGCATGCGCTCGGCGAGCTCGGCATCCTGCGTGGTGCACATGCCGGCGTCGCCGAAAGCCCCCAGGTTCTTGGTCGGGAAGAACGACAGGCAGCCGATTTCGCCCATGCTGCCGGCGCGCCGGCCGTCGAGATAATCCGCGCCGATGGCCTGCGCGGCGTCTTCGATGACTTTCAGATCGAACTCACGGGCAAGGTCCAGCAGCACCGCCATGTCGGCGCACTGGCCGTACAGGTGCACCGGCATCAGCGCCCGCACCCGGGCGCCGCTGTCGCGGTTGATCAGCCGGCCGGCGCGCCGCTCGCAATGTCGTTGCAAAAAATCGCGTACCGCCGCCGGATCGAGATTGAAACTGCGCGCTTCGATGTCGCAGAACACCGGCCGTGCCCCGGCGCGTGCGATGGTGCCGGCGGTGGCGAAGAACGTGAACGGCGTCGTGATCACCTCGTCGCCGGCGCCCACGCCCAGCGTCATCAACGCCAGCAGCAGCGCATCAGTGCCGGACGAGACGCCGACGGTGTGCGCGCACTGGCAATACCTTGCGGCCGCCTGCTCGAATTCGAGCACGTAGCGGCCGAGGATGAACTGCTGTGTCGCGCAGATGCCTTCCAGAATTGGCATGATTTCAGCGGCCAGCGGCTGATACTGGCGTTTCAGATCGAGCATCGGCACGCTCATGGGCGCAGCCGGGGCGGCGGATTTTGCGGGGCGTGACATGGGTCTCGTTCTGCGGCGAGCGGCATCCTAGAATCGGAAACGGCGATTCTATACAAGGCGCGCACCGTGCGCGCCGTCACTGCAGGAAAGGTACCGGCGCCATCGAACGCGCCAATCGATAGCCGAACCAATCGGCTCTATTCGAATTCCATCACATATCGACCGAGAATAAGTTGCTGATTTGCGCAAATATTTTCCACAATTGGCATGATTTAAGCATCGTTCGTCTGCTACTGTCGTGCCGGACCCGGCAACGGCCACTGCCGCGGGCAGTGCGTGCGTTGGCTGCCGGCACCGAGGAAGAACTGACATCAGAGCGCATGGCCAATTTGAATTTCCAGCACGCGCTTGCATGCGGCGCGGGCGCGGCCTGCGCGCGCCCACATTGCCCGGACTGAGCAATGACTGAACCGGTACTCATCAACCGCAGCATCCTGATCGCGCTGATGGTGGTGGTGCAGACGCTCACGCCGCCTCTGGCGGCGCTGGCTTCGCTGTATGTGGTCACGCAGATCTGGCACGTCTCGTTTGAGCATTCGCCGTCGACGCTGGCGGTAGTCATTACATTGCAGTTCCTGGTGCTGACGAACCCGCCGCGCGAGCTCAGCACGCAACTGACCTGGCGGCCGGTCAGCGCCTCGATCGGCGTGCTGCTGCGATGGGCGCTGCTGCTGGCGGTGCTGCTGATCGTGGGCCATTCCACCAATGCCATCAACGCCTATCCGCACCGTGCTTTCCAGATCTGGGCCGTCGCCACACCCGCCGCCCTGGTCATCTGCTCGCTGATCATCGGGCAGATCATGCGACGGGTGGTGCTGAGTGCGGTCGGCGGCCGCAAGGTAATCTTCGCCGGCTACAACAGCAGCAGCCTGGCCCTGGCGCGCACGCTGGGAAGCGACCCCGCGCTGCGACTGCAGGTCGAGGGTTTTTTCGACGATCGCGGCTCGGATCGCCTGAATATGGAACCCGACACGCGCCTGGTCGGGCGGCTGTCGGAGCTGGCCGGATTTGCCAAGGAACACGGTATCGATGTGATCTTCATCGCGCTGCCGGTGCGGCACATCAAGCGCGTCCTGGATCTGCTCGATGACCTTCGCGACACCACCGCTTCGATCTATTATGTGCCGGACATATTCGTGTTCGATCTGATACAGGCGCGCTCGAGCGAACTCAACGGCATTCCCGTGGTCGCGATGTGCGAGACGCCCTTCTATGGCTATCGCGGTCTGACCAAACGCCTGATCGACGTCGGCGTATCGATTGCCTTTCTGGTGTGCGCCGCGCCGCTGCTGCTGCTGATCGCGCTGCTGGTGAAACTGTCGTCGCCCGGGCCGGTCGTTTTCCGACAGCGCCGCTACGGGCTGGACGGTCACGAAATCACGGTCTACAAATTTCGCACCATGACCGTGACCGAGGATGGTGGAGAGATCCGCCAGGCGTCGCGCACCGACAGCCGGATCACGCCGATCGGGCGCTTCCTGCGGCGCTATTCGCTCGATGAGCTGCCGCAGTTCATCAACGTGTTGCAGGGCCGGATGAGCCTGGTGGGGCCGCGCCCGCACGCCGTGGCGCATAACGAGCAGTATCGTACGCTCATCAAGGGCTACATGGTGCGTCACAAGGTCAGGCCGGGGATCACCGGCCTGGCGCAGATCAACGGCGCCCGCGGCGAGACCTCGAGGCTCGAGGAGATGGAAGCGCGCATCAAACTCGATCTCGAATACCTGCGGGGCTGGTCACCGCTGCTGGATTTCAAGATCCTGGCGCTGACCCTGGTCAAGATATTTCGCGACGAGAAAGCCTACTGAGCGGCGCGCGCGTGCGCACGCGGGGCCCGTGCGGTTCACGCTAGGATGCAGCGCAAGTGCTGGTGCTGCAAAGCAGCATGAAGCACGGATCGCCTCGCCGGCTCGCGCATCGCACCGCGCAGCCGGCCACTGTCGCCAACGTTATGTGAGCGGTGCCCGGAAACGCAGCCCGATGACGCCTTATCATGCCTATCAGCAGATCGGCAACAGCGCCGCGCATATTATATTCAGGGTACCGTGGTCATGGGCAACGAGCCGGCCACCAGCATCGTCGATGGCTAGCAAGTGCACCATCAATACCGCAATCTACTGCTGCTCGGCGGCAGCGCGTATCCGACGGCGGGCCCCTGCCTGCCGCACGGTGGCCGTGTCGGCACTGGCGCTATCGGCGGCGGATCACATACTAGCTAGTTCGAGCAACGCGAGTTGAATGTACATGCAACGTAGATATTTCCTGCTCTCGGGTCTCGCTGGGGTCTGCGGCCTGGCCGGCTTGCGCTTCGCGGTCAGCAGCGACCAAGCCGCAATCGTCAAGATCGTGCACAAGAAGCTCGGTTATCTGAAGCTCGATGCGGCAGGCGTGCAGCGTTTTGCCCACGACTTGGCCGCGACGCATTCCATTTCGAGCACCCGGCTGCGCACGACCGACGCCCTTGGCCCGCTATACTCAGTTCCTGCGTTTTCCGGCAACAACAAGCTGGACAACGCCATTCGCCACGGCGAGGACCGCGTGGTGACCCTGTACCTGCTTTCCACCGATTTCCTCAAGAACGGGGCCGACCAGAATCGCACCGTTTGCTACCAGCATCTCTACGATCCGATGATTGCCTGCGGCAATCCCTTTGCCCGACCCGTGATAGTTCCGACCGCATAAGGTGAGAGCACTTGTATGAACGCAAGCGTAAGCGTGGCGGCTGCCAGTTCTGAGATTCCGCAGGCTTCGAGCCCCGGATGCCGCTTCTGCGGCCAGGCCCTGCGGACCACATTTGTCGATCTGGGCATGTCACCGTTGTGCCAGACGCACATCGAGCCACACCAGCTCAACCATATGGAGCCGTTCTTTCCGCTGCACGCCTGGGTCTGCGAGCGCTGCTTCCTGGTGCAGCTGGAAGAATACGTCGCTCCGGCCAACATTTTCAGCGAATACGCGTACTTCTCTTCCTACGCCGACAGCTGGGTGGAGCATGCACGCAAGTACAGCGTGCTGATGCGTGAGCGCTTCGGCATCGGGCGCGATAGCCTTGTCATGGAGATTGCGAGCAACGATGGCTATCTGCTGCAGCACTTCGTGGCTGCGAGTGTGCCGGTGCTCGGCATCGAACCGGCCGCCAACGTCGCGAAGGTGGCGCAGGACAAGGGCATTCGCACCGAGGTGTGCTTTCATGGGCGCACCAGCGCCGACAAGATCGTCGCCAGGTATGGCCAGGCGGATCTGCTGCTCGGTAACAACGTGCTGGCGCACGTACCGGACCTGAATGACTTCGTCGCCGGTATGAAACGCCTGCTCAAGCCGAACGGCGTCATCACGATGGAATTTCCGCACTTGCAGCGACTGATGGAGCAGAACCAGTTCGACACCATCTATCACGAGCACTTCAGCTACTTTTCGTTCTTCACGGTCGAGCAGGTGTTTGCGGCACATGGCCTGACGCTGTTCGACGTGGACGAGCTGGCCACCCACGGCGGCTCGATCCGCATCTATGCGCGCCATGCCAGCGATGGTTCCAAGCCGGTCTCCGAGCGCGCGCAGCAGCTGCGGGCACGCGAACTGGCGCTGGGCTTCAACCGCCTCCAGACCTACCAGAACTTCACCGAGCAGGTGAAATCCACCAAGCGCAAGATCCTGTCGCTGCTGATTGACCTGAAGAACCGCGGCAAGAGCATCGTCGGCTATGGGGCGCCCGGCAAAGGCAATACGCTGCTGAATTACTGCGGCATCCGCACCGATCTGCTCGAGTACACCGTTGACCGCAACCCGTACAAGCAGGGCAAGTACACGCCCGGGACGCATGTCCCGATCCTGTCGCCCGACCGCATCCGCGAGACGCGTCCGGACTATGTGTTCATCCTGCCGTGGAATCTCAAGGATGAGATCAGCGCGCAGATGAGCTTTGTGCGCGAATGGGGCGGCCGGTTCATCGTGCCGATCCCCGACCCGCAGATCCTGTAGTCGCCTGCCGGCAAGCCGGGCCGCGATGCATGCGGGCATGCTAGCATCGCTGGTGTGAGGATTCGGAGGGTGATGAACGTGTTGGCAGGATCAGCGCCTCTGCACAGAACGACGGTTCAGCGCGACGCGTGCGGAGAATGCGAGGGCTGGGATTGATCGGTCCGGCGCCGGACCCGGCGCAGACGGGTGCAAGGCTGGTAGTGGGCGGCGGCGACGTACTGCTGCTATCGATGCGTCGGCTGGCCAATCTGGTCGCCTACTGCATGGCTTACGAGTTCGAGGACACCATCGGCAGTATGACCGGCGCCGATCGCGTCGAGGCCGACGGTCAGGCAGCCCTGGAGCTATCGCGCCGCGCCTACAAGCTCACCCGCCTCGTGACCGGCTCGCGAAACGTGGCGCGGGCACTGTCACCGCGGCCCTCGATCGTGCCGCTGCAGCGCGATTACGACCTGTTCTTCCCGATCTTCAATCACACGCATGAGCTCTATGCGCTCGCGACCATTCCCAACTGGCGCAAGCGCTGCCGCTATGCCGCCTGCTTCGTCAGCGAGCTTTGGCTGCACCTGCTGCCGCGCTATCTGCTCGAACAGTTGGCCGAATTCGACCACATCTTTCTGGGCGTCTATCACTGCGTCGAGGAAGTCGCCCAGATCAGCGGCCGCCCCTGCAGCTATCTGCCGCCGGCCGCCGACGTGCTGCGATTCTCCCCGGCGCCGCAATTCCCAGAGCGCCTGATCGATCTCTACAACATCGGACGGCGCTCCGACACCACCCACCGGGCTCTGATGCGCGCGGCGCGCGACCGCGAGATTCTCTACTGCTACGACACCGTGGCCGCCAGCGGTCTCGATAACAAACAGCGCACTTTCCGTGTCCAGAGCGCCAGCGAGCATCGGCTGCTGCTAGCCAGCATGCTGCAGCACAGTCGCTACTATTTCGCCAACCGCGCGCGCGTCAACGAACCCGAATACACCCGCGGCCATGATGAGATTTCGGGACGCTTCTACGAGGGGGCGGCCGCCGGCGCGGTAATGATTGGCGAAGCCCCGCAGCTCGACGCCTTCGCCCGGCAGTTCGACTGGCCCGATGCGGTCATTCACGTGCCGTTCGATTCACCCGATATCATGCAGATCCTGGCGCGCCTCGACGCCGAACCCGAGCGCCTGGCGCGCATCCGCCGCAACAACATCACCAACGCTGCGTTACGGCACGACTGGTTGCATCGACTTCGCACGGTGTTCGATACCTTCGAGTTGCCCCCTACCCCGGCAATGCTCCGGCGACAGGAGCAGCTGCAGGCCCTGGCTGGCCTGCCCGACGCCGTCTGGCCGGCCGAACAGGGCCGGCGTCCAGCGCAAATCAGCGTGCCCCGATCGCCGGCGTTCAGCGTCGTCATTCCTACCCATAATCGCGCCGGCATCGTCGGACGGGCGCTCCGCAGCGTCGCTGCGCAGACCTTCGACGACTACGAAGTGATCGTGGTGGACGATGGCTCCGTGGATGGCACCCGGGCATTTCTGGAAACGGTGCGCAGCCCGCGATGCCGGATTATCCGGAACGACTATAGCCTCGGGGTCAGCGCGGCACGCAATCGAGGTGTCGCCGCCGCCAACGGCCAGTGGATCGCGTTCCTGGATGACGACGATGAAATGCGTCCTGAAGCGCTCGCGATGTTGCACGCCCGCCTGACATCCTCCCCGCAGCTGGATTTTCTCTGGGGCGGCCGCGTGGTTCACGAAGTCGATGCCGCGGGCCGCTATGTCGCGCGACGCAAGGACAACTGGAACAGCGTCTCCTCGACGGTCAGCGGGTCCGCGTTCCTGAAGCTGGTACTGCAAATCGCCACCAGTTCGGCGTTCACCATCCGCCGTACGGTCTTTCAAGCCGTGGGTGGCTTCGACGAGCGGTTGCGCGTGTCCGAGGATCGGGATCTGTTTATCGCCCTGGCACAGCATGGATACGTAGGCGCGGCAATTGCGCCGCACCTCGTGGATGTCAACGAGAGCAGCAGCAGTCTCAGCCGCGGCAAGGGCGAACGGGTCAGCGCCGAAATCGACCTGCAAGTCATCGACAAGCACCGCGAGTATCTCAACCGGCCCGAACACCGGGAGTTTCTCGACAGCTATCTGGTGGCGGTCTTTGCGGGCTTCCTGAAGGCGGGCGATCGCGCTTCGGGCATGCACACGCTTCGCAAGCTGCGTGGCCGACGCGCGCTCAATTTCGGCCTGCTACGCCAGTACCTTCGGCACGCCCCCGAGTTTCGGGCCCTGAAGGCGCTGCTTCGATACGATTCGATGCGCCGCATCGCCAACCGCCTGGCAAAGAAGCGCGCCTCCTGATTCGGCAGTGTGCTGCGCCAGACACTCACCCAGCACAAGAGTAATTATGTGAGCCGTGCACGGACCTTGCGCCGCGTTCAACTTCTATTATTGATTGTTGAACATGCGCGGGATGCGAGCTGCGGTCCCGCAACCGAGCCGATACAGCCAGGAACGATGAATTGACGCCCGCGCGCTACGATCTGATCATCGTCGGGACCGGCTTCGCCGGCGCTTTCTTCCTGATGCGCTATCTCGAGCGCTCGCCGGCGAACGTCCGTGTGCTGGTGCTCGAGCGTGGAGGTAGCGACCCGAAGCCCTGGCAGCTGGAGCATCGACGCACCTCCAGCATTGCCCCGGATCAGGTGTTCCACAACCTTACGCCGGTCAAACCGTGGTATACGAGCCCCGGATTTGGCGGCAATTCCAAGTGCTGGCTCGGCGGCACGACCCGCATGATGCCGGGCGACTTTCAGCTCAAGTCACGCTATGGAGTCGGCCTCGACTGGCCGCTGTCCTATGATGACCTCGAGGAACACTACTGCACGGTCGAGCAGGTCATGCTGGTGTCCGGGCCCGCCGACAGCCCGATGCCGCGATCGCGCCCTTTCCCGCTGCCGCCGCATCGATTCTCCGATCCGGATACGCTGCTGAAGACACGATTTCCCGATGGCTGGTTCAATGTCACTACATCTCGCGCCAGCATCGCGACCGGCAAGCGCGGCGTGTGCTGCGCGAGCGGTGTGTGCGAACTGTGCCCGGTGGATGCGAAGTTCACCATTCAGAACGGCCTGGCCTCGCTTTATGCCGATCCGCGCGTCACGCTGCAACTGCATTCGGCGGTGGATACGGTCGATACCGCCGCCGGCATCGCCCGAGGCGTCAGCTATACACGCGGCGGCGAGAGTGCGCGAGCCGAAGCCGACCTGGTGGTGCTCGCCGCCAGCGCACTGTTCAATCCACACATTCTGCTGCGCTCGGGTATCACGCACCCTTTGCTCGGCAAGCGCCTGCACGAGCAGCTGCCCATCGACGTGACATTCGACCTGGCCGGGGTCAAATGCTACAACGGCAGTACCATTCTGACCGGACTCGGATATCTGTTCTATGAGGGCGAGCACCGCCGCAAGCATGCCGCGTGCATGATCGAAACCTGGAATTCGCCGTTTCCCTACAAGCCAGGGTCGCTGCGCTCGGAATCGGGCCGCTGGAACGAGCGCTTCATCATCCGCTTTCTATTCGATGACCTGCCGCGCGACGACAACACGGTCACCGTCAGCGCGGCGGATCCACGCGTCGCAGAGACACGCTTTACCGACTATTCCGACTATGCCAAGCGCGGTGCCGCCCAGGTCCCCCGTATGATCGATACGCTCGCCGCCGTATTGCCGATCGAGAGGACCAGCGGCACCGCGCTGGGAGACACCGCGGCACATATCCAGGGTACCGTAGTCATGGGCGACGATCCCGCCAGCAGCATCGTCGATCGTCACCAGCTGCACCATCAATACCGCAACCTGCTGGTGCTCGGCGCCAGCGCGTTCCCGACTGCCAGTCCCGCCTATCCGACCCTGACGGTATCGGCACTGGGACTGTGGGCGGCGGATCACGTGGTCGGCACGCCGTCCTGATCGGACCAGAGACGGCCGGTGGCGGGCCGCTGAGGCGGTGCGCAGTCGGCGTCCGCTTCAGGGTGCGCCGATGGTCTCGCGCAGCAATGCGGCGACGTGCTCGGCGATCGCCAGGGATGCGGTCAGACCCGGCGACTCTATGCCGTACAAGGCGACGTACGGGCAGTCGCCGTGCTCAGCGGGACCGCGAATGCAAAAATCGGCGGCTGGCTGGCCGGCCTCGCTGATCTTGGGCCTGATACCGGTATAAGCCGGCTGCAGGCGCGAATCGTCCAATTGCGGGTAGTAAAGCCTGATCGCCTGGGCAAAATCCGCCTTGCGCGCCTCGTCGAAGCCGTAGTCGATGCTCTCGATCCACTGCACGTCCGGACCGAATCGCGCGCCGCCGTTCAGATCGAGCGTCACATGCGTACCGAGTCCGGCTGAGTTAGCCACCGGATACACGAGGTGGCGGAACGGTGAACGCCCGGCCAGGGAAAAATAATAGCCCTTGGCGAGGAAGCGCCCTGGTATGGCCGGCGCCGGCACGCCGAACACACCCCTTGAAACACTTTGTGCATTGAGCCCGGCGCAGTTGACAACGATGGCCACCCGCAGCGCCATGGGCGCCGCACTGCCAACCTCAAGTGCGATGCCGCTCTCGTTGAGACTGCCGCCCGTGACCGGGCTGTTGAGCGCGACCACCCCGCCGTGGGCTTCCAGATCCGCCTGATAAGCGAGCATCAGCCCGTGGGAATCGACGATACCGGTGGACGGCGACAGCAGAGCTGCCGTACATCGCACTTCGGGCTCGAGCTGGAGAGTCTCCTCGCTCGTGAGTCGCCGCAGATCGTTCACGCCATTGGCGCGGGCCTGAGCTTCGTATCTTGCCAGCGTCGGCACCTCCGTCGCCGAGGTCGCGACGATCAGCTTACCGACGCGCCGATGCTCGACCGAGTTCAGGGCACAGAACCGATACAGCAGCTCTCGTCCATGCACGCACAAACGCGCTTTCAGCGACCCCGTCGGATAGTAAATGCCTGCGTGAATGACCTCGGAACTGCGGCTGCTGATGCCGGTGCCGATGGCGCTCTCGGCCTCGAGTACGATAACCTCGCGGCCCGACAGCGCCAGCGCCCGGGCAACGGCCAGGCCGACGACTCCAGCGCCGATTACCGCGCAATCGATCCGCTCAGTCATGATTCGTTCGCAGGCACTTGCGACCCGGCAGCCGGCATGCGCCGCCGGCTACTCGAGCAGGAACTTGCTGACGTGGAAGCCTTCGGCCCAGCCGGATTCAGCGCCCGACTCAAGCCCGCGCAGCCGCATCATGGCGCGAAAGGTATCGTCCGTGAACCAGCGCTTGGCACGCTGCGTCGCGTAGCTACTCCAAAGAATCGATATCTTGCGCTCCACCTGCGCGCGCGTCAGCGATACATAGGCGGACGGTGTCGTCAGGTCGCCCTCGTACTTCGGAATCTCATATTCAAGGATCAGGTGATTGCGGAAAGTATTCCACGTCAGCTCCGCCACGACGCGATGATCCTGGTGCAGATCGGCGCGATGATGACTGAAGACAAGGTCGGGATCAGGCAGCTGCTTCAGGGATTCGAAAACTTCCTTGATCGCGGCAAAATGCGCAGGGAAGAACCCGTCGCGGAACTTGTGCACTATCACCCGCACATTGCGGGCCCGGCGCAGAAAGCGCTTCGCGCTGGCTCTGAGTTCGCGCTCGCGCACTGGGTTCGACCCCATGACGACCCATGTGACATCAGCCGCGCGATGGCGCTCGAGCAGGCTGAGCATGGCGCCACCGCAGCCGATGTCGATGTCGTCACAATGCGCGCCGATCGCCAGAATATGCAGCGACTTGCGACGGGCACCGGCCTTGGCGAGTTCGAGTGCGCGCACCGTCAATGTCCTGCCGCGAATGGATTGGCAGCAAGCCAGGCAGCGGTTCGATCGAGCCCCTCTTGCAGCGCCACCCGCGGCTGCCATCCGAGCAATGCGGCGGTGGCACCGACGTCGGCGATACGAGTTGGCTCGGCCTTTCGATCCGGAATTGCGCCGAGCTTGAGCAGATCAATTCGGCCAAAGCGCCGCGCTATGCCCTGCGCGACGTGCGCAACCGAGGTCAATGCGCCGGTACCCACATCGATGCTCCGTCCCTGCACATCCGGCCGCGTGGCGATGGCCAACAGCGCATCGATGACATCGTCGATGTAGATCCAGTCAAACTGCTGCTGACCGCTGGAGAGTTCTGCCGGACGCCCGCTCACCAGCTGCGAGCCAATGTAAGGGACGAGCTTCGACGTGTCCATCTGGCCAGGGCCATACACCATCATCAGTCTCGCGATCGCGACCGGGAGATCGTAGATGTCGCTAAACATCCTGGCGTAACAGCTAGCGGCAAATTTCGACGCAGCGTATGGCGAACTAGGGACCGCCGGCAAGGTTATGTCCGGTTCCATCAACGAGCCTATCGTGATGACTCGGTCGCACTTGTATTCGGCGGCCGCCAGCGCAACATGCAGGAATCCCACGAGGTTTGACTGCAGCATCGGCAGGATCAAGCCCAGGCTCTGCGAGCCGGAAACTATCGACGCCAGGTGAAAAACCACTTGCGGCCGCGTCTGCGCGAACGCGGCCCTGACTTGTTCGCCATCCCTGACATCGCAGCGCAGCCGATAGGGTTGTGACGGCTGCATATCCGCCCTGCACAGCCCATGCACCTGCGCGCCGCCCGCACGCAATTGCTGACACAGCGCGGTACCGATGAAGCCGTTGGCGCCGGTGACGACGCAGCGTATTCCGGCGAAGTCTTGATCGGAGACCTGACCCATAAGCCAATTTCCGGCAACGGGGTGATCAGCGCGGCAAATCAGCCGCGCTCCTGTGCCAGATCATCCACGGGCAGGTGCCGCGGGCCTCCATGCGATCGAAGGTAATCTTATCCTTGAAGGTATCCATGCATTGCCAGAACCCCCCCCATGGGAACGTGATCAGCTTACGCTCGGCAATCAAGCGCGTGAAAGGGTGTTCCACCAGTTCCTCGCCCTCGTTGATGTAGTCGAAGATCTGGGAACGAAGCACGAAATAGCCGCCGTTGATCCACAATGGCTGATCCGGCATGGCACCCAAATTGGTCACGAGCCCGTCGGCTTGGCTCTGAACCGCGTGGAAACTCTGCATGCTGCGTACGGCAATGAAGCTTGCGACGGCATTGCGAGAGGAGAAGTGTTCCAGGTACCGGTCGAGCGGCAGGTCCGATAGTCCGTCTGCATAATTGGCGAGAAATATTTCCTCTCCTTGCAGGTACTTGCGCGCACGCAGCAACCGTTGACCGATATTGCTGTGCAGGCCAGTATCGACGAAGGTGATGCGCCAATCGTCGATGTCCCGGCCGTGCATTTCAACCTTGCGTCCGCCCTCACTCAGCGTAAAATCGTTCGACATCGCCTCGGAGTAATTGAGGAAATACTCCCTGATCATCTCACCGCGATAGCCGAGACAGAGGATGAAATCCTTGTGGCCGTAGTGCGCGTAGTAGCGCATCAGATGCCATACCACAGGCCGGCTGCCGACACCGACCAGCGGCTTCGGGATGGTATCGGAATGTTCACGCAATCGCGTACCCAATCCACCGCAAAAAAGCACAACTTTCATCGCTTGTCTCCACTGGCCGATTTCGTTCGACGCGCCCGCGTTGCACCCGAAGCCGGCGGTTTGCGCTTCCTCCCGGCCGACTTTTCGGTCGCGAGCAGCCCCGCGTTTGCAAGCTCCTCCGCAGCCAGTTGTATCACCGCATAACTCAGCCCCGAATGCTGTGCGATGTCGAGCAATGACGCGCTGCCGTCGGACTGGTTCAGTATCCAGAGCATGGCGCGCTCCCGATCCGCCGGGCTGCGCCCGCCGATCGCGCCGTACAAGCCACGCTTGCCGAGCCGAGGTTCGCCCTTGGGCGACAGGTTGATGTACCGGCGGTTGCTTTCGAGCGTCGCCACCACTCGCTGGCAAACTTCAAGACTGCGTTCCAGCTGCCCGGCACTGATGAGGGTCAGATTGTCCGCAGAACTATGATATTCAGGATAGCCATCGTTCACCGATCGGGTCAGCCGCCCGACTGGCAGATCAAAGCCCGGCGAGCACAGTTGGCGCTCGTCGTAGCCGTAGGGCTCGAAGTCGATGACTCTACCGGGCGGATCAGCCTGCAATACCAGGTAGGTCAGCAACTGGTCGATTTCGCAATTCCCGCGGCGGCTACGCTTGTAGGTCAGCTCGCCGGGATCACCGAGCAGCCCCAATACCAGTCCGTGCCGGACGAATTTGAGCCGTTGCTCGTTGCTCCTGAGCCAGCAGAGGGATCCGATCGTACCGGGAGCGAAAACGAAACGATAGCTGTAGCGACGGGGCTGCGAGGCGACCCACTTCGCAAGAAAAGTTGCGATCGCCATGCCGCTTGTGTTGTCGTTCGCCAACGATGGATGGCATACGTGGGTGAAGAAAAGGATTTCTTCCCTGCTCCGCCCGGGCAGCACGCATTCCGCATACGATAACGAGCCCGGCGCGAGAGAACTGTCGATGCGCACTTCGTAGCGCCCCGGACGCAAGGACGACAGATCCCGATCCCTCATGCAAAATCCCCAGTGACGCCGATAGTAGCTGGTTCGGTACGGGATCCAGTCGGGATGGGCCGGTAGACTGTATAGATGCGGTCTGATTTCCTCGAGCGTCAGAGTGCGTCGAATCGGTTCCGAATAGCTGACGATATGCAGATTGTGGGCGTGGAAATCCACGACCCGCTCGCCCTCCGGACCGATCACGCACGCGTCATCGATATTCCACTCGAGCGGCACCTCCCAATCGAACACCTTGGTACCGGTTGCGACTTCCTGCCGCTGCAGCTCAATTTGTTGTCCGATCAAATCGAGCGTCTGGCGTACCCCGTTACCGGTGATGCTGCGGCAGATCGGGTAGAGCTGCGCGGCAAGAGCGTACAACGCCTGGCCGGCGAGCGCGTCCGCCGTCGGCGTCTCGGCAGCCGCCGATGCATCAATCACCGAAGCCGGCGAACTCACGATATTTTATCCGGCTGCGCGACGCACGTACGACGCAGCAACTCGGCCTCGAAATCGCGACGATTGAAGTTCGGGTAAGTGGCATCTCGGTCGGAGATGGTCAGTTCCGGCATCGCGGCCCACGAAATCGCAAACGCCGGATCGTTCCAGCGCACGCCCGCGGCCAGGTCCGGAGCGAACACATCCGTCATCTGATAGAGGACCTCAGTGCGAGGCAACAGGGTCTGGAAGCCGTGCGCAACGCCCGCCGGAATGAACACCGCATCGCGATTGTCTTCATCCAGTGTCACGACGACGTGCTGCAGATACGTCGGCGATGACGGCCGAAGATCAAGCAGGGCGTCGTACAGCCGGCCACGCACGCAGCGCACCAGCTTGCCCTCCCTGGACGGCGGCCACTGAAAGTGCATTCCTCGCACCGTGCCGGCGCGCTCGTTGAACGACACGCTCGCCTGCACCACCGGCGTCGGCAAGCCGGCGCCTGCGAATTCCTCGACACAGAAAGTACGCGCGAAGAAGCCGCGCGAATCCGGGTGCGGTTCGAGTCGTACGAGCGCGGCTCCGTCTATCGCCAGAGGCTCGAAGCGCATATCACCGCCAGAAAAAGTCGTCGTCGATCTGCCCGGTTCGAGTCAGGTAGCGGATCTGCTTGAGTCGGGTAAAGGCCCGAAACTCGTAGGTTTCCTTGTTGAACTCGATCTGCTCGAAGCGCGCGCGCAGCTCTTCCGCGCCGCGACGCGCATTCCAGCTGCAGCTGAACCCCGGCAACCGGGTGGAGATCTTGTCGAACGACACGCGGTAGCTGCGGTTGTCGGCGCTCGCCTTGCCGGTGGTGAGCTCGCAGCCCGGAAACACGTCGGCGACGATCTGCGCAATCTCGCGCACCCGATAGTTCTCCGAGTTCTGGCCGACGTTGAATATCTCGCCATTGACGGCATCGACCGGCGCTTCGAGCACGCAGCGGACGGCGGTGGAGATGTCCTCGATGTGTACGATCGGCCGCCACGGACTGCCGTCGCTGGTCATGGCGATGCGCTTGGTGGTCCAGGCAAGTGCGCACAGATCGTTGAGCACGATGTCGAAGCGCATGCGCGGCGATGCACCGTAAGCGGTGGCATTGCGCAGGAAAGTGGGGCAGAAATTAGCATCTGCCAGCGGCTTGACGTCACGCTCGACCATCACCTTGCACTTGGCGTAGGCCGTCTGCGGATTGACCGGACTGGTCTCGTTCAGGAAATCGCCGGTTCCGACCCCGTAAACGCTGCAGGACGAGGCATAGATGAAACGACTCACGCCGGCGGCTTTCGCCTTGCGCGCCAGCTCCAGCGAGCCCTGATGGTTGATCTGATAGGTGATCTCCGGCCGGTTCTCGCCGAGCGGATCGTTCGACAGTTCCGCCAGATGCACGACCGCGTCGAAACCCTCGAAATCCTTCTGCTCGACGCGTCGCAGGTCCTTGATGATCGTGCGCGGGACCATGGCGAGCTGTCGCGGATCACTGTATAGCCAGCCGTCGCGGTAGAAGCCTGTATCAAGTCCCACGATCTCGTGGCCGCGCGCCATCAACAGCGGTGCCAGGCGCGAACCGATGTAGCCTTCCGTTCCAGTAATCAATACCTTCATGCCGATATGCACCTGTCCATGGAAAAAGGACGCCACGACTTTGCGCAGCATAAATGCTGCCGCAGGTCTGCAGATATGCAGGCCGTGAACATTCCATAATCATAGTCTATGGACATTTCAACAAGGAAAACAGGGAACAGCGCACATCCGGGAAGGCGAACAATACAGCAGCCGGGGCGCTGCGGCCTGCAGCATCGTACACGGCGGACTGCTGCGAATTTGGCGAACAGGTTGATTTCGCAATCCTTTTCAATATGATTGCCGGCCTTATTGCAGATCCCCCTGCAGGAGATATGCGAAACATGAGTCCAGCACGATGGCCCTGTGCGCTCATATCAGCCTGCCAGCTTCCGCCTTGCGCTTTGGATTTTCACCTTAATGTTCGTTGACGCCAGAACACTGCCAGAACGTTTTGCCGTCGACCTGGATATCTGCATTGTCGGGCTGGCGCCGCCGGCACCACCCTCGCCCGCGCCGTGCTGCTGGCGCTGTGGCTCAGCGCACACGCCATCGGCGGACGACGAGGCACGCTCTGGGCGCACGGAGATGGCTGGTGCAGCTCGGGCTGTGGTGGAGCGTGGCGGCGTTGCTGCTGGTTACCGGAGTCGCCGTCAACGGCGCCGTCACCCGCGACCTATCGGACCTGGACTGCCCGGCAGCGCACCGCTCCCGTCGGGCGCGATCCGCCGCCGAGAGCTGTTCTACCTCTGGGGCAAAGCGCAGGTGCATGGCCCCCGGTTGCCCCAAATCCCCTTTCGGGGCCGAAAGCCCCCGAGACTCCAATGGCGGCAAGGGACGCGTGAAGCCGTCCACAGTCGTGGAACCCGGATGCTCTTACCGCCGGCCAGCTGAAGTAATATAGCTTCGTGCTCTGGCCTGTACGCCGGGCCACCAATGAGGGCAAAAGTGTTCGCAAAATCAATTCCCGGCGTTCTGTCCGTCCTGCTGCTGTGGTCGCTGCGGATGACGCTGGCCTCGGCCGCGCAACCGGCGCCCGCCCCGCTCCCCCTGCCGGTGCCGGCGGCGCCAGGTGCTCCGGCGGCTCCCAATGCCGGCGGCCCATTGTCGCCTCTGGGCCCCGGGGATTCGGTGACATTGCACGTGTTCGGACAGCCGGACATGGATACGGTGCTCGGGGTTGCCGATGATGGCACCATCCGCGTGCCACTGGCCGGTGCCGTCCAGGTAGGCGGCTTGTCCCAGGAAAGCGCGGCCCGACGGGTCGAAAAGGCATTCAAGGATGGCGCCTTCTTCGTCGACCCGCACGTCACGCTCACGGTCACGCAGTCGCTCAGCCAGCGGGTCTCGGTGCTCGGCGAGGTGAAGACACCGGGGCGCTATCCGGTCGATGCCAAGACCTCGATTATCGATCTTCTGGCCCAGGCCGGCGGCGAGACCGAGTTTGCCTCGGACACGGTGTACGTGCTGCGGACCGATACGGCCGGAGCCGTCAAGCGATACCCCGTGAACCTCAAGGGGCTGGTGGGTGGCGGTCCGTCGGCTCCGACACAGCAGCTGCGTGCCGGGGATTCCCTGTTCGTGCCCCGGGCGGAGCAGTTCTTCATCCTGGGGGAAGTCCAGAAGCCGAGCATGTACAAGCTCGAGCCTAATCTGACCGTCCTGCAAGCCATCTCGCTCGCCGGCGGTGTAACGGCGAAGGGCAGCGACCGGCGCGTGGAGATCAAGCGGGCAGGCAAGAATGGCGAGCAAGTAGTCATCAAGCCCAAGCCCAACGACCTCGTGCAGCCTGACGACGTGGTCCGAGTCAAGGAGAGCATCTTTTGAGAATGTCCAGAAACCTGCCGGTCGTGGCCTCAGACCGGTCCCAGGCACACCCGGTACCGATGGTGCCGGCGCAGTATGCGCAGAGCACGCTGTCGCTGGCACAATTACTGGCGATCCTGCGGGCACACCGAAGCCTGGCCATCATGATCGCGATGGCGTTTCTGGCCGCGACGGTCGTGATCGTCAAGATGATGCCCAAGAGCTACACGGCGCAAGCCACCGTGCTGGTCAACTTCGAGGCCAACGATGGCACGCGCCAGGCGCCGGCGGATCTGTTCACGAGCTACCTGTTGACGCAGGTCGAGCTGCTGCAGAACCGAGAAGTGCTTCTGGCCGTCGTCGATCGGCTGGGTCTGACCCAGGAACACGAGTTCACCGACGGCTTCAGGAACGACGGGGTCAACACGCTGCGCGACTGGGTGCAGAAGCAACTGCGTGCCAATCTGGTGGTCGAGCAGGGCAAGGGCATCCAGTTGCTCTACGTCTCGTTCACATCCAAGGACCGAAACAAGGCGGCACAAATCGCCAATGCGATCGTCGAGGTCTACCAGGCCCGGCAGTCGAAGCGCAGCGATGATACCAGCAGTGACCGCGCGCACGAGTATTCGCAGCAGCTGACGGAACTGAAGTCCAAAGTCACCGCGGCCCAGCAGCAGCTGGCAGAATTCCGCCAGCGCACCGGCATCACCGACATCACGGCGCAAAACGATGTCGAAACACAGGCCCTTGCCGCGCTCGAGCAGCAGCTTCTGGCGGCGGAGAATGTACGGCGCACCGCCGAGTCGAAGAACATCGGGGATCAGGGCGTCAGCGACCCGGTCATGGCTTCGCAGCTGGTGCAGAATCTGAAGAACCAGCTCTCCACCCTGCAGGCTGAGCTGGCACAGTCGAGCGCCACCCTCGGACCGAAGCATCCGAAGGTGCTGGAACTGCAATCGCAGATTGCGGCCACGCGCCGCTCACTCGATCGCGAGATCCAGACTTTCTCGCAGAACACCTCGGGCACGGTCAGCAGTGCGTCGCAGCTCGAGAGCAAGTTGCGGCGCGCGGTGGAGGATCAGCGCACAAAATTGGTGAAGATCCGTCAGATGCAGGATGAGGGCCAGAAACTGCAGCTCGAGCTCGAGTCAGCGCAGACCGTGTACAAGCGTGCGCTCGACAGCTATGACCAGGTGATGTTCGCATCCACCAGTATCGTGAGCCGCGCGCCGATACCGCTGGAACCGAGCAAGCCGAACAGACCGCTGCTGCTGGCCATCGGTGCGCTGCTCGCCGGGTTGGCGGGCCTTGGCATCCCACTGCTTAATGAGCTGATGTTCAATCGTCGTCTGCACTGTCGTGACGACATAGAGCGGGAGCTCGGCCTGCACGTGCTCGCGGAATTCAACCGTATCCCTGCGGAACCGAGATTCACATGAGCGCAGAACGTGCTGAAGGTGTCGTGCGGCCAATCGATGCCGAACTGAGCGACGCGCTGATCGCGCATTGCAAGCTGTCGGGACCGGACATCGATCGCATCACCGAGACCATGCGCACACAGCGCCAGAGCTTCTGCGATGCCGCGTTGAACCTCAAACTGGCCACGCGCGAAGACATCGACGATGTCTTGAACTGGGTGCGCGAGCACTCGCGCGCGGCCCAGCCCGGCGTGATCGAAACCGCCATTCGCAGCGCGCAGGGCGGCACGGCGCTGACCGTGCGCCAGGGCGTCGCCAGACTGAGCAGTGAACTGATACACGCGCGCGATGCCGACAACGAGCGCAGCGAGAGGATTCGAGCGCTGCGCACCGATCTGATGCTGCTCAATGACTCGGTTCAGCGCGGCAATGTGTTCGCACTGGTCGGTCCCGGGCGTGGCGTCGGCCGCTCGCAGCTGTGTGCCGAGCTCGCCATCGCGTTTGGCCAGCTCGGACGCCGAACGCTGCTGATGGACGCCGACCTGCGGCACCCGCGCCAGCATGCGCTGTTCACCGCCGACAACCAGTGGGGTCTTGCGCAAGCCCTCGCGCTCGGCGAGGCCCCGTTCCTGCACGGCCTCGAGGGCCTGCCGGAGATGGCCGTGTTGACCTCGGGCACGATTCCGCCGAATCCGCTCGAGCTGCTGTCCAACCGCCGCTTCGAGCGGCTGATCACGGAGTTGCGACGCCAGTACGACTTCATCGTCATCGATACGCCGGCGGCGTCGCTGTATGCCGATGCGCTGCAAATCGCCAGCGTTGCCCAGCGCGTGGTGGTGGTGAGTCGGACCGAAGCCACCTCTTTTAAGAGTATGAAAGACATGCTGCGTCGGCTGGCCGTGACGGAATCGAAGATTCTGGGTGCGGTCATCAATAAGTTCTGAGCCTGGGGCGTGGCGCCGTATTGCCACGCCGCGGTCCCGGAGCAGCTGAAAGCCGCGATATGAAGGTCAGCGTCTGCATCGCCACCTATCGCCGCTCGGATCGCCTGCGGGCAGTGCTCGCGGATCTGGCGCGCCAGAGCCGCCTGCCCGACCAGGTGGTGGTGGTCGACAACGACGTGGCTGGCAGCGCCCGCCCGGTGATCGAGCAGTTGCGCGCATCCGGTGCACCTTTCGCAATCGCCTACGACCTCCAGCCGGAGCGCAACATCGCGTTGACGCGCAATCTGACCGTCACGCTCGCCGACGGCGATTGGCTCGCATTCATCGACGACGACGAGCGGGCACCGGAGAGCTGGTTGCAGCAGCTGCTCGAGGCGGCAGCAACGCATGGCGCCGATGGCATTCTGGCGCCGGTCGAGCCGCAGCTGCCGGCGGACGCAGCGCCGTGGATCCGTCGCGGCCGCTTCTATGATTTTCCGCATCTGCGCAGCGGTGAGCTCGTACCGCTCAATCGCATGCGCTTTGGCAACGTCCTGTTGCGCGGGGATCCGCTGCGGGCCGAGCCGGGCCCGTTCGATCCGAGTTACGGACTCAGTACCGGCGAGGATGGCGACCTGCTGGTCCGACTGGCGCGCAAAAGCCTGCGGATCATCTGGTGCGATGAGGCGATCGTCTATGAGCCGATCGAAGCCAGACGGTTGTCATTGCGCTGGCTGTTGATGCGCTCGCTGAGCGGCGGACAGGAATTTGCGCGACAGACGGTCAACGGCAAGTACGGGCCGATCAACTGGCTCGGCCGCGGCATTTTCTTCTGCCGCGCGCTGCTGCAGCTGCTGGTGGCCGCGGGCCTGGCGCTGCTGTCCTGGCCCGGTGGCCGCCATCGGGCCGCGCACTGGCTGATCACCGCGTCCGCCAATCTCGGCAAGCTGTCGGTATTTTGGGGCTGGCGCTACCGCGCCTACGCCTGAAGACGCAATCGATGAGCCTGCCCAATCTGCTGATTCTGGTGGCACTGCTGGCGCTGGCTCTGCCCGCTGCACTGGCCTGCCTCTATCTATTGGTGCAAACCCTGATGTCCGGCCGATTGCCGGCCGCGCCGCGCTCAGCACGGCAACTTCGATTCGACATAATCGTGCCCGCCCACAATGAAGCAGCGGGAATCTCCAACACTATCGCGAATCTGCGGCAGCTCGACTGGCCCACCGATCGATACCGCCTCCTGGTGGTCGCCGACAACTGTACCGACGAAACCGCCGCTGTCGCCGGCACGGCGGGCGCCACCGTTCTGGAGCGTATTGATCCAACGCTTCGCGGCAAAGGCTATGCGCTGCTGGCGGGCTTCAAGCGCAGCCGCGACGATGCGTGGGCCGACGCCGTCGCCGTGGTCGACGCAGACGCCGAGGTTTCGCCGAACCTGCTGGAAGCCTTTGCGGTGCGGATCGAACAGGGCGCGCACGCGGTGCAGGCGCATTATGGCGTGCTCAATCCCTGGGGATCCTGGCGCACGCGTCTGCTGACGGTAGCCATGGCCGCCTATCATGTCGTGCGTTCACGCGCCCGCGAGCGACTGCACCTCTCCTGCGGGGTGCGCGGCAATGGCTGGTGCGTCACGCAGCAGCTGCTGAAAGAAGTAAAATACGGCGCGTTTTCCTTGGCGGAAGACATCGAATACGGCATCGCGCTCGGTCTGGCGGGCTACCGGGTTTACTACGCGGGCGAAGCCGACGCGAGCCAGGACATGACGGCCAGCCCGCAGGCGGCGCGCAAACAGCGTCAGCGCTGGGAACATGGGCGCTTTCAGCTCATCCGCTCCCGCACGCTGCCGTTGCTGCGAGCGGCATGGCGCCGGCGCAGCCCCTTGTGTCTCGACCTCGCGCTCGATCTGCTGGTGCTGCCGTTCACCTACGTGGCGCTCGGCGTCGGCTTCCTGCTCATCGCCGCGCTGCTGGCCGCGTGGTGGCATCCCGCATTCATGCCCTGGGTCTGGTTTTCCCTGAGCTGCGTGCTGGTGCTGGTCGCATACGTATTGCGCGGCTGGCAGCTCAGCGGTACCGGGGCGCGGGGGCTGGTGGATCTGCTGGGCGCGCCGGCATTTGTACTATGGAAGATGTTGCTGATGCTCAGTCGCCATGAATCCGGCGAGTGGGTTCGCACCGAACGGAAGCGGACCTGAAGGCAAGCGCACCGCTGCGTAGCAGCGGTCATCCCGCGCCGTCCGCATGTCTCGCGCCGTCTCGATCGGCCGCGCGTTTAAAAAAATAATCTTGCTGGCGACACTCCAGCGCCGACGCGAGCACCTTGCGCTTAGCGTGTAGTTCAGTCGCGTTACCAATCGACGACCAGGCCGGTCGTGCACGTGGCTCACGTTTTTCCCTATAAAAATCGGCATTTGTTGAATTTTTTGTGACCAACGACGCAATTTCTGCGCGCCACGCGTAGGAATGATCTGTCACGATTTTGCGACACGTCGCGCTGCGGAGACAGATTGCCCCTTATAGACATCGCGAAGAAACTGCGTGCCGAGTGATTCTATATCCGACGGGGACGCAGACAATGAAGGTGATGTTACGGGAAAGCGGCCTGTGCGCATTGCTCGGCATGCTCGCGGCGTGCGGTGGCCCCAACTCAAGCGGTTCGGCCAGCACGTCAGGTTCATCGACGACTGGGCCAGCAGCCACCGGGTCGAGTACCGGGGCCCCCCTGGTCGCCCTCACATCCGCCACCTATACGGCGACCCCCTCCTCGAGCGCGCTGGTCGCCATCTATCGCAGTGGCAGCGCGAGTGGAGCGGCGACCGTCGCCTATACCACCATCAATGGCACTGCCAAAGCGGGCACCGACTACGTCGGCACGAGCGGAACCGTGACCTGGAGCAATGGCGATTCGGCGGTCAAGACCGTCGCGGTCCCCGTCATGCGCCAGGCGAGCGGTAAGCAATTCTCCGTTGCGCTCACAAGCGTTCAGGGGCAGGCGGGCTTCGGTTCACCGACCTCGGCCACGGTAGCAGTCAGCGGCGCCGCGGGCGGCGCCTCAAGCAGCTCAGGCAGCTCCGGCTCCGCGGGCACGACGGCTTCGGCCAACGGCACCATGATCCCCTCGGCTAGCCAGATCGTGGACAGTGCCAATAATGTCTGGACCGTCGTCAGTGGTGTGGTCGACGAGAATGGTACGACCGCGGGCTACTCGAGCAATGTCGCCCTGCTGCTCTACTACGGCGGCACGGTCTATCAGGAGAACAAGAGCTGCCTGTGGTGGTCCTGGAATGGCAGCGCCTGGATCTCGGCCACAAATCCAGCCCCCTCCACAACACCGGCCTGCGGCAGCTCTGTCGCCGCAGTCCCATCGGTCAGCACGGGCTTTGGCATCAAGGCCAGCGGCAGCCAGCTCGTCAGCACGCTCGACGGCAGCACGATTCACCTGGTCGGCTCGGCCGTCAGCGGACTCGAGGGCAGTGCGGGCAACTCGCAACGGGTCTGGGAGGGATTCCCCGCCACCACCGTGGCCACCTGGCAGACGATCAAGACCACCTGGAACATCAATGTCATCCGCTTGCCGATGAATTCGGCCGACTGGCTGAATCTTGTCTGCCACGACGCCGGATCAGGCAATGCCGGCAAGCTGTACCACGCGAACGGCGACGGCACCTACACCCCTGACCCGAACCACGTCTACCAGGGCTACGTCGAGCAGACCGTCGCCAATATCACCGCCGCTGGTATGTACGTGCTGCTCGACCTGCACTGGGATGCCCCCAACAACGCCGCCGGTCAGCCGCTGTGCCCGGTCGGCGAGCCGTCATT
>JBIODC010000021.1:0-38273 GCA_044440135.1 Steroidobacterales bacterium | reverse complement strand
TGACTTTGTAATATTATCGAGCGTGGTTTTTCTGCCGGGCGCTCTTCATTTACCTAACGCGCGCCCTGCACAACAACCTCTCCCAATGTTTGCCTGCGACGAGCGGCGGCTGCCGGGTCCGGCGTCAGGCCGGAACGGCCGTGATCGCCCCCGCGGTCTGCAGCAGCTGCTTGAGTTCGCCGGTGCGATACATCTCGAGCGCGATATCGCAGCCGCCGATCAGCTCGCCATTGACGTAGAGCTGCGGATAGGTCGGCCAGTTCGAGTGGCGTTTGAGCGCCTCACGCAACTCCGGGTCATCGAAGATATTGACATAGTGAAATTGGGCGCCGAGCTTTCGCAGTGCCGAGACGGTCTGGGCCGAAAACCCGCACTGCGGGAAATCGGGATTGCCTTTCATGAACAGCACCACCGGCGAGGTAGTAAGTTCCTTGCGGATCCGATCGTTGACATCCATCTGATTCACCTGCGATGACGTATGCGTTGAATTATGGGGGGCGCTGGCCTATTCTTCAAACGGCATTTTTTGTGCAGCACTCAAGCAGAACAACAACTTAGCAGAGGTCGACATGAACCCACTGAATTCCGTGCGTGGCGCCATCCTCACCGGCGTCATCCTGGCGCTGATCGTGACCCTGGCCATTCCGCCGACCGGCTTTGCGGAACTCGGGCTGGTCATCTGGATTCACATTGTCGCCGGCGTGATGTGGATTGGTCTGCTTTATTACTTCAACGTCGTACAGACGCCGGGTCTGGCAGCCGCGGCGGCGGACAAGGGCGGCCCGGGCGGCGCCGGCGTCACCAAATACATCGCACCACGCGCGCTGCTCTGGTTCCGCTGGGCTGCGGTCGCCACCTGGCTCTCGGGAATCTGGTACCTGGCTCGCGCCGACAACCTGCTCAATGCGGTGACTTTGGGTCATTTCGGCCAGGACTATTACGGCCTGGTGATCGGCATCGGCGGCTGGCTGGGCACGATCATGGCGTTCAATGTCTGGGTATTCATCTGGCCGAACCAGAAGAAGATCCTCGGCATCGTGCCGGCCACCGACGAGCAGAAGGCCAAGGCGCGCAAAGTCGCCGCCCTCGCCTCGCGTACCAATTTCGTGCTCTCGATTCCGTTACTGCTGTGCATGGGTGCCTCGAATCACCCATTGCCGTTCTGAGCGAGCCGAAGTTGGAACGAGCCGCGCAGTTCAAGGCACGGTGCTGACGGCGCTGCCCGCCGACCTGCCCGATCAGGTGTCCCGCGCGCTGCGCGAGGACATCGGATCGGGCGATGTCACCGCCGCCCTGATCCCCGCGACGCAACAGGCGCAGGCGCGCGTGCTGTGCCGCGAACCGGCCGTGCTCTGCGGCGCAGCCTGGTTCGACGAGACCTTCCGCCAGCTCGATCCGGCGGTACGGGTCGACTGGCGCATTGCCGAAGGCGCGCGTGCGCCGGCCGATTCGATCCTGTGCGAACTGACCGGCCCGGCGCGGCCGATGCTTACCGGCGAGCGCACCGCGCTGAATTTTCTGCAGCTGCTGTCGGCCACGGCGACCATCACGCAGCGTTACGTCGAGGCGCTCGGCACTACCGCCTGCCGCATTCTCGATACGCGCAAGACCATCCCGGGTCTGCGAAGCGCGCAGAAATATGCCGTGCGCTGCGGCGGCGGCGACAATCACCGCATGGGCCTGTACGACATGGTGTTGGTCAAGGAGAATCACATTGCGGCCGCCGGTTCGATCGGTGCGGCGGTCAGTGCCGCACGCCAGCAGGCACCGGCGGTGCGGGTCGAAGTCGAGGCCGAGAACCTCGAACAGCTGCGAGAGGCGCTGGATGCGCGCGCGGACCTGTTGATGCTCGACAATTTCGACCTCGCGACCCTGCGCCGCGCGGTGGCGCTCAATCGCGCACATGCACGGCCGGCGCTGCTTGAAGCCTCCGGCGGAGTCACCCTCGAGCGCATCGCGCTCATCGCCGCCACCGGCGTCGACTACATTTCGGTCGGCTCGCTGACCAAGAATATCCACGCCATCGACCTGTCGATGCGCTTTGGGACGCCCGCGAGCTGACAGGCCATGGAGCCGGTGACGATTCAACCGATGCAGGCCCAGCACTGGCCGGGCGTGCGGTCCATCTACCAGGCCGGGATCGACACCGGCCACGCGACCTTCGAGAGCCGCGCCCCGGAATCCTTCGAGCAGTGGCTCGCGGGGCACGTACCCGAGTTATGCCTGGTAGCCCTGAGCGGCGCCACACCGCTGGGCTGGGCGGCTTTGAGCCGCACCTCCAGTCGCTGCATCTATGCCGGGGTCGCCGAGGAGAGCGTCTATGTCGACCCGACATACGGCCGGCGCGGTGTCGGACGCAGTCTGCTCGCGGCGCTGATCGCGCAGTCCGAGGATCGCGGCTACTGGACGCTGCAGGCCGGCATCTTTCCGGAGAATACCGCCAGCGTCGCGCTGCACCGGGCGCTGGGATTCGAGCCCATCGGACTGCGCCGCCGCATCGGCCGCATGAGCTTCGGACCCATGGCCGGCCGCTGGCGCGACGTGCTGCACCTGGAGCGACGCAGCCCGCGGATCGGCGTCGATTAGCGGGCGGTGAGCGTTCGGGCCCGACAGGCGCTCACGCTGCGGCGATTCTCGTTATATTAGGCAATATATGACGACGCCCCTGCAGGAAATGGCCTGAAGGCCGTGTGCCCTACTGACTCCATCGCACCAGGCCGCCGCCGCGGCGCGCCGCTGTGGGCCGCGCTCGCCTATGGCCTGGCAGCGCACGGCGCGCTGGCACAACAGGATCCGTGCGCGGCATTTTCCTGGAACGTCGCGCACGAACGCGCGCTGTTTGCCACCGCGCCCCAGGCCCTGGTTGCCGGTCGCGATGCGGCCTCCACGCCGCTGCTCGAGCCGGATCGGCGGGTGACCATCACCCGCGCGGACGCCGGCCCGACGACTTAGAAATCCGGGGGAGCTGCAATGGCAAGGACAAGACCGGCGAGCCTGGCGATCCACGGCGGCCTGTGGCTCGACCGCAAAGGCCGTCCGTTCGTCGGCGCCAATCGCATCGCGCTGCTCGAGAGCATCGATCGCCTCGGATCGATCACGCACGCGGCGAGGGACGTGGGCCTGAGTTACAAGGCGGCCTGGGATGCGGTCGATGCGATGAACAATGTCGCCGACAAACCGCTGTTGATCCGAGCGACCGGCGGTCGCCACGGTGGCGGCAGTCATCTCACCGAGCACGGCCGGGCGCTGGTGCGTCTCTACCGCCTGCTCGAATCCGGCTATCAGCACCTGCTGGAACAGATGCAGGCGCAGGTGCACGACTTCCAGAAACTCAACGAACTCATGAAGGCGATCACGATGAAAACCAGCGCGCGCAATCAATTTCGCGGCATCGTCAAGGCCGTGCGCAAGGGCGCGGTCAACGCCGATGTCGTTCTTGATCTGGGCGAGGGCCTCGAGATCTTCGCCAACATCACCAACGACGCGGTCGAAGACCTGGACCTGAAGCCGGGACGCGCCGCGGTGGCGTTGATCAAGGCCAGCTTCGTCGTGCTCTCGCCCGACGCGAATGTCCGTGTCAGCGCGCGCAATCAGTTGCGCGGCACGGTCAGCGCAATCATTGCGGGCAGTGTCAACGGCGAGGTCAAGATCCAGTTGCCCGGTGCGCGCACGCTCACGGCAATCGTCACCCAGGAAGCATTGAAGGACCTTGGACTGGTCGAGGGCGCTGCCTGCAGCGCGCTGATCAAGTCCTCGCACGTGCTGATCGCCGTCAATGACTAAGCTTGCGGCGCACCCATGCGTATCCTCATCCGGGTCCTGGCCGCGCTGCTCATGGCAGCCACGCTCTCGGCGCGCGCCGAAGACCTCAATGTTGCCGTCGCGGCTAATTTCCTGGGCACGCTGCAGAAGCTGGCGCCGAAATTCGAGCAGGCCAGCGGTTACCATCTGTTATTGAGTTCCGGGTCTTCCGGGCAGTTCTACACGCAGATCCGCGAGGGCGCGCCGTTCGACGTACTGCTGTCGGCCGATAGCCAGCGACCGCAGCAGTTGGAGGCCGAGGGCTTGGGCGTAGCGGGCAGCCGCTTCACCTATGCCATCGGTACGCTGGTGCTGTGGAGCCCGAAAGCCGGCGTCGTCGATCGCGACGGCCAGGTGTTGCGCGGCGGCGGCTATCGCATGATCGGAATCGCCGAGCCGCGCAACGCTCCGTATGGTGCGGCCGCACAGCAGGTGCTCGCGGCGATGGGCCTGTGGGACAAGCTCAGGAGGGACAGGAGACTCGCGATCGGGGAGAACATCAACCAGGCCTGGCAGTTCGCCGCCACCGGCAATGTCGACATGGCCTTCGTCGCGTTGTCTCAGGTCAGCAGCGGCGGCGTGATCGCCGGCTCGTACTGGTTGCCGCCGCAATCGCTGTACACGCCGCTCGAACAGGACGCCGTGATCCTGACGCAATCCCGTAAACGGCCGGCGGCCGAGGCGTTCCTGAACTGGCTGCGCAAGGATCCGGAGGCCATCGCCACCATCAAGGCAGCCGGTTACCATGTGACGGAATGATCGCGAGCTTCTATTCCCCGGACGACCTGATCGCGCTATGGATTTCCCTGAAGCTCGCGACCGTCACGGTGGTGTTGCTGCTGTTGCTGTGCACGCCGCTGGCGTGGTGGCTGGCGATGACCCGCTCGCGCTTGCGAGTCATTGCCGAAGCCATGGCGGCACTGCCGCTGGTGCTGCCACCGACGGTGTTGGGTTTCTATCTGCTGCTGTTTCTCGGACCCTATGGCTGGGGTGGCCGATTGATGCATCAGCTCGGCCTGCAGCCGCTGAGCTTCAGCTTCGGCGGCCTGGTGCTCGGCTCGATGCTCTATTCGATGCCGTTCGTCGTGCAACCGCTGCAGGGCGCGTTTCAAGCGGTCGGCGCGCGCGCCCTCGAGGTCGCCGCGACGCTGCGCGCGCCACCCTGGGATCGTTTCTTCACGGTAGCGCTGCCGCTGGCGCGCCGCGGCTTCATCACCGGCTCGGTGCTGGCGTTCGCGCATACGCTGGGTGAATTCGGCGTGGTGCTGATGCTCGGCGGCAATATCCCCGGGCGCACGCAGACTGCGTCGATCGTGATCTTCAATCACGTCGAGGCGCTCGACTACGCCGCGGCCCAGCGGCTGTCGGCAACCTTGCTGGTCGCGTGCTTCTCCCTGCTGCTGATCGTCTACGCCGCCAACCGGGGCGTACGCGCAGCCGCGGCCGTCGCGTGAGCCTGGCATTCGACATCCGCTGGTCGCGGCCGGATTTCCAGCTGCAGGTGGATTGCGAATTCCCGGCCAGCGGAATCACGGCGCTGTTCGGGCGCTCCGGCTGCGGCAAGACCACGGTGCTGCGCTGCATTGCCGGACTCGAGCGCGCGGTCCGCGCCGCGGTGCGCTTCAATGACGTCGTCTGGCAGGACGAGCGCCGCTTCGTACCGGCGCACCGCCGGCCGCTCGGCTACGTGTTTCAGGAATCGAGCCTGTTTCCGCATCTCGACGTGCGCGGCAACCTGATGTATGGGTTGCAGCGCGTGCCGGTTGCCCAACGTCGCATCGGTTTTGACCAGGCAGTGCAGTTGATGCGCCTGGAGAGCCTGCTGGCGCACCGCGCCCACCAGTTATCGGGCGGCCAGCGCCAGCGGGTCGCCATTGCGCGCGCGCTGCTCACCAGCCCGCAGTTGCTGCTGCTGGATGAACCGCTGTCGAATCTGGATCTGCCGAGCCGCGCCGAAATCCTGCCGCATCTGGAACGGCTGCACGACGAACTGTCGATCCCGATCGTCTACGTCAGCCACGAGATCGGCGAAGTCATGCGCATTGCCGACCACATCGCGCTGCTCGAGGCCGGCAGCGTGCGCGCCTTCGGCCCGATCCAGGAGCTGTTGACCCGCCCTGAGCTGTCGCTCGCGCATCTCGAAGAGGCCGGCAGCGTGTTTGACGGCGTGATCGCCGAGCACGACCCTCGATACCATCTGAGCTACGTCGCAACGCCAGCCGGCCGCCTCGCCATCTCGCTGCGGGCGGTGCCGGTCGGCCGGCGGGTGCGGGTCCGCATCGATGCGCGCGACGTCAGTCTGGCGCTCAAGCCGCCGGAACTGAGCAGCATCAGCAACGTGCTCGCGGGCCGTGTGATTGATGTGACCGATGATCGCGATCCCGCGCAGCGGCTGGTGCGCATCGACGTCGGCGGCCGGCCGTTGCTGGCGCGCATTACCCAACGCTCGGCCGTGCAGCTGGCCATCGCGCCCGGCGTCGCGCTGTACGCACAGGTCAAGAGCGTCGCGCTGATGTCCTGACGCGCGGCCCTTAGTAGGTCTTGTAGGGCAGGAACTTGCCCGACATCACGATGCGCACGCGATCGCCCTTCGGATCGGCTTCGCGCTTCAGATCCATCGTGAAGTCGATCGCGCTCATGATGCCATCGCCGAACTCCTCGTGGATCAGCTCCTTGAGCGTGGTCCCGTAGACGTTGACCAGCTCGTAGAAGCGGTAGATCAGAGGGTCGGTCGGCACGCTGGTGGGCAGCGATCCCTTGTAGGGCACGACGGTCAGCCATTTGCGCTCCTGTTCGTTCAGGCTGAACAGCTCGCCGATCACCGCGGCCTGCTCGGCGGTCAGCGCCATCTGGCCCAGACAGGCCGCGGTAACCCATTCCTTGCTGCGGCCGACCTTCGCCGCCACGTCGGCCCACTTCAGGCCCAGCCGGATCCTGGCGGCGACGATCTTTTCAGTCACTTGGTCCCGACTCATGCTGCTCTCCTTGACTGCCAACCCGCCTCATTGCGGCTCGACGGCTTCATTCAGCGGCCGCCACTGCCCTGCCGCGCGGCCGCCGCGCCAACCACACCAGCACCAGCGGCGCCAGCGTCAACCAACCCGAGATCCAGAAATAATCCAGCGACGACAGCAGGTACGCCTGGTGCACCAGGCTCTGGGACAGTACACCCAACGCGCTGGCGCTGTTGTCCACGCCGAGGCCATGCAGCCCGCTGACCGCATCCTGCAGATTGGCGCTGTAAGCGCTCGAGCTCTCCGCCAGACGCGTCTGGTGCAGCGCCTCGTGGCGATCCCAGAAGGTGGTGGTGATCGAGGTGGCGAACGCGCCGGCGACGATGCGCAGGAAGTTCGACACGCCGGAGGCCGACGGCACCCGCTCGGGCGGCAGGCCATCGAGCAGAATGGAGACCATCGACACGAAGAAGGTGCCCATGCCGATACCCATCACCAGCTGCGGCAGCACGAACGCGCCGAAGCTCGCGTCCGCGGTGAGCCCCGCGCGCATGAAGAACGAGAGCGCGAACCCCAGAAAGCCGACCGTGCCGAGCCAGCGCGCATCGACCTTGCCGACCAGGGCACCGACCAGCGGTGACACCAGCACCGACACCACCCCGGCCGGCGCCGCCACCAGGCCGGCCCAGGTCGCGGTGTAGCCGAGCTGGGTCTGCAGCCACAGCGGCAGCAGCACGATGTTGCCGAAGAACACCGCATAGCCGAGACACAGCGCCGCGGTCCCCAGGCTGAAATTGCGCACCGTGAACAGCGACAGGTCGACGATCGGATAGCGCTCCGTCAGCTCCCAGATCAGCCAGGCGACGAAACCGATCAGCGCCACCACGGCCAGCGCCACGATCGCCGGTGAACCAAACCAATCCAGATCCTTGCCCTTGTCGAGCATCACTTGCAGCGCCCCGACCCAGACGATCAGCAGTCCCAGGCCCACGGTGTCGATAGGTAGCCGGCGCGTCGGGGTGTCATGCCGCTTCAGATACTGCCAGCACAGCACTGCCGACAACACGCCGATCGGCACGTTGATATAGAAGATCCACGGCCAGCTCCAGTCGTCGGAGATATAGCCGCCGAGCACCGGCCCGGCGACCGGCGCGACCAGCGTCGTGATCGACCAGATCGCCAGCGCCGTGCCGGCGCGCGCGGGCGGGAACAACCGCAGCAGCAGTGCCTGCGAGCCCGGAATCATTGGCCCGGAGACTGCGCCCTGCAGCACGCGGAACACCACCAGCGAAGACAGGCTCCAGGCCGCGCCGCAGAGGAACGACGCGGCGGTGAACGCCAGCACCGACAATACGAACGTGCGCACCACCCCATAGCGCTGCATCAGCCATCCGGTGAGCGGGACCGATATGCCGTTACTGACCGCGAACGAGGTGATGACCCAGGTACCCTGATCGGCCGAGACGCCGAGATTGCCGGCGATGGTCGGAATCGCGACGTTGGCGATGCTGGTATCGAGCACCTGCATGAAGGTGCCGAGTGCCAGCGCCAGCGCCACCACCGCGCGGGTGGGTCCGGTCAGCGGCACGGTTTCGGCGTGCGCGTTCACCGCGCCGGCGCCGCGGCGCGCGCGATCGACAGGTGGCTGCGGTCGTGCCCCGCATTGAGCGTCACGATCTGGTCGATGCGTGCCTGCAACGCGGGATCGTCACCCGCGCTGGCCTGCGTCGGCTGCGGCAGGTTGCGCACCTGACCGGAGACCACCGGACCGGAGGTGTCGTGCACGTCGACCTCGGCGGTCATCGACAATCCGACGCGCAGCGGGTGCGCCTTGAGCTCGCGCGGATCGAGCGTGATGCGTACCGGAAGGCGCTGCACGATCTTGATCCAGTTGCCGGAGGCATTCTGCGCCGGCAACAGCGCAAACGCGCTGCCGCTGCCGGCCGACAACCCGGCGAGCCGGCCGTGGAACACCACGCCGCTGCCATAAAGGTCCGCGTGCAGCGTCACCGGCTGGCCGACGCGCATGCTGCGCAACTGCACTTCCTTGAAATTGGCGTCCACCCAGACGTCCTCGAGCGGCACCAGTGCCATCAGCGGGTTGCCTGCCGCCACGCGCTGGCCGACCTGCACGCTGCGCTTGGCGATCACGCCCGACACCGGCGCCCGCAGCTCGGTGCGGTGCAGCGCCAGCGCGGCGTTGCGCACCGCGGCTTCGGCATCGAGCACCTGCGGATGCGTCGCAATCGTGGTGCCCTGGATCTGCGCCTCGGTTGCGTTGAGCTGCTCGCGCGCCGCATCGAGCCCGGCACGCGCCAGCGCCACCGCGTCACGCGAATGCGACAACTCCTCGCCCGAAACCGCGCCATCGGACAACAGATCCTGGCGGCGAGCCAGATCATCCTGCGCACGCGAAAGGTCCGATACGCGCTGCGCGATCAGCGCCTGCAGCTGCTCGCGCTGCGCGAACAGGCCGCGCACGTTGCGCACCGCACGGGCCAGCTGCGCCTCGGCGCCGTCGATCGCGACCCGGGCGTCGGCCGGATCGAGCACAGCCAGCACCTGGCCGCGTTCGACGCTCTGGGTGTCATCCACGTTCACCGCGAGCACCGTGCCCGGCACCTCGCTGGTGACCTGCACCAGGTCGCTGCTGATGTAGGCGTCGTCGGTGCTCTCGTAATAGCGGCCAACCAGGTACAGGTGCGTCAGCCACACCAGGCCGCCGATCACCGCTACCACGGCAAGAATCAGCAGGGCGCGATTACGGCTGTGGTTGTTGTTGTTTGGGGGGGGGTGGTCCATGGCACTCTCGCTCATTGAATATCGGCCCGCCTCACCGCGCTAGCGTGCGGCGAGGCTCTGGGCTTGCGGGTACTGAAAGCTGCCGCCCGCTGCCAGCAGCAGCGTGACCCTGGCCAGCGCCAGGGTGGCGCTCAGATCGATCTGTTGGCGGCGCTCATTGAGCACTTCAGTCTCGGCATTGAGCACCGTCAGGTAGCCGGCGAGCCCCGCGCGGTAACGCTCCTCGGCCAGGCGATACGCCTCTTCGGCGGCGGCGAGCGATTCGCGCTGCTGCCCGAGCTCGGCGCTCAGCGAATCGATCAGGCTGATCTGATCGGCGGCCTGGTGCACCGCGCGCACCACGATGTCATCGTAGTTCGCCACCGCCTGGTCGAGCGCCGCCTCGTTGCCACGGTACTGCGCACGCAGGCGGCCGCCGTCGAACAGCGGCAGCGACAGGCCCGGACCCGCGCCATAACCGAACGAGCTGGCGCTGAGCAGATCGCGCAGGCTGAACGACGCGTAGCCGGCCAGGGCCGTCAGGGTGACGTTGGGATAGAACGCCGCCTTGGCGGCGCGCTTGCCGGCATCGGCGGCCTCGATGCGCGCGCGCGCCGCGATCACATCGGGCCGGCGCGCCAGCAGATTGACCGGCAGCTGCGCTGGCAGCGGCAACGCCGAGTCGAGATTCATCTGCGGCCGGCCGATGCTCGCATAGGCATCGGCACCGCGGCCGCCGAGCGCCGCGAGCTCATGAATCGCCAGCGCCTGCGCCGATTGCGCCTGCGTCAACGCCAGGCGTGCCTGCGGCAACGCGCCCTCGGCTTCACGCAGTTCCACCCGCGTATCGAGCCCGGCCGCCACGCGCCGCCGCGTGATCTCGAGAATGTTCGAACGCTGCGCCTCGGCGCGCTCGGCGATGTCGGCAAGCGCGTAGCTGCGATACAGATCGATGTAGGACTGCACCATCGCGCCCGCGAGCAGCAGGCGGGCATTGTCGATGTCGAGGTTCGCCGCATCGGCCAGCGCGCGCGTCTGCGCGACCGCATCGGCATGCTGGCCCCACAGATCCAGGTCCCACGACAGCATCGCACCGAGATCGCCCAGCCACACGGTCTGGCCACCGGCCAGCGCCGGTGGAAAGCCGGACGGGACCTTCAGGCGTGTCTCACCGGCGCTGAGCTTCACCGCCGGCAGCCGGGCTGCGTGGGCTGCCGAGACCTGCGCCTCGGCCAGCCGCAGCCGGGCGCCCGCCTGCGCCATACCCGGGTTATCGCGCAGCGCCTGCCGGATCAGCTGGTCGAGCTGCGGATCGGCAAATCCCTGCCACCAGCTGTCCGGCGCCGGCGCCACCGCCGCACCGGTCAATCCCAGGCTGGCATCGGCCATCGGGACCTGCGGCGCCTCGCTCCTGGGCGGCGTCGCACAGGCGCACAGCAGCGCGACCACGGTGGCGGTCAGCCAGCGACGGCCGGCGCCGAGCAGCTTCATGCCGCGGCTCCCGCCTCGGCGCCGGTACCGGCACCGTCCAGGCTGGTGATGAGCTTGGTCAGCAGCCGGTTCAGCTCCGCGGATTCGGCCTTCGAGAAGTCACGCAGCGCGAAGTTGAGCTTGTCGACCACGGCTGGGACCAGCGTTGCCACGATTGTCTGTCCCGCATCGGTCAATCGCAGCTGCACGGCGCGCCGGTCCTCGCGGCTGCGCTCGCGCTGGACCAGGCCGCGCGCCTCGAGCTGGTCGATGACCCGCGTCAGCGCACCGCTGTCATGGCGCAATTGCGAGCACAGGTCGGTGGCGTTGATGGCCAGCCCATCGCGCAGATACATCAGCACCACCCACTGGGTGAACGTCAGATCGCTGCCGGCCACCACCGACTCCAGGTGGTCGATCAGCAGCGAATGCGCGCGCTTGATCAGATAGCCCACGCTGGTGCGTGCCCTGTAGATTTCCGGTCGATAATGCTGCATGAGCACTTACTGCCTTAACAGTGTCTGTCTAGGCAGACATATACCAATGATCCGGGGCTGCCGTCAAGGCTCGGGGCCCAGCCGAGCGGCTCAGCTGACGTCCGGCGGCGCTTCGACCGGCGGCGACGAGACGACCGTGACGTCGTCGCAGGTCACCAATCCGATGTCATGGATTCCAACCAGCAAAGCAGCGAATTGCCGCAGCTTGTCGTGACTGTCGACGATTTCGACGATGACCGGCAGATCTTCCGAGAACACGACACCGGTCGTGTGCAGCCGCGTGGATCGCCCATAGCCGAGCGAGCCGCGCACCACGGTCGCACCGGCCATCTGCAGGTTACGGGCCTTGAGCACGATGGCTTCGTACAGCGGCTTGTCGCCGTGTCGCTTGTCCTCGCCGACATAGATCCGGAGTCGTGCCTGTTTTCCACTGCCGTCCACGTTGTCCTCCCTCCGGGCAGCGCCGCGCCCGGTCTCTGCCGGCAGCTGCGGGCCGGTCATTTTTGCGGATCATCTCCGAGCAGCAGCCGGTGAACCCCGGCGATCGCGGCCGGTTCCGGGCGGCGGATAGCCGGTACGTTCTGATATTGCTCCCAGCCGCCACCGAGCGCCTTATAGAGGTAGATGAACGCATCGGCGGCGCTCTGCTGAGCCGTGGTGTATTGATCTTCAAGGCTGTATTGCGTTCGCTCGGCGTCCACGACATTCAGAAAATCGGTCAGTCCGCGATCGTAGCGTTGCTGCGCCAGGCTGACAGCCCGCTCGCTGGCCATCATCGCTGCGGCAAGATTGTCGAGACGCCGTTCCTGCGCGTCATAGTTTGCGATCGCCGTGTCCGCATCCCGCACGGCATCGATGACTGATCTGCGGTAGGCGATCAATCGCTCGTGCGCCTGCAGATCGGCAATGCTGACCAGGGCATCGAGGGCGCCGAAATCCAGCAACGGCCAATAGACCGCGGGGCCGAACGCCCAGATGTGGCTGCCGTGCGCGCCGATGTCGCCCGATTGCGTGCCAAGCCCGCCATTGAGGGCCACGCGCGGGAAAAGATCAGCCGTGGCTACTCCGATGCGCGCGGTCGCGGCAGCCAGTTGCCGCTCGGCCTGGCGGATATCGGGTCGGCGCTGCAGCAGATCGATCGGCAGACCGGGTTCGATCCCCTGCGGCAGATTCGGCAGGCTACCCGGTTGCGCCAATTCCTTCGCGACATCCTCCGGATACTGGCCGAGCAGCACGGCGATGCTGTATTGGGCCGCCTTGATTTCGCTCTCCAACAGCGGCAGCTCGGATTGCAGGGTCTCGAGCTCGCGGATGGCCAGCTGCAGGTCCAGTTCATTGGTCAATCCGCGATCGAAGCGAGTCTGTTGCAGATCGCGCGATTGCTCGGCGGTCGCAATGTTGTTGCGGATGATCGCCAGCCGCATCTGCAGGCCGCGCAGGTCAACGTAACCGCGAGCCACGTCAGCCACGACGCTGAGCAGAACCGCGCTTCGGGTCGCGGCCGCCGCCTCGACATCGTATTTTCCCGCCTCGATCGCCCGGCGGTAGCCGCCAAACAGATCAAGCTCCCAGATGGCGGTAAATCCGGCCACTTGCCTGATCTGATCGAGCGAGCCCTTGTTGTCTCCGGCGCGAAGCGCCGGCACCGCCCCGGCACGCGTGATATCACTGCCGCTACCGCGTCCCGCAGCCCCGCTGGCGGCGACCTCCGGCAGCGCGTTGCCCAGCAGTACGACTTGCTGCGTGCGGGCCTCCTGCAGCCGCGTCAGCGCGATCTCGATATCAGGGTTGGCGCGGATCGCCCGGTCGATGAGCGAATCGAGTTCGGGATCATTCAGAGAGTGCCACCACTGCGACAGGTCCACGGCCGCCCGCGTGGCAGCCGCCACCTGCCCGCCGGCCTCGGGTACCGCGATAAATTCGCCCGGAGTCGCCGTCTTGGGTGCATGGTAGTTCGGGCCCACGGCACAGCCGGCCACGCCGGCGAGCAGCATTCCCAGGCTTAGCAATCTGGCCCGCCGCATCTTCAGTGCGCCCGCATCGCCACACCCGAGACCGGGCGTTCATCGTCGTTGACCCGGACCTTCTGGCCGTCGACGATCTGGTTGCTGATGTTGAGCACCAGCCGCTCGTCGTTGGACACACCCGAGCTCAGTTCAACCCGATCGCCATCGTCGCGCCCGATCGTGACGTCGCGAAACCGCACGGTGCCGTCGCTATTGACCACGGCGACCTTCGGCCCGCCGGCCTTGAAGATCAGCGCCGCAGCAGGGACCTGGCTCATGCCGCTGTTCTGCAGTTGGAACCCGACCTGCACGTACATTCCCGGCACCAGGCGCCGATCCGAATTGGGAATATCCACCTCCACGCGGAACGTGCGCGCCTGCGGATTGATCGCATTGGAGGTTCGGGTGATCGTGCCGGAGATGGTCTGACCGGTCAGATCATTGCTCGAGATCTGCGCCGGCACCCCGACTTTCATCAGGTCCGCGGCGGCGCTTTGCGGAACATCGACGAACACCCGAAGCGGGTCGTCCTGCGCCATGCGGTATAGCGACGTCGTGCTGGCCGCGCTGCCCGCGGTGACGAGATTGCCGATATCAACGCGCCGCTCGATGATGGTGCCGGCGTACGGCGCGGTAACGCGCTTGAACTGCTCGAATGCCGACAGCCGGTCAACGTCCGCCTGATCGAGGTTGACTTGCGCACGCGCGGCCTCGAGCTCAGCGGCAGCCGTCGCATCGCCGGCCTTCTTGTCTTCACGCTCCTGCTCGGATACGACGCCTTTGGGCGAATCGCGCCAGCGTGCATAGGTGCTGTTGGCAAAAGCCGCGTCGGCGAGCTTGACTTTGACCTGTGCCCGCGCGACCTGCAGCTTGGCCTGCGCGGCCGCCAGCTCGGCATCCAGCTCCGGCGTGTCGATCGTGGCCAGCAGCTGCCCGGCCTTCACGTGATCGCCGATATCGACGTACCACTTGGCGACATAGCCGCTGACCCGCGCGTAGATGATGCTCTCGTACCAGGCCGCGGTTTCACCGGGCAGGGTCAGGGTCCCGGCGGCCGCGGTGTTATGCACCACGACGACATCGACCGTGGGCGCTGCCGTCGCCGCCGCCCGGGTCTCACGCGCCAGAGCATGCTCAGTGTGCGACTTCGTGAAATGCACGATCAGGAAGGCGAGCAGCAGAATGATGGCGACGGCGGCAGCGGCGCGCTGCAGCGCGCGTCCTGTATCAATGGATTGCAAGTGGGTCTCCTCGGTCCGATGCCAGATGCGACACGGGCTGTCGACGTCGCAGCAATCGATATACGGTCGGCACAAACACCAGCGTCGCGAAGGTGGCGAATAGCAATCCGCCGATGACCGCGCGCGCCAGTGGAGCGTTCTGCTCGCCGCCCTCGCCTACGCCCAAGGCCATCGGAACCATGCCCAGGATCATCGCCCCAGCCGTCATCAGTACCGGGCGCAAGCGGGTATAGCCGGCGGTCGCGGCCGCGGTTGCCGCATCATCCCCCGCCGTCATTCTCTGGTTGGCGAAGGTCACCACCAGGATGCTGTTGGCGGTCGTCAGGCCGATGCACATCAACGTGCCCATCAGGGCCGGCACGCTCAGATGGGTGCCGGTCAGATACAGTATCCACATGACGCCGCCGAGCGCGAACGGCACGGCCATCAACACGATCAGCGGGTCGAGCCAGCTCTGGAAGTTGATGACCAGAAACAGATAGACCAGGATCACCGCCAGCGCCATGCCGGAAAAAAGGCCGGCGTAACTGTCACGCATCGTCTCTACCTGTCCGCTCAATACCACGGAAATTGCCTTTGACGAGTCCGGTCGATCGGCGGCGAGGACCTTATCGATGTCCGCCGCGGCCGAATACAGGTCGCGACCCTGAACATCGGCATCGACGTCGAATACCGGTCGGATATTGAGCTGCGAGAGCACCAGCGGCGCGGCGCCGCGTGTGAAACTGGCGACATTCATCAGCATCTGGCCCGGCTTGCCGTCGCTGCCGGCCGTCAGCGGCATGGTCCACAGGTCATGCGTGGAGTCGATCTGATAGGTGGGCAGCTGCACCACCAGCGGGTAGCTGACCTGATTGCGCGGATCGACCCAGAAATTCGGTGCGCTCTGGGCGCTGCTGTTGGTCGTAATGAGCACATCGTTGGCGGTAGAGCGCTGCTGCAGACCCATCTGCGTTGCCAGCGATCGGTCGACGTCCACGTTGAGCGTCGGCGCGTCGGGCACCTGGAAGACATGGGAGTCGACAATTCCCGGCACTCGCTGCAGATCGTGCGCCACCTTGGTGGCAAGCGCATAGGTCGCGTTGCTGTCCGGCCCTGATATTCGGATGTCGATCGGCGCCGGCTGGCCGAAATTCAATACCTGATCGACGATATCGGCGGGCTGGAAGAAGAACTGCATCTCGGGAAAGCGCTGCGGCAACTCGCGCCGCAGCCGCGCCGTCAGGTCCGCTGTCGGCGTGTGCTTGGCCTTGAGCGACACCAGGATCTCACCATCCATGGGTCCGACGGTTGCCGAATCGCTCAACGCGATGTTCATGCCGCTGTAGGGCAGCCCGATATTGTCGAGAATGGTATCGATCTGGCCATTGCCGGCGATATCCCGGATGCTCGCCTCGACTTGGGCGAAATCGGCCTGGGTCTGCTCCAGCCGGGTGCCCGGCGGCGCGCGCACGTGCAGTCGCATCTGGCCCGCATCGACCTGCGGGAAGAAATCCCTGCCGAGAGCGGGAAACAGCAGCAGCGAACAGACGATCAGCAGCGCGAAAAACAGCACCGTGCGCAGCGGCTCGGAGATCGTCCAGGCGAGTACGTCGCGATAGGTGTCGCGGAAGCGCTCGAAGCCGCGGTTGAATCCCAGATGCACCGCCATGAATGGATTGGAGCGCGCACGCGCCGCTTGGCCAGCCGCCGGCTCGGTAGAATGTTCCACGGCGGCATGAGAGCGCATCAGGTACATGAACAGTACCGGCACCATCGTGAACGACAGCACCAGGCTCGCGAGCAGCGATACGCACACCGACAGCGACAATGGCGAGAACAGATACTTGGCTGTGCCGTGCAGCAGGAACACCGGCACGAACACGATGCAGATGCACAAGGTCGCCAGGAAGGTCGGGACCGCGACCTCGCTCGCGCCGCTGACGATCGCCTCCGCCAGCGGCTCGCCCAGACCGACGTGGCGCTCAATGTTTTCGATCACGACCGTGCCGTTGTCGACCAAGATGCCCACCGCCAGAGCAAAGCCGCCGAGCGTCATGGTGTTGAGCGTCTGGCCGCCGACATACATCACCAATACGGCGGTAATGATCGACAGCGGAATGGCGGCGAGGATGATCAAGGTCAGCCGCCAGTTACCCAGAAACAGCAGGATCATCAGGGCCGTGAGGCCGGCGGCCATCAGGCCGCCCATCTTCACGCTCGACAGGGCCGCATTGACGAAGATTGATTGATCGAAGATCGGCTTGATTTCAACGCCGCTGGGCATCACCTTGCGGATGTCGGTGAGCGCTTCGCGGACACCGTCGATCACCGCCAGCGTCGAGACGCCGCCGGTCTTGCGAATGGTGGTCAGCGCGCCGGGCCTGCCGTCGACGGCGACCGAATTGGTCTGCACCTGAAAGCCATCGTGTACATGCGCGATGTCGCGCATGAAGACGGTCTTGCCGGCGACCTGGGCCACCGGGAATGCATTGATGCTGTCGATGACGTCGGGGCTGTTGTTCATCGACAGCGTGTAGTCCGTAGCGCCAATCTTGACGTCGCCGGCTGGCAGAATGACGTTCTGGCGCTGCAGCGCCTCACTGACATCGGAGGGTGACAGTCCGCGTGCCGCCAGAGCCTGCGGGTCCAGATCCGCCATGATCACCCGCGGCTTGCCGCCATAGGGCTGCGGCACTTCCGCGCCGTGCACCACCGCCAGATCCGGTCGGATGATGTTCTGGCCCAGATCGTATAGCTTGGTATCGGGCAGTGTCTTGCTGGACAGACTAAGCTGAATGATCGGTACGTCGGTGGCCCCATACCTCAGTACCATTGGCGGCGTGATGTTCGGCGGCATGTATTTGAGCACCACCAGCGCGCTGCTGGCCAACTGGGAGACGGCGCGGCTCACGTCGGCGCCCTCTTGCAGGTAGACCTTCTCGACGCCGACGCCTTGGTAGCTGGTCGCTTCGATGCGCGAGATGTCGTCCACCAGAGAGGCCATCTGCCGCTCATGCAGCGACAGAATCCGGTTCTGGATGTCGGTGGCGCTCATGCCGTTATAGGTCCAGACGACGCTGACGACCGGAATGTTGATCTCCGGAAAGATGTCGATCGGCATACGAAGGCCGGCGCCGATACCGAGCAGGCAGATGAGGATCAGCATCGCCGCGACCGTATACGGATGCTGCAGCACGAACCGGACTAGCGACATGCAATCATTTCCTTAAGGCAAACGGCTGGAATCAGAGACGCCGTTCAGGGGGCCTCTGTCGGACCTGGTCGGGGCGCTGGCGCCGCTGCCGGTGGCGAGCCGCGCGATTTCCGGCTCGACGGCGGACGGCTCTCGAGCCGCGCCGAGTTCATCCCGGACGCGGTGCGCGCCGGCGCGGGCCCCGAGGACCTGCATCCGCGGGAACTGCAGGCGAAAGCAGCTGCCGCGTCCGACCTCGCTATCGACCTCGATTTGCGCTCCATGCGCCGAGCAAATGGACTTCGCGATCGAAAGCCCCAGGCCCGCACCGCCGTCATCGCGCGAGCGGGCCTCATCCACCCGATAGAACCGATCGAACACGCGCGAGAGCGCCGTGGCCGGAATTCCGATGCCGGTGTCCAATACCTCGAGCACGCCGTAGCGGCCGCTGTTGGCGGTACGCAGCGTCACCGTACCGCCGCGGGGAGTAAATCGGATTGCATTGTCGAGCAGGTTGACGATGACCTGCTTGAGCCGGCCCGGATCGCCGCGAACGATCATCGGATCGGAGGTCGAGATCTGCAGCTGGATGCCGCGATCCTCCGCCATCAGCCGCATCTGCTCGGCAGTGCTCGCGCTCAGCTCCGCCAGATCCACGTCGATCCATTCGCGCTGCACTTCCCCGGCGTCGAGGCGCGACAGGGCGAGCAACCCGGAAACCAGATGTTCCAGCCGCGCGACTTCTTCAAGCACGCTGCCGATGCGCTCGCGTACCTCGCCTTGAACCGCATCGCTACCCACGATCTCGTGCAGCTCGCCCTTGATGACCGTCAGCGGGGTGCGCAGCTCATGCGAGGCGTCGGCGAGAAAGCGGCGCGAGGTCTGCACTGAATCGCGCAGGCGTCGCAGCATGTGATTGAGCGACAGCGACAGGCGTTGCAGCGCATCTCCGGTCGGAACCACCGGTAGCCGCGCTTCCAGGTTCTGCATGCTCATCTGCTCGGCGGTCTGCGACATGCGATCCACCGGCCGCAGCGCCCAGTTGACCAGCAGATAGCCGCCACCGGCGGCGCAGATGACCAGCGCGGGCAGCAACAATCCAAGCAATGCCAGCAACCGATCCTGCAGCGCATCGATTGGCTCCAGTGAAGTCCCGAGCTCTATCAGATAGCGCCCCGAGGGCGTCTCGATCGGCGTCGCATTGATCATGAGACGCTGGTTTTGCACCGTCACCGTGCGCCGGACCATCTTGTCGAGTCGCCATTCGCCGGCGATCGGCGGCACGGCACCTGGATCGAAGCTGCGATCGGCCGGCGGCCCGGAGTGATAGATCAATGCGGCAGGTTCCCGCGTGACCCGCACGAACCGATTGTTGAATTCCGGGGCCACCCGGGTATTGATCGCCTCCGCAATCTCGGCGTTCGATATGTCGGGTCGCCCCTGCACGAGAATCTGTTCGACCTGCACCGAACGGCGCCGCAACGAGTCGCGCAGGCTGGAACGCAGATACTGCTCCAGGCCATAGAACATTCCGATTCCAACAAGCGCGAAGGTGGCACCGAGCAGCAACGTGTACCAGAGCGCGAGCCGGAAGGCGAGAGACCGATGATTCATCCTTAATCAGGGCCTGTCGGCTGCTGCGCCTCGCGCACGCAGTATCCCACGCCGCGCACGGTATGAATCAGTTTCACCGGAAAGGGATCATCCACTTTTCGCCTCAGGTGACGCACGTACACGTCGACTATGTTGGTGACGCCCTCGAAACTCTGGTCCCAGACGTGCTCGAGGATCATCGTGCGCGTAAACACGCGGCTCGGTGAGGACAGCAGGTATTCGAGCAGCGCGTACTCCTTGCCGGTCAGTTCTATGTTCTGGCCGCCACGCCGGACCTGGCGAGTCAGGCGGTTGACCTCGAGGTTCGAGACCAGTATCACATCGGTTCGTTCGACCGGGGTTCTGCGCAGCAACGATCTGACGCGCACCACCAGCTCCGCAAAGTCGAACGGCTTCGTCAGGTAATCATCGGCGCCGGCCTCGAAGTGCTTCACCTTGTCGTCGGTGGCATCACGCGCGGTGAGTACCAGAACCGGCAGCGTCGGATTTGACCGCCGGACGATCCGCAGCAGCTCGCTACCGCTGATCAACGGCAGCATCAGGTCGAGAATCAGCAAATCGTATTGATAGGAGTCGATGTGCCTGCGACCCTCACGACCGTCGGCGGCGAGGTCGACCGCAAAACCCTCGGCTCGAAGGCCGCGGGCGACGAAATCCGCAAGCTTGCGGTCGTCCTCAACAATGAGAAGTCGCATGCGACAGCATTAAATAGAACCAGGATTAGAACTGCGTTAGCCCGACATTAAAAACCTCTCATTTTCCGAGCTACCGCATTCGGTCACGCATCGCGCCCGCTGCCGGCCGCGGCGCGTCATTCCCCCGCCGGAACAGGCACTTGAACATGAGCTTGCGCCGCGCCGGGCCGCGCGAGGCGTCCCCCCTTATCAGGCAGCCGCAGGCGAAGGCCGGCGCCGACCGCGGCGCCCGAGGCCGCCGTCGAACACCGTGCGCAACTGATGATCGATCATCTCGCGCGCCCTGAATATCCGGGAGCGCACCGTGCCGACGGGGGTGGTCATCGCAGCGGCGATCTCCTCATAGGTCAGGCCGTCGATTTCGCGCGAAATGATGGCCGTACGATGCGCTTCGGGCAGAGCCTCGAGCGCCGCATTCACCACGTTCCGAATATCATTGGTGACCGTCAGGTCCTCCGGCGTCTCCAGTTCCCGCAGGCACGCTGCAAGCTCGGCGCCATCGTCGTCATCCGGCACGACGAACGTATTGACCAGCGGGTCGCGCGCACGCGCAGTCAATACATTCTTGGCGCAGTTGATCGCGATTCGATGAAGCCACGTGTAGAACGTGCATTCGCCGCGAAAGCGCCGCAGGCCCCGGTAGGCCTTGATGAACGCCTCCTGTGAGGCATCCTCGGCATCGGCAGGATTGCGCGTATACCGCAAGGTCAGTTTGAATATCCGACGCTGGTATCTGAGCACCAGCACGTCAAATGCTCCGCGTTCACCGAGCTGAGCCCGGTAGACAAGGCCGGGATCGCTGCTATCGGCGCTCATGACAACATCCGAACGGCCGGGAACCGGCCTGTTCGTTCCTATCGGTTCCAGATTGGTTTGTAAGTTTCTCATTGTGTTAGTCAGCTTATGGGACGCACATTAAAGCCCGCTGAATGCGGCATTAAAGATCGAGACGCATACACCAGGATCGATTGACGCCGCATCTGCAGAGCGCGAAGCGACTGGGCGACCGGCATTAATTGCAGATGAATGCGTCATTAAAATTATTGCGACCGATCCCGATGTGCGCTCGAATTCACAGCCATCTAGCTGACAATCGCGCCGTCGGCGGCGCCAAGGCCTGAGTGACTCCTGCAATACGCGCGCTTATGTCCCTGAAGGAGTATTGCCATGAACAATCACCAACTCGTCCAGCTCTGCAGCACTGCGACTGTCATCGCCTCAATGACGGCCTGTAGCACCATTCCGACCGGACGCACCGGCGTGGAATGGACGCCGACTCACGGAACGATGAATCGAACCTTGGACGAAGGCTTTCATCTGGTGTCGCCGTTCAGCAGGATCTACCAAGTCGACCTGCGCGAACAGCAACGGGACGTGGATCTCGATGTGTTGGCCGACAACGGCCTTGAAATCAAACTGACCAGTTCGATTCTCTACCAGCCGATCGCCGGCCAGGCGTTCGAGCTGATCAGGGAAACCGGCCCTCAGTACTATGCAACGCTGATCGGTCCATACGCTCGCTCGAGTGCCCGCAGGGTGGTCGGGCGTTACAGCCCGGAGGAGATCTATTCGACCAAGCGCGAACAGATCGAGCGCGAGATACGCGACGACGTCACCAGCAAGCTGGATGGCAGGCACCTGCGCGTCAATGCGATCCTGATCCGGGAGGTCCACCTGCCGCCGGTCGTGCAGACTGCGATTCAAGCCAAGCTGCAGCAGGAGCAGAAGGCATTGGAGATGCGCTTCGTGCTCGATCGGACACGGCAGGAAGCGGAGCGCAAACGAATTGAAGCGGCCGGCATTGCCGACTACCAGGCGACCATCAGCAAGGGATTGACCGACAAGATCATCTCCTGGCAGGGAATAGAAGCAACGGAGAAGCTGGCTGAATCTCCCAACGCCAAGGTGGTCGTGATCGGCAGCGGCAAGGAGGGGCTACCCGTCATCCTGAACGCAGCCAACTCCAGCCGCGCCACGGCGACCCCGTAGCGGGCGCGTGAGGCGCACCGCCTGACCCATGAACGATGTTTCGAACCGAAAAACCGATGGCTGCGGGGCCGGTGATCCGGCAAATATCGTTCAATCAGACGTGACCGGCGGCGCGGCCTTCGGCGCTCCTGGAATTGCGCCGACCTGGAGCTCGAGCGACAAGGACTTCGTGACCACTGCGCTCGGCGGCTCACGCCTTTGGGCGACGGTCGGACATGGCGTCATCAATGAGATCTACTGGCCGTCTACCGGCCAGCCGCAAATTCGCGACTTCGGCTTCTATCTGGTCGGCCCTGACCATTGGATCGATCTCAAGCGCACCCGGCGTTACCGTCTGACAACACCTGGCCCATATCTGCCCGCGCTCACGATCCTGCACTACGGTGACGACTATCAGCTGGCGCTCGAACTGTTGCCTGATCCGCTGCGCGACGTATTGCTGGTGCGCTTCAATCTGACCGGGCCCTATCGGTTAGTCGTGATGCTCGCGCCACACCTGGGCAGCACCGGTCGAAAGAACAGCGCCTGGACCGACGATGGCGTCGGATACGCCCGGCATGGCGATTTCTGCGCGTGTCTGACGGCCGACGTGCCGTTGCTCAAATTCAGCTGCGGCTACGTCGGCGCATCGGATGGCTGGCAGGATCTGAACCGTCACGGCACGCTGACGTATCGCTTCAGCAGCGCCGAGGACGGTACGGTCGCCCTCACCGCCGAGGCGGCCAGTCACTGCGGTGTGCTGGCGCTCGGCTTCTCCTACAGCGCGTACGGTGCCTTCACACGTGCGCGCACGGCGCTGGCCATGCCGTTTGACGCAATGCGTGCCAATTTCCTGCAGGAATGGCACGACTGGGGCGCACGGCTGCAACTGCCGCGTCCGGACGACGCGCTCGGAGATGCCGGATTGTTGTCTGCAGTGGTGCTGAAGAGCCACGAGGATCGCGCCTATCCGGGTGCCGTCGTGGCAAGCCTGAGCGTGCCCTGGGGCAACAGCACCGACACTCTCGGAGGCTACCACCTGGTCTGGCCGCGCGATGCGACGCTCACGGCCTTCGCGCTGCTGGCGGTAAATCAACTGCTGGATGCACGCCACATACTGGCTCATCTGACAGCGACGCAGCGTCGGGACGGCCACTGGCCGCAGAATTATTTTCCGAGCGGCGAGCCTTTCTGGGTCGGCATCCAGCTGGATGCGGTCGCATTCCCGGTGCTGCTGGCGGCAAAGATGCGTGAGCTCGGCGAAGCCGAACAGCCGGGCACGGCGTCGATGGTGCGCGCCGCAATCGGATTCATCGCGCGGACCGGACCTTCGAGCCCGCAGGATCGCTGGGAGGAGAATCCCGGCGTCAATCCGTTCACGGTTGCCACTGCGATCAGCGCTCTGGTTGCCGCGAGCTCCTGGCTGTCCGAGGAGGAGCGCCGCTACGCGCTCAGTCTCGCCGACGACTGGAACGAGCGGCTCGAGGGCTGGTGTTACGTGCGCAACACCGCGCTGGCTCGCGACAATGGCGTAGCCGGTTACTACGTGCGTATCGGCAATCCCGCCGACGGCGCCGGCGATGTCAGCGACTGGGTGCAGCTGCGCAACCGCAACGGTCAGTGGATTTCCGCTTCGACGCTGGTGAGCCTCGATTTCTCGTACCTCGTGCGCCTCGGCCTGAGGTCGGCCCATGATCCGCGCGTGCAGGATACGATCAAGGTGGTCGATCGCCTCCTCAAGGTCGACACGCCATCCGGCCCGCTCTATCACCGCTATAACGGCGATGGCTACGGCGAGTATCCGGACGGCCGCGCCTTTGACGGTGGCGGCGTCGGGCGGGCGTGGCCGCTGCTCGTGGGTGAGCGCGGGTTCCTCGCGTTGCAGAGCGGCGAGGACCCCATTTCGTATCTGCAGACCATGTGGCACTGCTCGAGCGCGGGCGGTCTGCTGCCCGAGCAGGTCTGGGACGCCGCCGCGATCCCGCACCTCGAGCTGTATCCCGGCCGGCCGTGCGGCAGCGCCATGCCGCTGCTCTGGGCCCATGCCGAATACCTCAAGCTGCTGGTCGCCCGCGAGCAGCGGCGCCCGATCGAGCTATTGCATGCGGTTGAACAACGTTACCTGCGGGAGCGCGACCCAGCACAAACAGGCGCGGACCAGCTCACCAGGCCGGCGCCACGCGGCCCGGCGGCGCTGGTCTGGCATTGGCGCGAGGAGGTGCCGGTATTGCAGCTCGAGGCCGGCCGCGCTCTTCTGATCGAGGATCGGATGGCATTCACGCTGCACTTCGGCTTCGATGGCTGGCAGCGGATTGAAGAGCGCGCCGCGCTGAGACAGCCCTTCGGGCTCTGGGGGGTACGCCTGCCGGCCGAGGAATTGGCCGGCGCCTCGTTACTGAATTTCACGCGTCGCTTCGACGAGCGCTGGGAAGGCATCGATCATCGCGTAAGCCTGGGTCATGTGGGCGTGGAGCACGCACTCGACCCGGTTGCCGTACCTCCCGCGTTTCAATAGATCGATCGTCGCGACATTAAAGCCACCTGAATGGTGGATTAAAAGCGTTACAGAAACGGTGGCCCGACGGCTGTCACACGCCCAGGATCCGGCCCGGGCCGAAAATGCCGGCCGCGCTTTAACCTCATCTTCAGCGCCCCTTAATGTGGTGCGGGTAGCCTGCAATGCAAGCAAGTTCCTGCTTTTCAGCAGCGAGGTGGGCGTCATGAACACACTATCGGCTCTTCGAGCCCTGCGAGGCCTGGCGATCGGCTTGATCGCCGCGCTGGCGCTGTCCGCTCCGGCAGGAGCCCATGGGGGCGGCGGCGGTGGACACGGCGGCGGGGGCCATGGGGGTGGATTTGGGTTTCACGGCGGCGGACGTGGTTTCGGCGGCTATCATGGCGGCTATGGATATCGCGGCGGCTATGGCGGCCGCTACGGCTATGGCGGCCGCTACGGCTATGGCGGCCGCTACGGCTACGGTGGCTGGGGCTGGTACGGAGGCTTCGGCTACGGCGGCTGGGGCTGGCCGGGATACGGTCTGTATCTATCCACGCTGCCGTACTACTACTCGACCTATTGGTGGGGTGGCGTGCCCTATTACTACGCCGACGACAACTACTACCTGTGGGACGGATCGGCCGGCGAATACGAAATGGTGGATCCTCCTGCCGGGCTGGTGAACCACGAGCAGATTCAGCCGATGTATACGGAACTGTTCGCATATCCCAGAAGCGGTCAGAGCACGGACCAGCAGGCGCAGGACAAGCACGAGTGCCAGAGTTGGGCCAGCTCCCAGACCGGGTTTGACCCAACGCAATCCGGCGCTGCGGCGGCGAACATTACCGGGGCCGCATCGCCGACGCACCGGCAGGAATACCTGCGGGCCCAGTCGGCATGCCTGCAGGGGCGCGGCTATAGTGTGAGGTGATGCTCGAGCTAAAGGTCGATCAACTCGATCTCGTGCACGCCCATCGGCCGCCCCAGAAATCGTCCGCCGATCGAGGCGAATCGGGCAACACCGTCGGTCGCCAGAAAGCTCAGCGCGGCGGCTTGCGGCGCCAGGTCGTGCGTGCGCAGCAGGCCGTGCGCAGTCAGCAGCGCGCGCGCCGCGCGCGCCGTGGTGGCGGCCGAGTCCACGATCGTCACCTGTTCGCCGACCACGTCGCGGATGACCGCACGCAGCGCCGGGAAGTGCGTGCAGCCAAGCACCAGCGTATCGGTCGATGGGCCGGGCGCCGGCCGCTCCTCACCGCACAGCCTTAGCTCCGGACCGGATGCGAACAGCGGCGCGAGGTAGCGCTGCGCGATCGCGCGAGCGACCTCGCCCTGCGTCCAGCCCTCTTCCGCCAGCGCCACGAACAACTGACAGGCGAGCGCAGTGACGGTGGCGTCCGGCCGCCGCTGTGCAATCGCCCGCTGATAGGCACCGCCGCGAACCGTCGCCTCGGTGCCGATCACGGCGATGCCTCCGCTGCGTGTCGCGGCGACCGCCGCATCGGCGCCCGGTTCGACCACGCCGATGACCGGCAGAGCCCCGTAGCGCGCGCGCATCGACGGCAATGCCATCCCTGAGGCGGTGTTGCAGGCGACGATCAACGCCTTGACGTCACGCGCCACCAGCGCATCGGTGGCCTGCAGCGCGTAGCGCACGACGGTCTCGGCACTCTTGGTGCCGTACGGCAGGCGAGCGGTGTCGCCCAGATATACGAACTGCTCGTGCGGCAGTTCGGCGCGCAGCGCGCCCAGCACCGTGAGCCCGCCGACGCCCGAGTCGAAGACGCCGATCGGCCGCGCAGGATCAGCCACTAGCTCTCGGGACGCATCTGCGGGAACAGCAGTACGTCGCGAATCGATGCCGAGTCGGTAAGGAACATCACCAGCCGGTCGACGCCGACCCCCAGGCCGGCGGTCGGCGGCATGCCGTACTCGAGCGCGCGCACGTAGTCGGCGTCATAGTGCATCGCCTCGTCGTCGCCCGATTCCTTGCGCGCGGCCTGGGCGCGGAAGCGCTCCGCCTGGTCCTCCGGATCGTTGAGCTCGGAGAAGCCGTTCGCCAGCTCGCGGCCGGCGAGAAAGAACTCGAAACGATCGGTCAGAAACGGATCGGCATCATTGGCACGCGACAGCGGCGAGACTTCGGCCGGATAGGCGTAGACGAAGGTCGGGTCGAACAGCGTGTGCTCGGCGGTCTTCTCGAAGATCTCGATCTGCAGCTTGCCCGCGCCGTCATGCTCCTTATAGGCGATTCCGAGGCGCTCACAGGCAGCGCGCAGGTACGGCACATCGCGCAGGTGCGCGCGCTCGAGCACCGAGTTGTGCTCCAGGATCGCTTCCTCCACCGTGACGCGCCTGAACGGCTTGCCCAGATCGTACTCGCGACCCTGGTAGCTCACGCGTCGCGACCCCAGCAGCGAATCGGCCAGGCCGTGCAGCATCCGCTCGATCAGTTCCATCAGCTCGTTGTAGTCGGTGTAGGCCCAGTACAGCTCGAGCATCGTGAACTCGGGGTTGTGCTGGGTCGACAGGCCTTCATTTCGAAAATTGCGGTTGATCTCGTACACCCGCTCGAAGCCGCCGACGATCAGGCGCTTCAGGTACAGCTCCGGAGCGATGCGCAGATACATGTCGAGATCGAGCGCGTTGTGATGCGTCTTGAACGGCCGCGCGGCCGCGCCGCCCGGAATCGGCTGCATCATCGGCGTCTCGACCTCCATGAAGTCGAGCGCATCGAGATAATCGCGCAGGTAGCGCAGCAGGCGCGTGCGCGTGCGAAACACTTCGCGGCTGGCCGGATTCATCACCAGGTCGACGTAGCGCTGGCGATAGCGCAGCTCGGTATCGATCAGCCCGTGCCACTTGTCCGGCAGCGGCCGCAGTGATTTGGTCAGCAGCACCAGGCGCTCGACCCGCACCGACAGCTCGCCCTTGCGGGTGCGGAACACGACGCCCTCGGCACCGATGAAATCCCCGATGTCGTAGCCCTTGAACTCCTGGTACGCGGCGCCCAGGGTGCTCTCCTGCAGAAACAACTGGATCTGTCCGCTGCGATCGGCAATGTCGGCAAAGCTCGCCTTGCCCATGACGCGTTTCAACATCATGCGTCCACCCACGTGCACCCGCACCGGGTGGGCCTCGAGCCAGGCGGCATCGCGATCGGTGTAGGTCGTGAGCAGCTGGGCAGCCAGCGCATCGCGGCGGAAATCGTTCGGAAACGCGACCGCGCGTTCGCGCCACGCCGCCAGTTTGGCGCGCCGCTCGGCGATCAGGCGATTCTCGTCCGCGGCCGCGTGCGACGGCGCCGGTCCGGGCGCGGCCTCGCTGGCGGCGTCGGGCGGCGTGGCTGGAGCGCCTGGCCGGGCCGAACTGCTGTCCTTGCTCATAGTCCCGCCTTCAGGCTCGCTTCCAGGAACTGATCGAGATCGCCGTCGAGCACGGCCACGGTGTTGCCCACCTCGACGCCGGTGCGCAGATCCTTGATGCGCGACTGATCGAGCACGTAGGAACGGATCTGATGGCCCCAGCTGACGTCGGATTTGGAGTCCTCGAGCACCTTGGCGGCGGCGTTGCGTTTGTTCACTTCCAGTTCGTACAGCTTAGCCTTGAGCATCTTCATCGCGGTCGCCCGATTCTTGTGCTGGCTGCGTTCGTTCTGGCAAGCCACCACGATGCCGGTCGGCATGTGCGTGATGCGCACCGCCGATTCGGTCTTGTTGACGTGCTGGCCGCCGGCGCCGCTGGAGCGATAGACGTCCATCCGCAGGTCCGCCGGATTGATCTCGATATCGATGTCCTCGTTCACTTCCGGCGACACGAACACCGACGCGAACGAGGTATGGCGCCGGTTGCCGGAATCGAACGGCGACTTGCGCACCAGCCGGTGCACACCGGTCTCGGTACGCAGCCAGCCATAGGCGTATTCGCCCTGGATCGACACCGTGGCGCCCTTCACGCCCGCGACTTCGCCGGGGCTCGAGTCGATGACCTCGCAGACGAAGCCGTGTGCGGCGCCCCAGCGCAGGTACATTCGCAGCAGCATCTGTGCCCAGTCCTGCGCCTCGGTGCCGCCGGCGCCGGCCTGGATATCCAGAAAAGCACTGTGTGCATCCATCTCACCGCGGAACATGCGCTTGAACTCGAGCCTGCGCACACCGGCCTCGAGCTGACCGGCATCGCGTTCGATCTCGCGCGCCGTGGACTCATCGTTCTCGAGCTCGGCCATTTCGAGCAACTGCGCCGCGTCGCTGACCGCATGACTGGTGCGATCGAGTTCCGCAAGCTCGGTGACCAGCCGCGCGCGCTCGCGCCCGAGCTCCTGGGCACGCTCGGGTGCGCTCCAGACTCCCGGATCCTCCAGCTCGCGGCTGACTTCCTCTAGGCGTTCTTTCTTGCGGTCGTACTCAAAGAAACCCCCTCAAGGAGACGGCACGTTCCTCGAGATCTTTGAGCGTACGCTTGAGCTGGCTGACTTCCATCGAACGATTCTAGCAGGCTCGCGCGACAATTATGCGGGCAGCAGATGCTCGATCATGAATTGCAGCCGCCGCTCGCCCAGGTACTCATTGCTGTCCAGGCGGTACACCAGCCGCGTCGCACCGCTGGGCAGGGACGGCGCCTGCGCATCGCCGTCGCTGAAATTGAACGCAATCGCATCGAATTGCCCGCGCCCCTCCGGCGCGCAGAGCCCGAGCTTGAGATGGCGCTCGCCCACCAGGCGTGCCGACTGAATGCGGAACTCGCCGTCGAACAGCGGCTCGGGAAAGCCCGGCCCCCAGGGTCCGCCGGCGCGCAACGCCGCCGCCAGCGGCAACGCCATTTCGTCCACGCCGAGCTCGCCGTCGGTCTCGATCACGTCGGGCGAGCCCAGTCGCGCCAGTGCGTCGCTGCACGCAGCGTCGAAGGCGGCGGCGAACTGGTCGAGCCGCGCCGCCTCCAGTGTCACGCCCGCTGCCATCGCATGACCGCCGAACTTCTGGATCAGCAGCGGATCGCGCACCGCGATCGCATCGAGCAGGTCGCGCACGTGGATGCCGGGAATCGAGCGCGCCGATCCCCGCAGCGTGCTCGCATCGATTCTGGCAAACGCGATCACCGGCCGGCGCAGGCGTTCCTTGACCCGACTGGCCACCAGGCCCACGACCCCCTGGTGCCAGGCCGCATCGAACAGGCACACCCCGGCGCGCGTGACGCCACTGCCCGGATCGCGCAGCACCCGGATCGCTGACAGCGCTTCGGCCTGCATCTTCGCCTCGATCTGGCGGCGCTGGGTATTGAGCGCATCGAGCTCCTGCGCCGCGGCCCGCGCCTCATCGAGCTGCTCGCTGAGCAGGCAGCGGATTCCGATCGACATATCGGTGAGCCGGCCGGCGGCGTTGAGCCGCGGGGCGACCGCGAAACCGAGGTCCGATGCGACCACGGTCGCAGGCGCGCGCCGCGCCACCTCCAGCAGCGCGGTGATGCCGGGCACGCAGCGCCCGGCACGGATGCGCGCGAGTCCCTGCGCGACCAGGATGCGGTTGTTGGCATCGAACGGCACCACGTCGGCCACGGTGCCCAGCGCGACGAGATCCAGCAGCTCGGCGGCCGCCAGCGCGGCCGGCGGCAGCAGCCCGCGCGCTGCCAGCGCTCGCCGCAACGCCGCGATCACGTAGAACGCAACGCCGACGCCGGCCAGTGCGCGGCTGGCGAAGGCGCTGCCCGGAACATTCGGGTTGACGATGACGTTGGCATGCGGCAGTTCGTGCGCCGGCAGGTGATGATCGGTGATCAGCACATCGATGCCGCAGCCACGTGCCGCCGCCACGCCGGCATTGCTCGAAATGCCGTTGTCCACGGTCACGATCAGCGCCGGACGGCGCAGCGCCGCCAGCGCGACGATCTCGGGGGTGAGTCCGTAGCCGAACTCGAAGCGATTCGGCACCAGGAAGTCCACCGCGGCGAAGCCCCAGCTGCGCAGTGCGCGCACGAACAAGGCGGTACTGGTGGCGCCGTCGGCATCGAAATCGCCGATGATCAGCACCAGCTCGCCGCGCTGCCGGTGCTGGCACAGCAGCTCGGCGGCCGCCTCGACCCCGCCCAGGGTGCCGATCGGCAGCAGCTGCTGCATCGACAGCTGCAGATCCTCAACACTGCGCACGCCGCGCGCCGCATACACGCGCTGCAGCACGGGATGCATCTGCGGGTCGAGTACCGGTGCGGGCAGCGGCGAGGCGCGCCGTACGATCCTGAGGTTCAAGCCAGGCGCTCCCACCATGCAGCGCGTGCGCGCCAGAACCGCGCCAGGTCCAGCCAGCGCAAGCGGTAGGCGCGCGCGCCGAGCAGCAGCCACAGCCCCGACACGCGGCGCTGGCGCAGAGCCCGCAGCCCCCCCGGCAACCAGCGCTGCTCGAACTGCAGCAGCGCGGAGGTCAATCCGTCCGGTTGCAGCAGCGAATACAGGAACACGCTGTCGGCTCGTGGATCGATCAGCGCCGCATCAAAGGCTGCCGGCAGTTCCTGCGCCGCATCGCCCTGCAGACGCCACAGCGCCTCGGCGTAGGTGTCGCGACCATACAGATGCGCCGGCACCCCCGGCGAGTGCATTGGTGCGGTCGGCATCCCCTCGGCACCCCAAAGCCAGAACGTGGTCACCGGCAGTTCACCGCGGCTGCGGCGCTCGAGATTGAGCGGATGCTCATATAGCCACATTTCCATCTCGGCTCCCAGAGTGCGCAGTGTGGCTGCGCCGGCGCCGCGGGGCAAACCGCCTGAAGGGTCGCTTCCCGCAAAAAGGGCCGGATCGGCGCCGCTCGCCGCAATCGCAGGCCCCGACAGCAGCAGCTCGCGCTGACCGAGCCCCCTGAGCACCCACGGCGAGTCGGCGAACACCCGGGCAAAATCCGCCGCCAGCCGATCCTGTTCCTCGCGATCGAGTCGCAACAGACCCGCTGGATGCAGATGCACGCTGTCGAGGCCGGCAAAGTAATGCACCGGCGTCGCCAGCCAGACCTGGCGCGGGGCCGGCACCGGCGGCGGCAGCGCGTCCCACGCCGCGGCCACGGTGGCGGCCGGCGTCGAGGCGCGCTCGGCCCCGCCAGGGCCGCGTGCCGCCAGCCAGCCGCGCCAGTCGGTTGCGAGCGGCGTCACGTGGGCACGCGCGAGGATCGATTCGAGCAGTGGCAGGCGCGGCAATCCGGCGCCGGCCTCATGCGGCGCGGCCGAAAAAAAATCACTGAGGACAAACACCAGCTCGGCCACGATGTCGTATCGTACCGGTCATGCGGCTGTTACTCGACTCCGACCCGCGCATCAATCTCGTGCGCCGCTACGACGCCGGCGTGATCGAGATCGGCGAACGGCAGATCACCCGTCCGTGCCTCGTCACGCCGCAGCAGCTGGTGCTGGACTGGGATGCGAGTTCGATTGCGGGCCTATCCGAGCCACAGCTCGAACCGCTGTGGGCACTGCGCGCCGCCATCGTGCTGCTGGGCGCCGCGGAGTATCAGCAGCCGCCCACGGCCGCGATCCGCGCGGCCTTTCACGATCGCGGCATTGCGCTTGAATGCATGAGTCTCGGCGCGGCGTGTCGCACGTACAACATCCTCGCGAACGAAGCGCGCAGCGTCATCGCGGGCCTGTTTCCGTAGCAGGTCGGCAAGAGCAATTGCAATGCGGGGCGGGCGCCGCGGAAGCGCACCCGAAGAAGACACAGGGAGAGAAAGATCGACCAACTGCCCCCAACTACTCGAAGCTGACACCCTCGAATAATTGTTTCCCGCTTCGCACTTTTATTGTTCTCGTTATCGAAACTGTTTTTTTTGTTGCTCTTTAAACGCGGTCTTCCCCTGTTCACCCCTGTGTCTTCTTCGTGTGCTCCTCCGCGCTCTGAGACTTGCTGTCGGTAAAGACCGACAGCGCGGCGATACTAAGCTGGTCTGCGATAATTTTACAAGCCTCCCAAATTGAACCCTTGGTATTCTGGCAGTTACGCGTGTTTTCTAATGTCGATAATTTAATGTAAATACTAGCTGATGTTTCGCTCCCGGGCTAACCGGTGCCGCCCAGCAGCGGCACGAACGCCACCGTACCGAGCACGCGCCGCTCAACCCCCTGTTCGCGCCGCGTGAGCCGCACCAGTTGCTGCGCCCCCTCGGCTCCGACCGGCGCGATCAGGCGTCCGCCGATCGCCAGCTGCGCCAGCAGCGTCTCCGGAATCGACAGCGGCGCCGCCGCGATCAGAATCCCGTCGAACGGCGCCTGGGTCTTCCAGCCGAGCGTGCCATCGCCGTGTCGCAACCGCGTGTTGCGGATCTGCAGATCCTGGAGATGCTCGCGCGCGCGTTTCAGCAACGCCTCGACGCGCTCGATCGAATACACCCGGCCGACCAGCGGCGCCAGGATCGCGGTCTGGTAGCCGCAACCGGTGCCGATCTCGAGCACTTTCGACAGCGCACCGCCCTCGAGCAACGCCTCGGTCATGCGCGCGACGATGTAGGGCTGCGAGATCGTCTGACCGAAGCCGATCGGCAGCGCGGTGTCCTCATAGGCGCGGCTCGCCAGTGCCTCGTCGACAAAGATGTGCCGCGGCACGTTGCGGATCCGATCCAGTACCGTCGGGTTGGTGATGCCCTGCTCGCGCAGGCGCTGCACCAGGCGCTCGCGGGTGCGCGCCGAAGTCATGCCGATGCCGGCAAAGCGCGGATCGTTCATTGCCTCCGGCTCATAGCGCCTCCAGCCAGCGCCCGATGGTCGGCAACGCGGCGTGCCGGGTCAGATCGATCGACAGCGGTGTCACCGATACGAAGCCGTTCGCGACCGCCAGAAAATCGGTGCCGGCGCCGGCGTCTGCGCCTTCGCCGGCCGGACCGATCCAGTACACCAGGTTGCCCCGCGGATCGCGCGCCTCCAGTACCGCATCCGAGCGATGCCGGAATCCGAGCCGGGTGCTCGAATATCCGGCGAGCTGCGCGTACGGTCGATCCGGCACGTTGACGTTCAGGATCATCGCCGCATCGAGCGGCTGCTGCATCAGCGCCGTGACCAGGCGGTGCGCCACGCGCGCGGCGGTATCGAAATGGCGCGCGCCGCCCGGGGAGGTGCACAGCGAGATAGCCACGGTCGGCAGACCGAGAAAGCGTCCCTCGATCGCCGCCGCCACGGTGCCGGAATACAGCACGTCGTCGCCGAGGTTGGCGCCATCATTGATACCCGAGGCCACCATGTCGAATTCGAAGTCGAACACACCGGAGATCGCCAGGTGCACGCAGTCGGTCGGCGTTCCGGCGACGTAGTGCACGCCGGGCTCGGCCTCGTACAGGCGCAGCGGGATATCGAGTGTGAGCGAATTGCCGGCGCCGCTGCGATTGCGGTCCGGGGCAACCACCGTGACGTCGCCCAGCGACGCCATCGCGGCGCGCAGATGGGTGATGCCCTCGGCACGATAACCGTCGTCGTTACTGACGAGTATTTTCACGACAAGCTATTTTCAGCAACAAAGGGCGCGCGGATCCCACAAAGTCGCACAATGGGCACGGGGCGCGCCAATATACTTCAATGCCCTCACCGGGAGGAGCGAGCTGCGATGGCCCGCGAGGACGACGAGCGCGAGGAGGACGACACCGAGCTGTTCCGCCGCGCGATGCGCGACGTGCAGCCGCTCAAGCGGCCGCTGCGCGTGGCGCCGGCGCGGCGCGCACCCAGAGCACGCGCGAAATTCGCGCGCGCCGAGCGCGAGGCGGTGCTGCAGGAGACCCTGGGCGGCGGTGCCGACCTGTACGACGTGCAGCCGGGCGATGAGCTGTCGTTCCGCCGCGCCGGAGTGCCCGAGACGGTGCTGCGCCAGCTGCGTCGTGGACTGTATCGCGTCGAGTCCGAGATCGACCTGCACGGTCTGACGGTCACCCAGGCCGCGACTCAACTGCACGCTTTCCTGAAGGACGCGCGTGCGCGCGAGCTGCGCTGCGTACGCGTGATTCACGGCAAGGGGCTGCGCTCGGGTACGCGCGGCCCGGTGCTCAAGAATACCGTCAATGCGCTGCTGCGACGGGCGGATCCGGTGCTGGCCTTCGCCTCGGCGCGGCCGGTCGCCGGCGGCACCGGCGCGACGCTGGTGCTGCTCGCCCGAGCGTGACGAGCGCCGCAGCGCGCATTCGCCTCAACGCGCATCGATCAGCACGGTCGCCATCGCCACCAGCCCTTCGTTGCGGCCGACGAAGCCCAGGTGTTCGGTGGTCGTGGCCTTGAGGTTCACGCATTCCGGCGGCAGCGCCAGCAGGCCCGCGACGTTGCGACGAATGGCCACGCGCCACGGACCGATCTTCGGGGTTTCGGCCAGCAGCGTCAGATCCGCGTTCACCACCCGCTGGCCCTGCTGCTCGAGCAGTTGCACCGTGGCGGTGACGAAGCGCGCGCTGTCGGCGCCCTTCCAGCGCGGATCGCTGTCCGGGAAGTGCTGCCCGATGTCGCCCAGGCCCGCGGCCCCCAGCAGCGCGTCCACCAGCGCATGCAGCAGCACGTCGCCGTCCGAATGCGCGACGACGCCGCGGCTGTGGGCGATGCGCACGCCGCCCAGCATGACCGCATCGCCGGGACCGAAGGCATGCACGTCGATGCCGGAGCCCACTCTCATCGGGCGGCCTCCTGCGGTTGACCGGACCGCTGGCGCAAGATCGCCTCGAGCAGCGGCAGGTCGGTGGCAGTCGTGATCTTGATATTGCTGTCCTGGGCCTGGACCAGCAGCGCCGCGTGTCCCTGCCACTCCATGGCCTGCGCCTCATCGGTCGGCGAACGGCCGTCGGCGATGGCGCGCTCGAGCGCAGCGCGCAGCGGCGCGTAGCGGAACATCTGCGGCGTCTGCGCGAGCCACAGGGGCTCGCGCGGCACCGTCGCGGCACAGCGGCGCACGCCGGGCTCGCCGGCCTCGCCGCCGTCTTGCTGCGCGAGCTTCACCGTATCGGCGACCGGCACCGCCAGCAGCGCGCCGACCGCATCCAGCGCCCCGAACCGCAGCAGTCGCTGCAGGTCGGCTGCGCTCAGCGCCGGCCGCACCGCATCGTGCACCAGTACCCAGTCGGCGGCGGCGGCGCGCGCTTCCAGTGCGCGCAGGCCGTTGCACACCGACTGCGCGCGCTCCGAGCCGCCGTCGACCAGCGCGAGGCGCGCGGGCAGCCCGGCCGCCAGCCGGGCGCGGTGCGGATCATCCGCCGCCAGCATCAGGCTGCCGCCGAGACATTGCGGGTCATCGAGGAACACCTGCAGCGCGGTCTCGAGCACCGTGCGATCGCCCAGCACCGCGTATTGCTTGGCACTGCCAAAACGGCGGCCCGCCCCTGCGGCCGGCATCACGATCCAATAGCGCATCCAATCCCTAGCGCGCCGCAGCCGTCCGCTGCTGATTCTGCAGCCCTGGCGCCATCGGCGCGGCTGCCGGAGCGGGCGCCCTCTGCGGCACCACCTGGTAGAACGATTCGTTGCCGGCGATCATGCCCAGATCGCTGCGCGCGCGCTCCTCGAGCGCGGTGTAGCCCTGCTTCAGATCGCGCACTTCGGCCGCGAGCTGTCGATTGCGCTCGGACAGCCGGGCGTTCTCATCCTGGCGCGTGGCGACCGCCGAGCGCAGGCGCAGCACTTCGGGTACACCGTCGTTCGACAGCCACAGCCGATACTGCAACAACAGCAGGGCGGCAAACAGGGCGACGGCGAGCCACTTCATGGGGCGGCTAGGGTAACACCGTTCAAAGCGATGGCGGGCTCAAATCTTGACCGGAAATGCGTCGCGGCCGGCGTAGCGTGGCTTGCCGCCGAGGGCTTCCTCGATGCGCAGCAGCTGGTTGTACTTGGCGATGCGATCGGAGCGCGACATCGAGCCGGTCTTGATCTGCGTGGCGGCGGTCGCGACCGCAATATCGGCGATGGTGCAGTCCTCGGTCTCTCCCGAGCGATGCGAGATGATCGACGCGTAATGCGCCTGCTCGGCCATGTCGATCGCGGCCAGCGTCTCGGTGAGCGTACCGATCTGATTCGGCTTGATCAGGATGGCGTTGGCCACGCCGCGGGAAATGCCCTCGGCCAGGATGCGGGTGTTGGTGACAAACACATCGTCCCCGACCAGCTGTACCTTGCGCCCGAGCGCCGAGGTCAACAATGACCAGCCGGTCCAGTCGGCCTCGCTCATGCCGTCCTCGACCGTGACGATCGGGTACTTGGCGACCAGGTCGGCCAGGTACTGGGTGAATTCAGACGGACTGAAGCTGCGATGCTCGGACTCGAGCTCATACTTGCCGTCGCGGAAGAATTCGGAGCTTGCCACATCCAGCCCCAGGTAGACGTCGCGGCCGGCCTTGTAGCCGGCCGTCTCGATCGCCTCGAGAATGGTCAGCAGCGCGGCTTCGTTCGACGGCAGATCGGGCGCAAATCCTCCCTCATCGCCCACCGACGTGGCCAGCCCCTTGCCGTGCAGGATCTTCTTGAGCGTATGGAAGATCTCGGATCCGTACCGCAGGGCCTCGCGCAGCGACGGCGCGCCGACCGGCAGGATCATGAATTCCTGGATGTCGAGCGTGTTGTCGGCGTGCGCACCGCCGTTGATGATGTTCATCTGCGGTACCGGCATCACCGGCTCGCGGCTGCCGCCGAGGTGCTTGAACAGCGGCTGCTTGGCCTCGTTCGCCGCGGCGTGGGCGTTGGCGAGCGACACCGACAGCAGCGCATTGGCGCCCAGCCGGGACTTGGTGTCGGTGCCGTCCAGCTCGATCATGCGCGCATCGAGGCCGGCCTGATCGCTGGCCTCGCGGCCGATCAGCGCCTCGCGCAGCAGCGTGTTGACGTTGTCGACCGCCTTGGTGACGCCCTTGCCCAGATAGCGCTTCGGATTGCCGTCGCGCAGCTCCACCGCCTCGCGCGTGCCGGTCGAAGCCCCGGAGGGCACCGCGGCGCGGCCATGGGCGCCCGACTGCAGCCTGACCTCGGCTTCGATCGTCGGATTGCCGCGTGAATCGATGATCTCGCGTGCGTGGATTCCGGCGATTCGGCTCATAGCGAGGACTCCTCGAATGGCTGCGACTTGGCTGTAGTGTCGAGCTGCTGCAGCGTGCCGAGCAGCGAGCCCATGCGCGCCAGCGGCCAGGCGTTCGGACCATCCGACAGTGCCTCCTGCGGCCGCGGATGCGTCTCCATGAAGATGCCCGCGATCCCCGCGGCGACCGCGGCGCGCGCCAGCACCGGCACGAACTCGCGCTGCCCGCCGGAGGAGCCGCCCTGCGCCCCCGGCAGCTGCACCGAGTGGGTGGCGTCGAACACCACCGGGCAGCCGGTGGCGCGCATGACCGACAGCGAGCGCATGTCAGCAATGAGATTGTTGTAGCCGAAACTGAAGCCGCGCTCGCACACCATGATCTGCTCATTGCCGGTCGAGCGCGCCTTGTCCACCACGTTCTTCATTTCCCAGGGCGAGAGAAACTGGCCTTTCTTGATGTTCACCGGCCGGCCGGCGGCCGCCACCTGCAGGATGAAATTGGTCTGCCGGCACAGAAACGCCGGCGTCTGCAGCACGTCGACCACGGCCGCCACCTCGGCAATCGGCGTGTCCTCGTGCACGT
>JBIODC010000020.1:0-40066 GCA_044440135.1 Steroidobacterales bacterium | reverse complement strand
CACGTACCCCACCGCGCCCGGCGCCGCGCCACGCGTGAGCTGGGGCCGGTGCCGCGGCAGGACCCCGCGCGCGCGCACCCGGCGCGATGCGGTCAGTCCGCCGGCGACGCCGCGGTCGGCGCCGCCGGCGATCGACACGCGGCGGAATATCTCCTGGTCTTCGATGAACTCGGATCCGGGCGCGCGAATGCGTTGGATCACGAGATTGAAGCGATCGGTCTCGTCGTCGGCGATGCCGTCATAGTCGACCGAGGCGCGCAGAAATTCACGCGTTCCGGGCCATAGCCCGACCAGCGTCAGGTTCGCCGCGCCCGCCGGCAACCGCAGTGTGGGAGGATGACCGCCGTTGCAGACGCGAACCACGATCGATTCGCGGCCGCCATTCTGGAAATACTGCTCGACCGCATACGACAGCGGTGCCGGCTGCCACAGGCCGCCGAACACGCGCTGATAGTCGTTGAAACTTGCGATCGCAATCGGCTGATTGACCGGACCCTTGAGGGTCCGGCCGACGAAGGCGGTAACTGCGGTTGCGACACGTTTGATCGATGCCTGCGGCCGCAACTCCTGTGCGCTATCCGCGGCGATAAACCCCAGCTCGGCCACGCCCTACCCTCGAAGCCAAACGCAAATGTAGCACAGCAGCACCGCGGCTGCGCGCTAAAGGGCAGCGATGCGCTCCGATGTCGAGGCCGATGCAGAGGCCGTTACCGACGTCGATGCAGATCCCGATGGCGACGCAACTACGTGTGCCGGCGCGCGCCGGCGTTGTTCTTCTTCGGCGGCGCGTTGCGCCTCTTCCTGCTTGCGCGCGATCTCGGCGAGCATGATTTGCAACCACTGGCTGAGTTGAGCCACGGCTCAGGTCCCCGGCGCGCGCGGCGAAGGCGCCTGTGCGGTCGTCGGCTCGCGCTCGAGCAGCAGTTGCTGGGCGCTCTTGGCGTCGGTGCCGGTGTCATCGCTGCCATCCCAGTCGGCGCCGGCGGGGATGCGGTTCTCGACCTTCGGCGCTGCCGCCAGCACCGCATCGATGGTGCTGCCGGCGCCGGTCACCGGCACCGGAATGCCGCGCGGCGCGTGCGTGATCGCCGCGACGCTCTGCCAGTCCACCTGGCGGCCCGCGGCCTGCAGCGCCTTCTGGATATGCGCAGCCAGCGCGTGCGACAGCAGTTTCTTCTGCGCATGATCCCAGTCGCGCGGATCATCCTCGAGCACCGTGTAGGCCTGCAGATACAGCTGCTGATCGTGCAGCCCGAACAGGAACGGCTGATTCACGACCCGCACCGGCGTGCCGTTGGTCACCATGCCGTAGAGCTTCTCGATGTCCTCGGGGTACAGGCGCATGCAGCCATGGCTCGAGCGCAGGCCGATGCCGTACGGCTTGTTGGTGCCGTGGATCAGATAGCTGCGCCAGCCCAGGGTCAGTTCGAACTTGCCCAGAGGATTATCCGGGCCGGGCATCACCACTGCCGGCAGCGCCTCGCCGTTGTCGTTGAAGTGATCCTTGCGCAACGCCGAGGACGGGCGCCAGATCGGGTCCTTGACGTGGCTGGCGATCGTGGTCACGCCCTGCGGCGTGGACCAGCCGACCTTGCCGATGCCGATCGGATACGTGTAGACGCTCGGCGGCTCGCCCTTCTTGTGCGGCGGGTAGTAATACAGGCGCATCGCCGCGACATTGATCACGATGCCTTCGCGCGGCGCATCCGGCAGTACGAAGCGCGTCGGCACGACGATGCTGCGGCCAGCTCCCGGAATCCAGGGGTCGACGCCCGGATTGGCGCGCGTGATCTCCTCATAGCCGACGTTGAAGCGCCGGGCGATGTCCGGCAGCGTGTCCTGCTGCGAGGCGACCGTGACCTGCACCGCTCCAACGACGTCGTCATCGGGATCGGTCAGCGTGAACGTATGGGTATCAACCGGGGCGGCGAGCTTGGGCGCGGGCGGCGGCGCGGTTTCGACCACCGGGGTCACTTTCGGCACCGGTTTCGAGCCGATCAGGGCGCAGCTGGCAAGCACGCTGCAGGCCGCGGCCCAGGCCACGGTCAACGCGCTTCGATGGACCCAGCCAAGGGGCCGTTGGCTATCCGTTCCGCGGCTCACGCGCCCGATTCTAAAGGAGTATCGGCTGATTGGGCAGTTCGTTCGACCCCGAGCCGCCGGCGGGAAAATGTTGACCCAGAATGCGCGCGACCGCCGCCACGGCCACGATGGAGCCCTCGGCATAGCGCCCGGCGCGGTAGTGCAGCTCGACCTGGCGGCACACCGCCTGCCATTCGGCCTCGCTCACGCGTGCACTGATGCCGCGGTCGGCCAGGATTTCCACCGCGCGGTCGGCACGCAGCACGTAGATCAGCACGCCGTTGTTGGCGTGGGTGTCCCAGATGTGCAGATGCGCGAACACCTGCAGTGCCCGCGCGCGTGGCGTCACGTTGTGCCACAGCGCCGTCAGCGGCAGCGCAGTCTCGATGACGAAGCGGATCTCGCCCGAATGCTGCGCCTCGGCCTCCCCGATCGCGGTTTCGATCTGCGACAGCACTGCGGGCGGGAACAACACCCGGGTGCGTGCCGCGGTAGCGAACAGATGGCGCAGCAGGCGTCGGATCCGGGCCATCACCAATTCCCCGAAGCCCCGCCGCCACCAAAGCCGCCGCCGGCCGCACCGAGCAGCAATGCGATCAGGAACGACACCACCGCGGCGCCGATCGCAATGCCGAGCAGGCTCGTCAGCAGGAATACCACCACGCCGATCAGGCCACCGCTCGCGACCGCGCCGCCGGTGCGGCCGAACATCGCGCGCAGGATGCTCGAGGCGAACAGCAAGCCGAAGAAGAGGAATGGCAGGAAGTTCCAGTTGCGCGCGCCATTGTGCTGCCAGGTCCGGTCGGGCGGTGGCAGCTCCTCGCCGTCGATCAGACGCATCATCTGATCAACCCCGGCGTCGATCGCGGCGAAGTACTGTGCCTGGCGCAGCAGCGGCACCATGGTGTCCTGGATGATGCGGTTCGACGCCGCGTCGGTGAGCACGCCCTCCAGGCCGTAGCCGTTCTCGATCCGCAGTTTGTGATCGTTCTTGGCGAGGATCAGCAGCGCGCCGTCATCGACCTTCTTGCGCCCCAGCTTCCAGGCCTCGGCCACCCGGATCGAATACTGCTCGATCTCCTCGGGTTGGGTCGTAGGCACCAGCAACACCGCGATCTGCGCGCCCTTGCGGGCCTCGAAATCCGCGAGCTTCTGCTCCAGCTCGGCCTGCTGGGCCGCGGTCAGCGTTCCGGTCAGATCGGTGACCCGCGCCTCGAGCTTCGGCAGCGGCTGCAGCGACTGCGCGGCGGCGAGACCGAGCGCGGCGCCGAGCACCAGCACCATCGCAGCCGTCAGCAGGCGCATTGGGAATCCCTTGATGATGTCGGGCCGGGCGTTCAGTGGCGCGGCGCTGCGCGCGCTCGCACCCTAATGCACCGGCGCGCCCGCGGCTGGCGGCGGGCTTGCACTGGCCGGAGCGCCGGCGGCGGCGGCGCCGAAATCCACGGTCGGCGGCCGCGAGATCTCGGCCTCGTTCTGCACCGTGAAGTTCGGCTTCACCGAATACTTGAAGATCATCGCGGTCAGATTGGTCGGGAACGAACGCAGCGTCACGTTGTAGTCCTGCACCGCCTGGATATAGCGATTGCGCGCCACGGTGATGCGATTCTCGGTGCCCTCCAGCTGCGCCTGCAGATCGCGGAAATTCTGATCGGATTTCAGTTGCGGATAATTCTCGCTGACCGCAATCAGGCTCTTCAGGGCCTGCGACAGCTGCCCCTGCGCGGCCTCGAACTTCTGAAACGCCTGTGGGTCGTTGACCAGCTCCGGAGTCGCCTGAATCGTGCCGACCTTGGCCCGCGCCTCGGTCACCCCGATCAGCACCTTCTGCTCCTGGGCCGCGAAACCCTTGACGGTATTGACCAGGTTCGGCACCAGATCGGCCCGGCGCTGATACTGGTTGACCACTTCCGACCAGGCGGCCTTGACCGCCTCGTCCTGCTGCTGAATCTGGTTGTAGCCGCAACCACTCGCCAGCAATGCGCCGGCCAATATCACAACGACCTTGAACGTGCGCATTCGCATCAAGCCTCCACCGGTGACTGTGCCGCTTACAATGGCGGCACGCGGAACCATTTCAACAGCTGTCGCGGGATCTTCACACGTTCCGCGGGCGCGGGATACCCGCCGCATCGTCCGAGCGATCCGGCGCGCCTTGACGGGTGCCGCACGCTGGCGCAGCGCGTTGCGCGGGGGCGGATAAAAAAACGCCCCAGCGGGGGGCCAGGGCGAGTGAGGCGGGCAAGCTGCCGTTTGCGGTCAAGCCCGCCCAGGGGATTTCGATGCGCGCGCCCGGCGATAAAATCAGCTGCGCCGACGGGCATTGCGCAATTGAAGGCTAGGCCGTCCTCGCGAGGCTCGCTGTGCGCTGCTGCTCAATTCGACGACCGCGGTCTTCGCTTCTAATAATTTTAGGTATTTCAATGAATTATAGTAATGACGCGCCATCGAATTTCACATAAACCGGGCTCGAAGTACATCACGGCGGCAGGCGCGGCACGGCTGCGGGCCGAGCTCGATGAGCTGTGGCGTCGTGAGCGACCGCTGGTGACCGCGGCGGTCGCCGCGGCGGCGGCGCAGGGCGACCGCTCCGAAAACGCCGACTACACCTACGGCAAACGCCGGTTGCGCGAGATCGATCGGCGCGTGCGGTTCCTGCGCTCGCGCCTGGACGGCATGGTCGTGGTCGAGCAGCCGCCGAGCGATCGTCGGCGTGTGTTCTTCGGCGCCCGCGTCACGCTCGAGACTGAAGACGGCCAGCAGCTGCGTTATCGGATCGTCGGCCCGGACGAGCTCGACATGGCCAGCGATTACATCAGCATGGACGCGCCGCTGGGCAGGATCCTGCTGGGTCGGCGAGTCGACGAGGAGGTTACGCTGGAGCTCGCCACCGGCACGCGGCGTCTCATCATCGTCGAGATTGATTACGCTTAAGATCGTCAGGGCAGGCCGCGTCCTAGCTGACGCGCACGTTCTTGAACTGCCAGGGATCGCTCTGATCGAGATCCTCGGGGAACAGCCGTTCGCGATCGCTCAGCGGCGTCCAGTCGGTGTACTGCCCCACGACCGGCCCCAGGTACGGCGTGCAGATTGCGAGGTTGCGCCGGAAATCCATGTCTTCGGGCTCGGTGATGCCGTTGTTCGGGTTTTCCATCGCCCACACCATGCCCGAGAGCACCGCCGCCGAGACCTGCAGGCTGGTCGCGTTGTTATACGGGGCGAGCGTGCGCGCTTCGTCCACCGACAGCTGCGAGCCGTACCAGTAGGCATTCTTCTTATGGCCGGCCAGCAGCACGCCGAGCTCATCGATGCCCTTGGTGATGTCATCCATCATGATGCGGCGCCGATCCTGGATCTGGTAGTTGCGGCCGCAGAACTCATGCAGCGACAGCACCGCGGCGTCGGACGGGTGATAGGCGTAATGCACGGTCGGCCGGTACAGCGCCTGCGAGTCCTTGCGCACCGCGAAGTAGTCGGCGATCGAGATCGCCTCGGAATGCGTGATCAGGAAGCCGTGATAGGGGCCGTTGAGCGGCGTCCAGCTGCGCACCCGCGTCGCCACCCCCGGCTGCGCCAGGTGAATCGCCGCACCGCCGCCGAAATCATAGCGGCGGCCGTCGCGCGGAAAATTACGCTCGTGCGTGCCCCAGCCGAGCTCCGCCGGCTGCGAGCCTTCCGAGACGAAGCCGTCGACCGACCAGGTGTTGACGAATTCATTCGGCTCCTTCGGTATGCTCGACACCTGGGTGTCGCGCTCGGCGACGTGGATCACCTTCACGCCCACGCGCTGCGCCAGCTCGGCCCAATCGCCGCGGCTCGCGGGCGCCGCGCCGCCGATCCCGAGGTCGGTCGCGATATTCAGCAGCGCCTGCTTGACCAGATGCGACACCAGTCCCGGATTCGCCCCGTGCGTGAGCACCGCGGTCGGTGCGCGCGCATTGCCGCTGCGCAGCCCGAGCGCCTCCTCGCGCAACGCATAGTTGGTGCGCCGGGCGGCCGGAATGGTCGGATCGGTGTAGCCGCCGGGCCAGGGCTCGATGCAGGTGTCGAGATACATCGCGCCTTTGTCCCAGCAATAGCGGATCAGCGCGATGCTCGATACATCGACCGAGACATTGAGCAGGAAATCGCCGCGCCCCACCAGCGGATCGAGCGTGCGGCGGAAATTCTCGCGCGTCAGCCGCTGCTTCACGAATTTGACGCCGAAGCGCGTCGCTTCCTCGTGGGCGACGTCGTCGGCGCTGACGATCGCGATGCGCTCGGCCGCGACACCGAGATGACGCAGGATCAGCGGCAGTACGCCCTGACCGATGCTGCCGAACCCGACCAAAACGATCCGCCCCGGAAAATCGACGTAGATTTCGTGCTGGCTCATTATCTTTCCAACCTAAGGAGCGGCGAAGCGTAGCAATCGCCACGCCCGCTCGCCAGCGTCGGCCAACGGTTACACGAGAGCCTTGACATTGCGGCAACGCGCGCCGCGGGCGCCGCTAGCGCCAGTGCGGCGGCCAGGTGCGTTCGTGCCCGGGCAGCGCGGCGACGCGATCAAGCCAGCGGCCGATCGCCGGATAGTTGATCTCCATCGGCAGGAAGCGCGCCGCCAGTTCGTGCGCCTCCGGTCGTTGCAGCGTGCGCAGCAGCAGGCGGATATCCGGATAGATCATCATATCGGCGGCCGAGAAGCTCTCGCCGACCACCCAATCCGAGCGCGCCAGACGCTGCTCGATGGTGCGCGCCTCGCCCGCCACCCGATGCATGGCTTCGGCGAGGCCCTCGTCGACCTTGCGTTCGTGACGCTGCAGCAGCCCGGCGACGATGGTCTTCAGCGGCGGCTCGGCGTACGACTGGTATTCGCAGATCACGCGCATGATCACGCCGGCCTCCTCCGGATTGCGGCCGAAGATCGGCGGATCGCGGTATTTCTGGTCGAGGTAATACAGGATCGCCAGGGATTCGAACACCACGTAGTCGTTGTCGCGCAGCACCGGCAGCTTGCCGCGAAAGTTCATTGCCAGCATGGCCGGGGATTTGTGCTCCTGGCGGTCGAAGTGCAGCAGATGGCTGTTGTACTTGAGCCCCTTGAACTCAAGGGCAAGCGCGACGCGCCAGCACGGCGGGCTGCCGCTTCCCCAGTAGAAATCGATGGCCATCGGCGCTCGCTTGAGAGTCATCCCCGATGCGATTGTAGCGACTGGGAGCCGGTCCGAGTATGGTGCCGGCGAAGCGGGGGCACGGTGCCGCCACGGTCCGGCCGCGCCGATGCCGCGGCCGGCGCGCCGCCAGTCCCGGGAGCGACGCCGGCCTTGCGCCGGCATGACGTTTACTTGTTGCCTCAGTTTGCTATGGTGCGCCTACTCTTGGAGCGGCGGGCGAGGCTTGAAGAACATCGTGGGGACACCGCAAGCGGCGCGCAGCGCGCCGGCCAGCCAGTCCTGGAGCGTCGAGGATGCGCTCGAGCTCTACAACGTGCCGGCGTGGAGTTCGGGCTACTTCTCGATCAATGCCGCCGGCCACGTGGTGGTACGCCCGGACACCACCGCCGCCCACGAGATCGATCTGCTCGAGGTGGTGCAGGGCCTGCAGGAGCGTGACCTGTCGGCCCCGGTCGTGATCCGCTTTTCCGACATCCTGGCGCATCGGCTGCGCCATCTGCACGCGGCTTTCAGCCAGGCGATCGCCGAAAACGACTACCGCAATCGCTACACCGCGGTGTATCCGATCAAGGTCAATCAGCAGCGCCTGGTGGTCGAGGAGGTGTTCCGCTACGGCAAGGAATTCGGCTTCGGCCTCGAGGCCGGCTCCAAGCCCGAGCTGCTGGCGGTCATGGCGATGACCGAGGACGCGCACGAGCGGCCGATCATCTGCAACGGCTTCAAGGACTCGAGCTACATCGAGGCGGTGATCCTCGCAACCAAGCTCGGACGCACCATCATTCCGGTGATCGAGAACTTCTCCGAGCTCGAGCTGGTGCTCAGCTATGCCGACATCTACAGCGTGCGGCCGAAGCTCGGGGTGCGGGTGAAGCTCGCTACCGAGGGCTCGGGGCGCTGGCGCGACTCGGCCGGGGAGAAGTCCAAATTCGGGCTGTTCATCACCGAGATCCTCGAACTGGTGTCGATTCTCAAGGCGCGCGACATGCTCGACTGCCTGAAGCTGGTGCACTGTCACCCGGGCAGCCAGCTGCAGGACATCCGCCGCGTCAAGGATGCGATCAACGAGCTGGCGCATGTGTATGCGGAGCTCAAGCTCATGGGCGCTGGGCTCGAGTACATCGACGTCGGCGGCGGCCTCGGCATCGACTACGACGGCAGCGGCACCAACTACCCCTCGTCGATGAACTACACGCTCAACGAGTACGCCAGCGACGTGGTGTATCGCGTCGGCAGCGTCTGCAATGCGCGCAACATCCCACACCCGCTGATCATCAGCGAATCCGGCCGCGCCATCGCGGCGCACCACAGTGTGCTGATCTTCAATGTGCTCGGCCGCTCGGCGCTCGATCGATTTCGGGTCGATGGCCGGGTGTCCGACGAATTCGGCGGCGAGAACGCGCTGCCGCAACCGGTGCGCGACCTGCTCGACGCCTATCGCAACATCGACGAACGGCGGCTGGTCGAGTGCTATCACGATGCGCTGACCGCGCGCGATCAGGCGCTGCAGATGTTCAATCTCGGCCTGCTGTCGCTCGAGTTCCGCGGCCTGACCGAACGGCTTTACTGGGCGAGCTGCGCCCGCATCCGCGACGTGTGCCGGCGGCTTGGCCGCTTTCCCGAGGAGCTCGAGGACCTCGAGAACGTGCTGTCCGACACCTATTTCTGCAACTTCTCGATCTTCCAGTCGCTGCCCGACAGCTGGGCCATCGACCAGCTGTTCCCGATCATGCCGATTCACCGGTTGTGCGAGCTGCCCTCGCGCAAGGCCGTGCTGGCCGACATCACCTGCGACTCCGATGGCAAGATCGATCGATTCGTCGGTCCGCGCGACGTCAAGCGCACGCTCGAGCTGCACGAGCCGATCGCCGGCGAGGATTATTACCTCGGTGCGTTCCTGGTCGGCGCCTACCAGGAGACCCTCGGCGATCTGCACAATCTGTTCGGCGACACCAACGTGGTGCACATCAAGCTGCACGACGAGGGCGGCTGGTGGATCGAGGAGATCGTCAAGGGCGACACCGCCAACCGCGTGCTCGAATACATGGAATACGACGTCGCCGAGCTGTCACCGGCGCTGGCGCGCGATTGCGAGCGCGCGGTGCGCGAGGGCCGGCTGTCGGTGGCCGAGAGCCAGGCACTCAAGCGCTTCTACGAGAACGAGCTCAACGGCTACGCCTACCTCGAGCCCTGATCTCGAGCACGAGGGGCGCACGCACGTCCTCGAACCGGACCCCTGATAGATATCGAGCTATAGGGTCCATTTTTGATTACAAAAATGGACCCTATAGCTCGATATCTCTAAGTGACTGCCTCCGAGCACTGGCCCCGCGCTCCGCGCTCGAGATCAGGGCTCACCACATGTCTTTGAGGCGCGCGGACACGTCCAGCGTCGCTGCGCGCCCGTCGCCGAGCGGCGCGGCTTCGCCGAGCTGGGCGCCCTGGAACGCGACCTGCTGCATGCACTTGAGCACCTTCTCGCTGATGAAACGGCTGCGGCCGCCGTAGACGTGCGCATCGCCGGTCCGGGGCTGCTGCGTCAGCGGGAATTTCAGCGGCACGCACAGCTGCAGCTCGTTGCGCGCCCGGGTCATCGCCACGTAGAGCAGGCGTCGCTCCTCGTCGATCAGTTCCTGGCGCCCGGTGGCGAATTCCGACGGAAAGCTGCCATCGACCACGTTGAGCACGTAGACCGTGTCCCACTCCATGCCCTTGGCCGAGTGCACCGTGGATAGCACCAGGTAGTCCTCATCCAGGGTCGGGGTGCCGGCCAGGTCGCTGGTCGCATGCGGCGGATCGAGCGTGAGCTCGGTGATGAAGCGCTCGCGCGACGGATATTGCCCCGAGAGCTGCTCGAGCTGGTCGAGGTCGCCGACCCGCGTGTGCACGTGCTCGTAGATGCGCTCGAGGTGCGGCTGGTACCATTCGCGCGCCTGGCGCACCTGGCCCGGCCACGGCCGCTGCGGCTCGGTCAGCGACTGCAGCAGCGCCTGCAGCTTCGCATAGCCCGCCGCCATCGGCTGCGGCGGCGTGAAGCCCTTGAGCGCATTGACCGAGCCGTCCTGTGCCTGCAGCAGCTCGACGCACTTGCGCGCATTGACCGGCCCCATGCCGGGCAGCAGCTGCAGCACGCGAAACGCCGCCAGCGTATTGCGCAGATTGTCCGCCCAGCGCAGCAGCGCCACCATGTCCTTGATGTGCGCGGCCTCGAGGAACTTGAGACCGCCGTACTTCACGAACGGGATCCGGCGCCGCGCCAGCTCCACCTCGAGCACGTCGCTGGCGCTGGCATTGCGAAACAGCACCGCCTGGCGCTTGAGCGGCACGCCGGCTTCGCGCCGCTTGAGGATCTGGCCGCAGACGTATTCCGCCTGCCCCATCAAGTCGTCCACGGTCGCATACAGCGGTTTGCCGCCGGCGCCACGCGTGGACAGCAGATGCTTGCGATGCTGGCGCGGGGCCTCGGCCATCAGCGCGTTCGAGGCATCGAGCAGGCCCTGGGTCGAGCGGTAGTTCTGCGCCAGCGTCACGACCTCGGCTGCCGGCTGGTAGTGGCTGGGGAAATTCAGGATGTTGTCCACCGCCGCCGCGCGAAATGAATAAATCGCCTGCGCGTCGTCGCCCACCACGGTCACGCCGGCGCCATCCGGCTTGAGCGCATACAGGATCTCGGCCTGCAGCCGGTTGGTGTCCTGGTATTCATCGACCAGCACATGATCGAAGTTGGCGCCGACGTGCTGCGCCAGCCGCGGCTCGCCCATCATCATGTGCCAGTAGAGCAGCAGATCGTCGTAGTCGAGCAGCGCAAAGCGCTGCTTGCGCTCGACGTAGCCGCGAAACAGGCGCGTGAGGTCCTCCTCGAAGCCCTGGCACCACGGAAACTGCTGCTCCAGCGTATCGTGCAGGCTCTTCTGGGTGTTGACGCGCCAGGAGTAGATCGCGAGACACGCATCCTTGCGCGGAAATCGCTGCTCCTTCGCGGCCAGGCCGAGCTGGGTGCGCAGCTCATCGAGCAGATCGGCCGAATCGGCACGATCCACCACGGTGAACGACGGCTCGAGCTTCAGCTGACGCGCATAGTGGCGCAGCAGCCGATTGCCGATCGAATGAAAGGTGCCGGCCCAGACCAGCCGCTGCAGCATCGCCTGCGCCTTGTTGCCGAGGGTGTCGCCCACGGCATCGCGCACGATGTCGTGCGCGCGCCGGCGCATCTCCGCTGCCGCGCGCCGCGTGAACGTCAGCAGCAGCAGCCGTGCGGGGTCCACGCCGTGCACCACCAGCTGGGCGACGCGATGAGCGATGGTGCTGGTCTTGCCGGTCCCGGCGCCGGCGATCACCAGCAGCGGCCCGGCGCGCCAGCCCTTGTCGCCGGACGGCTCACCATAGGTGGCGGCCTTTCGCTGCGCGGCATTGAGTACGTCGAGGTGCGAAACGGCTGGCATCGGCGCGAAATATAATGCACCGGACGCCGCGTGGCGCGTCAAACTTCGGACCGCGGATACCAGCGGTCCAGTTCAGCGCACAGAACTGCCAGCTCGCCTTCCCGATCCGCATCGCTGTTGAATTGCCATCGTGGTCCGGGCAGATCGAGGAACCTGGCGCCGCCCGCCGCGCCGGGGTCGATCTGCCCGTCGCGATGGCCGCGGTGACGGGCCGGATCTGCGGCACGGGCCGCCAGTCGAGCCGCACGCGTGGCCGGCTTGGCCACACACAGCACCTGTGCCGCTCGCGCGCCGCTGCCCTCGAGCAGCGCTCGCAGTGGCGGCTCGTGTTCGCCGCTGCGGAAGTTGCCCTCCAGCAGCACCAGCGGGTGCACGGCCAGCAGTTGCGGCGCCCAGCTGAACAGCAGCGCAAAGCTGGCGTCGCTCAGGCGGCGCGACCAGGCGGCATCGCCAGTGCCCAGCGCCTCGAACAGAATCTCCTTGATCTGATCCTTGCTGCAGCGGCCGCCGCCATAGCGTGCCCCCAGATCGCCTGCCAGGCGCGTCTTGCCGCTGGCCGGCGCGCCGGTGATCAGCAACAGCCGGCTCGGTGCGCGCCGGGTGGGCATCGGAGTTCGCAAACCGTTAGGCTCTGATCATGGGTGTCGAGAACGTACGCACGGTATTTCGTGGCCGGGTCATCACCGTCAATGTCGAGACGGTGCGGCTGCCCAACGGGCATGTCACCGACCTGGAAATTATCCACCATCCCGGGGGCGCGGCGATCGTGGCGGTCGACGCGGCGGCACGGGTGTGCCTGATCCGGCAGTACCGCCATGCCGCCGGCGGCTGGGTGTGGGAACTGCCGGCAGGCAAGCTCGAGCCCCGCGAGCCGCCGCTGGAGACCGCCCGCCGGGAACTGCGCGAGGAAGCCGGAACTACCGCGCAAACCTGGCTTTCGCTGGGCAATTATGTAAGTTCTCCAGGGGTTTTCACTGAAATCGTGCATTTGTACCTCGCTCGGGACCTGGAATCCGCCAATATGTCGCACGAAGCGGGCGAGCTTATCGAAGTACATTGGATCGATTTGGAGCATGCCTGTGCTCGCGCGCTGCACGGAGACATCAATGACGGCAAGACAGCTCTCGGGCTGCTGCGCGCCCGCTCGGCACTGGCTTCTTCGACATCCGGGGCTACCTAGGCGTTCGCATCCGCCTGCACCTTCGACTGCCCCAGAGCAATCGTGCGCCGCGTCGTGACCAAGCGCGACGCCAAACCAGACTCGACACCCCCGGCCGTCGGAGAACTCAAACTCTCGCTGGAAGATACGGTCGCGCAGAAAATGCGGGGTGTCCCGGTGAAGAGCCGTAGCGGGGTCGCCGGTTACAACCCGTATGACACCGTGCCGGCCGCCAAGCCCAACAACGCCGACGACCAGCACAAGCCGACCGACCTGCGCAAGCTGTCGCAGTGGATCCGGCTCACGCGCGAGGTGGCGGAGCTGAACGCGGACAAGCCCAAGAAGAAAGACTGATCGGGCTCAGCGATTCCTCTGAATGTGCGTCATCTTGCGCTCGCGGCTCAGGCGATAGAAACGCCGTAGCTCAGCCAGCGTGTCGCGACCCGCCGGCGCGGCCCGCACCGAGAGCTGCCGCTCGAGCCGCCGGCAAAAACGCGCCGCATACTGATTGGCTTCACGATAGAGCTCGCAGCGCCCGCCAGCCAGGCGCTCATCGACCCTGCTGCGCTCGAACAGCAGCCGGTGCAGCTCGGCCGGATAGCGCGCCGGGTCCTGCTCGCGCAGCAGCCACCAGCTGCTCACATACTTATCGATCTCGGCCTGCAGCTCGAGCTCCAGCAACGACACCGCGCGGTCGTGACCTGCGTTCCAGGCCAGATAGATGAAGTGGCTGACGCCCTCGAGCGCCGTCCAGTAGTCGGCGAGGTTGCCCGCGTGCAGCGCCTCGAGCGGATTGGCCCGGATCAGCCGCTCGAGCAGCTGTGCGTCGAGAAACAATCCGACCGCGGCCGCCCCGCCCTCATCGAGCACCAGCACCTGTTCGTCGGTCTCGGAGTCGCGCACCGCCTGTGGCAACCGCTCGCGCTCAGTGAACAGGAAGTCGTGGACCTGGTATTGCATCGGCAGGTCATAGATGCCTGCCAGCAGCGCCTGCAGCTGCTGCAGCACCAGCTCCGCGCCCGAGGGGTTCAGCGCCGCGGTCAGCGCCGGTGTCTGTGGTGCGCGGCCGTGCACGCGAAGGTCTTCAGTTCTGCGCAATCGCAACCGGTGCGGCCTCGACCCCGAGCTGCCGCAGCAGGCCGTGGGCGCGCGGACTGCCGGTCTTGAGCCAGATCTCGTACAACCGCAGGATATCGGCCTGCGTATAGCGGCGCGCCGCATCGCTGACTTCACCCAGCGCATCGACCAGTGGCAGGAACTTGGCGGCCAGCTCGGCAAACACCCGGCTCAGCACCCGCCTGCGACCGCGCGCCAGGCCGCTGGCGAGCACGCCGTAGGCCCGTCCGCCCATCGCAATGTGATAATCGATATCGACCAGTTTGCGCGCAAAGCTGTGCGCGAAGAATCCGGCGATGAACAGCGAGACGTCGCCCAGGCGCTGCAGGCCGCGTTCGCGTTCGAGCGCCGTGGGCGCCTCGAGCGCGTCGGACAGCATCTGCACCAGCGGTCGCACCCGCACGCCGTCGGCGGTGCGTTCATACAGCTGCTCGGAGCGCGCGAACAGCGTCAGCAGATTGACCACGTACTGCTCGGTCTGGTCCTCCACCGCCACATGCTGGTGCGCCAGCGCGCCCTGCAGCGCATCGTGGAAATATTCCCGCAGGCTCGCTACTGCCAGGACGCCGGCGTTGTGTTCGGACTGCTGCATGACTTCACCCTCGAGAAATCCGCGGCTCTACTATCAACGCTTTGAGTTGACCATGAAAGCCGCTTGGCCTTAGATAAGCTCGTCACGTAACCTTCGTTAAGCTCGTCACGGAATTACGTTGCAAGAACTCTGCCGGCCTGGCAGCCGCAAGTCATGAGTGCTAATAGCCGGTAAAATCATGTCCGAATTCACACTAGTCATCGGCAATAAGAACTACTCGTCATGGTCGCTGCGGCCATGGATGTTGCTCAAGCACCTGCAGCTGGCGTTCGATGAGGAGCTGATTGCGCTGTCGCGGCCGGACACGCGCTCGCGCATCCTGCGGCGCGGGCCGGCCGGTCGCGTGCCGGTGCTGAAGCACGGTTCCCTGACGGTCTGGGAATCGATCGCGATCGGCGAATACCTGTGTGAGCTGACCGGCCGGGGATTGCCGGGCGAGCGCGGCGCGCGCTCGCAGGCACGTGCGGTCAGCGCCGAAATGCACGCCGGCTTCGGCGCGCTGCGCGCGCAGTGGCCGATGAACGCGCGCGCCACCGGCCGGCGCACGCCGATGAACGCAGAGCTGCGCGCCGACATCGAGCGCATCGATGCGCTGTGGAGCGATTGCCGCGGCCGCTTCGGCGGCCACGGCCCGTGGCTGTTCGGCGAGTACTCGCTGGCCGATGCGATGTATGCGCCGGTGGCGCTGCGCTTTCGCAGCTACGGCGCGACGCTGTCGCCACCGGCGCAGGCGTATCTGGACACGGTGCTGCAGGACGCGCCGCTGCAGCAGTGGCTCGCGGCCGCCGCGCTCGAACCGTGGAGCATCGCCCACTCGGAGGTCGGACTGCCGGCCGCCTAGGGACTGGGGGAGTCCCCGCCGCGCAGTCCGATGCGCAGATGCTTGGTCGCGACGAACACCTCGCGCAGGAACAGCAGCAGGCCACCGATGAAGCTGAGCATCGAGACGATGAACAGCGTCGCTATGACCAGCGACAGGTGAAAATCCACAAAGGCACCGAGGAAAAGCGTCACCACCACCATCGACACCAGCAGCGCGCAAATTGTACAGAGTGCTATCGCGCGGCCGAGCAACCGCGCGCGCCACTCGAGCGTTCGCAGGCTGCCGCTGAGCTCAGGCAATTCGCTCTCATGCGTCTTGCTTTCCTTCTGCTCGAGCAGGCGCGCACGATCCACCACGCGCGCCAGACGATTGGTCAACAGCGTGAGCGTGACGCCCACGCCGGACAGCAGAAACACCGGCGCGACCGCGTTGCGGACGACTTCACCGATTTCCTGGAACTGTCCCCCGATGTCGGCCACCAGCTTCGCTCCCGTGGCCGCTTACTGCTTCGGCGTCGCGGCGGCGCGCCGCTGGAAACGGTAGGACGAGGCCGACTCGGTGCCGTCCGGCCCGCCGCCGCCGGACAGCCGCTCGTTGAGCACCAGCTCGCTGTCGCGCAATTCGGCGCTCTGCTCCATCAGTGAGCCTTCCGCACCCGCCGACTCCTTGCAGGTGTCGGGCTCGGTCGCGGCCCGGAAGTCCTCGCCGCTCTTGGTCCAGGTCAACTCGCAGCCGGTCAACGCCGACAGGTCGTCGGGCAGCACCGACTGAATGACGTACGGATCCTCGGCCGCGTGCAGCCAGCGTCGCGGTTCCTTGAACGCGTAGATGGTCTGCACCAGGCGGTTCTTTTTGTCGATCTCGAACGTCCAGATGTGCTGCGACAGCACGCGCCGCGGATCATCAGCCGCGGTTTCGCGCACGAAGAATACGATCCGGCCCACGGTCAGCGCGTTCACCGGCCGGATCAGCAGTGCGAGCGCCGCGTGCGCGCCGCTGGCATCGCCCTGCGCTTGCGCCAGATTGTCGTACTGGCCCGGCAGCTTCTGGATCAGCTTGTCGAAGTCCGCCTGCCGTTTGGTCGCCTCGGTGGTACAGCCTGCGAGCGCCAGGGCGGTGAGGCACCACGCCGGCCACGATCGCAGCGCGCGCCGAGGCGCAGCCCCCGCGGTCGCTGGCGCGCTGCCCGACTTCACCGCTTCGTGCCTAGGCATTGAAGTCGCGCCACTCCACGCGATAGTTGCAGCCCAGGGTCATGATGCGCTCGAGCAGCTCGCGATAGTCGATGCCGGCCGCCCGGGCCGATTCGGCGAAGTCCTCTTCGCGCGCCAGGTTCGGATTGGGATTGGCTTCCAGCATGAATACGCTGCCGTCGCCGCGCACGCGAAAATCGATGCGGGCAAAGCCGGAAAGGTGCAGCGCGCGGTAGATGCGGCGCGACAGCCGATCGAGCTGGTGCAGCACCGCCGGCGGCAGGTCATCGGCCGCGCGCGTGGTTATGTTGTAGCGACGCTGATAAGCCCGATCCCACTTGACCTTGCGGGTCGCGATCGCCGGCAGCGATTCCGGCAATGAGCCAAAGCGCATCTCCCAGACCGGCAATCGCGTCAGCCGTTCGTTGCCGAGCATGCCGACGTACAGCTCGCGGCCCTCGATGTATTCCTCGACCAGCGCGTCGGAGCCGATCTGCTCGTGCATGAACTGCACGCGCTCGCGCAGCTTCGCGATGTCGTCCACCACCGAGGCCTGGGCGATTCCGAGCGAGGCGTCCTCGGTGGCGGATTTCACGAACAGCGGCGGACGCAGCCGCCGCGGCACCGTCACGCGCTGGCCGCGGCGGAAGACCGCGAACTGCGGCGTCGGAATGCGATGAAACGCCAGCAGCTGCTTGCACAGCACCTTGTCGCGCGACAGCAGCAGGCCGCGCGGATTACATCCGGTATAGGGTGCGCGCATGAGTTCGAGGAACGCGACTACGTGCTGGTCGTAGGTGACGATGCCATTGAACTCCTCGAGCAGATTGAACACAAGCTCCGGCTTGGTCTCGATCAGCGCCGATCGCAGCTCGGTCAGCGAGTCGAGCACGCCCAGCGTCTGCACCTGATGTCCAGCGGCGCGCAGCGTCGATGTCACGTCATATTCGGTACGCCATTCGTCGATTTCCTTCTCGGAGAAGCCCTCCAGGCTCTCGGGCGGCACCAGGCTCGAGTGCACTACGACCAGCGTCCGCAGCTTTTTCATGCGCGCAAACGCAGTCCCTGGCTGCGCATGTACAGCCGTACCAGCCGGCGCAGCATGATGCGCGTGGCGCGCAGCGAGGCGCGCTGCGTGCCTCGCACGTACAGTTGCAGGCGCTCGCAGCGATCGATCGCGGTGCGCAGCACCTGGTGCGCCGCGTAACGATCGACGCCGGTCGCGCGGATCACGGCGGCGAGCAGTTGCGGTTTGTGCGAGCGCATCAGCGTCGCGGCGGTGAGCGCGCGCGTGCCCGGCTCGCCGCTGAACACACGCTGCAGCAGCCGGTCGGCAAGCAAGCCGCGGCGGGTGCGGGCGCGCGCCAGCTTGCTGCGGTAGTACTGCGCCAGCGTGCGCTGATTGCGATCCAGCGGTTCGATGCGGTCGCGGCAGCGCACCGGCGGGCGATGGGCGCCGAATTCGCCGGCGACCTGCTGCACGAACCGCAGCTTGCGCAGCGCCGGCCACGAGGCATAACGGCGCTGCCAGCCCGAGCGCGGCGCCAGCCAGACGGCAAAGGTCTCAGCGAAATCCTCGGTCGGATGGCTCTGGGCGTACCAGTCGCCGAGGTGCTGCACATGTTGACGGCTCGCCGGTCGCGCGCGGTAGCCGGAGCGGTACGGCGCGGAGGCCGGGCCGAACAGCGCCCGCCAGTGAGCGCGGCGGCGCAGGCGGTACGCGGAATCGATCGCATGCCCGGCCTCGTGCCGCAGGATGCGCATCAGCCAGTTGACGTTGCTGCCCTCGACCTCGCGCGTCATCTTGCGTTCCAGACGCAGCAGCCGCGGGTGGGCGAGGTAGAACGGCACTGCGATCCCGGGCACGCCGTCGGGCGAGAACCATTCCTCCGACAGCCACACGTGCGGCCGGAATCGGATGCCGCGCCCATCGAGCTCGTCATACAGGCGCCGCACGTAGCGCTGCAACGGCGAGCGCCGCAGGTCCAGTCGCAGATCGCAGATGCGCAGCTTCAGCAGCTCCTGATCGCTCAGGCGCGTCCAGTCGAGCCGGCGGTTGCGGGCAGCGTGCGCGCGGCGCGGGGACGGCAGGGAGGAGGTCGAGGCCATGGCCCCGAACTCTAACCAATCGCCGCGCTGTCCGCTCGGTCGGCCGCGGCGGACGAACCCGGCCGGCTCGCGGGGCGGCGGGAGCAGCAGTCCAGCGCCCGCCCGCAGGGTCCCGGGCAGCGCCCAGCAGCGGTTCTGCAGCGGCGGGGCGCTCCATGCCGCCGCGCTATCGGATCGCTGCCGCCCCGGTGCGGCCCGGAAGCTGCGCCTCGAGCGCCATCGATTCCTCCTCGGCGTCGGTCATGAAGGGCGCGTCCGCGCGCGGCGTAGCGCCGGCGAGCGCGCGCAGACCGGCAAAATCGAACTGCCGCGGATCGGCAAGCGTGGCCGGCTCCACGTGCTGCAGCGCTGAGAAGATCGACTGCACGCGGCCCGGATGCGCACGCTCCCAGGCGGCCAGCATGCTCTTGATGGCATTGCGCTGCAGATTCGGCTGTGAGCCGCACAGCCGGCATGGAATCAGCGGAAAACCCATGCCGCGCGCGTAGCGCGCAATATCGCGCTCGGCGACGTACGCCAGCGGGCGGATCACGATGTGCCGTCCATTGTCGGAGCGCAGCTTCGGCGCCATCGCCTTGAGCCGGCCGGCATTGAACAGGTTCAGGAACAATGTCTCAACGATGTCGTCGCGATGATGTCCGAGCGCAATCTTGCTGATGCCGTGCTCGGCGGCGAAGCGGTAGAGCGCGCCGCGGCGCAGCCGCGAGCACAGCCCGCACATCGTGCGGCCCTCGGGGATCACCCGCCTGACCACCCGGTAGGTGTCCTGTTCGATGATGTGGTGCGGCACGCCGAGCGAGCGCAGGTAGTCAGGCAGCACCTGCGCCGGAAAGCCCGGCTGCTTCTGGTCGAGGTTGACCGCGATCAGCTCGAACTGCACCGGTGCGCTGCGCTGGAGCGAGCGCAGCAGGTCGAGCATCGTGTAGGAATCCTTGCCGCCGGACAGGCAGACCATCACGCGATCGCCGCGCTCGATCATGCGATAGTGCTCGATGGCCTTGCCGGCGAGGCCGCGCAGTCGCGCCGCCAGCCGCCGCATCGTGGCCGAGGTCTCACTCATGGGGCGCCTTCAAGATATTTCGCGTCGAGATAGCGCAGCAGCGCCGTGGCCGAGGGCGGCTGTCCGGTGGCCTGCTTCATCAGCTCCTTCACCGTGACCTTGGCGCCGAGGCCGTGCACGTGTTCGCGCAGCCAGCCGAACAAGCCGCCGAATTCGCCCCGCGCGATCTGCTGCTCGACTTCCGGTATGTGGGTGCGCAGGCTCTCCCACAACTGCGCGGCAATCACCGCACCGAGCGCATACGAGGGGAAATAGCCGAACGATCCGAGTGCCCAATGGATGTCCTGCAGACAGCCGTCGGCCGCTCCGGTCGGGCGAACCTCGAGCCGCTGCTCCATGCCGGCGTTCCACGCTTCGGGCAATTCGCGTACCGCGAGCTCGCCGGACAGCAGTTTCTTTTCCAGCTCGTAGCGCAGCAGGATGTGCAGCGGGTAGGTCACTTCGTCGGCGTCGACACGGATCAGGCTGCGCTGCACGTTATTCAGGCGCCGATAGAGATTCTCGGGTTCCCATTCCGGACCGCTGACCGCAAAATGCTTTTCGAGCAACGGCCGCAGATACTGAACAAACGCGCGGCTGCGCCCGACGATCATCTCGAGCAGCAGCGACTGGCTCTCCTCGAGCGCCATGCCGCGGTCGCGCCCCACCGGCTGATCGCGCCATGCCTGCGGCAGGCCGAGGTCGTACATCGCATGTCCGCTCTCGTGCATCGCACCGAGCAGCCCCGAGAACGGGTCGGCGCTGTCAAAGCGCGTGGTGATGCGTATGTCGCCCGGCACGCCCTCGGTGAACGGATGCTCGCTCTCATCGAGCCGACCGCGATCGAACGGAAACCCGATGGCGCGCATCACTTCGACCACCAGCGCACGCTGCTTGCCGGCAGCAAACTTGCCGGTCAGCGGCAGCGAAGGCCGCTGCGCCTGCAGCGTCAGGGTCTCCCGGATCAGGCTGGGCAGGCGCCGCGACAGCGACTTGAACATCAGGTCGATGTCGGCACCGGAGATACCGGGCGAGAATTCGTCCGCCAGCGCATCGTACGCTGGCAACCCCAGCGCCTGCCCGAGCAGCGCGGCCTTGTCGCGCACCAGGTGCACGACCTCCTCCAGGTGCGGGGCAAACAGATCGAAATTATTCTGCCGCCGCGCCTCGGCCCAGTGCACCTCGGCGCGCGACGTCGCGCGCGCCAGGCGCGAGATCAGCGACACCGGGGTGGCAATCGCGTAGTCGCGCTGACGGCGCATCTCGTGCAGATTGGCGAGCTGCCAGTCTTCGAGTCCCTGCGAATTCGCCTGCGCCCGGTCGAGCAGCCGCGTGATCTTCGGGGTGGTCAGCAACGCGTGGTATTCGGTCTCGAGCGCCGCCAGCTGCTCGCCGCGCACCTCGGCACTGCCGCGGGGCATCATCACCGCCGCATCCCACCGCAGCAGCGACAGCGCGCCATGGAAGGCGTGCAGACGCCGCCATTCCTGCTCGAGCTGTGCGTAAGGGGTCGTGGACATGTCGATCGACTGTGGCTTGCGCCCGATCAATGGCCCGGCGGCCAGTTGGCCGCGCACCAGTTCAGCCACCGGCACCAGCCCGGCCAATCCGAGGCGATGAAACCGACCCCGATGGAGATCGTGAGCAGGATCAGCAGCGTCAGATAGACCACCAGTGAGCGCATGACGCCATGATAATGGCTTCGCCAACGGGCGTCTCGCGCTGCGGTAAGATCCCGCGATGCCATTGAAAATATGTTTTGCGTCGGCCGAGGTGACCCCGATCGCCAAGGCCGGCGGCCTCGCCGACGTGTCGGGCGCCCTGCTCAAATACCTGCACGCCGACGGGCATGACGTACGGCTGTTCATGCCGGCGTACTCCAGCATCCAGCGTGAGCGCCTGGAGATCTACCCGGTGGACTCGATGCGCGCGCTGTCGGTGACGCTCGGCAGCTATCACTACGATTTCTCGGTGTCGACCGCGCAGCTGCCCGGATCGAGCGCGGTCGTGTACCTGGTCGACTGCCCGGCGGCCTTCCACCGTGAGTCGCTCTACACCACCGATGCCGATGAGCATCGACGCTTCCTGCTGCTCACGCACGCGGCGTTCATCTGCTGCCAGCGCATGGCATTCGCACCGCAGATCATGCACTTCAACGACTGGCACACGGCGGTCGGGACCCTGCTGATGCGCTCGACCTACGCCTGGGACCGCCTGTTCCAGGACGCACGCAGCGTGCTGACCGTGCATAACATCGGCTACCAGGGCATCGTGAGCAGTGCGGTGCACGAGGAAGTGCTGCCCGGAGGCGCGGTGTCGATGTTCGACGCGGCCGATTTCGCCGCCGGGCGGATCAATCTGCTGCGCACCGGGCTCACCTATGCCGACCGCATCACCACCGTGAGCCCGACCTACGCGCGCGAACTTCGCACCGCCGAGTACGGCATGGGGCTGGAAGGTGTGCTGCGCGCGCGCACCGATGCGATCGTCGGGATCCTCAATGGCGTGGACTACGACGAATGGGATCCGCGCCACGACCGCTATCTGACGCGCCACTTCGGCGCCAATCAGCTCGGCGTGAAAGCCGAGATCAAGGAGGAATTCCTGCAGCGAATACGACTCGCGAGCGGCCCGCGCACCGCGCTGATCGGCATCGTCAGCCGGCTGGCGACGCAGAAGGGATTCGATCTGCTGATGCAGTGCCTGCCGCTGATGCTGCAGGGGCGCGAGTTCAATCTGGTGGTGCTCGGCACCGGCGAGCCGCGCTATGAGAATTTCTTCACCGGGCTGCAGCGGCGCTTTCCGTTACGGGTTCACTTCGAGCGCCGCTACAGCGATGAGATGGCGCATTGGATCGAGGCGGCCAGCGACATGTTCCTGATGCCCTCGCACTACGAGCCCTGCGGCCTCAACCAGATGTACAGCCTGCGCTATGGCACCGTGCCGATCGTGCGGCGCACCGGCGGGCTTGCCGACTCGGTGGTGCATTTCGATCCGGCCACCGGCGTCGGCAACGGCATCGTGTTCAACCACTACAACGTCGAGGCCGTGGTCTGGGCGCTCAACACGGCGCTGGACCTGTACCAGAACAAGGGCGCGTGGCGCCGGCTGATGCAGAACGGCATGGCCGAGGATTATTCCTGGAGCCGCCAGGTGCACGGCTACATCGAGATGTACGACAGCCTGGTGCACGGTTGATGCAGCGCAGATTCAGCGCTGCTTCACGTACGCTGATCTACAGCCGCACCTTGCCCTTCTGATCGAACGGGATGGTGCGCACCAGGCCGTTTTGCAGGCGCACCTGCCCGTACAGGCGATAGTCCACCGTGTGGTGATTGAAACCGCCGGCCAGCGCGGCGAGCACGTTGTTGAGGTTGGCCGTCAGGTTCAGCGTGAAGTCGGTTTCGCCCGACGCCGGCAATGTGAACGCAGCCTCGGTCGTACCCTGCGCAAACGCGGCGCCCGCCAGCTCGAGGTTGCATTCGATTTCGCGGATCGCGATCGCCCGGTCGTTCGGGTTGGTGGCGTGCAAGGTCAGCCGGATCGGCTGTTGCTGCAGGTTGCCGCCGCCGATGGCGACGCCGGTGACGGCGAGCTGCGGCGGTTGCAGCTTCGGCAGCATGCTGGCGCAGCCGGCCGCCGCGACCAGCGTCATCGTCAGCACCAGCCGCCGCGGCAAGCGCGGGCTCATTGACGCTGCGCCCCGCTGCTGCGCCCGAACACGTGGTTCAGGCCCGCGAACTGCGCCGCCAGTCCCGCCGTCAGCGCATCGGCCGGCAAACGCCAGCTCCAGTTGCCGATGACCGTCCCGGGCGTGTTGAAGCGCGCCGGCGTGCCGAGCTGCAGCAGGTCCTGCGCGGGGATGATCGCCAGCTGCGCCACCGAGGCCAGCACCGCGCGCGCCATGCTCTCGGGCAAAGCGGCGGCGTCCGAGCGCAGGTAGTAGTCGACGCGCTGCGCATCGCTGGCCGCGAGGCTCCGGTACCAGCCCACCGTGGTGTCGTTGTCGTGGGTGCCGGTGTAGGCGACCACATCGCGCGTGTAGTTGTGCGGCAGGTGCGGATTGTCGGGCGCGCCATCAAAGCCGAACTGCAGCACGCGCATGGCCGGCAGACCGAACGCGACGCGCAGCTGTTCGACGTCGGGCGTGATCACGCCCAGATCCTCGGCGACCAGCGGCAGATTGGGAAAATCGGCGGTGAGCGCTTCGAACAGTGCGCGCCCGGGCGCCGGGCACCAGCGGCCTTCGCGCGCGGTGCGCGCGCCGGCCGGGACGGCCCAGTAAGCGGCCAGGCCGCGGAAGTGATCGATGCGCACCAGATCGAAGCGCTGCAGCTGGTGGGCCAGGCGCGTGCGCCAGAAGCGGAACTGGTCGCGCTCGGCCTGGCCCCAGTCATATAGCGGATTGCCCCACAGTTGGCCGTCGGCCGAGAAGTAGTCGGGCGGCACGCCGGCCAGCAGCGAGGGCCGGCCATCGGCGTCGAGCTGGAATTGCTCGCGCGCCGCCCAGGTCGCCACCGAGTCCGGCGCCACGTAGATCGGCAGATCGCCGAACATGAATACGCCGCGCGCTGCCGCGTAGCTGCGCAACGCGCGCCATTGCCAGTCGAACTGCCACTGCTCGATGCGGCGACGTTCCAGCTGCTCGCGCGCCTCGCGCCCGAACCGATACATGGCCTTGGGCTCGCGCCGGCGGTACGGCTCCGGCCAGTCCCACCACGGGGCATCGAAGCGTTCGGCCAGCGCTTCGAACAGCACGTAATCCTCGAGCCAATCGTTATTGGCCGCGCGAAACAGTTCGAAGTCCGAACGCAGCGCGTTCAGGTCGGGCAATTCGTGGCGATCGATCATCGCGGTCTGGCCCGCGAAATCCGATCGCGCCCAGTAGGGCGAGCCGCCGCCGCCGGGCGGACCCAGCGGCAGCACCTGCCAGATCGAGAAACCGGCCTGCGCGAGCCAATCGATGAAGCCGCGCGCCGCCGCGCCGAGCGCGCCGCGAGCGTCGGCGCCCTCTCCGGCAATCAGCGAGGTCGGATGCAGCAGCACGCCCGAGCGTCGCCGCTCCAGCAGCGGCGAAGCCACGCTCATGCGCGGATCGGGGCGAGCTTCGCCAGCATATCGGGCGTCACCAGCACCACACCGTTATCGGTGACATGAAACCGGGCGGCATCCTCGGTGCGGTCGACCCCGATCTGCATGCCGTCCGGGATCTCGCAATTCTCATCGAGAATCGCCTGATTCACGGCACAGCCGGCGCCGATCTTGACGTTCGGCAGCACCACTGCGCGCGCGATGGCTGATCGCTCCTCGACCCGAACGTTGGAGAACAGCAGCGACTGATCGACCAACGCGCCGGAGATGATGCAGCCGCCCGAGACCATGGAGTTGACTGCGGTGCCGCGGCGGCCGGCTTCGTCGAGCACGAACTTGGCCGGCGGCTGATGCAGCTGATAGGTCCAGATCGGCCACTCTTCGTCGTAAAGATTGAGTTCGGGCGCAACGTGCACCAACTCGATGTTGGCATCGTAGAACGCGTCGACGGTGCCGACGTCGCGCCAGTAGTTCTGCGCGCGCGTCTTGACGTCGGTAAACGGATAGGCCACCACGTGCAGCAGGTCGATCGCGGCCGGAATCACGTTCCTGCCGAAATCATGCGCCGAGTTGTCGTCGCTGGCATCGGCGATCAGCAGCTTTTCCAGCAACCGGGCGTTGAACACGTAGATCCCCATGGAGGCGAGCGCGACATCGGGCCGCGCCGGGATGGTGTCGGGCTCCTTCGGCTTCTCGGTGAATTTCGTCACCCGGTTCCAGTCGGTGACCGACAGTACTCCGAAGTCACTGGCGCGCGCCGGCGGCACTTCGACCACGCCGACCGTGATGTCGGCGCCCTTCTCGACGTGGTAGGCGATCATCGGACCGTAGTCCATCTTGTAGATGTGATCGCCGGCGAGCACCAGCACGTGCTTGGGCCGCAGCGCACGGATCAGATCCAGATTCTGGTAGACGCAGTCCGCGGTGCCGCGATACCAATGCATGCCGACCTGCTGCTGTGCCGGCACCACGTCGATGAATTCCCCGAATTCGCCGCGCAGGTAGCTCCAGCCGCGCTGCACGTGCTGGATCAGGGACTGGCCCTTGTACTGCGTCATCAGGAAGATCTGACGGATGCCGGAATTGACACAGTTCGACAGCACGAAATCGATGATGCGGAACTTGCCGCCGAACGGGGTCGCCGGCTTGCAGCGATGCTGCGTCAGATCCCTGAGGCGCTCGCCGCGGCCGCCCGCCATGACGACGGCCAATGCGCCGCTCGTCAGACGACTGACGTAGCGTCCGGAGGAAGCCCGCGACTGCTGCTTGGCCATAGGTTCGATTGGTGACGGACGCTACTGAGTATAGTACGGAGCACGGCGATCACAGCCGCATGTGCACAGGATTATTTCCACGCTTTGCTGACGGCCGTCTGTAGGAGGTTCTCTGCTTTGGCGCTCACGCCGCTACAGCCGCCTGAGCAATCCCATCTCCAGCGGATGTGCCAGCATCTCGTGCCACGGGGAAATCCGGATTTCGTAGGCAAACTGTCCGCAGGTTGGCGGCGTGGTGTGCAGCTCATAGACGGTTGAGCCGTCGCTGTCGATCTCGCCGTTCGGGCGCAGCAGCGCCCGCCAGGCATCGTCCTGCTGGTCGGGGCGGAACGAGGACAGCGCCGGGCGTTCCGAGCGCGAGCTCGGCAGCACCCGCTGCGCCACGAATTCCACGCGCACGTCGCCCGGCGTGAGCCCGTTGAGCGCCGCGCCGACGCGCACGTGGAGCGTGCCGGCGCGCGGCAATTCGCGCGGGGCGTCGCTCAGGCGGCGCAATCCGACGCCGGCCCAGTGCTCGCGCACGCCCTGCTTCCAGCTGCCGAACGCCATCGCGGCCGCCGCGCCGCCCCGCATCAGGCGCTGATGATGTTGCGCGGCCGGGTAGTACACGCCCTGCGCGTAGTCCTGCACCACGCGACCCATGTTGAAGTGCGGGATCACCGTCATCATCGCGCGCTTGCAGCGCCGTACCCACTCCGGCGAGTAGCCGTCCTGGTTGCGCGCGTAATACAAGGGCACGACCTCTTCTTCGATGGCATCGAGCATCGCGGCCGCATCGAGCGCATCGCGCCGCTCGGTATCGTGCGCATCGGCGGCGGGGATGCCCCAGCCATTATTATGGTCGAAGCCCTCGGCCCACCAGCCATCGAGAATGCTGACATTGAGCCGCCCGTTGACCGCGGCCTTGATGCCGGAAGTGCCGCTGGCCTCGAGCGGAGCGACCGGGTTGTTGAGCCAGACGTCGACGCCGGTGACGAGCCAGCGCGCCAGCTGCAGATCGTAATCCTCGAGGAATACCACGCTGCCGGCGAACTCGGGCATCAACATCAGCTGCTTGATCTCGCGCAGCACCTGCTGACCGGGATGATCGGCCGGGTGCGCCTTGCCGGCGAACAGAAACAGTACCGGACGCTCTTCCGAGTTGACCAGTCTGAGCAGACGCTCGCGATCGCGCAGCATCAACGATGCGCGCTTGTAGGTTGCAAAGCGACGCGCAAAACCGAGCGTCAGCACATTGGGTTGCTCGGGGTCGAGCAGCCGGGTTATGCGGCGCAGCTGCGCCGGATTCAGGTCCTTGACGCGATACTCGCGTCGCAGCCGCGCACGCACGCCCTCGAGCATGCGCGCCTTGACCTGCTGCGCGGTCTCCCAGAAATCGTAGTCCGGCACCTGCGTGATGGCATCCCAGAAGTCCCGGTCCGACAGCCGCTCGCGCCATTCAGAGCCGAGCACACGATCGAAGAAGCGGCTCCAGATCTGGGCCAGGAAGGTCGGCACGTGCACGCCATTGGTCACGTAGCCGACCGGATTCTGTTCCGGCGGCACCTCGCGCCAGTGATCGGCGCACAGCCGCGACGATACCGCGCCATGGATGCGGCTCACGCCGTTGATGCGGCGCGCCCCGTTGAGCGCCAGCTGCGTCATGTTGAAGGCATGGGACGCATGCGGAGCGCGTCCGAGATCGAGCACGCGTTCCACGGAAACCCCGAGCTCGGCGAAGATGTCCTGGAAGCAATGGGTGAACAGTCCCATGTCGAAGGCGTCGTGGCCGGCGGCCACCGGCGTATGCGTCGTGAACACGCACTGGGTGGCGGCGGACTCGAGCGCGGCGGAGAAGTCCAGTCCGCTCGCGACCCCTGCGCGCACCAATTCGAGGATCAGGAACGCCGCGTGGCCCTCATTCATGTGCCACACCGCCGGCGCCATGCCGAGTGTGCGCAGCGCGCGCACGCCGCCCAGCCCGAGAATCATTTCCTGGCGGATACGGACCGAAGCGTCGCCGCCATAGAGTCGATGCGTGATCTCGCGGTCCTCGCTGGCGTTCTCCTTGCAGTTGGTGTCGAGCAGATAGACCGAGACCCGTCCGACCCGTGCCTTCCAGATTCGAGCCACGACATCGCGGCTGGCGATGCGCACTGTCACCTGCATCCAATTGCCGTTGCCATCGCGCACCGCCTCGACCGGCAGATCGCGCGGATCGGTCTCGGTATTGCTGGCGTGTTGCACGCCGTCACTGTCGACCGACTGATTGAAGTAGCCCTGGGTATAGAGCAGGCCGACCGCGACAAAATTCAGCCGTTCATCGCTGGCCGCCTTGCAATGATCGCCGGCCAGGATGCCGAGGCCGCCCGAATAGATCGGGAAACTTTCATGGAAGCCGTACTCGGCGCAGAAGTAGGCCACCAGCGGCTCGTCGGCCCGCGGCGGCGCCGACAGGTAGCCATCGAAGGTCTCCACCACCTGTCGATAGCGCTCCTGATAGATACGATCGGCGGCCGCGCGATCGAGGTTTTCCTGATTAATGCATCGCAACATGAGCCGAGGATTGCCGCCCACCTGCTGCCAGAGTTCGGGCTCCAGGTCTTCGAACAGCGCACGGGTGGGGCGGTGCCAGCTGAAGAACAGATTACTGGCAAGCTCCGGCAATCGCGTCAGTGGCGCTGGAATTACCGGATAAATTTCAATGAGTTGATCAGGCATGGCTGCCCTGCGACGGTTCAACATAGATGACAAAGTCTAACAGCAAGGGCGGGCCGCGCCCGTGCGCTGCATCGCAAGAAAAATGCCTTCGATCGCATCGCCCCATCGCGAATGCGGCGCATGGCATGTTGGCCGCCCGCCGGCCTACGGCGCATTGCTATCATGATGCGCTGTTACACGACATCGTGAATGTGAATGATACTCGCCGACGAACTGGCGCCCACGGCTCTCGGCCTCGATGGGCGCAAGCTGATCCACCCCACGAAATGAGCCCGAGCCCGCGAGCCGCCGCGGCCGTGCGCGCCCTGCTGTGTGCGACGGCGCTTGGCAACGTCGGATGTGGCGGGCACACGGCGCACAGCCCGAGTGCGGTATCCGAAGCCGGCGAGCGCACAGCGGGGCTCGCGAGCCGGAGCAGTGTCGCGACGACGACGGACGCGACCCCCGCAACGACCCGTGATGCGCCAATGTCGGCGCTGCCGCCCGCCGCCATGACGCCGGGCGCGATCGCGCCGCCGTCCGTCGCGCCGCCCATTGCCGCGAGCAACTGCCTGCCCTCGCACGATGGTTACCTGCGACTGCGGATGCGGGGCGACCGCAACCTGGACATCGATTGGCACGATGCGGACATGCAGTGCGACGGCGGGCCGCGCCCCGGTCAGCAGGGCATCCGCCTGACGTTCGCAGGGCCCCGGCTGCGCGGCGGACATCGTCTGCGTTTCGTGTTCGGCATCGCCGCCGCAGCCGGCGTGCACGCCGCGCGCAACGTGCCGACCAACGTGACCGTCATCTTCGAAGGCGAGCAGAAACTCTATTCCACCGCCGGTGATGACAAGTGCACAATGGATCAGTTCAGCGAGCAGCCGCTGAGCGCGCCGGGCCACGCGCATCTGCAGCGCATCAGTGCCCGCGGATTCTGCACCGCGCCCGCCATGGCCGTCGCGGGCAAGACTGGACTGCTGCTGAGCCGATTTGATTTTGCGGGCGCCGTCGTGGACGAGGATCTGACTGATGAGCCGGTCGCCGCCAAGCCCTGAACGATCCGCGTCGCGTTGTGATCGGACGCGGCCGCTGCCCGCCGGCGCGCCCCGGTTCCGCGCGCTGCTGCTGGGCGTGGCGCTGGCCTGGGCCACGCTGGCACCGGCTGCGCGCGCGCTCGAGAGTCTGGACGCGTTCCCGCGCTCGTCGCTCGCGATCCAGACGCAGACCGGCATGCAGCGCTTCGACATCTGGATCGCGGATACGCCCGCGCGCTCGCAGCAGGGCCTGATGTTCGTGCGCGCGCTGCCGGCGGATCAGGGCATGCTGTTTCCGCTGCAGCGGCCTGGCGTCATGCAGATGTGGATGAAAGACACGCGCATTGCGCTCGACATGCTGTTCATCGACGTGCGCGGTGCGATCATCTTCATCCAGCACAACGCCACGCCCGAGTCGGAAGCCATCATCACCACACCGACCCCGGTGGTGACGCCGGTCAAGGCGGTACTGGAACTTCGCGGGGGAGAATGCGCGCGCCGCCACATCGAACAGGGCGATCGCGTGATTTACGCGCTGTTCTATTAGCGCGGCCGCTGCTGCATAAATTTCGCCCGCTGCCGCATAAATGTTGCGACAGGCAAACGGGCAAGCCGGGCTGAGCCGGATCTTCACCGGGAATGCGCGCTGGCGGCCGCGCCGCCTCGCGCTCATCTCGAGGACCAGCGGCATCGTTCCGTCGCCGGAGCTTCGCAGCTACCGAAAAATTGCCTATTTGTCCGAGACAGCGTTTGGCAACGGCGATGGCGAGCGCGGCCGGCCAGGCCATTGGCTCAAGTGACCGAGCTTTATTAGCGCTGCGGCAGATCTTGTTGCTCTAACGCAACATCGTGTTGCCTAGCATCAAAGATCCAGTTTATGCTAGCTCCATAGTCAGGGGAGCAGCTTCGGTCTCGTTGCTCATTCGATCGGTCATTTGCGGGTCTCGTTGCTGCAAGGTTACTAGGCGCGAACCATTGCGTTGGGCTCGTCCGGCTGCGTCCGGCCGCAAGCGCGCAGTTCGCCTATTGGGGAGATTCTCTAATGCCAGATTTATTCGGATCTTATCCTCCGAGCGCCAGCTCGTGGAGTAGAACTTCATTGGGGAACGCCGTTCGCACCGCTGTGCTCAGCGGGGCATTGACGGTGCTGGGGTTGGCCTCGGCCTACGCTGAGGAAGCCGCCGAACAAGGCAATCCGGCGGTCTTGCAGGAAGTGGTGGTCACCGGCTCGCGTATTCCGGTGCCAGCCAACATCTCGGCCACCAGCCCATTGACGGTCGTTTCGAGCCAGAGCATCGAACTGCAGGGACAGACCGACGCCACCGACGTCATTAACATGCTGCCGCAGAACATCATCAGCAGCGGCGTGGATTTCGGCAATCAGTCGAATTCCCTGGCAGCGACCGGTGGCTTCTCGACCGTCGACCTGCGTGGTCTCGGTCCACAACGCACGCTGGTGCTGGTCGACGGCCGTCGCCTGGGGGCGGGGGATCCGAGTACCACCAACCCGAACCCGGCACCGGACATCGATCAGATCCCGGCGCCGCTGATCGAGCGGGTCGAGGTCGTCACCGGCGGTGCCTCCGCCACGTACGGCTCGGATGCGATCGCCGGCGTCGTCAATTTCATCATGAAGAAGAACTTTCAAGGCGTCCAGATTGACGGCCAATACGGATTTGCCCAGCACAACGAACACAACTCGTTTCTGCCGGCCCAGGAGAGCGCCATCGGCATCACCCCGCCGACCGGCAGTATCCAGGATGGCTATAAACACGACGTGTCGATCGTCATGGGCACCAACACCAGCGACGGCGCCGGCAACGTGACCGGTTATTTCGTCTACCACAACCAGCAATCAGTCCCGGGCAGCGCTCGCGATTTTTCGGATTGCGAAGCGGTCTCGAACGATCCGATCGGCTATCAATGTCTGGGCAGCTCCAATTCGAATCGTTTCCAGCTTGTCGGTGCGGGCACCACGCGCTATACGGTGGTGGGCAATCAGTTCCTGCCCTGGCCGCAAGCCGGTTCGGTCCCGCCGCCTGATTTCAATTTCAATGGATTTGAATATATCCAGCGTGAGGATGAGCGCTATCAGGGCGGGCTGATGGCGCACCTCGACGTGAATGACTACGCCAAGCCGTACCTTCAGTTCAGCTTCATGAACGACAAGACCAACGAGGTGGTCGCGCCTTCGGGCCTGTTCGTCGGCGGCAATACTGCCACGGGCGACGGCAACTACCCGGTGAACTGCAGCAATCCGCTGCTCAGCGCGCAGGAGCAGGCTGCGATCTGCACGCCCGCGCAGATCGCCGCGGACACCGCGGTGCCGGGCTCGGCCAGTGCCAATCTGGCCATCGGCCGCCGCAATATCGAGGGCGGCGGACGCGCGGCGCTGTTCGAGCACATCAACTACCGTGGGGTCGTCGGAATCACGGGCAATATCTTCAGCGACGCGTGGACCTACGATGCCTATGGACAGTACTACTACACGGCTGCCTACAACCAGAACAACAATTACCTGAACTATGCGTCGATCACCAATGCGCTGCAGGCCACCGGCACGGCGGCCAATCCGACCTGCATCAGCGGCAAACCCTGCGTGCCCTACAATATCTTCACGCAGGGCGGGGTGACACCGCAGCAGCTTGCCTATCTGTACACCCCGGGAAGTTCCTATGGCACCAATTCCGAGCAGGTGATGCACGCCGATGTCACCGGCGACCTCGGCAAGTGGAACATCGTGTCGCCGTGGGCGAAGGACGGTCCGGGCATCAACGTCGGCCTGGACCACCGCTTCGAGGCATTGAGCTTCTCGCCGGACGCGGCCGAGTTGGCCGGAAACCTGGCCGGCTTCAGCGGTGCCGTGGTGCCACTTACCGCCGGCTACGCGGTGACCGAGGGCTTTGGGGAATTCCGGGCGCCGCTGATCCAGAACAAGCCCGGGGCGTACGATCTGACCGTGGATGCCGGCTATCGGTATTCGAACTACACCACTGGCGTTCTCACCAACACCTATAAGTTCGAAGTGCAGTATGCCCCGCTGCCGGACGTCAGATTGCGCTACTCGTACGATCGAGCGGTGCGCGCGCCGAACCTGATCGAGCTCTACAATCCGCAGTCTTTCGGCCAGGAACAGGTGGTGACCACCGATCCATGCGCGCCGACCCTCACCAGTGGCGGCGTGTTGGTACCGGCGACGGCCAGCCTGGCCTCGTGCCTGCACACCGGCGTGACGGCGGCGCAATACGGCAATGGCAGTACGACCAGTGCGATTACCCAGTGCATTGCCGGTCAGTGCGGCCAGGTGCTCGGTGGCAATGCGAAGCTGCAGCCTGAGATCGGCTATACGTACTCGTTGGGCATTACGCTGACGCCCACTTTCCTGCCGAACTTCAGCGCATCGGTGGACTACTACCACATCAACCTGCAAGGTCAGGTCGGAGCCATTCCGGAAAATGTGATTCTGCAGAACTGTCTCGCGACAGGGGATCCTAAGTACTGCGGCCTGATCGTTCGCACGCCGGGGGGCTCACTGACGGGTAGCTCGGTGCAGAGCGGCGGCTATTTCCTGCAGACCGCGATCAATACCGGTGCATCGCTCGTCTCGGGCTATGACCTGGAGGCGAACTATCGATGGCATCTGGGCTCGATGGGCAGCCTGACGGCCAATCTGGTCGGTACCTGGCTGCAACATACGACCAGCACACCGTATCCGGGCGCCCACACCTACGACTGCGCCGGATTGTTTGGAGCCACGTGCGGAGGCGGGTCGGTGAACCCGACATGGCGGCATAATCTGCGTGTGAACTGGCAGACGCCATGGAACCTGCTGCTCTCGGCGCAATGGCGCTATATCAGCGGCACCGGGTTCGACAATAATTCGAACGACCCGAGCCTGCACTTCAATGAAGAAGGTGCGTACGACGTGCTGAACGCCAGGATTGCGAACTACAGCTACCTGGATCTGTCGGCCGAGTGGAAAGTCTGGAAAAATATTGAACTGCGCGGCGGCGTCAACAATGTATTGGACAAGGATCCGCCGTTCATTCCCGAAGCTGACATCACCGGCAATAGCGGACCGATGAACAGCTATCAGACCTACGACCTGCTGGGCCGGGAACTCTTCATTGCGATACGGGCGAAATTCTAAGGTGAACCGCGCCTAGCGATCGAGATTTGGCAATCGATGAGGCCTGGCGACCCGCGTCCGCGGGTCGCCAGGCGATTTTGACTCTTCAAGCCGGGCGGCACCTCGGCCCTCCAGGCTCACCTGGACAGGCACTGCACCGCAGCGACCGCCACAGCCGTTGGTAGTTGTACGCCGCCCCTATAGAGCGCACGATGCACTTCGGACTGGTGACCGGGGCACACAATGGCTCGACCCGTTCGATGCTGGTTGGCCGTGCTGACGTCGTCTGCCGTGTGCACGGCGAGCCTCGCCGTACCGCCGTTGCCACAGATCCCAAGCTTCGCTTCGCGTCTGCCCGAGCCGCCGCCCGTGCGCAGTCCGGACCCGGCAAACCCTCCCGATGAAGCCCAGTACGCGATCGCCACCAGCCGCGATCGGATTGGCCGCATCATCGCCTCCGTGACGATCAACGGCCAGGGACCATTCCGGTTCATGCTCGATACCGGAGCCTCGAGCACCGTGCTCGCGGCATCCACACCTGCCCGACTCGGTCTCACGCCACGCCCGGAGGCACCGATGTCGGTCGTCGGGATCACCGGCTCCGCAGTCGTGGCGACCGTCCACGTGGACAGTCTCGATTCCGGCGACATGCATTTCCACAACCTGGAACTGCCGGTGCTGGCGGGCCCGGTGCTCGATGGCATCGACGGTATTCTCGGTATGGATGGCTTCACCGGCATGAAGGTGTCCGCTGATTTCGTCAAGGACCGTTTCACGATCTGCCAATCGCGCGGCCGTCGCGCCTCGACCGGCTACTCGGTGATTCCGGTCCAGGTCATCTCCGAGCACCTGCTCATGGCGCAAGGCACCGTCGGCAGCGTGCGCGTCAAGGAGATCATCGATACCGGCAGCACGCACACGCTCGGTAATCCTGCGCTGCTCGCGGCACTCATCCATGGCCACTGGGACGGCCCGACGTCGCTGGAGACCGCGGTGGTCGACGCCACTCAGGTCGCGCAACGTGGCAAGATCTCGCGCGTTCCGGAGATTCACTTGGGCATCGCGAGCGTTGACAACCTGCCCGTGACCTTCGGCGACTTTCATGTCTTCAAGGCCTGGGGCCTGGAGGATCAGCCCGCGCTGCTGATCGGCATGGACGTACTCGGTTCGCTGGATGAATTGACCATCGACTATCGACGCAATGAGTTGCAGCTGCTGCCGCACGAGCAGTGGGCGCATATCGTGGTCGCGCTCGGGTGGTGAGGGCGGCTGGGCACGCGGCATCAGGTCTTGACGCCGCTGCCCCTGGTAGTCTTCGCAATCTTCGGCGCGTGTTCGCCCGCCGCCGCGCAATTACCGCAGCCGGGCGTCGACAGCCGCGCGCGGTGCCGGGCCGCAGCGCGCACCAGCACGCCGTGTGCCGCGAGGGCATCGAGCAGGCGTTGCCGCCGCATCATCGGCAGGAACGTCCAGACCACGTAGCCGGCGGCAAAGGCGACCAGCAGCGCGATGATGACCTGTTGCCACACGCGTCAGGCTCCGGCGCCGAACAGCAGCGCGATGCGATAGGTGGCGAATGCGGCCGCGTAGGCCAGCACGAACAGATAGCCGGCCATGATCAGCGGGTAGCGCCAGGAATTGGTCTCGCGACGCACGGTGACCAGGGTCGACAGGCACTGCGGTGCGAACACATACCAGGCCAGCAGCGACAGGGCGGTAGCGAGGCTCCAGCTGTGCGCGATCATCGGACGCAGCGTTGTCTCGACGTCGGCGCCGCCGGCGTTGGACAGCGCGTACACCGTGCCGAGCGCTCCGACCACGACCTCGCGCGCGGCCAGACCGGGCACCAGTGCGACACTGATCTGCCAGTTGAAGCCCAGCGGCGCAAAGACGCGCTCCAGGCCTGATCCGAGCAGGCCGGCGATGCTATAGCGGATCGCCGGCGCGGTGGCGCCCTGGGGCGGCGTCGGGTAGCTCGCCAGGAACCACATCAGCACCATCAGCGCCAGGATGATGGTGCCGACGCGCGACAGGAAGATCTGCGTGCGTTCCCACAGCCCGGTCAGCAGATTGCGCAGATTGGGCCAATGGTATTCCGGCAGCTCCATCAGCAGCGGGTGATAGCTCGAGCGCATGGTCGCGCGCTTCATCACCAGCGCCACCAGCACGGCACCGAGCACGCCCGCCAGGTACAGCGCAAACAGAACCAGGCCCTGCAGGTTGAACGGCCCGACGCTGCGCGACGGAATGAAGGCGCCGATGATCAGCGCATACACCGGCAGGCGGGCCGAGCAGGTCATGATCGGTGCCAGCAGGATCGTCGCCAGCCGGTCGCGCACGCTCGGTATCGTGCGCGTCGCCATGATCCCGGGGATCGCGCACGAGAACGATGACAGCAGCGGTATGAAGGAGCGGCCCGAGAGCCCGACCCCGCCCATCAGCCGGTCGAGCAGGAAGGCGGCGCGCGGCAGATAGCCACTGTCCTCGAGCAGCAGGATGAAGAAGAACAGGATCAGGATCTGCGGCAGGAACACCAGCACGCTGCCGGCGCCGGCGATCACGCCGCCGACCAGCAGGCTGCGCAGCGGTCCGGGCGCCATCGCCTGCTGCAGCCCCTGCCCCACGGCCTGCATCGCCGCATTGATCCAGGCCACCGGCGCCTGGGCCCAGCTGAACACGGCCTGGAACACCAGAAACAGCAGCATCGCCAACAGCACCGGCCCGACCAGCGGATGCATCACGATCGCATCGAGCCGCGCCAGCGCCCGGTCGCGCAGCGGCTCGACGTAGCCGACGACCGTCAGGATGTGGCGCACGTGGCGCTGGGTCGCAGCGAGCTGCTCGTTGCTGTCGGCCGCCAGGCTGAAGGCTGCGCGCGGCGCCGCGGTCGGCAGCTCATCGAGCGCATCGAGCAGCGCCGCCTCGCCACCGGGGCGCACCGCGACCGTCGATACCACGGGAACGCCGAGCTCGCGCGACAGTGCGGGGCAATCGAGGCGGAAGCCGCGGCGCTGCGCCAGATCGCTCATGTTGAGCGCCACGATCATCGGGATCGACAACCGCGTGAGCTCGAGCGCCAGGCGCAGCGACAGCCGCAGATTGGTCGCATCGAGCACGCAGATGATCATCTCCGGCGGCGTCTCGCCGTGCAGCCGGCCGGTCACGACATCGCGGGTGATCGCCTCATCGAGGGTGGTCGGCACCAGGCTGTAGGCCCCGGGCAGATCGGTCACGCGGTAGAGATAATTGCGGTGCGCCCCGACGAACGCGCCCTCTTTGCGCTCGACCGTGACACCGGGATAGTTCGCGACCTTCTGGCGGCTGCCGGTCAGCCGATTGAACAGTGCGGTCTTGCCGCAGTTCGGAGCCCCGACCAGGGCAACCCGGCGGGTCACGATATCAGGCGTCTGACGCGTCACAGGGCCTTCCGGGCACCGATCAGCGTGGCTGAGCGTCGTGCGGCGGCTCGACCCTGACCATGACTGCCTGGGCTTCGCGCCGGCGCAGCGCAAAGATCGAGCAGCCGATCCGCACCGCAATCGGATCGCCGCCGGGCCGCAGCTCTTCGATGACTTCGATGCGCTCGCCCGGAACGAAGCCGAGTTCGATCAGGCGACGCACGATGCTGGAGGCGGCGACATCACCGATCGCAGCCGCCATCCCGGTGCCGGCAGCGCCCGCCATGGCGGCGCCGGTGCTGGTGGCTTCGGCGACCATACTGACCAGGCCACGCGCACCCTTGTGCAGCCGGGCCAGGGAGACCGTGACCCCGGTATCACCGGGGGTGGCCAGGGGAGCCTCATGCCAGGCGCGACACGAATCCATGCAAGCGGACCTCGCGGCTTGTTTAAAGACAAATGCGAATTAGTCGCAATTGCATCTAAGCATAGCGCAGGCCCTCGGCGGACGCCACTTCGGGACGCTACGTATTGAAAATGGACCGCAGCCCCGGTTCACGGCCCGCGAAAGAAGCGCCGCCGCAGCCAATGGTCGATCGAGAAGCTGCCCGCGCCGCGGCACAGCAAAACCAGCAGCATCGCGGCCCACTGGATATGGGTCGGCCAGGCCTGGGGATAGACGAACACCTCGATGATCGTGGTCATGCCCAGCAGCACCAGCGCCGCCGGACGTGTCAGAAAGCCCAGTACCAGCAGCACCGGCGTCGTGAGTTCGATCGCCGCGCCCAGATGGGCCGCGAAGTCCGGCGGCAGCAGCGGCAGCTGGTACTCGTCTTCGAACAGCTGCAGCGTCGCATCCCAGTTCGCCAGCTTGGTGGTGCCGGAATTCCAGAACACGGTGGCGACCGCCAATCGCAGCGGCAACGCCAGCACGCTGTAGGGCACGCGCTCGAGGGCGCCGATAGCGCGCTCGATCGCAGCGACGATGCCCGGACGGTCGAGGGCGGGGGCGGCAGCGGAAATGTTCATCAGCGTAGGTCTCCCGATGGCGCAACCAGGTGAAAATCGGTGAATCGCCCCAGGGACAGGTGCTCGGCGAGCCAGGCGTCGATCTCGCCCGCGGCACCGTCGTCGAGCACGGCCTGTAACGGCCTGCCGGCGCACAGCTGCGCGATGAAGTCCCAGGCGGCCATGTTCAATCGCCGCACCTGCACGCCCGCGGCATCGCGCTCGATCAGCAGCTGCACCGGGCCGCCCGCCAGATCGATCCCCGCCATCGCGGTGTCGTTCTGATCCAGCACCGCGCGCCAGATTGCATCGGCGGGGAATTCCAGCCGCAGCAGACTCAACCCCGGATGCGCGCTGAAGCGCACCCGGGACAGCGCCGACGCATCCAGACCGGCCAGCCGCGTCAGATCGAGGCCCGGCACGTCGCTGGCATGCAGCGCGCGGTTCACCGCCCATTCGAGCTGCGCGACATCGCCCAGATACGCCAGTCCCGCCGCCGGCGGGAAAACGCGCACAAACCCCGGAAAGTCGGCGCCGTAATCATTCAGATAGGCGCTCGCGGGCGGGTGGCGGCGGATGAACGCGCGCGCGCTGGCCTCGAAGAATTCCGCACCGACCAGCCGCTGCACCGCGGGAAACGACAGGCGCAGGGCATTGATCAGCGTGCTCAGGCAGGTATTGCGATAGATTGCCAGGCGCAGCGCGCCGTCATCGCCGGCCAGCCACGCCTGCTCGAGCGAGCGTGCATCCTCCGGCGAGGGCGGGCCGCCGGGCGCTGCCGCATCGTCCAGCAGCTGCGCGCGCAGCGCACGTTGCAGTTCAAGCAGCGCAGGCATGGTTCGCCGTCTCCACCGCACGCATCAGCCGCGTGGCCTGGGCCGCCTCATCGAGCAGCACCTCGAACGCCGGGATGTCGGTGTCCCATTCGATCAGCGTGGGTTTGGGGCCGAAGCGTCGCAGCGCCTGCACGTACAGCGCCCAGACCTCGGCGCTGACGCACGCGCCGTGATGATCGATGCACACGCTGCGGCCGTTATCCAGCGTGCGCAGCGCGTGGCCGGCCAGATGGATCTCGCCAACGGCCGCGGCCGGCAGCGCATTCAGGTACGCCTGCGCGTCCCAGCCGTGGTTGCTGGCGCTGACGAAGATATTGTTCACGTCGCACAGGATGCCGCAACCGGTACGTTGCGCGACCGCGGCCAGGAATTCCCATTCGGGAATGGTCGAGTGCCGGAACTGCAGGTAGGTCGATGGATTTTCGATCAGCAGCCGTCGCTGCAGCGCCGCCTGCGCCTGCTCGACATGGCGGCAGACCACATCGAGCGCCTCCTCGGTCATCGGCAACGGCAGCAGATCGGCCAGGTACTCCCCGCCGACGATGCTCCAGGACAGATGCTCGGACACCAGACCGGGCTCGATGCTGCGCACCAGTTCCAGGATGCGCTGCAGATGCCGTGCATCGAGCTCCTCGGCGCTGCCCAGCGACAACCCGACACCGTGCAGCGACAGTGGATAGTCGCACCGCACACGCTCGAGCACCCGGCGCAGCGCGCCGCCGCCGAAATAATTCTCCGCGTGCAGCTCGAACCAGGCCACGCCCGGCCGTCCCTGCAGCACCTGTTGGTGATGCGGGAAGCGCAGCCCGATTGCCGCCCCGGCGGGAATCGGGCCGTCATTGCCCCCGGTGGGGCTGCCGCCCCACACCTTGGCGCCTTACATCGCCTAGGTGGTGCCGCCGGCGATGT
>JBIODC010000019.1:0-42246 GCA_044440135.1 Steroidobacterales bacterium | reverse complement strand
GTCATGTCATCGGCCGGGACATAGACGGCTTGAATCGAGGTGATCGAACCGGTCTTGGTCGAGGTGATGCGCTCCTGCAGCACGCCCATTTCCTCGGCGAGCGTCGGCTGATAGCCGACGGCCGACGGCATGCGCCCGAGCAGCGCCGAGACCTCGGTGCCAGCCAGCGTGTAGCGGTAGATGTTGTCGATGAAGAGCAGCACGTCGCGGCCGCGGCCATTGGCCTGCTTCTCGTCGCGAAAATACTCGGCCATCGTCAGCCCCGTGAGGCCCACGCGCAGGCGGTTGCCCGGCGGCTCGTTCATCTGTCCATAGACCATCGCGACCTTCGACTCGGACAGATTGTCGAGCTGAATGACGCCTGACTCCGCCATCTCATGATAGAAGTCATTGCCCTCGCGCGTGCGCTCGCCGACGCCGGCGAACACCGACAGGCCGCTGTACTGCTTGGCGATATTGTTGATCAGCTCGAGCATGTTCACGGTCTTGCCGACGCCGGCCCCGCCGAACAGCCCGACCTTGCCGCCCTTGGCGAAGGGCACGAGCAAATCAATGACCTTGATGCCCGTCACGAGCAGGTCGCTGCCCCCCATCTGTTCATCGAACGCCGGCGCTGGACGATGGATCGGCCAATATTCCTTGCTCTGTACCGGTCCGCGGTTGTCCTGCGGCGCGCCGAGCACATCCATGATGCGGCCGAGCGTGCCCTCACCGACCGGCACCATGATCGCCGCGCCGGTCGACTCCACCGCCAGGCCGCGCTTGAGCCCTTCGGACGGTCCCATCGCGATGGTGCGCACCACGCCGTCGCCGAGCTGCTGCTGCACTTCCAGCGTCAGGTCGGTATCGACCAGCTTCAGCGCTTCATAGATCTTCGGGATCGCTTCCCGCGGAAACTCCACGTCGACGACTGCACCGATGATCTGCGTGATCTTGCCCGTAGCCATGTTCACCACCCTTGCGCGCACCGGCGGTGCGCCGTTCGACCTTGTCCTGCAAAAAAATCAGACCGCTGCCGCGCCGCCGACGATTTCCGCCAGCTCCTTCGTGATCGCCGCCTGCCGTGCCTTGGTGTAGACCAGCTGCAGCTCGCTGATGAGCTTGCCGGCGTTGTCAGCCGCGCTCTTCATCGCCACCATGCGCGCCGCCATCTCGGACGCGACGTTCTCGACCGCGCCCTGATAGACCTGCGATTCGATGTAGCGCATCAGCAGTCCATCGAGAATGTCGCTTGCTGCCGGCTCGTAGATGTAGTCCCAGCGTTCCTGCAGCTCGGTGTCACCTTCTGCGATCGCCGGGATCGGCAGCAGCTGCAGCACCTGCGGTCGCTGCGACATGGTATTGAGAAATTGCGCGTGCACCAGGAACAGCCGGTCGAGCCGGCCTTCGCGGTAGGCGTCGAGCATGACTGTGACCGTGCCGATCAATTCCCTGATGTGCGGGCGGTCGCCGAGCGCGGTCACGCTCGCGAGCAGCGGCAGCTCCAGCCGCCGGAAGAACGCCAGCGCCTTGCTGCCGATCACGCTCACGCTCACGCTCGCGCCCTTGCCCTGCCACTCGCGAATCAGCTGCAGCGTCGCCTTGAACACGTTGGCGTTGAGCGCGCCGCACAGGCCGCGGTCGGTGGATATGACGACGATGCCGATCGATTTGGCTTCGCGCTGCAGCAGGAACGGGTGGCGAAAGTCGGGATTGGCCTCGTTCAGATGGCTGATGACGGTGCGCGCCTTGGCGGCGTATGGCCGCGCCGCGCGCATGCGCTCCTGCGCCCGACGCATCTTGCTCGCCGCGACCATCTCCATCGCCTTGGTGATCTTCTGCGTGCTCTTGACGCTGGCGATCTTGCTGCGGATTTCCTTGGTGCCGGGCATCGCTTGCGATCCGTCAGTAGGCGCCGGTGGCCATGAAGTCGTCGCAGATCTGCTTCAGCGTCGCCTCGTGCTTCTTCAGCGTCGGCTCGGCGTTGATGGCATCGAGCGCCGCGCGGTGGCTGGAGCGCGCGAAGCCCTGCAGCGCGGTCTCGAATTCCACCACCTTCTTGCGATCGACCTTGTCCATGTAGCCGTTGTTCACGGCGTAGATCGACAGCGCCATCTCGGCCACCGACATCGGGGCATATTGCCGCTGCTTCATCACCTCGGTCACGCGCTGGCCGCGCTCGAGCTGGCGCCGGGTCGCATCGTCGAGGTCGGAGGCGAACTGCGAGAACGCGGCGAGCTCGCGGTACTGCGCCAGAGCCAGGCGGATGCCGCCGCCGAGGCGCTTGATGATATCGGTCTGCGCCGCACCACCGACGCGCGACACCGAGATGCCGGCATTCATCGCCGGCCGGATGCCGGCGTTGAACAGATCGGATTCGAGGAAGATCTGTCCGTCGGTGATCGAAATCACGTTGGTGGGCACGAACGCCGTCACGTCGCCCGCCTGCGTCTCGATGATCGGCAGCCCGGTCAGCGAACCGGTGCGGCCCTTGATGCGGCCCTTGCTGGCCTGCTCGACATACTCTTCATTGACGCGCGCCGAGCGCTCGAGCAGGCGCGAGTGCAGGTAGAACACGTCGCCCGGGAAGGCTTCGCGACCCGGCGGCCGGCGCAGCAGCAGCGAGATCTGCCGGTAGGCGACCGCCTGCTTGGACAGATCGTCGTAGATGATCAGCGCATCCTCGCCCGCGTCCATGAAGTACTCGCCCATGGTCACGCCGGCGTAGGCGGACAGGTACTGCAGCGACGGCGGGCTCGAGGCCGAGGCGGCCACGACGATCGTGTGCGCCATGGCGCCGTGCTCCTCGAGCTTGCGCACCACGTTCGCGATCGAGGACTGCTTCTGTCCGATCGCCACGTAGATGCACTTAATGCCGGAGGACTTCTGGTTGATGATGGTGTCGATCGCGAGCGCGGTCTTGCCGGTCTGGCGATCGCCGATGATCAGCTCACGCTGGCCGCGGCCGATCGGCACCATCGCATCGACCGCCTTGTAACCGGTCTGTACCGGCTGGCTGACCGACTTGCGGTAGATCACGCCCGGCGCCACGCGCTCGATCGGCGCTGTCGCCTTGGTGTTGAGCGGCCCCTTGCCATCGATCGGACTGCCCAGGCCGTCGACCACGCGGCCGAGCAGCTCACGACCAACCGGCACCTCGAGGATGCGGCCCGTGGTCTTGACCGTGTCGCCTTCCTTGATCGTCTTGTAGTCGCCGAGCACCACCGCGCCGACGCTGTCCCGCTCGAGATTGAGCGCCAGGCCGTACAGCGAGCCCGGGAACTCGATCATCTCCCCGTAGCGCACGTCCGCCAGCCCGTGGATGCGGCAGATGCCGTCGGTCACCGACACCACGATGCCGATGTTGCGGGCCTCGGCGGCCGACTGGAAGCGCTCGATGCGCTGCTTGATCAGGTCGCTGATTTCGGATGGCTTGATGGACATGGCAAGGATCCTTGAAAAAATTGTGTCAGGCGCCGCTCATCGCCGCGCCCAGGCGCTCGATGCGCCCGCGCAGCGAGCCGTCGACCACGAAATCCCCGTAGCGCACGATGGCGCCGCCGACCAGCGATCGATCCACCTGCGGATGCAGGCGCACCGCCAGGCCCAGGCGGCGCTCGAGCGCCGCCTGCAGTTTCCCCGATTGCTCGCCGGTGAGCTCCGAAGCCGATATGACCTCGACGTCCGCGATCCGCTCGGCCTGCGAGCGCAGCACTTCGAACTGCGCGGCGATCTCGGGCAGCAGCCGCAACCGGCGGTTGTCAGCCAGCAGTTGCAGAAAATTGCGCTGCTGGTCGCGCTGCGGTGCATGTTGTCCGCCGGCGGTCGCGATCCCCAGCAGGAAATCGACCAGCTCGGCCGGCGGCACGCGCGGATTGCCGATCAGCGGCACCACCTGCGGATCCTGCACCGTTGCTGCGGCACGCTCGAGAAACGCGCCCCAGTCGGTGCGCTCCGACGCCGCGGCGCTGGCGAACGCGGCGCGGGCGTAGGGGCGGGCGGTGGTGGCGAGTTCTGCCATGCGATAGCTCTATTGCGCGCGCCGATCAGCCACGCGCGATCTCGGCGGTCAGTCGCTCGAGCAGTTTCGCATGCGTCGCCGGATCGATCTCGTGCTCGACCAGCTGCGACGCCGCCTTCACCACCAGCGTTCCGAATTCGCGCCGCAGCTGCTCGCTTGCCCGCACGCTCTCGTTGCCGACCTCGGCCTGGGCCGCGGCCAGCAGCCGCTCGCCTTCGGCGCGCGCCGCCTGCTTGGCGGCCTCGAGGGTCTCGGTCGAGCGGCGCTGCGCCTGCTCATCGACCTGGCGCGCGCGATCGCGTGCCTGGTGCAGGATCTGATCCGCACTGGCACTCGCCTGCTGCAACTGCTTCTGGCCGGCGTCAGCCGCGGCCAGACCTTCGGCGATCTTCTTGTAGCGCTCATTGATCGGCGCCGCGAGCATCGGCACCACGACCTTGGCGATGAACCAAAGCATGATCAGGAAGACGATGATCTGCCCGATGAACGTGGCATTAATATCCATGGTCCCCTAGCTCCACAAAGCGCCGGGCGGGCTTGGCCTACCGACCGCACCGCCGGCCAGGTTCAAGCCGGCTTCAGCCACCACTGACCTTGGACAGCAGCGGGTTGGCGGTGGCGAAGTACAGCGCCAGGCCGACACCGATCAGGAACGCCGCGTCGATCAGGCCGACCAGCAGGAACATCTTGGTCTGCAGCATCGGCGTGAGCTCCGGCTGGCGCGCGGCGGACTCGAGAAATTTCGAGCCCATGACTCCGATGCCGATACAGGCGCCGGCGGCACCCAGTCCGATCATGAGTCCGACACCCACCGCCGTGTGGGACTGAATGAGAGCGATTGCGTCCATGGTTGTTTGAGTCTCCTGTCAAATCCGAACAAAGCGCGCGTACTAGCTAGTGGTGCTCTTCCGCCATCGAGATGTACACGATCGGCAGCACCATGAAAATGTAGGCTTGCAGCAGCACTATCAAGATGTGGAAGATCGCCCAGGCAGCACCGAACACGATCTGCGCCAGCCCCGCGGCGAGACTGCCCCAGGTCAGGCCGGTCACGGCGAAGCCCAGCAGCGCGATCAGTATGAACAGCAGCTCGCCCGCGTACATGTTGCCGTACAGCCGCATGCCGAGCGAAACCGGCTTGGCGAGCAATTCGATGAAATTGAGGACGATGTTGAATGGCAGGAACCAGATGCCGAACGGCGCCGCGGCCCATTCATGCAGATAGCCGCCGACCCCCTTGGCGCGGATCGCGAAGATGATCACCATCAGCAGCACGACGATGGCCTCGGCGATCGTGCCGTTGAGATCGGAAGTCGGCAATACGCGCCAGAACTTGGCGCCGAATGCGCTGGCCACATGACCCGGCAGATCGACCGGCAGCAGGTCCATCGTGTTCATCGCGACCACCCAGCAGAACAGCGTCAGCGCGAGCGCGGTCATGAAGCGCCGGTCGCCGTGATAGATGTCGCTGACCTGCTGGTCGACCCAGTCGTAGACGAATTCGACGAACGCCGCGAGTCCGGTGGGCGCGGCAGCACTGCTCAAGCGCCGCGCGGCAAACCACAGCACGAAACTGACCGCAATCGCCAGCAGCGCCGACATGAACAGCGTATCGACGTGCCAGGTCCAGAACCCCGTGCCCACCTTGAGGTGGGTGAGGTGATGCGCGATGTACTCGGTCGGCGACTCGCCGTGCTCAGCAGCCATCTAGCCTTCAGGTCCTTTGAGGCTTGCGCCTCCACTCCCAATCCGCGTGCGCGGCGCCGCTGCGAACGGCACCCACCAGAACACCACCAGCGTCGCCAGGTAGGCGATCAGCAGCGCCGGCCACGATACGTGCGGCATCCGGGACGCGAGCACGAACAACGCCACCGTCAAGGCGACCTTGACCAGTTGACCCAGGTACAGCTGTCCGAGCGCCCGCCGCGGCGTGCGCGCCGGCTGCAAGGCCTTGAACGTCATATACATGTTGGCGACCACGCCGGTGAGCGCCCCGGCCAGCGCCGAGAGACACGCAAAACGTCCCCAGACCAGCAGACACACCAGCGCCACCGCGGCGCCCGCGCCGGTCTGCACCAGCAGGATACGGCTGGCCAGGGGCCGGATGTCGGAATCGCTGCTCGTTGGCACGGCGTGACTTCCGGACCACCAGATGACACCCGCCGGACCTCATCCTGCGCCGAGGGAGTGCCTTCGCTTTTACTTATCCGGCAACTAGTTACAGCCCGCCGCGACAAGCGGGCGCGATTATAGAGATGAAGACTGGCAGCTTCAAGAAATGTGCTGGAAATGACTCAGGATGCCGTCGAGCTCATCGAGGCTGTGATAGCGGATCACCAGCCGGCCATGGCCTTGCCGCGCATGCTCGATGCTGACCTGGGCGCCGAGCTTCTCGGCCAGTTCATCCTCAAGTCGCTGAATGTTTGGATCAATTGCGACCGGCGCGCGCTCGGCGGTGGGCGGCGCCGGTTCGATCATGCGGCGCACCAAGCTTTCCGCCTCGCGCACCGACAGCCCCTTGCCGGCCACCAGGGCCGCCACCTCGATCTGCTGGCGGCGCTGCGGCAGGCCAAGCAGTGCGCGCGCATGGCCCATCTCGAGCTCACGCTTCTCGAGCCGCTCGCAGACTTCGGGCGGCAACTCCAGCAGCCGCAGCAGATTGCTGACCGCGGCGCGGGAGCGTCCGACCGCGTCGGCCGCCTGCTGATGCGTGAGCCCGAATTCGGAGATCAGCCGTTCGAGCGCGCGCCCCTCTTCGAGCGGATTCAGATTCTCGCGCTGGATGTTCTCGATCAGCGCCATCGCGATCGCGGCGTCATCGGCCACCTGACGGATCACCGCCGGAATCTCGGTCAGGCCGGCCTGCTGCGCCGCGCGCCAGCGCCGCTCGCCGGCGATGATCTCGTAGCGCTGCACGCCGCGCTCATCGGCCGCCCCGATCGGGCGCACCACGATCGGCTGCACCACGCCCTGGGCGCGGATCGAGTCGGCGAGCGCGCCCAGCGTCTCGGGCCGCATGTCCGTGCGCGGCTGATAGCGGCCGCGTTGCAGGAGATCGAGCGGCAGTCGCGTGAGGGCGTGATCCGCGTGCGCCGGCGCCGTCGCATCGGCCGCGGCCGGCGTCGCCGCCGTGTGGGGCCTGGCCTGCCCGAGCAGGTCAGCGAGCCCGCGGCCCAGCGTCGGCTTCTTCGGTGTCATGCGTGGATGATAGCGCGCGCTTAGCGCGCCGGTTCCACCGCCGGGGCGGCTGCAGCATCGGCGAGGCCGCCGGCGCTCCGCACAGACGCCGCGTGACTGGTCTCTTCACGCCGCAGCATCTCGCCGGCCAGTGCGAGGTACGCGAGCGCGCCGCGCGAATCCGGGTCATGCACCAGCGCCGGCTTGCCAAAGCTCGGCGCCTCCGCCAGCTTGATGTTGCGCGGCACGACGGTGCGAAACACCTTGTCGCCGAAGTGCATCATCAGCTGCGCGGCGACTTCCACCGCGAGATTGTTCCGCGCATCGTACATGGTGCGCAGAATGCCTTCGATCTCGAGCGTGTCGTTCGCGGTTGCGCGGATCTGCTCGATGGTTGCGACCAGCGATGACAGGCCCTCGAGCGCGTAGTACTCGCATTGCATCGGGATCAGCACGCTGTCGGCCGCCACCAGCGCATTGACCGTGAGCATGTTCAGCGCCGGTGGACAATCGATCAGCAGCAGATCGTAGTCGGCGCGGATCGGCTCGAGCGCCGCGCGCAGCCGTTGTTCGCGGCCGCTCGTCATGCCGATCAAGCGTACCTCCGCCGCCGTCAGATCCTGATTGGTCGGCAACACGGCGAGCGGGCTATGCGCATCGCTGGCCCCGATCGGGCCGATGCTCACCACGGCCTCGGCGGCCGTGCATTCACCGAGCAGCACTTCGCAGGATCCGCGCGCGATGGCCGCTTTGTCGATGCCGAAGCCGGTGGTGGCATTGCCCTGCGGATCCAGATCGATCAGCAGCACGCGGCGGCGCATCGCGGCAAAGGACGCAGCGAGATTCACGGCGGTCGTTGTTTTCCCCACCCCCCCTTTCTGATTGGCGACCGCGATGACGCGCTTCATGACGCCGTTAGTCTAGCCGTTGACGGCCTCGGACTACAGGTAAACTGTCGTCATGAAGTTGATCTCCGGAATCGTCGTGGCCGCCGTGTTCGCGGTCATGACTTTCGGTGTGTGGGGGTACCTGAATCGTCCCGAGAGCGAGCCGCCCTGGCCTGCCCATATTCAAGGCGTTGCATTCTCCCCCTATGCCGCCGATCAGAATCCGTTCGGCAGCAAGGAGATTCCATCGGTGGAGCAGATCGAGTCCGATCTGAAGCTGCTCGCCAACAAGACCTATGCGGTGCGCACCTACTCGGTGCTGGGAACGCTCGGCAGGATTCCGGAGCTGGCGGCGAAACACAACATCAGCGTGGCGCTCGGCGTGCAGCTGAGCAAGGACAAGGTCGAAAGCGAGCAGGAGATGCGTACCGGGATCGCGCTGGCGCACGATCATCGCAACATCGTGCGCGTGCTGGTGGGCAACGAAGTGCTGTTGCGCGGCGACCTGTCGGTCGCCGCGCTGTCGGCATACCTGGATCGCGCCCGGGCCGCGATTCGCCAGCCGGTGGGTTATGCCGACACCTGGGCCACGTGGCTCAAGAACCCGGAGATCGCGCGGCACGTGGACTTCATCGCGGTGCATCTGTTTCCGTACTGGGAGGGCATCGACGTCGAGTCCGCGGTCGACTTCTGCTTTCGCGAGCTCAAGGCGGTGCAGGCCGCCTATCCGAAGAAGCCGGTGATCATCGGCGAGATCGGCTGGCCGTCCGAGGGGCGCATCCGCGCCGGCGCCGTCGCCTCGGTGTCGAACGAGGCGCTGTTCCTGCGACGGTTCCTGGCCCGGGCCGACAAGGAGGGTGAGCGCTACTACATCATGGAAGCGTTCGACCAGCCGTGGAAAGCGCGCGATGAAGGTGCGGTCGGCGCCTACTGGGGCATCTACGACGTCAACCGGCAGCCGAAGTTCGAATTCATCGCGCCGATCGTGCGCATTCCCGAGTGGCACATGCTGGCCGCGATCTCGGTGACGCTGGCGCTGTTGATGCTCGGCGTGTTCTACATGCACAGCGGATCGTTGCGTACCGTCGGGCGCACGCTGCTCGCGACCGTCGTCTATGCCGCGGCCACCATCACCGTGTGGGTGGTCTACGATTACACCCAGCAGTATCTGACGCCGACGTCGCTGGTGGTCGGCTCGCTGCTGATCCTCGGGATGCTCGGCGTGGTCGCAGTGCTGTTCGCGGAGGCGCACGAGTGGGCCGAGGCCCACTGGACCGGCGCCCACGTGCGGCTGTTCGACCCGGCGCGCGGCGGCGAGCCGTCGAAGCGCAAGGTGTCGATCCACGTGCCCGCGTACAACGAGCCGCCGGACATGCTGATCGAGACCCTCGATACACTCTCGCGCCTGAACTACCCGAACTACGAAGTGCTCGTGATCGACAACAACACGCGCGATGAGGCCACCTGGCGCCCGGTCGAGGCCCATTGCGGCAAGCTCGGCGAGCGCTTCCGCTTCTTTCACGTCGCGCCGCTGGCCGGGTTCAAGGCCGGCGCGCTGAACTTTGCGCTCACCGAGACCGCCCCGGATGCCGAGGTTGTCGCCGTGATCGACAGCGACTACAAGGTCGAGCCGAACTGGCTGCTGGATCTGATGCCGGCGTTCGAGAACCCGCGCATCGCGATCGTGCAGGCACCGCAGGATTACCGCGACGAGCAGGACAACGCGTTCAAGGCCATGTGCTACGCCGAATATCGCGGCTTCTTCTATATCGGCATGATCACGCGCAACGAGCGCAATGCCATCATTCAGCACGGCACCATGACGCTGGTGCGGCGCTACGTGCTGTCGGCCGTCGGTGGCTGGGCCGAGTGGTGCATCACCGAGGATGCCGAACTCGGCCTGCGGGTGTTCGAGGCCGGCTACGAGGCGGTCTACATCGTGCGCAGCTACGGTCGCGGCCTGATGCCCGACACCTTCATCGACTACAAGCGCCAGCGCTTCCGCTGGGCCTATGGCGCGATGCAGATCCTGCGCCACCACGCGGCTGCGCTGCTGCGGCCGTCGCAGAGCGCGCTGACCTCGGGGCAGCGCTATCACTTCATCGCCGGCTGGCTGCCCTGGATCGCCGACGGCTTCAACCTGCTGTTCAACATCGCCGCGATCGGCTGGTCGATGGCGATGATCCTCGCGCCGCAGAAGGTCGATCCGCCGCTGCTGGTGTTTTCGGTGCTGCCGCTGTCGCTGTTCATGTTCAAGCTGGTGAAGCTGGTGCACCTGTACACGCGCCGGGTCGGCATGAACGTGCGCCAGACCGCGGCTGCCGCGATATCTGGCCTGGCGCTCGCGCACACCATCGGGCTCGCGGTGCTCAAGGGACTGCTCACCCGCAACGAACCGTTCTTCCGCACGCCCAAGCACAGCGCCCCGCACCGCTTTTCCTCGGCCGTGGCCGCCGCGCGTGAAGAGACCCTGCTGATGATCGCGCTGTGGTGCTGCGCGATCGGCATCCGCACCATCCCGAGGGAGATGGCGAGCCCCGACTTGACCGTGTGGCTCGCGGCGCTGCTGATCCAGTCGATTCAGTATGCGGCCGCGCTGCTGGTGTCGCTTACGGGCGCTTTCAATATTCCCGCATCGCTGCTCGGCGCGCGTCCGGCCGGCGTCACCAAGCCCGCGGCACAAGCCTGAGAATGTGGCGTTCGGCGTCGAGTCCGGGGATCGAGAGCGCGCGTGCATGCTCGAGCCGCCAGCCTCGCGGCAGCTCGGCGAGCTCATCCGCCGGGTAGCGGCCCTTGAGTGCCAGCACCCGCGTCGTAGGTCCGATCAGGCCCTGCACGCTCGCGAGCAGGTCCGGCAGCGCGGCGTAGGCGCGCGCGATCACGGTATCGAAGGCGGCCGGGGGCGCCAGGGTCTCGACCCGCGCCTGCAGCGGCGTGACGTTGCCGAGCTGCAGCTTGCGCACCGCATGCGTCACGAAGCGGATCTTCTTGGCCACCGAATCGATCAGCGTGAAGGCGCGCTGCGGCGATGCCAGCGCGAGCGGCAGGCCGGGGAAGCCGGCGCCGGTACCGACATCGGCGATGCGCGTTCCGGCCAGATCCAGGTGTGCACTCAGGCTGTCGAGCAGATGACCCCGGATCATCGCGCCACGCTCGGTGATCGCGGTCAGGTTATAGCTGCGATTCCAGATCGCGAGCTCATCGAGCAGCTGCAGCGCGCGCGCCGCCTGCTCGGCCGACAGCGCCACGCCGAGCTCACCGGCATCATCGATCAGCTGTTGCTGCTCGCTGAGCCTCTGCTCACTGCGCATCGGGTCGCTCGCCGGCTCAGGTGGCAGGGCGCGGGTGGCGCACGCGGGCGCCGGGTTCAGAGCGGCACCGGACCGATGCGCACCACGGTGCGGCCGATCACGCTGCCCTTGAGAAAGGACCCGAATGCGCCCGGCAGCTCGGCGAGCCCGATGTTGCGGGTCACGATCCGATCCAGGTGCCTGGGCTTCAGGTCGCTCGACAGGCGCGACCAGACCGCCATGCGGATATCACGCGGCGCGGCCGATGAATTCACGCCGAGCAGACTGACCCCGCGCAGGATGAACGGCATCACCGTGGTATGCAGCTCGGCGCCGGCCGCGAGCCCGATGCTCGCGACATTGCCGCCGTCGTTGGTGGTAGCGAGCAGCCACGACAGCGTAGCGCCGCCGGCGTTGTCGATGGCCCCGCCCCAGCGCGCGGACTCCAGCGGCTGTTTGCCAACTGTCAGCTCACCGCGCAGCAGCAGCTGCGTCGCGCCCAGCGAGCGCAGGTAGCTTTCCGACTCCGGTTTGCCGGTCAGCGCGACCACCTCGTAACCTTTGGCCGCCAGCATGTCGATCGCCAGCGAGCCGACACCACCGGTCGCGCCGGTCACGACCACCGGGCCCATCGAGGGCTTCTGGCCGTTGATCTCCATGCGCATGATCGCGCGCCCCGCGGCGAAACCGGCGGTACCGAGCGCCATGGCCGAGACCGCATCGAGACCGGCCGGCATCGCCACCACGGCCGATGCCGGCACGCGCGCGAATTGCGCATAGCCGCCATCGCGGGTCTCCGACAGTCCGCAGCCGGTCACCAGCACGGCGTCGCCCGGCTTAAAGGCCGGATCGCCCGACTGCTCGACGCTGCCTGCCAGATCGATCCCGCCGACCAGCGGATAGCGTCGCAGGATGCGCCCCTGCCCGGTCGCCGCCAGCGCGTCCTTGTAGTTGATGCTCGAGTGCGAAACACGGATCACGACCTCGCCGGGCGACAGATCATCGAGCGTGAGCTGCTCGAAGCGCGCTTCGATGCGCGCATCGCGTTGATGGATTCGGTAGGCGCTGAAGGGCTCAGGCATCGTCGGTTCCCCAAGGTGATGGTGCCGGACACGCTTTGCGTGTTCCGCTGCTATGGCCAATGAGGCACCATACCAATGACATGCGGCATTTCAACCATGACTTGAGGCGACGCGCCCGGCGCACCCTGGCCGGCTTCGATCCGCCCGCGCTGATGCTGCTGATCCTTGGGTGCGGCACACTGCAGGCGCAGCAGGCGACGCCGGCCACGCCGGCCGCGCAAATCCAGCCGACCCAGCAGACCCAGCCGTCGCCGCAGCCGCTGGCGTCGCAGAGCACGCTGACGCGCGATGGCCTGTCGGCGCCGGATGCCGCCGTCGCCGCGAGCCTGCCGCGGTACCTCGAGTCGCGCGCCGCCCGGTTCGTCGACTGGCTGCTCGACGGCAGCATGCTGATTGCAACGCGCTTTGGCGACACCGAACAGATCCATCGGGTACGCGCGCCGCTGGCGATGCGCGAGCAACTCAGCTTCGCGCCCGGCGGCGTCGCCGCCGGCGCCGCGCGGCCCTACGCCAGCGATGCGTTCGCCTACCTGGAATGGCATCACGGCGGCGACAGCAGTCAATTGTTCCTGCAGCGGCTCGCCGACCATGCGCTCACGCCGCTGACCGACGGCGCTCACCGCGACGGCGCCGCGCTCTGGGCGCACGACGGCAGGCACATCGCGTTTGCGAGCAATCGCCGCAACGGCACCGACCTGGATATCTACCTGCTCGACACCGAGGACGCCGGTGCCACGCCGCGACTGGTGGTGGGCGGTGCGGGCAATCGCTGGCACGCCTACGACTGGTCGATCGACGACAAACGGCTGCTGCTCGGCCGCGAGCTGCCACGCGCGCAACTGCCGCCTGGCCCGCTGACGGCCGGCGTCACCGCCGACTCGGCCGGCGGGCCTGAGAGCGATCTCTATATCGCCGATGTCGGCAGCGGCGAGATCAGCGCGATCGCACTCGCCAGCGCAGCTCCGGAGCGCGCGGCGGCTGCGCGCAAGCAGCAGCGGACCGACAAGGCCGCCACCGCTGCCGCCCCGGTGCGCGTGCGCCACGCGCTGTTCGCGACCGATGGCCGCGGCATCGTGCTGCTCACCGGCCATGGCGCGCCGGCCAATGGCACGCCGGGCGGCGCTGTAGCGCCGTTCCAGCGCCTCGGTTACCTCGATCTGAGCACCCACGAGTGGCGCGAGCTCAGCACCGACTCGAGCCACGATGTCGAGCGCTTCGATCGCAGCCCGGACGGTCGCTATGTCGCCTATACGGTCAATGACGCCGGCAACAGCCGGCTGATGCTGATCGATCAGCAGCGTAAGCTCGATCTGACCGTGGCCGCGCTGCCTGCGGGCATCATCAGCACGCTGAAGTTCGACCCAACCGGCAAGCGCCTCGCGCTGACGCTCGAGTCCTCGCGCTCGCCAGCCGATGTCTACGTGCTCGAGCCCGACACCCAGGCCTTGACGCGCTGGACGCAAAGCGAGGTCGGACTGCTCGACCCCGAGGGCTTCGTCGCGCCGCAACTGCTGCACTTTCCGACCTGGGACCGCATCGAGGGTCAGCCGCGGCAGCTCACGGCGCTGGTCTATCGACCGGCGGCGCCCGGCGCCGGGGCGGCCGAGGCCGGTGCGCGACCGGTGCTGGTGTGGTTGTGCGGCGGCGGCGGCGGGCAGTGCCGGCCGGGCTTCGATCCGTTTCTGCAATGGCTGGTCAAGGAGCTCGGCGTGGTCGTGGTGGCGCCGAATGTGCGCGGTTCCGCCGGTTCGGGCCGCGAGCTTCTCCAAGCCGGTCAGGGCGCGCTGCGCGACGAGGCCGCGCGCGACATCGGCTCGCTGCTGGTCTGGATCGATCTGCAGCGCGATCTGGACCGCAACCGCGTGGCGCTGCTGGGGGAGGGCTACGGCGCTTATCTGGCGCTGCAATCGCTGGCCGACTATGGCGATCGGCTGCGCGGCGGCATTGCCGCGTTCCCGCCGCCGCTCTCGGGGCTCGCGAATGGCGCAGCGATCCGCCGCCCGCTGCTGCTGGTGCAGGGGCTGGACAATCCCGCCGTACCGGCCTACCAGATGGAACAGCTGCGCTCGCGCCTGCGCGCCGACGGCGTCGAGGTGCAGTACCTTGCGGTCGCGCAGGAGGCCGAGGGCTTCACGCGCCGACAAAGCCGCGACGCCTACCACGACGCGGCCGCCAATTTCCTCGCGCAGTTACTGCGCTGACAGGATGCTCAGGCGCCGCGGCTCGGTGCGCAGCGGCGGGGTCTGCCGCGAGTAGTACTCGGCGATCTCCTGTATCTCGGCCTCGGTCACGCTGGTCATGAAGCTCGGCATCACCGGATTCTTGCGATCGCCTTTCTTGTATTCCTCGAGTGCCCGGGCGAGGTAATCGGCATGCTGGCCGGACAGCGTCGGGTAGCCGCCCATGATGCCGACGCCGTCCTTGCCGTGGCAGGCGACGCACAGCTGCGCCACTTTGGCCGGTGGCGTACCGAGCGTCGGGGCGCCGGGAGCGAGCACCGTACCGGCGAAATAGACCGCGATGTCCTCGATGTCCTGATCCGACAGCGACGCGGCCTGCTGGTGCATGGTGCCGTGCGAGCGCTCGCCGCTGCGGTACTCCTTGAGCGCCGCGATCAGGTACTCGGGGTGCTGCCCGGCCAGCTCCGGTACGCTGTAGGTCGGGTAGACATTCTTGTAGCCATCGATGCCGTGGCAGCCGAGGCAGGTGTAGGACAGCTCCTTGCCGCGAGCCGCGTCGCCGGCCGCGAGCGCGGTGGCGCCGAAACCCGGCACGACGGTGATGAGCAGGCTAACGAGGACGCTACGGCAGGACAACGGCATACCGACTCCGGCAGAACTTGATGAATAATGTAGCCCTTTCGGGCGCAAAACGGGCCTAAAACGGGCGCAAAGTGTACGGGCTGAAGCGCGCTTTTACCACAGCATGATCGCATTGATTCAGCGCGTTGCCGAGGCCAGTGTGCGGATCGATGGGCGCCTGAGCGCGCAAATCGGCCCGGGTCTGCTGGCGCTGATCGGCGTGGTGCGCGGCGACGATGCGGCCAGCGCCGCCCGGCTGCTGCAGCGGGTGCTGGATCTGCGGGTGTTTGCCGACGCAGCCGGTCGCATGAACCTGAGCCTGCGGCAGGTCTCCGGCGGCCTGCTGCTGGTGCCACAGTTCACGCTCGCGGCCGACACCGACGGCGGCAACCGGCCGGGGTTCAGTGGCGCCGCGCCGAGCGCTGAAGCCGCGGCACTGTTTGATTATGTTGTGAGTCTTGCGCGCGCCGCGCATCCCGAGGTCGCCAGCGGCGTGTTCGGCGCTCACATGCAGGTGTCACTCGTCAACGACGGTCCGGTCACGTTCTGGCTCGAGACCTGACGGCGTTGCGCAAGCGTGACGCAAGGCCAGGATTTCCTTGAGCGCCAGTTAGTTGTGGGCCGCCAAATGGCCTATCATTGCCACCTTGGCCTGCGACGGCCCCCAAGGCTTGACCGGAGCGCTTCATGGATCTGTTTGCCCCCAAACACCTGCTGCTCATCCTGCTGATCGTGTTGCTGGTCTTCGGTGGCAAGAAGATCAAGACGCTCGGATCCGACCTCGGCTCGGCGTTCCGCGGCTTCAAGAAGGCGATGAACGAGGGCGAGACCGAAGAGCCGGCCAAGCAGATCCAGGCGCCCCCGGCCAAGGATGCCGAGTTTCCCGAGGTGGCCTCGACCAAGCCCGAGCACGGCAGCGAAAACAAGAACGCGCCGCGCGCCTGAGGGCGGCACTTAAGGTTCGCCGTACGCGATGTTCGGGATCGACTTTTCCGAAATTCTGGTGATCTTCGGTATCGCGCTGGTCGTGCTGGGGCCGGAGAAGCTGCCCCGGCTCGCCCGGACCGTCGGCCGCTGGGTCGGGCGCGCGCGCGCAATGGCGCGCCAGTTCCGTGAACAGCTCGAGCAGGAAGCCGACGCGTTGCAGCGTAGCGCCGAGCTGCGCACGCCATCGGGCAGCGCATCGGGCTCCGCCGGTAGTGCGGCCGCGCCGCCGCCCCAGCAGGCTGCACCGCCACCCGCACCCGCGGCAACTGCGGCAGCACCCGAATCGGAGGCCGCGCCCCCGGCCGTGGCCACCGCGGCCGCCGCGGCGGCCCCTGAACCTCACCAGCAACCGGCGCCGGCGCCGGCGGAACCACATGAGCGAGGACGATGATCCGCTGCCGGAAGGCACGCTGATCTCGCATCTGCTCGAGCTGCGCTCGCGGCTGCTGCGGGCATTCATCGCCGTGCTGATCGCATTCCTGCCCTGCGCCTACTACTCCAATACCATCTTCGATTTCCTGTCGACGCCGCTGGTCGCGAAGCTGCCGCCGGGCCAGAAGCTGATCGCGACCACCGTGACCGCGACATTCACCGCACCACTGAAGCTCGCGTTCGTCGCGGGGTTGCTGATCGCGGCCCCGTACGTGCTGTTCCAGATCTGGGCGTTCGTCGCACCCGGCCTGTACCGGCGCGAGAAGCGCTTCGCGGTGCCGCTGCTGGTGTCGGCGATCCTGCTGTTCTATACCGGCGTCGCGTTCTCCTATTTCCTGGTGTTCCCGCTGGTGTTCCGCTTCTTCATCGCGACCACGCCGCACAACGTGATGCTGATGGCGGATGTCTCGAACTATCTGCAATTCGCGTTGACGCTGTTCGTCGCGTTCGGCGTGGCGTTCGAGACGCCGGTTGCCGTGGTGCTGCTGGTGCTCACCAACCTGGTCACGCTGCAGAAGCTGCGATCGATGCGCGGCTACGTGCTGATCATCGTGTTCATCATCGCGGCGATCCTGACACCGCCCGATGTGCTGTCGCAGACCGCGATGGCGGTGCCGATGTACCTGCTGTACGAGGGCGGGATCGTGTTTGCCGCCATCCTGAGTCGCCGCAGCGCCGACGCCGAAGCAGGAGAACAGGAATCCGCTTGAGGCTTGCGCCCGGCCGCACGATCCTGGGCCATCCCGCGGGCCTGGCGACGCTGTTTTTCACCGAGATGTGGGAACGGCTGAGCTTCTATGGCATGCGCGCGCTGCTGATCCTGTTCCTGGTGGACCAGGTGGGCCACGGCGGCATGGGACTCGACGATCGTACCGCGGCCGCCATCTACGGCCTGTACGTCGGCGGCACCTTCCTTGGCTGCCTGCCCGGAGGATGGATCGGCGATCGCCTGCTCGGCAGCCAGCGCGCGGTGCTGATCGGCGGCATCGTGATCGCGCTCGGCCACCTGCTGCTCGGACTTGCGCCGAGCACGGCCGTGTTCTTTCTCGGGCTGCTGGTGATCGTGATCGGCACCGGTCTGCTCAAGCCCAATGCCACCGCGATCGTGGCGCAGCTGTACCCGGAAGGCGGAGCGCGGCGCGACGCGGGCTTTACCATCTATTACATCGGCATCAACGTCGGGGCGACGCTGGGCCCGCTGGTCTGCGGACTGCTGCAGAAGTGGTACGGCTGGCCCGCGGGCTTCATGACCGCGGCCGTGGGCATGACGCTCGGCGTACTGCAGTATCTGCGGGGGCGCAGGCTGCTCGGCGATGCGGGTGCGGCACCGATGTCGCACTCGAGCGATGCCGCGCTCTCAGGTAGGCCGCCGCGTGCCGCGATGCGCTGGCTGGCGCTGGCGGGTGCGGCGTTGATCGCGCTGGTCGCGCTCGCCTGGACCGGCGCGGTGCACCTGGCCCCGGTGGCGCTGCAGGGGGTCGCGACCCAGGGGATCTTCGCGATCGCGATCCTGTATTTCGCCTATCTGCTGTTCGCGGCCGGGCTGACACGCACCGAGCGCCTGCGGGTGCTCGTCGTCGTGGTGCTGTTCGCCGCTTCGGTGCTGTTCTGGGCCGGCTATGAGCAGACCGGCTCGTCGCTGAACCTGTTCGCCGAGCGCTACACCAACCGCCACCTGTTCGACTGGGAACTGCCCGCGAGCTGGTTTCAGTCGCTCAACCCGGTGTTCATCGTCGTATTCGGGCCGGCGTTTTCGGCCTTGTGGGTGCTGCTGGCGCGCCGCCACCTGGAGCCCTCCACGTCGCTCAAGTTCATCGTTGGACTGCTGGGAATTGCTGCCGGATTCGTGGTGATGGCGGCCGCCTCGCGCCTGGTGGTTGCGGGCCACACGGTCGGCATGGGCTGGCTCAGCGTCACCTATCTGCTGCATACCTGGGGCGAGCTGGCCTTGAGCCCGGTCGGCATGAGTGCGGTCACCAAGCTGGTGCCGCCGAGGTTTGTCAGCCAGAGCCTGGGCGCGTGGTTCCTCAGCCTGTCGGCCGGAAACCTGATCGCCGGGCGCATTGCCGGCGATTTCGATCCGACCCATCTGGCCGCGATGCCGGGCCAGTTCATGTACATCGTCTGGTTCAGCGCCATCAGCGCCGCGCTGCTGGCGCTGTTGCTGCCCGTGATGCGGCGCTGGTCGGCCGGAGTACAGTAGCTGGCAACAACGCGATCGGGGAGATCACTCGTGCCGGATAGCATCCACTCGGCCACGACCGCGATCCGCGGCGCGCCGCCGATCGCGGCAGTGACGCCGGCGCCGCAGCTTACGCTGCGCGCGATCGTGCTGGCGGTAATGCTCGCGGCGCTGATGGGCGCGGCCAATACCTACCTCGGCCTGTTCGCGGGCATGACCATCGCCTCGGCGATTCCGTCCGCGGTGGTGTCGATGGCGGTGCTCAAGATGCTCGGCCACGGCGGCATCCTCGAGAACAACATCGTTCAGACCGGCGGCTCGGCCGGGCAATCCACCGCCACCGGCGTAATCTTCACGACGCCGGCGCTGGTGATGCTCGGTGCCTGGCACGACTACCGCTATGGCTGGGTGTTCGCGTTCGCGGCGCTCGGCGGCGTGCTCGGCGTGCTGTTCTCGGTGCCGTTGCGCCGGGCGCTGATCATCGAGCAGAAGCTGCCGTTTCCGGAGGGCACCGCGGCCGCGGAGGTGCTGCGCGCCGGTGCCGATCCGACCCACGGCGCCAAATTGCTGTCGATTGCGGCCGCGGCGGGCGCGGTGCTGAAGCTCTCGGCCGCCAATGGGCTGCAGCTGATCCCGGATGCCGCGGTCGCGGCCCGCTTTGTCGGTCGCGGCATCGCCTACCTGAGCACCAACCTGTCACCGGCGCTGCTCGGCGTCGGCTATATCTGCGGCTCGAACGTCGGCATCGTGATGCTCGCAGGGGGCATCATTTCGTGGAATATCGCGATCCCGATCTACAGCAGCTGGTTTCTCGCCGCCGATCCCGTGATGGCCGCGAGGGTGGCGGCCCTGGGCGCCGCCGATGCCGCCGGCACGATCTGGTCGCAGCAGATCCGCTTTCTCGGCGTCGGCGCGATGCTGCTGGGCGGCATCTGGACCCTGGTGTCACTGCGCGGCTCGCTGCTGGCCGGGGTGAAGAGCGGCTTGGCCGCCACGCGGCGCGCCCGCGAAGGCGCCGGTGCGGCCGAGATCCCGGACACCGAGCGCGACCTGCCGATGAAATACGTGCTCGTGGGTACGGTGCTCGCCTCGCTGCCGCTGATGCTGATGTATCACTCGGTGGTCGGCAGTTTCCTGATCAGCGTGCCGATGACGCTGGCGATGATCGTGCTGGCGTTCCTGTTCTGCTCGGTGTCGGGCTACATGGCCGGCCTGGTCGGCAGCTCCAACGACCCGGTATCCGGCATGATCATCTCGACCATTCTGGCCGCCTCGGCCATGCTGCTGGTGCTCACGCATGGCAATGCCATCGTCGGGCCGGTGGCAGCCGTGATGATCGGGGCCGCGGTCTGCTGCGCATTGTCGATCGCCGGCGACAACGTGCAGGATCTCAAGTGCGGCCAGCTGGTCGGTGCGACCCCGTGGCGGCAGCAGCTGATGCTGTGCATCGGCGCAGTCACCTGCGCCACGGTGCTCGCGCCGGTGCTCAATCTGCTCAATCATGCCTACGGTATCGGCGTGCCCGACGCCGCGCATCCGCATCCGCTGCTGGCGCCGCAGGCGACCATGATGGCCGCGGTGTCGCGCGGGCTGTTCGGCGGCAAGCTGCCGTGGACCATCATTGTCATCGGGGCGGGCATCGGACTGGTCGTGATCCTGATCGACGAGTGGCTGCGCTCACGCGGCAGTAGATTCCGCACGCCGGTGCTCGCGGTGGCCGTCGGCATCTATCTGCCGCTCGACATCTCGGTCCCGATCTTCATCGGCGGCATGCTGTCGCATTTTGCCGCGCGCCGGCGCGCCGGCGGCGGCACCGAAAGCCTTGCCGGTCGCGGCATGCTGTTTGCGGCCGGCATGATCGCCGGCGAATCACTGACCGGCGTGGTGCTGGCGATTCCGATCGTCGCCTCGGGCCGGGCCGACGTGCTGGCACTGCCCGGATCGATGCGCCTCGGCGCACTGCCGTCGGGGGAGATCCTCGGTCTGGCGATGTACCTGGCGCTGGCATGGCTGCTGTACCGAATTGCCAGCCGCAGCGACCACTGACCGGGTCGGCGTGGACGGCGGCGCGCGCGCCGCACTGCGGAAGTCGCTACTTCTTCGGCGCGGGCGGCGGCTGGTGCGCGCCGGCCTGCTTGCTGGCTGGCGCCGGCTCCAGTGAAGCCTTGAGTCGCAGCAGGGCATGCTCCCAACCACCGCGCAATCGCCGATACAGCTGGTCGCAGGCGTGGCTGTCGGGAATGCCCGAGCCCAGCAACCGCAGGATCGTCAGCGCACCGCTTTTCCCGGGCGGCGCGACCTCGCTATGCAGCAGAAAGTCATCGACGATCACCACGTCGTCGTCCGGCATCCCGGGCAGCGGCATGTAGATCAACCGCAGCCGGCGCGGCGGCTGGTAGATATCAATGTGAGCCTCACGCGCCAGATCGCCGTCGACCGGCAGCCAGAAGCTGCCGCCCTCGCGCGCATCCACGCGTGCCTGCGGCGCGCACCAGCGCGCCAGCCGCGCCGGATCGATCAGCGACTGCCAGACCTCGTCGATCCCGACGCGAATATCGACCCGGTGCGCATAACCGCGTGTGTCCGCCATGGCGTACCGTACCTTACGAGCTGCCGCTGCCGGCGCCACGACTGCCGCGCTCACGCAGCGCCACCGCCAGCAGCGGCAGCAGCGATGCGGCGATCACCAGCAACGTCACGACGCCGAAATTGTTCCTGACCAGGGGCAGATTGCCGAAAGCAAAGCCGCCGAACAGGAACAACGCCACCCACGAGACGCCGCCGCCGATATTGAAGGCCTGGAAGCGCAGGTACGGCATGCGGCCGATGCCGGCAACGAACGGCGCGAAGGTGCGCACGATCGGCGTGAAACGCGACAGCAGCACGGTCAGGCCGCCGTGCCGGCGAAAATAGGCTTCGGTGCGCTGCAGGTAGGCGAGCTTGAAAAACCGGTATCGACCGCTGAATGCGCGCTGGCCCAGCGCACGGCCGATCGCATAGTTGACCGAGTTGCCGGCAATCGCGGCGCTCGCGAGCAGCACGAACGCCCAGCCCACGCTCAGGCTGGTGCTTCGGTCCACGGCCGCGAGTGCGCCGACGCCAAACAACAGCGAATCGCCGGGCAGAAACGGCGTCACCACCAGACCGGTCTCGGCAAATATGATTGCGAACAGGATCGCGTAGATCCAGACATCGTAGAGTGCCAGCAGCTCGACCAGGTGGCGATCGAGGTGCAGCACCAGATCGGCCGCCGTGTGCAGCAGGCCCATGCCGACCTAGGCTGGCATCAGCGCTGCGCCGCGGCGGCGCTGACGCGACCCGCCACCAGGCCCGCCTGCGGATTCAGGGCCTGCAATGCGATCGCGACCTGCGGATCGCGCTGCGCCAATGTCGGTGAGCCGCCGTCCGCCTTGTCCAGGTCCGCCGGCGGCTCTTCCGTGCCCGCGAGCACCTTGTCGGGAACGATACCGACACCGTTGATCGAGATGCCCGCGGGCGTGAAGTAGCGTGAGGTCGTGATCTTGAGCGCCTGACCGTCTTCCAGCGGCATGATCGTCTGCACCGAGCCCTTGCCATAGGTGCGCCGGCCGATCAGGGTCGCCCGGTGGTTGTCATGCAGCGCGGCGGCCAGGATTTCCGAGGCCGAGGCCGAGCCGCCATTGACCAGTACCACCAGTCGGGCGCCGTGGCTGATGTCGCCCGGCTTGGCCTCGATTCGAAACTGCGCATCCGCGGTCCGACCCTCGGCGCTGACGATGGTGCCATGGTCGAGAAAATCATCGGCCACCTGCGCCGCCGCGTCGAGCACGCCGCCGGGATCGTTGCGCAGATCGATGATGAAGCCCTCGAGTTTCCTGGTGCGCGAGCGCTCGAGCCTGGCCACGGCCTGTTCGAGCTCGTTCGCGGTGGTGTCGGTGAAGCTGCTGATGCGCAGGTAGCCGTAATCCGGCGTCAGCAGCTCGCCGGCGACGCTGCGCAACTGCACGTGCGCGCGCTCGACCTGGAACTCGAGCAGCGATGAGGAGCCCTCGCGATGTACCGCGAGGCGGATCGGACTGCCCTCGGGTCCACGCATGCGCGCGATCGCTGCGTCCAGATCCTGCGGGTCCACCGCGATGCCGTCGATCTTGACGATGATGTCCCCGGTCTGGATGCCGGCGCGCTCGGCAGGCGACCCAGCCATGCGCTTCACCACGCTGACGCCTCCCTTGCCCGGGATCACCTCGACGCCGATGCCGGCGTAGGTACCGCTGGTACTGACTTTCATGTCCTCGAATTCGTCCGGACTCAGGAACGTCGAATGATCGTCCAGCGCCTCGACCATGCCGCGGATGGCATTCTGTATCAGCTGATGATCGTCAACTGGATCGACGTAGTTCTCGCGCACGCGCTGGATCACTTCGGCCAGCAGCCGCGCATCCTTCCACGGCAGATCGGCGCCGCCCGCCGCGGCGGTTGAGCCCGCCGACGCCGGGCTGTGCTCCGCGGCGACCCGCGAGGCCACCGAGAGCGATAAGCCGAGCAGCAGACCTACGGCCAGGGCGAGAACCAGACGGGCGCGCGGCGACATAAGCTCAGATAGTACAAGGCCGCGGCCGCGGACCCAAGTGAAGCCGTGCCGGACTGCCCGGCATTAACCAACGGCCGTCGGCCGCCGCCCGCATGCTCATGCTGCGTTGGCGCTGGCCGGCCAGACGCCGCTTGGATGCGCGGCGGCCGCGTACAGCGGCAACTCGGCGACCACGTCCACCAGCGGTACCGGCCGGCCGATCGCAAAGCCCTGGCCGTAGTCCACGCCGAGGGCGGTGATGCGGCTGCGAATCTCGTCGGTCTCGACGTACTCGGCCACGGTCGTCAGCGACATGGCGCGCGCGAGCTGCGCGATCGCCTGCACCATCGACTCCGCGCGCGGGTCCTTGAGCACGTCGCGCACGAAGCTGCCGTCGATCTTGAGCATGCCTATCGGCAGCGTGCGCAGATACGCCAGCGAGCTGAGGCCGGTGCCGAAGTCGTCGAGCGCAATGTTGCAGCCGAGTGCGCGCAGGCGCCGCATCAGCGTCTCGGCGCGGTTCAGATTGCCGATGGCCGCGCTCTCGGTCAGCTCGAAACACAGCATTGCCGGATGCAGGCCGCTGCTCTCGATCATGCGGGCGACGTGCTCGGTGAAGTCGGCGTCCTGCAGCGACTGGCCGGAGAAATTGATCGCGAATACGATCCGGCTGCTGCGCAGCAGCTCGGCATGCGGCTTGAGCATCTCGAGCGCACGCTTGATGACCCAGCGGTCCAGCGTCGGCATCAGCTGGTATCGCTGCGCCGCCGACATGAAATGATCCGGACCGACGATCTCGCCGTTCTCACCGATCATGCGCAACAGGATCTCGAAATGCGGCGGCCCTTCATGATTGCCGAGTGGCACGATCAGCTGCGCATTGAGCTCGAGCCGGTCCTCGGCGATCGCGGCGCGCAGATCGGCGATCAGGTTGATGTCGGTGAAGCGGCGCACGATGCTCTCGTCGGCTTCCTGGTACAGCTCGACGCGATTACGCCCGCGGTCATTGGCGGCCTTGCAGGCGGTCTCCGCGGCGGCGAAGGCGTGTACGAATTCCTTCGAGCGTGGATCGACGGCCGACACGCCGATGCTGACCGAGACCTGCATCTTGCCGTCGCCAAATACGGCGCCGAGATCCTCGGCACCCGCGCGCAGCGCCTCGGCGAACTTGGCGGCATCCTGCAGGGTCGCCGGCAGCAGGATCGCGAAGCGGTCGCCCGAGATTCGCGCGGCGATCGCTCCGGGCGGCAGGCGGCTGCGGATCAGCTCGCCGAGCTGGGCGATCACGCGATCGCCCATGTGCATGCCGTAGTTGTCGTTGATCACGTGCATGCGGTTGATGTCGATCGACAGCGCACTCCAGCAGCGCTGGGCACCGCTGACTTCCTGCAGCGCGCTGCCGACGCGCTGCTCGAACGCCGGGCGGGTCAGCAGATTGGTCAGCGCGTCATAGCTATGGTCGATGATCGTTGCCACGCGGCTCGCCAGCAGCTCGGTGAGCCGGGCATAGTAGGGCGTGAACTCGGGCGCTGACTCGGTGCGGAACAGCGCCAGTACGCCCATCGTATTGCCGTCGGAGCGCAGCACCGGGCACACCAGCACGCGGTAGGCATTGGTGACGGCGCCGGTCGCCAGCAGCATGCGATTGACGATCGTGGCCTTGCGCCGCATCTGCACCATCGACATCAGATGCCGATGCGCCTTGGCCAGCAACGAGCTGTCCAGGGGCGACTCGGCGGACACCTGCACCAGCGCGATACCCTTCTCGGGCACGATCAGCGCCGACAGGCCAACCTTCAGATGCTCGGTGGCGCGGGTGACGATGGCCTTGAAATCGCCGGCGCTCTCCGGCTTGTTGTCGCTGCCGCCGGTGATCGACAGCAGCATCTCGAGATCTTTGTCCTGCTCGAGCAACGAGCTGTTCAGATTCAGGATCTTGTCGCGCGCCAGCAGTTCCCGCCGCAGACACTCGATGCCGGGCTTGACCAGCGCCTGCACCAGCGAAAACCCGCGCTGTTCGGCCTCGGCATTGCCCGGTTTGAAACAGATCGCGACCACCGCGAATGGCGTCGCCGGCAGCGTGCCGCCGTCGCGGCGCAGCCAGAACAGACAGGTCGGTTCGGTGCCCGACATGCAATGCTCGCCATTGCTGGCGGGTTCGCTCTCGGCGTGGCGGATGCTCTCCGCAACCAGCGCGATCAATACCGGTTCGACCGACATTTCGGTCGACCAATGCAGCTCACCGGCCGCGTTGAATACGCTCAGGCTGTTCATGCGCGGCAATAGAGCGCGCAGCAGCTGAGCGTAGGGCTCCAACGATGGATCGGCGACTGCCGGCCGCTCGGCCACGGGTATCTTCATGCGTTCTCGTAATCCTGGATGCACAGCATCGCCGCCGGAGCGACCATAATCCTTGACGGATGTCGCTTTTCCCTGAACCAATCCGAGATCGAGCGCTCACTGGCTCGCCGATCGTGGCGGCGGGCCCGGCGCGGGGCCCATTCCGGGCGGGTTCGGGGACGAAACCGCCCCGCGGGGCAGGCCGGGGTGCCCGGGGGTGCCGTCAACGGGAGGGCTTTTTGACCCTGAACCAGGGGGTCGGGTCGACCGGTCTGCCGGCCCGGCGAATCTCGAAATACAGCTCCGGCGAGGCCCGGCCGCCGGTATCCCCGGCCGCGGCGATCGGCTCGCCGGCGCCGACCGGCTCCCCCGCCGCCTTGAGCAGCCGGTCATTGTGGCCGTAGAGGCTCAGATAGCCCTCACCGTGATCCACGATCACGAGTAATCCGAGCCCGGGCAGCCAGTCGGCGTACACCACGCGCCCGGCCGCGACGGCGGTGACCGGCGCATCGCGCTCGGTCGCAATGACCAGCCCTTCCCATCTGACACCGCTCGCGCGCTTATCGCCGAACTGCGCCGTCACCTGGCCGGCGACCGGCCACGGCAGCTGGCCGCGTGAGCGGCCGAACTCGGTGGCATTGTCGGGCGGCGCGACCGATTTCAACGAGCGGTTGAGCTCCTTGAGCAGTCCCTCGAGATCGGCCTGCTGGCTCTTGAGCCGCGCCAGGCGCAGCGACCGCGTACGCGCAGCAGCCGTCAGGCTGGCCAGCACCTGTTGCCGGTCGTTGCGCGCGCGCTCGAGCGTCTGCAGCTGGCGCTGCTGCGCCGCCTTCAGCGTTGCCAGCTCGGTTTGCTGCTGCGCAAGCGCGGTATCGAGCTCATCCAGCCGCTGCACGTGCGCCTGGATCTTCGCAATCTGATCGGCGCGGGCACGACCGAAGTAGCCGTAATAGGCGAACAGCCGCTCGCTGTGCAGCGGGTCCTGCTGGTTGAGCAGCAGTTTCAGCGGTTCCTCGCGACCGATCATGTAGGCCACGCGCAGCTGGCCGGCGAGCGCTGCGCGCTCGCTCACCAGCGTCTGCTGCTGCTGCATCCGGTCCTGGGCCAGTGCCGCGCGGCGTGCACTGCGATCGGCGAGCTCGCGGTTGGCGTGGCCGAGCTCGCCGCGCGCCTGACCGAGCGAGAGTTCCGCGGCGCGCAGGTTGCCCGACAGTCGGTCCCGCTCGAGCGCGTCGCGGCTGACCTGCTGCGTGATGCGCTCGATCTTCTCGCGCAGCGACCGCAGCTCGGCTTCGGTTTTTGCTGGCGCTGCGGCATCGAGCTCAGCCGGCGGCGCGAGCAGGAGTGCCACCAGAAACACCATCGGGGCGAGGTAACGGGACCGCATACCTTTACGGGGGTGCAGTGAAAGTCGGACGCGAGTATTCCACGCCGGCCCGCACGCCGTCTGCACCGCCTTCGATCGCAGCGTACCGCTTCGGCCCTGCGCTCGCGGCCGACCCGGTATAATGAACGGCCCGCTGTACCGGAGCGTGTTCTCAACCCGATGGACCGATTGCTCGAATATTCCAGCCACCATCCGTGGCTTGCAGCGTTCGCGCTTGCAGCCGCGGCGGCGGTGCTCGCCTACGAGCTGCGCCTGCGCGCCCAGAGCTTCGCGGCGCTTGCGCCCCAGGATGTGATCCGGCTGATGAACCAGGGCGCCACGGTGCTCGACCTGCGCGCATCCGAAGCCTTCGAGCAAGGCCACATCAGCGGCGCGCGCCATTTCGACCCGGCGCAGATCGCGGCCGGCGCCGACGCGCTCAAGAGATACAAGGAGCGCCCGCTGATCGTGTATTGCGACCGCGGCACCACGGCGGCCGCCACCGTGCGGGCCCTCACGCAGCAGGGCTTCACCAAGGTGTTCAATCTGCGCGGCGGCATCACCGCCTGGCGCGCGGAGAACCTGCCGCTGGCACGTGAATGAGCGACGCGCAGAAACCGTCCGGCGCGCGCGTGCTGATGTACTCGAAATCCTGGTGCCCGTACTGCGAGAGCGCGCGCGCGTTACTCACCCGCAAGGGCGTCGCTCTCGAGGAGATCGATATCGAGGCCCAACCCGAGCAGCGCGAGGCGATGATCGCCCGCAGCGGCGGCCAGTACACCGTGCCGCAGATTTTCATCGGCGAACGCCATGTCGGCGGCTCGGACGAGCTGTACGGGCTCGATGCGGCCGGCGGCCTGGATCCGCTGCTGCAGCAGCGCTGACATGCGCGCACTTTGCCGATTCCCCACCGATCCGGAACGCCCCTAGGCAGGAAGGTTTACGACATATGGCCACCGATCAAGCCCCCGCCGCGACCGATACCGCGGCATCCTCGACCACTCTGGCGCTGCAAGGCGTGTACCTCAAGGACTGCTCGTTCGAGTCGCCGCAGGGCCCGCGGGGCAACGGCGAATGGAATCCGCAGATCTCGCTGGATCTGAATACCAGCGTGCAACCGCTCGCCGGCGACGTGCGCGAGGTGGTGCTGACCATCACGGTGTCGGCCAAGCAGGCCGATCAGACCATCTTCCTGGTCGAGGTCAAACAGGCCGGCGTGTTCGTGATGCAGAATCTGTCCGCCGACGAGTTCAAACGCGCGGTCGGCAGCATCTGCCCGAACGTGCTGTTTCCCTACGCACGCGCCGTGGTGTCACAGCTCGTGAGCCAGGGCGGCTTTCCGCAGCTGCTGCTGCCGCCGGTGAACTTCGACGCGTTGTTTGCCAACTCGCAGAACGAAGGCGCCAACGCGACCCGGAACTAGGAGCCGCTGCCGTGCCGGCAACCGCCTTCGTGCATGCCGACATTGCCGTGCTCGGAGCCGGCTCGTGGGGCACCGCGCTTGCGATCCAGTGCGCGCGTGCCGGGCGGCCGGCGCGGCTGTGGGGCCGGGATCGCGCGCACATCGCGACAATGAGCGCCGAGCGCACCAACCGGCGCTACCTGCCCGACGTCCGCTTCCCCGACAGCCTGCAGCTGAGCGCCGAGCTCGGCGAGGTGATCGACGGCGTCAACGACGTGTTGATCGCCGTGCCGAGCCATGGCTTTCGGGACCTGCTGACCCGGCTCAAGCCGCTGCTGCCGGCCGCCACGCGCCTGTGCTGGGCGACCAAGGGCTTCGAGCTCGACAGCGGCAAGCTGCCCAATGAGGTCGCGCGTGAGGTCCTGGGCTCCGGCCGCGCCGTCGCCGTGCTCTCCGGGCCGACGTTCGCGGCCGAAGTCGGCGCCGGCCTGCCGACCGCGATGACCATTGCCTCGCCCGATGCCGCCTATGCCGAGACGCTCGCACACGATCTGTCCTCGACCAACTTTCGCGCCTACACCTCGACCGACATCACCGGCGTCGAAGTCGGCGGCGCGGTCAAGAACGTGCTCGCAATCGGTGCCGGCCTGTCGGACGGCCTGGGCTTCGGCGCCAACACGCGCATCGCGCTGATCACGCGCGGCCTGGTCGAGATGACGCGCCTCGGGGTCGCGCTGGGTGCGCGCCGCGAGACCTTCATGGGCCTCGCCGGCCTCGGCGACCTGGTGCTGACCTGTACCGACGACCACTCGCGCAACCGCCGCTTCGGCCTGGCGCTGGCCCAGGGCGCCGGCGTCGAGCAGGCATTGGCCCAGATCGGCCAGGTGGTCGAGGGTTACCACGCGGCCGTAGCACTGCGTCGCGTCGCCGCCCGCGAGCACGTGGTGATGCCGATCGCCGAAGGCATCTATGGCGTGCTCTACGAGCATCTGCCCGCCGAGCAGGTGGTGCGCGGGCTGATGATGCGGCCGATCAGACCGGAGTTCGACTAGCGCGCTTCGTCAGGGCGGGGCCGGGGCCGCGAATCCGTTCTGACGCCAGGCCTCGTACACCACCACGGCGACGGCATTGGCCAGATTGAGGCTGCGATTGCCCGGCCGCATCGGAATGCGGATCCGCCGCTCCGCCGGCTGCGCCTGCAGCAGTTCGCCCGGCAACCCGCGCGTTTCCGGGCCGAACAGAAACGCGTCGCCCGGCCGGTACCGCGCCTCGCTGTAGCAGCCGCCCGCGCCGGTCTCGACCGCAAACAGCCGCGGCTGCGGCAGCTGCGCCAGGCACGCGGCCAGGTCCGGGTAGCGGCGCAGGATCGCAAGCTCCGCATAGTCGAGTCCCGCGCGCCGCACCGAGCTTCGATCAAGCTCGAAACCGAGCGGCTCGATCAGATGCAGCGCGCAGCCGGTGTTGGCGCAAAGCCGGATGATGTTGCCGGTGTTCGGCGGGATCTCGGGCTGGTAGAGAATCACGTGAAACACCGCACTAGCCTAAGCGATCACTGTCGTGCATTGTTACGCCCGACCTGCAAAGAGATAATCGGGCGATGAACGCCACCAGTGCCGTGACTGCTGCACCGCCATTGCTGGGGCTGCGCTTCTGCGGGCTCGAGCTCTCATCGCCGATCGTACTGCTGTCCGGATGCGTCGGCTTCGGCGAGGAATACACGCGCGTCGAGGGCTTCAGCAATCGCGACGCGGGCGCGATCGTGCTCAAGGGAACCACCGGTGCGCCCCGACTGGGCAATGCACCGCACCGGGTCTATGAAACGCCCGCCGGCATGCTCAACGCGATCGGCCTGCAGAATCCCGGCGTCGACTATGTGGTGAGGCGGATCCTGCCGACGCTCGACTTCAGCGAAACCCGGTTCATAGCCAACGTGTGCGGCTCGACCATCGAGGAGTACGTCGAAGTCACGCGCCGTTTCGACGACTCGCCCATCGATGCGATCGAGATCAACATCTCGTGCCCAAACATCAAGCAGGGCGGCGTGCAGTTCGGCAATGTGCCCGAGATGTCGGCGCGCGTGGTCGAGGCGTGTCGCCGCGTCACCAGCAAACCCCTGATCACCAAACTGTCGCCAAACCAGACCGATATCCGCGAGAACGCGCGCGTCTGCATCGAGGCCGGCACCGACGCGTTCGCGGTCATCAATACCGTGACCGGCATGGCGGTGGATATAGCCGGCCGCCGACCGGTGCTCGGCAACGGCCAGGGCGGCCTCTCGGGCCCGGCGATCAAGCCGATCGCGCTGCTCAAGGTGCGGGAAGTCTATGAAGTCGCCGCCCCGAAGCGCATTCCGATCATCGGCCAGGGTGGCATTGCCGGTGTCCAGGATGCGCTCGAGTTCATGATCGCCGGCGCCACTGCGGTCGGTCTCGGCACCGCGCTGTTCTACGACCCGCTGCTGTGCAAGAGCGTCAACTCCGGGCTCGCGCAATATCTCGGCTCGCAGGCCTTAAGCTCGGTGTCGCAGCTGGTCGGTACACTGAATATGGACGTGCGCGCCGCCGGCGCCGCCTGCTAGGCTCTCACCCATGAGCATCGCCGAAGAACTCGAGCGGCTGCAGAGCCTGCGCGACCGCGGCGCGATCAGCGACGAGGAATTTGCGCGCGCCAAGGCGCAGGTGCTGGGCGAGCCCGCGAGCGCGCGCACCGGCACCCACAGCTCGTTTTTACATCGGCTTGCGCGCTCCCGCAGTGACCGCATCATCGGCGGGGTGTGCGGCGGACTGGGCAAGAGCACCGACCTGCCGTCGTGGGCCTGGCGTGTGATCTTCTGCCTGGCGCTGCTGTATTTTGGCGCCGGGCTGCTGCTCTACATCCTGCTGTGGATCTTCCTGCCGCAGGAGCCGTAGCGCGCTAGCGGCGCTGCCGGTCGTCGTCGGCATCGTCGCCGGCAACGACAGCGGAGGTCCCCGGGAGCGGCAGGCCCACGGCGCGCTCGACGATGAACCGCGGCCGGCGCTTGGTCTCCATGTAGATCTTGCCGATGTACTCACCGAGCACGCCGATCGAGAGGATCTGCACGCCGCCAATGAACGTGATCGGCAGCACGGTCGAAGCCCAGCCCGGCACCGCCGATGGATTGGTGACCGCGACGATGAGGACCCAGACGCTGACCGCGAGGGCAAACAGCGAGGTCAGCAGTCCCAGCACCGAAATCACGCGCAACGGCACCGCCGAGAACGAGGTGATGCCGTCGAGCGCCAGCGCCCCCATGCGCGACAGCGAGTACTTGGTCGAGCCGGCGGTGCGTTCGCGCCGATCGTAGACGACCTGCGCCGAGCGCAAGCCGATCAGCCGCACGATACCGCGCAGGAACAGGTTGACTTCGCGGTACTGGCGCAGGATCTCCACGGCCCGGCGGCTCATCAGCCGGTAGTCGGCATGGTTGTCGATGACGTCGACACCGAGGCGGCGCATCAGCGCGTAGAAGCCGGCCGCGGTCATGCGTTTCAAGCGGGTATCGCTCGCGCGCAGGCCGCGCACGCCGTACACGATGTCATGACCCTGCTGGTAATGGTCGAGCATCTGCGGGATCACCGTCAGATCGTCCTGCAGATCGGCATCGATGCTGATCAGCACATCGCCGGGCGCGATGGTCAGTCCGGCGAGCAGCGCGTGCTGGTGACCCACGTTGCGCGACAGCAGCAGGCCGGCAACGCGGCCCGGATACGCCTGCGCCAGCCGCTCGATCAGGGCCCAGGTCCGATCGGTGCTGCCGTCGTCGACGAACAGCACCAGGCTGCGGGGGCCGCAGCGCCCGATGTCGCGCTGCTGCTCGATCAGCGCGAGCAGCGCTGCCGCGGTGCCCTCGACCACCAGCTCCTCGTTGTGGCACGGCACGACGAACGTCACCGCCGGGTACTCGGGCACAGTGATGGCTGCGCCTGTGCTGTCGAGCTCGTTCATCCGCTGGCCAGCAGGTACAGGCCGGCCAGCACCAGCAGCACGCCGCCGCCGGCCTTGAGCGTGAGGCTTTCCCCGAGCGTCAGCACCGCACCGAGGTACACCAGGACGAAGGTCAGCGCCGTGAATGCATAGACCAGCACCAGCTTTTCCTTCGACAGCACGTAGATCCACAGGACCGTGCCGCACAGGTACAGCAGCAGCCCGATCGCCATCGGCGTGTTGAGGAATTCCACGGCGTGGGTCTTGTGCTGCGCGCCAACCTTCAGCAGCAGCTGTCCGGCGGCGGCGGCCAGCGATGCGGCCAGCAGCATGAGGATCGATGACAGCGTCATGCGCTGCCCGGCGGCGGATTGCGCCGCGGCTGGCCCCGCATGGCACGCTCTTTGATGCGCGCGATCGCCGTCATCAGCGGCACCGGCACGCGGCTCACCAATTGCTTTCGGATCCGGTAGCTCAGCGGCGACAGGTCAGGCACGCCGCGGCTTTCCGGGACCAGACTGGCCTGCAGGACTTCGCTCAAGCGTGCCACCCTATCGCGGCTCACGTACAGCAGCGTGTTGTATCGATACCATCGATCGATAGCCGGATCGGAAAGAATGCGCGGCCGCAGGAAATCCAGTGCCAGGTAGCCGCGGCGCGAGAACAGCGCACGCCAATAGTCATAGCTGCGTTCGTTGACATGTTCGTGGCCGCCCTGGCCGGGCGGTGCGGCCGAAAAAACGATGACCTCGCCGTGACGCGTCAAGCTGCCGATCAGCGCTTCAGCGCCGCTTGCGGGCAGATGTTCGGCCACCTCGAGGCACTGGACCACGCTGAAGCTGCGCCCAAGATCGAACGGTTGCGCCAAATCATGTGCGCAAAAACGTTCGGGCGCAAACAGCAGCTTGCCGCGATCCACATAGGCTCCATCGACTCCGAACACATCGTCCACGCCGTGGCTCTGCCACACCGCGAGCCATGCGCCCTCGCCGCAGCCGACATCGAGCACCGAATCCGGGGACAGCTGCTGCTGCAGCAGCGGCACGATGCGTTCGGCCGCCGCGCGGGCGCTCGCATTGACGTACTCGAAGAAGCTGGCGTCGTAGGAGGAGATTTCCTGCAGGCTGCTCGAGCCATGACTGGTGCGCCTGGGGCAATAGAGCACGATGGCGGCCGCGAGCAGCACCGGATCGATTGGTTTGCGGTAGCGGCCCTCGATGATGCCATCGCGCTGGAGCGCGAGCGACAGCAGCATGCCGAGCGCGCACGCCGGCAGCAGCCATTCCCGGCCACGAAAGCCGCGACGCACGGCGCCGCACGCGACCATGAGCATCAGCGGCGGCCACAGCCAGCGCGTCCACACGGTCGCGAGACCGCTCAGCGAATTGGGATCGTTGTCCGGCCAGCTTTGGCCGAACAGCAGATAGAGCAGATTTTCCTCGTACTGGCGCCACCACGGAAACGTGCGCTCGGCCTGCACGCGCTGCTTCTCCTCGATCCAGGTCGAGCGCCCGCGCGACACATCGATCCGGATCGCGACCGTGCCGCGCCGGTCGGTGGTCCAGTCGGAGAACGGGTAAAACGTCGGATTGTAGAAACTCGGCGTTCCGAAGGCCCAGCCGCCGAGCGCTCCGGCATCGATGCTGATGTCATGCCTGCCGCTCGCGCTGTAGATCTCGGACAGATAGAAATTGCCGAGCGGCGCAAAGAACCCTAGCGTCGAGCGGGCGTGCAGCCCGGCCGGCAGCGCCATGACGGCGAATGCCGCCAGCGCTATCGCCGCCCTGGCGAGTCGCTGACGCTGCGTGACCCACAGCGTCGCGAGGCACAGTGCGGCCATCGGCAATGCGATGCTGCGCGTGAACAGCGCGCACACCCAGAGTGCGCTCGCCACCGCGAACGCCGCCAGGGTATGCTTGCGCGCCGCGCGAAACGTCGCCCAGAACGCGAAACCGGTCAGCGTCAGCAGCAGCGTCTCGGTCATGAAATAGGCGTAGATGCCGACGAACGCCGGTACCACAGCGATGATCAGGCCGCCGGCCAGAGCCTGGGTCCTGGGCAGCAATTCGCGCAGCGCGCGGTACCAGCCGTAGGGCATCGCGGCACACAACAGCCCGCAGGCGAGCACGATGCTCGCTGCATCGTCGTCGCTGACGTAGCGCAGCAGATAGATCCACAGCTGGTACAGGAACGGGTCGCCGGCACCGATCAGATCCGGGACGAAGAACCGTCCACCGTTGGACCAGTGCCGGGCGGGATCGGAGAACAGGTGTGCCAGCGGCGAATCGAAGAACGGGAACAGCAACCGGCAAAGCACCACGACACCGAAGGCCCATCGCAGCCAGTGCTCGTTTCGCGCTTGCGGTGATGGACGGTCGGTGCCAGTCGGCGCAGTGGGCTCACGCATCAGGGCGTCGTTATCACTCGTGAGTGATCAAGGGTAGCAGAACCGGATCAGCGGCATGGCACAATGGCGCCATGACACACTATACGGATCGATCGGAGTATTGATGGCTAGCTCGAGCGCGACGCTGCCGCCGTCGGCAACGCATGCGGGCGTCGCATGGGCGGGCGTTGCGACCCTGCTTACGGCGGTCGCGGCGCTGAATTTCTGGCCGCTGTTCGACCAGATCGCGTACCTGGCTCTGGTCGTGATGGGTTGCACCGCGCTGGGCATATTCCTGCCCGATCTGCTGTGGCAGAAGGTACAGCGGCGGGTACTCACGGCGACGGCGGCGCGAGGCAACTGGCCGCGCGTGGGCATCAAATGCGTCGGCCTCGCTGGCAGCATCGGATTCATCGCACTGCTGTACTGGCTGTTCCCCGAGTACTACCAGGGCCACGATTTCTACGGCAACTACTACGCGGCACTCGAGGTGCTGCTGCCGGCGTGGGCCGTGCTTGCCCCGCCGTACCTCTATTGGGTGGACCGACGCCTGGCGCAGCCGCTGGACGGCCTGTGGCAGACCGGGCAGCTGCTGCTCGGGCGCTGGCGCGGCCTGGATCCGAAGCTGATCGGACAGCATCTGCTCGGTTGGCTCGTGAAGGGCTTCTTCCTGCCGCTGATGTTCACCTACTTCTGCGACAACCTGAACAAGCTGCTGCACTACGATCTGAATCTGCTGCACAACTTCCAGGGCGTCTTCGACTGGTCGTACTTCTTCATGTACTTCATCGACGTGAGCCTGGTGTCGATGACCTACCTGATGTCGCTGAAGGCCACCGACACGCACATTCGCTCCACCGAGCCCAGCGCGCTCGGCTGGGTCAGCGCGCTGGTGTGCTATCAGCCGTTCTGGTCGCTGATCAGCCGGCAGTACATCGACTACGACACCGGCCTGTCGTGGGGCGCGTGGTTTCACGACACGCCGTGGCTGTATGTCCTGTGGGGCTGCCTGATCCTGTTCCTGGTCGCGGTCTACGTCTGGGCGACCATCGCCTTTGGCGCGCGCTTCTCGAACCTGACTCATCGCGGCATCATCACCAACGGCCCCTATCGCTACACCAAGCATCCGGCGTACCTGGCGAAGAATCTGTCGTGGTGGCTGATCTCGACGCCGTTCATGCTCACCGGCGGGCTCGAGGCCACACTGCGCCGCTGCCTGCTGCTGGTACTGCTCAACCTGATCTACTACATGCGGGCCAAGACCGAGGAGCGGCACCTGGCGCTCGATCCCGTGTACCAGCGCTACGTGGAATGGATCGATGCCCACGGCTTGCTGCGCGGACTCAATCGGATTGCGATCATCGGCCTGCTGGCCCGCTGGCGCCTGCGCTTTACGACCTACACGCCGCCGACGCCGTTCAGCGATCAGGCTTGACGCCGGGTGGCACATCCAGCCGTGGCTCGCGCAGCCACAACGTGCGCGTCGGGTAGGCGAATTCGATGCCTTCGGCGGCAAACGAACGCAGGATTTCACGATTGACCTGGTCCTGAGCGGCGGTCGGATTGCGCGCCGGGGTGTTCTCGACGAAGAAGCAGACTTCGTACAGCAGCGCCGATTCGCCCAGCTCGCGCAACATGCAATGCACGAAGCGCGTGCCCGCATAGCTGGCGACCGCATCGGCCACCAGCTTCGGCACCAGCTGCAGTATCTCGAGCGGCGTGTCGTAGGCCAGGGACAGCGTGAACAGCGCGCGCCGCTCGCTCGCGCGCCCCAGATTGCGTACGCGGCTCTTGAGCAGGTCCGCGTTGGCGATGATGATCTGCTCGCCGGTGACGCTGCGCAGGCGCGTGCTCTTGATGCCGATCTGTTCCACGGCGCCCTCGAAGGTATCGACACGCAGCGTATCGCCGATGACGAACGGCTTGTCGAGCGCGATCGACAGCGACGCAAACAGGTCGCCGAGGATCGCCTGCACCGCCAGTGCGATCGCGATGCCGCCGACACCGAGCCCGGCGATCAGCGGCCCGACGTTGATGCCGAGATTCTCCATCGCCAGCAGCGCGACGACCACCCAGATGATGAGTCCGAGCACGAACAGAACGACGTCCATGGTGCCGGAGAGACGCGCATCGCCGGCACGGGTCTCGTGCCGGTGCAACATGAAGCGGGCCGCCGCAGCGCTCCAGATACCGATTTGCAGCCAGCAACCCACGACGATCGCGACCTGGAAGGCCTGGTCGACGCGCAACGGCAACGTCAGGATGCGCTCGGCCGCGTACAGCGCAACGATCCACAGCACCACGCGGCTGGTGCGGTCGGCCAGGTGCGCGACCAGCGCCACCGCCAGCGGCAGGTCGCGACCGGCGTAGCGCTGGCGGCGCGCACGCAGGTAGCCGCGGATCACCGGCAGCACCGTGAAGGTCAGCAGGAATGCCGCCGCCGCGTACAGCCACGCGGTGGGGCTGTTATCGATCAGCGTCTGGTGCGCGAGTTCGGAGAAGTTCGACATAGGCGATCGGGGATGATAACAACACCGCCACGCCCGGGCGTGCCATCGCACCGCTATACCTTCGTGGCAGGAACCGTGTATCCGGTGCTCGATCGATTAGAGGTATCGAACCATAGGGCGCAAATTTGATAATTAAATTTGCGCCCTATGGTTCGATACCTCTCAACGGCTGCCGCCGACTACCGGCTTCCGGTCGCGCAGGACTAACGGCGAAGATGGCGCGCCGGCTGTCGGCGCCGTCGCCTCAGTCCTGATCGTCGATGTCCGCCATCCCCAGCTCTTTGAGCTTGCGCGTCAGCGTATTGCGTCCCCAGCCCAGCAGCTTTGCCGCCTCCTGCCGATGGCCCTGGGTGTGCCGCAGCGCCACGCGTATCAATGTGCGCTCGAAGGCCGGCAGCGCATCGTCGAGCAGCGGCCGCGGCGCTGCCAGCGACTGCCGGTCGGCCCAGGTGGCCAGCGCGCTGGTCCAGTCCTGCTCGGTCGGGGCAGTCGACACCGCACCGATGATCTCCGGCGGCAGATCTTCCGCGCGGATCTCATTGCCCGGTGCCAGCACCGTGAGCCGGCGGCACAGATTCACCAGCTCGCGCACGTTGCCCGGCCAGGAATAGGCGCTGAGCTTCTCGCTCGCATCCGCGTTCAGCGTCTTCGGCTCGACGCCGAGCTCCTGCGCGGCGATGCGCATGTAGTGCTCGAGCAGGTCCGGCACGTCCTCGCGCCGCGCGCGCAGCGGCGGCAGCTCGATGCGAATCACGTTGAGACGATGGAACAGGTCCTCGCGGAACAGTCCCTGGCGCACCCGTTCCTCGAGATTCTGGTGAGTCGCCGCGATCACCCGCACGTCGACGCGGATCGGGGTCTGGCCACCGACGCGGTAGAACTCGCCTTCAGCCAGCACGCGCAGCAGTCGTGTCTGCAGCGAGGTCGACATGTCGCCGATCTCATCCAGGAACAGCGAGCCGCCATCGGCCTGCTCGAAGCGGCCGCGCCGCAGGCTGTCGGCCCCGGTGAATGCGCCCTTCTCGTGGCCGAACAGCTCGGACTCGAGCAGCTCGGCCGGAATCGCCGAAGTATTGAGCGCAATGAACGGCTTGTTGGCACGCGGGCTGTGCTCGTGCAGCGCGCGCGCTGCGAGCTCCTTGCCGGTGCCGGAATCGCCGGTGATCAACACGTTCACGCTCGAGCGCGACAGGCGGCCGATGGCGCGAAACACCTGCTGCATCGCAGGCGCACGACCGAGCAGATCGGGGATCGTCGGCGTCGGCGCGCTGGCGGACTCGCCGCTGCGCACACCGGCGGCCGCGGCGCGCTTGACGAGGTCGACCGCCTGATCGATATCGAACGGCTTCGCCAGGTATTCGAATGCCCCGCTCTCATAGGCCGAGACCGCGCTGCCCAGATCCGAGTACGCGGTCATCACGATGACCGGCAGCTCCGGATGGGCGTCGTGCACCCGGCGCAGCAGGTCGAGTCCCGACTGTCCGGACATCCGAATGTCGGTGATCAACACATCCGGCGTGTCATTGCGCAGCGCTGCCAGCGCCGACTCCGCGGCATCGAACGCCTTCGGCAGCATGCCGCCGTTCTTCAGCGCCCGTTCCAGTACCCAGCGGATCGAAGTGTCGTCGTCGACCAGCCAAACGCGCAGAGGTTGTGCATTCATTCGGTGCCCTCGAGCGGCAATAACAGGGAAAATACGGTGCAGCCCGGACGGCTCTCGAACTCGACGATGCCGCGATGCCGAGTCACGAGATCCTGGGCCACTGCGAGTCCCAAGCCGGTGCCGTTCGGGCGGCTCGTGACCAGCGGGTAGAACACGCTTCGATACAACTCCGGCGGTACGCCGTGCCCGTTGTCCTCGATCTGAAGGTTCGCCACCAGGCGATGGCGCTCGGTGCCGATATTGATGTTCGACAGTACGCGCGTACGCAGCGTGACGCGGCCAGCGACCGGGTCCACCGCCTGCAGCGCGTTGCGAGCGACGTTGAGCAGCGCCTGGATGATCTCATTGCGATCGAACTGGCCGCTGGGCAGGCTCGGATCGTAGTCGCGATCGATCACCACGCCCGCCGGCGCCTCGCTGCGCAGCAGGTGGAACACGTGCTCGCACAGCTCGTGAATGTTGACCTGCGTCATCTGCGGCGGGCGCGACGGGCCAAGCATGCTGTCCACCAGCGCGCGCAGCCGATCGGCTTCGTTGATGATGACCGTGGTGTATTCCTTGAGCCCGCCATTGTGCAGCTCGCGATCGAGCAGCTGCGCTGCGCCGCGCAGGCCGCCCAGCGGATTCTTGATCTCGTGCGCGAGCTGGCGAATCATCAGCCGGCTGCCATCGAGCCGCGAGAGCATCTCGCTCTCGCGCGTGATTCGCTGCCGCGTCCTGGCGTCGGCGAGCTCGAGCAGCAGGTGCGTTCCCGTGACCTGGCCTTCGAGCGGCGTCGCGGTCACGTCCACCACGACCGGGTCGCGCTTGCCCGCCAGGCCGATCGGCGTCAGCAGGATCTCATGGCCGGAACAGGTCTCGTTGCGCGCCAGCGAGCGGCGCAGGATGCCATCGAGCGCCAACGGGTCGGCAAACAGCTCGGTGATCGGGCGGCCGCGGGCCTTGTTCAGCCCCACCGCGAGCAGATCCTGCGCACCGACGTTGGCATAGACCACGCACAGGTGGCCATCGAGCACGACCACGCCGGTCGACAGGACGTCGAGCAGATCGGCCGGGTCGAAATGCGACAGTGGCGACGGTGAGAATTGCTCAATCGCCACCGCGCGCCTCCGGCAGGGCGCGTCGTCGCGGCGCTAGGATGGGCCTCAGTGCTTCGGAACGGGCGAGGCCGGAGAAAGCATCGAGGGGCGCTGCACGTAGAACGTGACCGGCGCGGCACGGCAGGCCGGCTTGCCGTCTGGGTCGCTCACCATTGCATTCAGCGTATGGGCGCCACGCTCGGGCGCCGGCACCTGGTAGCTCGCAGCGCCGGGCGCCGTCGGGGCGAGCGGTGAACCGTCGAGCGTCACGGTGAGCTGGTCCCCAGGCCGCAGCCCCGGAGCGAGCTGCACCGCAACCGCAATCGAACCGGGAGCGAAAAACGACGCGTCGGTCGCCGGCTCGGTGATGCCGCAGGATTGATACGGCGAGGCCGCGTCGTTCGGCGCGAGCGGCCTTCCCGGCGCTGCATTCGATGCCGCCGAATTCGGCGCGGCCGCCGGCAGCGGCGGCGCGCGATAGGTTTGCGCCGAGGGCAACTGGATCACCTGCGCACCCGGCTGCGGCGTATCCGAGTAATGCACCACGCCCTGGGCATCGACCCACCGATAGGTGGTCTTGGTCTGCGCCACGGCGTTGCCGCTCAGGAGCAGCAGGCCCGGCGGGGCCAGCACGGCCAGCACCGCCAGCAGAGCGGGTGAGACGAGGCGTTTCATCGACTGCAAGCATAGCCCCGCCCGGGCCCGCTGACACCCAAAAACCTCGTTCGGTGCGGGTTCCACAGTGCCGGGTTCTGACTGCCGCGGATTCCGTGCCACGCCTCACGGGTACCTCAGACGCTGTAGTACATATCGAACTCGACCGGATGGGTGGTCATGCGCAAGCGCGTGACTTCCTGCATCTTCAGACCGATATAGGCATCGATCACATCGTCGGTGAACACCCCGCCGCGCTTGAGAAAGTCCCGGTCGCGATCCAGGTGCTCGAGCGCCATGTCGAGCGAGTGGCACACGGTCGGGATGTGCTTGGCCTCCTCGGGCTCCAGGTCGTACAGATCCTTGTCGGACGGATCCCCGGGGTGAATCTTGTTCTGGATGCCATCCAGCCCCGCCATCATCATCGCCGCAAACGCAAAGTACGGATTGGCGGTGGAGTCCGGAAAGCGCACCTCGATGCGCCGCGCCTTCGGGCTCGACACCCACGGCACCCGGATCGAGGCCGAACGGTTGCGCGCCGAGTAGGCCAGTAAGGTCGGCGCTTCAAAGCCCGGCACCAGGCGCTTGTAGCTGTTGGTGGTCGCATTGGTCAGCGCGTTGAGCGCCTTGGCGTGCTTGATGATGCCGCCGATGTAATACAGGCAGGTCTCGGACAGCCCCGCGTACTTGTCCCCGGCAAAGATGTTCTTGCCGTCCTTGGACAGCGACTGGTGCACGTGCATGCCGCTGCCGTTGTCCCCGACCAGCGGCTTGGGCATGAAGGTCACGCTCTTGCCGTAGTTCGCCCCCACATTCAGCAGCGCATACTTCAGGATCTGCACCTCGTCGGCCTTCTTCACCAGCGTGTTGGCCCCGATCCCGATCTCGGCCTGCCCCGCCGTGGCCACCTCGTGGTGATGCACCTCCACCACCAGCCCCATCTCCTCGCACGCCTTGCACATCGCGGCGCGTATGTCCTGATACGCATCCACCGGCGGCACCGGAAAATACCCGCCCTTGATCCCGGGCCGATGCCCCTTGTTGCCCTCCTCGTAGCGGGTCTCCGAGTTCCACGCCCCCTGGATCGAATCGATCTCGTAGAACGCACTGCGCAGGTCCGCGCCCCAGCGCACGCTGTCAAAAATAAAGAATTCGTTCTCCGGCCCGAACAGCGCCGAATCGGCGATCCCGGTGGACTTCAGATAGCCTTCCGCGCGCTTGCCCAGCGAGCGCGGATCGCGCTCATAGCCCTGCATCGTCGCCGGCTCGATCACATCACAGCGAATGTCCACCGTGGTGTCCTCAAAAAACGGATCCAGCACCGCCGTGGAGGCATCCGGCAGCAAAATCATGTCCGACTCGTTGATCCCCTTCCAGCCCGCAATCGAGGAGCCGTCGAACATCTTGCCTTCAACAAAGAATTCCTCCGTCACGTAGCGCGACGGAATGCTCACGTGCTGCTCCTTGCCCCGGGTGTCCGTAAAGCGCAGATCCGCCCACTTCACCTCTTTCTC
>JBIODC010000018.1:0-45562 GCA_044440135.1 Steroidobacterales bacterium | reverse complement strand
CCTCAGGAGTGCTAAATGCTATACAGGGCTAGTCTACCGTCAGACGCCCTCCGTTACCCCCCCAAGCGCGCTCTCAAGCTCGATCATGAGCAGGAAACCCGAGGCCTCTCGGGAATCTTGGCATAGTTACCGATTATGACCGCGGTTTAGACGGTTCACCGACCGGCCGTCGGAGGGCGGGCGGCTCGCAAAAGCGCACGCCTCGGGCCCACGGCCCCCTGCGCCCCTACAGTGCCACGAGGGCGCAGGAATGCCTCCACCAACAGCTCGGGGCCTCGACTACAACAGCTCGAACTCATTCTGGCGCTGAATTGCCCGGGGAACGAGCCTGGCACGCTTTCGAGCCTCGGTGTTCTCCGAATCGAACATGCAACGGCATGCGCGCAATGCGCCCGACCAGTGAGGATGTGCTCCATGGTTAAGCTGTTCCCCGGCTGTCGTTGCGAAGGCTTGAAACATCAGACCGTCGGACAAGTCAGCGCCAAGATCTACGACCAGAGTCCCGAGTGCGCCCGATTCGCAATAAAGATCCGCTGACCATCTTCGAGGTAGTCGCCGTCCACGTGCGCATTCGCGGCGGCACGACCGCGATCAACCTCCGAGATATCTGACATATGCTGTCCAGCTTCCATGATCCAGGCGATTCGCATGGCGCCCAGCGGATACCAGCCCCGATCGCCCATGAGTCCCTTCCAGTCGTGGCCAATATTCGCGATAGTCGTCATAGATTTCCGAATGGCAAGTCGCATCGAGCCGCGGCGTCCGCGCTTTTGATGATTATTCTGTCGATGGCGGTGATGAATTGGTTTTACTTGTGACAGCGTAGCCCCCAGAAGGAGTATATCGTCCCGCTCGGCTCTTCGCAGTGCCCCGCCTCGCCGTTGCTCACCCTACCCCATACGTCAGCACTGTCTATCCGCATGTATTGGTCTCGCCTGGAATGCGCGTACTTCCACTTCGCGGGGCGATTGGATCGGCCCCGGCGAGCACGCACAACAGCACCGCCGCCGCTTCAATGACCGGCCTGGACCCGCCGCTCGGGACTCTCATAGGTATCGAAGACAACGCGCTGACATACGCAGGTCACACGGCCTGGAATCAACATGACGAAAGGGTGAACCGAGGCTATCTTGGCGGCAAAAAGCTCCGTCCGAGGGACGAGTGGGATATCTAGCGGAATGCGCACGAGAAAATGATCTCCGATGAGCAGGCCGAATTGCTCCTGAGCCAACGTGCGCAAAACGCGCGGAAACAGCGGCGCGGCCTTCGCAGCCCCTACTTACTCGCCGGCCTGCTACGATGTACTTGTGCCGCTAATTTCGACGGGGACGCGGGGGCACTACAAATGTCATCAGCGTTGTGGCAGTCGGGGCGTCAAGAAAGAAACCGTGGAGCACGGCTGTCCTTCACGCGCTGTTCACGCAATATCTTAACCATCCACACACTCGATTACATTCGAGATCAACTGGTAAGACTCAAATTGAAAACGAGCGCCAGCCGCCAAGGCAGGGTCGAGGGCATTAAAGTGCGGCTGAAGAAAATTGACCGCCAAATCAGTAACCTAACTGCCCTGTTGACCGAAGTCGCGCATCAGCGACCCTCGCTGAGCAAAATCGACGAACTCGAATCGCAGCGCGTAGTGCTGGCCGCATAATTGCAAGTCATTGCACCAACCGCGGGGCGTGAACTTACGCGAAGGGACGAACAGAGTCTGCGTTCATTCGTTTCCCGATACCAGAACGAACTCGAGTTTGGTGACGCCGAGTCGAAGAAGGCAATTCTGCGCACGCTGGTGGCATCTGCGTCGCTGGAAGACGGTAATCTGAGTTTCGTCCCCAACTACCCGGGGTAACCGGGCTTAACGTGGCGTCCCCAAGGGGATTCGAACCCCTGTTACCGCCGTGAAAGGGCGATGTCCTGGGCCTCTAGACGATGGGGACAGTCTTACGGCGGTGCGATCGTGGTGGAGCTAGGCGGGATCGAACCGCCGACCTCTTGCATGCCATGCAAGCGCTCTCCCAGCTGAGCTATAGCCCCACTGAAGGGGCGCGAAGGTACGCAAGCCCATGAATCCTGTCAACCATTATGGGAAAGTGCCCAGCGCACGGCGCGCTCGATGCGCCCGCAGGTCGTCATCCTGCCCAGCAGTGCCACCGTGATGTCGATCGGGGGCGACACCGCACCGCCCGATACCGCCACGCGCAGCGGTTGCGCCACTTTGCCGAGGCCGAGCCCGTAACGCTGCGCAACGGCATGGACCACTTCGTGAATCGAGCCCGCGTTCCAATCGACCAGGGCCAGGAACCCCTCCGCCAGCGCCTCTAGCACCGGCACCGCATCGGGCGTAAGGTTCTTGCGGGCGGCCTTGTCATCGTACGCTTCGAGTTCGCAGAAGAAGAACAGACTGCTCTGGGCCATTTCGTTGAGCGTTCGGGCGCGCTCGCGCTGCGCGTTCGCAACTCCTTCGAGCAGCTTGTCGTCGTGCGCCGCGACCCCGAGTGCGGCCAGCCGCGAGCGCAGGCCGGCAGCCAGCGTCGCCAGGGACGCGCGCATCAGGTGCTGCTGGTTGAGCCAGAGCAGTTTTTCGGGATCGAAGGCCGCTGCGGCCTTGTTGACGTCCTTGATGTCGAATGCGGCGATCATCTGCTCGCGGGTGAAGACCTCCTGATCGCCTTGCGACCAGCCCAGACGCACCAGGTAGTTGAGCAGCGCATCGGGCAGGTAGCCGTCCTCCTGGTACTGCAGCACGCTGACCGCGCCGTGACGCTTGGACAGTTTGGCGCCATCGGGTCCGAGGATCATCGGCACGTGCGCGTACACCGGCGGGGTCGCACCCAGCGCGCGCAGCATGTTCATCTGCCGCGGGGTGTTGTTCAGATGATCGTCCCCGCGGATCACGTGGGTCACGCCCATGTCCAGATCGTCCACCACCACGCAGAAATTGTAGGTCGGATGGCCATCCGAGCGCTCGATGATCAGGTCATCGAGCTCCCGATTGTGGAACACGACGCGGCCGTGCACCTGATCGTCGACGATCACTTCGCCATCGAGCGGGTTCTTGAAACGAATGGCCGGCACGACGCCCGCCCGGACCTGCTGAATCTCGCGACAGCGCCCGTCGTAGCGCGGCTTCTCCTTGCGGGCTAGCTGCTGCAGGCGCATTGCCTCGAGCTCCTCCCTGGTGCAATAGCAGCGGTAGGCGGCACCGCGCTCGAGCAGCTGCGCGATGACGGCCCGGTAACGCTCGTAGCGTTGCGACTGGAAGTAAGGTCCCTCGTCGGCGTCGAGCTCGAGCCAGCGCATCCCATCCAGAATCACGCGGACGGCTTCGTCGGTGGATCGTTCCCGATCGGTATCCTCGACCCGCAGGATGAACCTGCCGCCGTGATGGCGCGCATGCAGCCATGAGAACAGGGCCGTGCGCACGCCGCCAATGTGCAGCATGCCGGTGGGGCTCGGGGCAAATCGAGTGACGACAGTCATGTCCTGGTCTCGCGGTTGCGCTTTGGTCCCGCGGTTGGCCCATCGGGGCCGCGCATGGTAGCCGCGCCGTGATTGATTCGCCACGGGCCGCCGCTTAAACTTGCGCGCCCGCGCGATTCGGGCGGTTAGCTCAGCGGTAGAGCACTGCTTTCACACGGCAGGGGTCACTGGTTCGATCCCAGTACCGCCCACCAACAAAAACAGCGTGTTACCAGTTCGTCCCGCTTCCTATTTGCCTCCCGTACTCAGACAGATATAAGGTCTGCGCGCCGGTACCAAAGAGTCGCTGGTAGACGCTGCGACCAGCGGTGGCTGCGCATCGGCACACCATGAGCAGGAACAGATTCGATAAACCGGATCGCGACAGACGATCGACTGACCCCAGCGCGAGTACCTGGGCGGCGGTGATCTCACCGCGTACGCTGGCGCGAGGAGCCCAACAGCGACAATGCCCGATGTGTACCGCATCAGCGCCCGCTCCGCCGATCGAGTCAGCGCAAGTCGTGAGCGTACTCTCGGTACGCTTATCGCTCGCCCAGCGGCACAAGGGCCACGAGCGATAAATTCTCGCTGGGCAACAGCGACTCCATCAGCATGCTGGTGAGTTGATTGATGCTCCGGCTCATGCCCGCAGCAACGCCGCGATGCCGGCGGCCGGGATGGCCGCGAGCTCCTTTGGCTCGAGCTTATGCAGGCCGCCGCCGTAGACGCGGCCGGCGGCGATCATGACTTCGGTCGCAATGCCCTGGAGCGCCTGCCACGCCTGGCGCGCGCGCACCGGGTCGCCGTCGATTAACCGTGCCAGCGCCGCGCGTGGATAGAGCATCAGGTAGGTGTTGGCGCCGATGGCCATGGAGCGATTGAAGATGAATCGGTGCGCGCCACCGCAGTTACGCGCCATATAGGTGCACAGAAACCAGGTCGGCTCGCGCGCCTCCTGCGCGTACCACGGTGCGCGCCGACTGCACAGGTAGCCCTGGCTGAACTCGGCCCTGCCGGCTTCGAGGTAGCGCCAGAACCGCGGATACTCCTCGCGGACCTGCTGCTCGGACAGGCGGCAGTCCAGCAACCACAGGCTGCGCGCGAGCTGCGGCTCGCCGTGCTCATCGGCGAGCACTTCGTCGGCTTCCAGCTGTCTCGGGCCCGGAAGAATCGGGCGCAGGCATTGGCGCGGGATGCCGCGCTCGCCAGCCTGTTCACGCGTCATGATGAAGAACGCATTGGCACCCGTGGCAATACCGCGCTTGACATGAAAAGTTTCTCCCAGCGTGACTGCCGCGGGCGCGCGCGCCTGGCCGAGAACCGCAGGAAAGCCGGTCCATTTGGCGGCTCTCTCGAGTCCGGATGCGCCCGCCAGACCGCGCGTCCTGGGTCGTTCCAGAGAGCCGCCAAAGGTGAATTCGATCTGATGATCACGCTCGGGTTTCCGATTGCGCAGCCACACGATGGCCGAGGACACCAGCGCATCGTTGAATTGAACCTCGGTCGGATCGAAGCGGTGAATGCGCAGCAACGTGACCGCATGCAGCAGATAGCGCTTGAGCTCGCGGCCATAATTGACATCCATGAACTCGCTCGGAATGAGCCAGCCCGCGATCGCGCCTTCGCTCATCCACGGGTGCGCGAGCGCGATGAAGTGCGCATAGAGACCGGCCAGTCCGCTCAGCCGCACACCGGCGGCGGTCATCGAGCGCTGGTGCAGCCGTAGCTTGGCCGAGCGCTGCAGGTGGTGATGACGCACGTACGGTGGATTGCAGATCAGCAGATTGAATCGCCCCGGCTCCGGCGCCGGGGCTGCTGCGGCGGTAAAGTCCTCGAGCCGCAGCTGCAGCGGCGTGCCGCGCCACAACGTGCGACACGGCTGTGCATAGTGCGCATCGATCTCGAAACCCACGGCGGCCTGGATCGCGGCGAGCGGCCACTCGCGCAGCAGCGCGGCGTAGAATGACCCGGTGCCGATCGCGGGATCCAGAAAACGTACCGGGCTGGCTCCGACCAACCGGTGCGCATGGTGCAGCATCTGGCGCGCGAGTGCGCCCGGCGTCGCAAACTGCCCCAGGCGATTGCGTTGCTGCGGCGATCGCGCCGCGTCCCGTGCCTGCTGCCACGCGAGGCGCCGCCGCTCGATCTGCGCCAGCGGCGGCTTCAATGTCACGCCCGCCAGCCCGGGCCGCTTCGAGCACTACGCGGCATCGATCTTGACCGCGGTGCCGTAGGCGAGCACTTCAGTGATGCCGGGCCCGACCTCGGTGGCGTCATAGCGCACGCCGATGACTGCGTTTGCGCCCATCTCGCGCGCGTGCTTGAGCATCAGCTCGTAAGCGTCATGCCGCGCACGTTCGCACAGCTGCGTGTAGAGCGTGATATTGCCGCCGAACAGGGTCTGCAGCGCCGCTCCGATCGACCCGACGAGGCTGCGCGAACGCACGACGATGCCGCGCACGACGCCCAGATTTTGCACCACGCGATGGCCAGGCAATTCGAATGCGGTCGTGACGTTGTCGCTGAAGATCCCCATCCTTGCACCCCTGGAGGCTGCGGCTAGCCTGCCCCGATGTCCGGCCGCGGTCAATCGAGCGGCTGCGCCGCCAGGCGCGCTCGGCGCGCCGCTCAGGCCTCTCCCGTCAGTGTGACCAGGATCCTGCGCTGCATCGCGCCGGTGCGATGTTCCCAGAGGTAGATACCCTGCCAGGTGCCCAGCCCCAGCGCGCCATCGCGTATCGGCACCGTCAGCTCATGGCCGAGCAGCAGGCTGCGCACGTGCGCCGGCATGTCGTCCGGTCCTTCGGCGTCGTGCCGAAACAGCGGATCGCCATCCGGCGCCAGGCGCTGAGCAAACCTTTCCAGGTCGCGGCGTACTGCGGGATCGGCATTCTCCGTGATGGCGAGACTGGCGCTGGTGTGGCGCAGAAAAAGATGGCACAGCCCGGTGCGGATACCGCAGCCGCGCAGCCGCACCTCGACTTCAGCGGTCAACTCGTGAAAGCCACGCCCGCGGGTCGCAATCTCGATCTCATTCTGTCGCCACACCGAAGACCCCTTGTGAGCCGCCTGGCGGTCGACAACCGGCGCGGCGCGATGGACGATAGCGCCTTGTGCCGCGTGGAGGACCGATAGGTCATGTATAGCCAATGGATGCCGTTCGTCGTCGCCGCAGCGTGCCTGATCAGCAGCTGCGCCACCAGCCCGCATGCGAGCCGCCCGGCCGCAGCCGGCAATACCCATGGCCAGACCGCAACGCTCAGCCCGGAAGCGGCCAGTGCCGCAACCGCCGCGGCGGTCAAACAGGTCATCGCGACCGAGCAGGCGTTCGCCAAGACCATGGCCACGCGGGACTTCAAGACTTTCGTCACGTTCCTGGCGCCCGATGCCGTTTTCTTCAGCGGCAGCGCCGTCAGACACGGTTCCGCCGAAGTGGCCGCACAGTGGCAACCGTACTTCGATGGACCGAACGCCCCGTTCTCGTGGGCGCCGGATCACGTCGAAGTGCTGGCTTCGGGCAAGCTCGCGCTGAGCACCGGTCCGGTCTATCAGGCCGGCAAGATCGTCGGGCGCTTCAATTCGATCTGGCGGCTCGAGACGGACAACACCTGGCGCATCGTATTCGACAAGGGCGAGGCGGTGTGCAGCCCCAAACCGTGAATTCAGGCAAATTGAACGTCTGACGCCAGCCTTCGAGATCATGCGGCACGACGCCGCCGCCGCTGCAGCGCCTCGATCAATGCATGCAGCTCGTCGATCCGCAGTGCCGCGCCACAGCCCAGGAACACCAGCACGCCCACGAACACGGTCAGCAGCAGTGCGCTGAGTTTGCTGATGAAACGCTGCGTCGCCCATGCGTCCAGCAGCCAGTGCTGTGACGCCCAGCAGACGGCCGCCAGTGCCGCGGAAGCGGTCGCGACCTTCGCCAGCATGGCCAGCATGCGTCGCGTCTCGAGTCGCTTGAGGCGGTGGCGCATGAGCGCGTAGAGCACCAGAAAATTGAAGGTGGCCACGCATCCGGTCGAGAACGCGAGCCCGCGGACACCCCAGCCGAGGTGAAAGGTGAAGATCCAGTTGAACAGCAGGTTCAGCGCCACCGCCATGAAGCTGACCAGCATCGGTGTCTTGCGCCGATCGAGCGCATAGAACGCATTGACCAGGACTTTGAGTGCGGCATAGCCGCACAGGCCGGTCGCATAGAAGCGCAGCGCTCCGGCGGCTTGTTCGGTCTGGTGGGCGTCAAACCGGCCGTGCTGATAGAGCACCGAGATGATCGGCTCGGCCAGCATCATGAGGCCGACCGCGGACGGCACCGTCAACAGGAACGCCAGCCGCATGGCGCGCGCGAGCTCGCCGCGAAATGCCGGTATGTCACCACCGACCGCAAGCCGTGACAGCAGCGGCAGCGTCACGGTGCCGAGGGCGACACCGAACAGTCCCAGCGGCAGCTGCATCAGGCGAAATGCGATCGACAGCCAGAAGATCGGGCCGTCACCGAGCGTCGAGGCAAACATCGAGTTGACCAGGACGTTGAACTGTGTGGTGCTGGCCGCGATCACCGACGGGCCCATGAGCGCCAGGATGGCGTTGACGCCGGCATCGTGCCAGGCGAAATCGGGATGGTAGTGATAGCCAAGCCGGCGCAGCCGCGGCAGCTGCACTCCCAGTTGCAGCGCGCCGCCGATCAGCGTGCCGATTGCAAGTCCGATCAGCGCGCGCGGACCGAACTGCGGATCGATCCAGGCCCCGAGCAGCACGCCGCCCACGATCGAGCCGATGTTGAAGAAGCTCGATGCCATCGCCGGCATGCCAAACACGTTCTTGGCGTTGAGCATGCCCATGACCAACGCGGCGATCGACACCAGCAGGATGAACGGAAACATGATCCGGGTCAGCGTCGCGGTCAGCGCCGCCTTGCCGACGTCGAATCCCGGCGCCAGCGTCGCCACCAGTTGCGGTGAGAATACGATCCCGAGCAGGCAGATCGCGCTCAATACGATCGTGGCCAGCGTGCCCACCTTGTCGGCCAAGCGCCATGCCGCGGCATCGCCGCCGCGCGCGATGGTCTTGCTGAAGGTCGTCACGAACGCAGTCGACAGCGCGCCCTCGGCGAACAGGTCGCGCAGCAGGTTGGGGATGCGGAACGCCGCGGTAAAGGCGTCCATCGCGGCCCCGCCGCCGAACAGCGCCGCGCAGATCTGCTCGCGCGCCAGTCCGAGCAGCCGGCTGCACATGACAGCCAGACCGATGATGCCTGCCGCCTTGGTGTTGAGGCGTTCGGTGCGCGCCTCAGGATTCTCGGCCATTCAATATCACACGGCCAGACGTGCCCGTATCGCGGCACTGATCAATACCAGCGAAGCCGCTGCAGATCGCATCCCGAGGACGGAGACGTAACCGAGGGCCATGCCGTTGCTGAGCGGCGAGAGGCCCCTTGGCCCCGAGTGCGTCAACCCCCAGGCCGTGATCAGCAACGACGGCAGCACATAGACGCAGAGCCATAGCACCCGCTCCCGCCGGCCGAGGCGGCGTGGCGGAGGCTCGGCCGGCGCCGGCGCATGGCGCCACCACACGATCAGCGCGGCGACCACCACGGCCAGGCCCAGCAGGCTGCTGCCGTACTGCAGCCAGCGATACAGGTGCAAAGGATGTCCGGACATCTCGGGGCCATAATCCGTCAGCAGCGGCAACATGCGCACGCCGCGCGCATTCTCGTGGGTAAACGCGTCCCAGATCAGATGCGTGATCGCGCCGAGCAGCAGCGCCGCTGCCGCGCGCAGCCAGGCGCTGAGCCGCGCGATCGAAGCCGGAGGATGCCCCGCGCGCAGCCGCAGGTACGCCCCATCCGGCACCACCTCGAGCATCGCAGGCCTGATCAGCAGCAGCGTGAGCCAATATGCGGTCAGCCCCAGCGGCAGGCAGAAGGTGAACAGCGCCATAATGCCGTGGGTTTCCCAGCGCGCCAACGATCCTGGCAGCAGCAGGCCGAAGTCCGGCACCATGCTGCCGATGACGGCCGCGGTAAACACGTGGGCGCGGGTGAGCGGCCGGTGTGCGGGCAATACCGCGGCGATGTGCGATACGGTAAACGGCATCGCGCCTCAACCAGTCCAGTCGCGCAACAACGCGGCCCGCTCCGGCCGACGCGGCAGCGAGTCGTCCTGTGCCGGCCTCGAGCCCACGTAGACGAAACCCAGGCAGCGCTCCCGGGCCTCGAACCCGAGTTCCCGGGCGATCTCGGGATCGTAGGCGTTGCCGCCAGTCAGCCAGATCGCGCCATAGCCCTGGGCGTGAAAAGCGTTGAGCAGGTTCATCACGGCGGCGCCGGTCGAGAGCAGCTGCTCGAGCTCGGGCACCTTGTGATCCGCTCGCAGGTGCGCTCCGACGGCGATGACCAGCGGCGCGGTCAACGGCATGGTGCGGGCCTTCTCGAGCTTGCCCGGCGGCGTGGCCGGCTCGCGCTGCTGCAGGCGCCGCACGAACAGCGCCGACAGGCGCGCCCTCGCGGCACCGTGAATCAGCACGAAACGCCACGGCCTCAGGCCGCCATGATCGGGTGCGCGCAGCGCCGCGTCGATCGCGACCTCGATCTGCCCCTGCGAAGGCCCGGGCTCACGCAGCTGCAGCGCCGGCACCGAACGGCGCGACAGCAGCGACTCTATCGTGTTTGGGCTCTCAGGCTGCATCGAGCAAACGCAGTATCTCGGCGGTCTTATTCTGCATCAGCGTCGCATTGCCGCGCGACTCCACGTTCAGACGCACCAGCGGCTCGGTGTTCGAGCCGCGCAGATTGAAACGCCAGTGATCGAATTCCATCGACAGGCCGTCGGTGAAATCAATCGACAGCGCGCGCGCCTGGTAGTTCTGCTGCACCCGCGCCAGCACGCTCTTGGTGTCGCCCATGCGTTCGCTGATCTTGCGATTGATCTCGCCGCTGACCGGATAGAGTCGCTGGCGCTCTCCGACCAGTTCCCCAAGGCTCTTGCCGGACTCACTCATCACCGCCAGCACCAGCAGCCACGGAATCATGCCGCTGTCGCAATAGGCGAAATCGCGGAAGTAGTGATGCGCGCTCATCTCGCCGCCATAGACCGCGTCGACCTCGCGCATTCGCTGCTTGATGAACGCATGGCCCGACTTGCACAGCACCGGCTCGCCGCCGTACTGCTGCACGATGTCGATCGTATTCCAGGTCAGGCGCGGATCGTGCACGATGCGCGCGCCGCGGTGGCGGCGCAGAAAGCTCTCCGCGAGCAGCCCGACCAGGTAGTAGCCTTCGACGAAGTCGCCGTGTTCGTCGAAGAAGAAGCAGCGGTCATAGTCCCCGTCCCAGGCCAGACCCACGTCGGCACCGGAGCTGCGGATCGCCTCGATGGTGCTGGCCCGGTTCTCGACGAGCATCGGGTTGGGCACGCCGTTGGGGAACGAGCCGTCGGGCTGGTGATTGATCTTGATGAATTCGAACGGCAGGTGCGGCTCGAGCTGATCGATGATTGGTCCGGCGCCACCGTTGCCGGCATTGACCACGACCTTGAGGCGCTTGAGCCGGTCCGCCGTGACGTAGCCGAGCAGGTGCCGCAGATACTTGTCGCTGATGTCGAGCGGGCGGATCTGGCCGGGTCGGGCGGCCTTGCGCGGCAGCTGCTCCCGTTCAATCAGCGTCTTCATCTCGGCCAGTCCGGAATCAGAGCTGATCGGCCGGCTCTGCTCGCGCACGAACTTCATGCCGTTGTAATCGGGCGGATTGTGGCTCGCGGTCACCATGATGCCGCCGTCGAGCTCTTCGGCGAAGGTGGCGAAATACACGCTCTCGGTGCCGCCCAGGCCGATGTCGGCCACGTCGACGCCCGCGTCGGTCAGCCCGCGCGCCAGCGAGTCGCACAGCCGCGCGCTCGACGCACGGATGTCGCGCCCGACCGCGACCAGCCTGGGCTTGACGAACCCGGCGTAGGCCGCGCCGATCTGGTAGGCCAGCGTGTCGTCGAGTTCGTCCGGAATGCGCCCGCGAACGTCGTAGGCCTTGAAACAGCTCAGCTTGGGCATCCGGTTCCTCTTCGACGCGAGGGCAGCAAAACGAGCGATATTAATCGCATATGACATGGTTCGATACCGCTAGGTGTTGGTACCCTGGCGTCCATAGCGGTCCTCGAAACGCACGATGTCGTCCTCGCCGAGATAGCCGCCCGACTGCACCTCGATGATGTGCAGCGGTATGCGGCCCGGATTCTCGATGCGATGGCGCACGCCGATGGGAATGTAGGTCGATTCATTCTCCTCCAGCAGGAAAACGTCGTCGCCGCGGGTGATGCGCGCGGTGCCGGATACCACGACCCAGTGTTCGGCGCGATGATGATGCATCTGCAGCGACAGCACGCCGCCGGGATGCACCGTCAGGCGCTTGACCTGAAAGCGCTCGCCGGTATCGATGGTGTCGTAACTGCCCCAGGGACGGAATACCTCCCGATGCAGTGAAAACTCATAGCGTCCATGCGCCTTGAGCCGCGCCACCAGCTTGTTGACGTGCTGCGCCCGGTCCATCGGCGCCACCAGCACCGCATCCTTGGTCTCGACCACGACGTGATTGCGCAGACCCACCGTCGCCACAAGCCGGCTCGCGGAGTAGACATAGCTGTCGTGGGTGTCCTCGACCATCACGTCGCCAAACACCGCGTTGCCCTGCGCGTCGTGCTCGCAGGCCGCGTGCAGCGATGACCAGGTGCCGACGTCGCTCCAACCCGCATCGAGCGGCACCACCACCGCATCGGCGGTGTGCTCCATGACTGCATAGTCGATCGATTCGCTGCGGCACTCACGAAAGGCCCCCGGATCGATGCGCGTGAAATCCAGATCGCGCACCGCGGCCGCGAAGCTGTTGGCGCACGCCGCGGCGATGTCGGGCGCGAACTTCTCGAGCTCTTCCAGATAGCGGCGCGCGCGGAACAGGAACATGCCACTGTTCCAGTAGTATTCGCCCGAAGCCAGGAACGCCTGCGCGCGCTCGCGCTCCGGCTTTTCGACGAATTCGGCGATCCGATAGCTGCCGCCCGCCAGGGCGCCGCGCCGGATGTAGCCGTAACCGGTCTCGGGTGCGCTCGGCACGATGCCGAAAGTCACCAGCGCGCCGTTGCGCGCCGCCGCAGCCGCAACTTCGATGGCGCGGTGAAACGCCGGTATGTTGGTAATCACATGGTCCGCCGGCAGTACCAGCAGCAATGGATCCGCCTCCTCCCCGGCCAACGTGGCATGCGCCGCCAGCGCGATCGCGGGCGCGGTATTGCGGCCTGCCGGCTCGAGCACGATCGCGCGCGGCGTGCTGGCGATCGAGCGCAGCTGTTCAGCCACCAGAAAGCGATGCGCCTCGTTGCACACCACCATCGGCGCGCTCACGTCGAGCCCCGCCAGCCGCCGCACCGTGTCCTGCAGCATCGTCTGCGGACCTGCCAGCGGCAGCAGTTGCTTCGGATGCAGCTCACGCGATAGCGGCCACAACCGCGTACCGGCGCCGCCGGAGAGAATCACTGGAACGAGCATGATTTACATACTCTCCGTGGTGGGCATGGCGGGCGCGGCGATGCGCGGCTCGGTCTGCGGCAGGCGGCCACGGCCGATCGCAAAATATTCGAAGCCCAGCCGCTGCATCAGCGTCGGGTCGTAGAGATTCCTGCCGTCGAAGATCAGCGGCCGGACCAGCAGCGTCTTGAGCCGGTCGTAATCGGGACTGCGAAATTCCTTCCATTCGGTCGCGATCAGCAGCGCCTCGGCGCCCTGGGCCGCCTCGTAGGCGTCCTTGCAGAACAGCAGCCGTCCTGCCTGCGGCGCGTGCGCGTACAGTCGCCGGGCCTCGTTGCCCGCCACCGGATCATAGGCGCGCACGCTCGCCCCGGCGGCCAGCAGCTCATCGATGATGACGCGGCTCGGCGCCTCGCGCATGTCGTCGGTATTGGGCTTGAAGGCCAGTCCCCACAGCGCAAAGCTCTTGCCGCGCAGCTGGCCGTTGAAATGCGTGCGCAGCTTCTGCACCAGCACGGTCTTCTGCCGCTCGTTCACGCTCTCGACCGCACGCAGCAATTCGGCCTCGTGACCGACGTCGTGGGCGGAGCGGATCAGCGCCTTCACGTCCTTGGGAAAACACGAGCCGCCGTACCCGATCCCGGGATAGATGAAGCTGTAGCCGATGCGCGGATCCGAGCCGATGCCGATGCGGACCTTTTCGATGTCGGCACCGACGCGCTCGGCCATCGCCGCCAGCTCGTTCATGAAGCTGATCTTGGTCGCGAGCATGGCGTTGGCGGCGTATTTGGTGAGCTCGGCCGAGCGTATGTCCATCACCACGAGCCGGTCGTGGTTGCGCGTAAACGGTTCGTACAGCGCGCGCAGCAACTCGGTGGTGCGCGGGTTGTCGGTGCCGATCACGATCCGATCCGGCCGCATGAAGTCATCGATCGCGGCCCCTTCCTTGAGAAATTCCGGATTGGAGACCACGTCGAACTCGATCGCGGCCCCGCGAGCGGACAGCGCCGTCTGCACTTCCCGGCGTACCAGATCGCCGGTGCCCACCGGCACGGTGGATTTGGTGACCAGGATGGCATAGCGCGCCAGGTGCTCGCCGACGGCGTGCGCGACCATCAGCACGTGCCGCAGATCCGCCGAGCCGTCCTCATCGGGCGGCGTGCCGACCGCAATCAGCTGAAACAGCCCATGCTCGACCGCGCGCGCGGTGTCGGCGGTGAATTCGAGACGGCCGGCATCGCGATTGCGGTGCATCAAAGCATCGAGCCCGGGTTCGTGGATCGGCACCTCGCCGCGGTTGAGCCGCTCCACCCGGGCGGCATCGATGTCGACACAGATGACGTGGTTGCCGGCCTCGGCCAGGCAGGCAGCGGAGACCAGCCCGACATAGCCGGAGCCAAAGATCGTGACTTTCATTGATAAAGGCTTGAAATAGCTACAAAACGCAGCCTAGCGGAAGCGCGCCGCCAAGGCAAAGCAGTGCGCCGCGAAAACCAAAGCTCATAACCGGATTGTTACCAGTTTGGAACTGACCCGGATACCCGAACATTCATAGGATGCATGCTGGGGCAGGAGCGTGCATGTCGATCAATTTCGAACAGATTACCAAGCATTACAACAGTGCTCCGGTCGTCAACGACGTTTCATTGCAGATTGAAGCGGGCGAGTTCTTCGTGCTGCTGGGCCCGAGCGGCAGCGGCAAGAGCACGCTGCTGCGCATCGCGGCTGGCCTGACCGACGTCGATCACGGGCGCATTTCCTTTCACGGCCGCGATGTGACCAACGTGCGCGCCCGCGACCGCGGCGTCGGGCTGGTATTCCAGCACTATGCGCTGTTCCGTCACATGACGGTCGGCGAGAACGTCGAGTTCGCGCTGCGGGTGCGTGGCGTCAGGCGTCGCAACCGCGCCCGCCGGCGCGATGAACTGCTGCAACTGGTGGCGCTCGAGGGCTATGCCGCCCGGCTGCCGGGCCAGCTCTCGGGCGGCCAGCAGCAGCGCGTGGCCGTCGCCCGGGCGCTGGCGCACGAGCCTCAGGTGCTGCTGCTCGACGAACCGTTCGGCGCACTCGATGCCAAGATCCGCGTTGAACTGCGCGAGACCATCCGCCAGGTGCAGCGCCGCCTCGGCATGACCACGATCCTGGTCACCCACGACCAGGAAGAGGCGTTCGCGCTCGCCGACCGCATCGGCATCATGAACAACGGCAGGCTGCTCGAGACCGGGCGCGCCGAGACCTTGTATCGTCGTCCGGCCACGCGATTCGTCGCGACCTTCCTCGGCGCGGCGAACCTGTTCCTCGGCGAGCGTGGCCCCGACGGACTGCGCCTCGGCAAGCATTTTCTGGCCGTCGGCGACAGCCTGAAGGCGGCCGGCATGGGCAACGAAGTCGTGACCGTGGTGCGCCCGGAGGATATCGAGGTGGCCGAGGACGAAGAGCGGCTGCACAGCAGCGCGTTGAGCCAGGGCCACGTCCTGTCGGTGGATTTCGGCGGCGTGCTCGAACGGCTGCGGGTGCAGCTGCCGCGCGAATCCGAGGTCATATCGGCGGTCGGGCGGGAGCATCTGGCCGACGTCGCCGGCGCCATCCACGCAGCGCCGCAGGTGGTGGTCGAGGCCACGCGCACCAATGGCGAACAGGGGCAGCTGCCGCTGACGCCGGGCAAGCGCGTCATGCTCGGCATCCGCCGCTTCCACGTGCTGCCGACACCGATCTCGAGTTTCCGCATTCTGAGCGCCGACGCGGCCACGGCGACACTGCTGCGCCAGGCGCCGCTGCTGCGCCAGCTGGTGCAGAGCATGCAGGCCCCGGTGCTCGACGCGCTGGACAAGGGCGAGCGCGATGCCTCCCAAACCGGGGTGGCCGTCATTGCCGGCGGCGGCAACGCGGTCGACGAGATCGCGGCCGCGGCGGCGCAGGGACGGCGGCAGATGCTGTGCATCCCGCTGCATCTGGGCTTGCCGCGGCGCATGTTGATCCAGTGCAACAGCGAGGCCGCGCGGTCCGCAACCCTCGGCCTGGTCGCCAGCGTGATGCGTCACCTGCACGCCGAGGCCACTTTCGTCAGCGTGCAGAGTCCGACGGCGCCGCGCTCGGAGGTCACCACGTCGTTCCGCCGCCTGCTCGATGCGCGCGCCGAGCTGCAGCAGACCCACGGTCTGGACATCCGCACCGATGTGCAGATCGGCGATCTCAATGGCTGGGTGGCGCACCTGGCCGCGTCCAGTGAGCCGGTGCTGGTGGTGCTCGGACTCGATGGCTCCCCGGGAGAGCTCGAGCAGATCCTGCACCGCGAATTCCAGCCGCTGTTCAACCACGGCGGCAACTGCGCCGTGCTGCTCTCCTGCACCGGAGCCTCGGCCGCTACCGACAACCGCCCGAGCGGAATCGATACGCTGTTCGACGCCAGGGCGCTCGATCTGCTGCAGGGGAGTCCGGGTTGATCTGCGCCGGCAGGCGTCGGGCCGCCGCGCATCTGGCGGCGGCAGTGCTGGGCGCGCTCGCCGCCGGCATGCTGCTGGCCGGCTGCTCGAAGCCGGCCGGGGTGGTCGCGACCGCGGCTCCGATCACGCTGCTGAACGTCTCATACGATCCGACGCGCGAGTTGTACGAGGCGGTCAACAAGGCCTTTGCGGCCGAATGGCTCGCGAGCACCGGCGAGCGGATCACGATTCACCAGAGCCACGGCGGCTCGGGCAAGCAGGCGCGCGCCATCATCGACGGGCTCGAGGCCGACGTCGCGACGCTCGGATTGGCCTACGACATCATCGAGCTCAACAAGAAGGCGCAGCTGGTCCCGGCCGACTGGGCCGCGCGCCTGCCGTACAACAGCGCGCCCTACACCTCGACCATCGTGTTCCTGGTGCGCAAGGGCAATCCGAAGAACATCCGCGACTGGGACGATCTGGTCCGACCCGGCGTGCAGGTCATCACCCCCAATCCCAAGAGCTCGGGCGGGGCGCGCTGGAACTATCTCGCCGCGTGGGCCTGGGCGCTCAAGCAGCCCGGCGGCGATGGCGCCAAGGCCAAGGAATTCGTGCGCAAGCTCTACCAGAACGTGCCGGTGCTCGATTCCGGCGCGCGCGGCGCCACGGTGACGTTCGTCGATCGCGACATCGGTGATGTGCTGCTCGCCTGGGAAAACGAAGCGCTGCTGGCGAAGCAGCAGCTCGGGCCCGACAAGCTCGACATCGTGCTGCCCTCGCTGAGCATCCTGGCCGAACCGCCGGTGACGGTGGTGGACAAAGTGGTGGACCGGCGCGGCACGCGCAAGGTGGCCGAGGCCTACCTGCAGTTCCTCTACAGCAAGCAGGGCCAGGAGATCATCGCGCGCAATTTCTACCGGCCGCGCGATCCGGAGATCGCAAACAAGTACGCCGGCCAGTTTCCGGCGCTCAAGCTGGTCACCATCGACGATACGTTCGGCGGCTGGGAGCAGGCCCAGGCCACGCATTTCGACGATGGCGGCAGCTTCGACCAGATCTTCGGGCGCTGACGGCATGAGCGATACAGCCCTCAGTCTGCCGCTGCCCACGGGCGGCTCCGTGAAGCCCCGGGCCCGGCGCGATTTTCGCGTGCTGCCGGGTTTTGGCCTGACGATGGGCTACACGCTGCTGTATGTCTCGCTGATCGTGCTGATTCCGCTGTCGGCGGCGTTTGTGCGCTCCGCGGAGCTCGGGCCGGAGAAGTTCTGGCAGGTGGTCACGACGCCGCGCGTGCTGGCCTCGCTGCGGCTGAGCTTCGGGGCCGCGCTGCTGGCCGCGTCGATCAACGCGGTGTTCGGATTCATCATCGCCTGGGCTCTGACGCGCCAGCGCTTCCCGGGGCGGCGGCTGTTCGACGCGATCATCGACCTGCCGTTCGCCCTGCCGACGGCGGTCGCGGGCATCGCGCTGACCGCGCTGTATGCCCCCAACGGCTGGATCGGACAGCTGCTGTCGCCGCTCGGTATCCGCGTCGCCTACACCCCGCTCGGTATCGTGGTGGCGCTCGCCTTCGTGAGCCTGCCGTTCGTGGTGCGCACGCTGCAGCCGGTGCTGGGCGATCTGGACCGCGAGGTCGAGCGCGCTGCCGAGACCCTCGGGGCCTCGAGACTACAGACCTTCATCTGGGTGGTGCTGCCCTCGATCTGGCCGACGCTGCTGACCGGCGTGGCGCTCGGCTTCTCGCGCGCCGTCGGCGAATACGGCTCGGTGATCTTCATTGCCGGTAACATTCCGATGGTGTCGGAGATCGCGCCGCTGATGATCATGACCAAGCTCGAGCAGTATCAGTACGCCGAAGCCACCGCGATCGCCGTGGTGATGCTGCTGGCGTCGTTCGCGCTGATGTTCGGCATCAACGGGCTGCAGCTCTGGGCACAGACCCGGCGACAGTCGCGATGATCAAGGGACAGCAGATACCGGAGGAACTGGGCCGCTACGCGCTGCTGGGCGTGGCACTGCTCTATCTGGTCGGGCTGGTGGCGCTGCCGCTGGCGGTGGTGTTCGTCGAGGCCCTGACGAAGGGCATCGGCAGCTATCTTCAGGCGCTGCTCGATCCGTACGCACTGGCGGCCATGCGCCTCACGTTGCTGACCGCCGTCATCGTGGTGCCGTCGAACCTGGTGTTCGGCATCGCCGCGGCGTGGGCGATCGCCAAATTCCAGTTCCGCGGCAAGAACACGCTGATCACGATGATCGACCTGCCGTTTGCGGTCTCGCCGGTGATCTCCGGCCTGATCTACGTGCTGATGTTCGGCGCCCAGGGCTGGTTCGGCCCGTGGCTGGTGGCCCACAACATTCACATCATCTTCGCCGTGCCCGGCATCGTGCTGGCGACCACCTTCGTAACGGTGCCGTTCGTGGCCCGGGAACTGATCCCGCTGATGCAGACGCAGGGCAATGACGAGGAGGAGACCGCGCTGTCGCTCGGGGCCAGCGGCTGGCAGACGTTTCGCCTGGTCACGCTGCCGAACATCCGCTGGGGCCTGCTGTACGGCGTCCTGCTGTGCAACGCGCGCGCGATGGGCGAATTCGGCGCGGTGTCGGTGGTCTCGGGTCATATCCGCGGCCAGACCAACACCCTGCCGCTGCATATCGAGATCCTGCACAGCGAATACAACTACGTCGGCGCGTTCGCGTCGGCCTCGATCCTGGCACTGCTGGCGCTGGTCACCCTGGTCGCCAAGACGCTGCTCGAGCGCCGTCACCCCGAACTTCGCCCCGGCGTCAATCCACGCGCCTGACCACCGCCGCGGATCGCCCCGCCGCGCACCGCGCTGGTCAGTGCGCGGCGTGAAGGTTAGGCTTCGACAGCCCAGTGCAGACATGAAGCGCCGTGAATTCAAATAAACCAACTTCGCAGGCGCAGGTCGGGCTCGCCTCCTGGCTCGGCGGTGGCAGCGTGTTCATCGTGCTGCTGGCGGTCGCCGCGATCGCGATCACCTGTGCGATCCTGCTGAATCGGCTGGTGCAGCAGCAGGCGCTGGTGCGCGCGCAGCTGGCGGTCGCCACCGCGCGCGAGCTGCTGCGCCGCGCGGGCGAGGACGCGCTCAGCGATGCGCGCGTGCTGGCCGAGCGCCCGACGCTGCAGCGGCTGCTGGAGGATGCGCCCAACAGCGGCCTGGAGCCGTTCCTACGCCGCTTCAGCGAAACCACCGGCACCGATGTGACGGCGCTGATGCGCGGCGATACCGCTCTGGCCCAGTCGGGGCCGGCGATCGACTGGCCCGAGATCGCCACCGCGCTGCAGGAACAGGGCGAGCGCTTCGTAATCGCGCCGAAGGACGGCGGCGCGCTGATCTGGGGCGCCGCCGCCGCGGTGCCGGGCACCGGCGTGCGCGCGCTCACGCTCAAGCTCACCGACGCGAAGCTGCTCGAGCGCCTCGGTCAGCAGGTCGGTGCGCAGCTGCGCGCGGTGAATTTCGCCACCTATCACGCTCCGCCCGACGACGACATGACGCCGCTGCACACGCGCGCGCTGGCCAATCCGGGCGGCGCGGCCGCGGGCAAGCTGCCCGACAGCAACCAGTATGCCGCCACCATCGTACTGGCGGCGCAGACCGGCGAGGTCGTGGGACTGCTCGATGCGCGCCTGAGCGGCGCCGAGTTCGTGGCCGCGACGCGCAGCTTCGACTGGATCCTGGGCACCACCGCGATCATCGTCGCGGCGATCGCCGGCCTGCTCGGCGTGCTCTATGGACGCTGGCTCGCGCGCCCGGTGGTGGCGCTGCGCGAGCTGGCCGAGCGCATCGGCCGCGGCGATTTTTCCGCGGCGTTGCCGGCGGTGGCACCGCTCGAAGTCGGCGCGCTGGCCCGCTCGATGGACGAGATGCGGCGCAACCTGGTGGATCTGACCGACACGCTGCGACGGCGTGAGGCCGAGGCGCAGACCGTGCTCAGCGGTGTGATCGAGGGCGTGTACGCGGTCGATCACGAGCGGCGCATTCGTTACGCCAATGCGCAGGTGGCGCGGCTGCTGGGCCGGCCGGCCGGGGAGATCGTGGGCCAGTTCTGCGGCGACGTACTGCAGCCGCAGCGCGTCGACGGTGAGCGGCCGTGCGAACGCAACTGTCCGATCCTCGCGGCGCGCGTCTCACCGCAGAGCAGTGCGCGCGAGATGCTGTGCCTGCGCGACGGCAGCATTCGATCGGCCATCGTGCTGAGCGCGCCGCCGATCCAGGGCGTGCAGGTGCAGATCCTGCGCGACGAGACCGATCTGGAGGCCGCGCGCCGCGCGCGCGACAGCGTGCTCGGCAACATTTCCCACGAATTTCGCACGCCGCTCGCGGCCCAGCTGGCCTCGATCGAACTGCTGCGCGACGGCCTCAGTGAGATGCAGCCCGACGCGCAGCGCGAACTGCTCGCCAACGTCGAACGTGGCGTGCTGCGCCTGATGCGATTGATCGACAACCTGCTCGAGAGCGTGCGCATCGAGGCCGGGCAGCATTCGATCCGGCAGCAACCGGTCGATCTGTCGGACGTGATCGCCGATGCGCGCGACCTGATCGCGCCGCTGCTGGGTCAGCGGCAGCTGAAGATCGAGCTCGACGACTCGGGCATCGGCGCCATCGTGCGCGGCGACGCGCAACGGCTCGGACAGGTGTTCGTGAACCTGATCGCCAACGCCGCCAAATTCGCGCCCGAGGGCAGTACCATCCGCATCGGCGGACGGCGCATCGGCGCGCAAACCGAGGTCTGGGTCGAAGACGAGGGTCCGGGGGTGCACGAAGGGGCGTCGGGCGCGATCTTCGAGCGCTTCCAGCGCGGCGCCGATACCGAACCGGATGCACCGGGTCTCGGGCTCGGGCTATGGATCGTCAAATCCATCGTCGAGCGGCACGGCGGCAGCATACGCATGGAGCGCACGCCCGGCCAACGTACCCGCTTCACGCTGACATTACCGCTGGAACCGGAGGCCGCGGCTTGAAACTGCTCGTGGTCGATGACGATGCCGACATGCTGGCGGTAGTGGGCTTCGCGTTGCGACAGGCCGGTTTTCCGGTGGTCAGCGCCAACAGCTATGGCACTGCGCTGAGCACCTTTCGCACCGAGCTGCCGGACCTGGCGATACTCGACATCAACCTGCCGGGCGGTTCCGGTTTCGACCTGTGCGGTGTGCTGCGCAAGGAGAGCATCGTGCCGATCATGATGCTCACTGCGCGCGGCGAGGAGGCGGACCTGGTGCGGGCGCTCGAGCTCGGAGCGGACGACTATCTGACCAAGCCGTTCAGTCCGCGCACGCTCGTGGCGCGGGTCAAGGCGCTGTTGCGGCGCGCCGGGCATGAGAGCGGCGGCAAGACCCGGATCGGCGAGCTCGCGCTCGACCCGGATCTGCTGCTGCTGCGCATCGCCGATCGCGAGATCAAGATCACGCCACTCGAATCGCGGCTGCTGCAGCTGCTGCTGGCCAATGCCGGCCAGGTGGTGCACACGGATCGGTTGCTGGTGCACGTCTGGGGACATCGCGGCGGCGGCGATCGCCAGCTGCTGAAGCAACTGATTCACCGGCTGCGACAGAAGATCGGCGATGATCCGGAGCAGCCGCGCTGGCTCAGCACCGTCCCGAGCGTCGGCTACATGCTGCGCGCCGGCGACAGGAATGTTCCCTGATATCGAGCGTGATCGTGCCTCATCGGCCAGCCTGTGCGCGGGCGCACAGTCATTGCAAAAGCGCTTGCAAACCAAGGCGAATGTCGGCACAGTCAATTCAACAACGAACCTCGGGACGCAGACGGCAACCCCACAGAACTAGGGAGGGAAGTGCGCCAGGGATGGCGACTTTTCGATCCGCGGGCGCGGTGCGTTGATGAAGATCTACGGCGGCGATGACAAGGAGATGATGAACATCACCTCGCTCGAGCGCGATGGCTCCGAGCTGGTCATCAAGGGCAAGCTGTTCGGCACCGTGCCTCTGACCGCCAAGCTGCGCCCGGAGGACGCGCGCGCCGCACTCAAGCTGCTCGACTTTCGCACCGCGCTGTTCCTGCTGACGCTGGTATTCCGGCGCAAGCGCTCCTGATCTGATCGGCGCGGCCGCGACGCTTCGCCGCGGCACAGCTCGAGCAACTGTCACATGACGGCGCTGTCGGCGGCGGGCTTGCTGGCCGCAGGCTGCGCGACGCCCCAGCACTCGACGATCTTGCCGTTCTCGAGCCGGTAGATTTCGATCATGGTCACGCCGCGGCTCTGGCCCGGCTGCTGATCCCAGAACACCTGCGCGGCCACCAGGTCACCCTGCGACACCGTGCGTTCGACCACGATCCGCGATGCCGGATACACGTTGGTGAGCAGGTTGCTCAGCGCCGTGATCGCGGCGTCCTTGTCGTCGGGCAGCGTCGTCGCATTGTGCTGCCTGAAGTCCGGCCCAACGTAGCGATCGAAGCCCTCCTTGACGTGGTGCTTGTTATAGACCGTCTCCTCGAACGCCAGCACCGTGTGGGTATTGGTCCGCACGCGCTCGGCGTCGATCAGCAGTTTCGAAGTGGCGCAACCCGTCATGATCGCCGCGGCCCCGACCACGATCGCTGCGAACAGACTGCGCATGAGCATGGCCTTCATTCTCCGGGCGGCCACTGCTAGGGGACCAGTATGGTCGAGCCGACGGTGCGGCGGCTTTCGAGATCGCGCTGCGCCTGGGCGGCCGCCGCGAGCGGGTAGCGCTGGCCGATATGCACGCGGACCAGCCTGCGCCTGATGAGACTGAACAGCTCGCGGGCACCGGTGCGCCGCGCCTCGGGTTGGCCCAGATAGTCGCCGGCGGCCGTGCGCGTGATGTAGAGCGATCCGCGCTTGGCGAGCTCCAGCGGCGACAACGGCGGCGCCGCACCCGAAGCATTGCCGAAGCTCACCATCATGCCGCGCGCGCGCAGGCTGTCGAGCGATGGCAGCAACGTATCCTTGCCGACACCGTCGTAGACCACATCGACGCCGCGGCCACGATTGAGTTTGCGCACGCGGGCAGCCATATCGTCGTAGCCTACGAGCACCTGGTGGCAGCCGTGGCGCCGGGCGAGCCGGGCTTTCTCATCGGTACTGACGACGCCGATCACTTTCGCGCCCAGTGCGCGTGCCCACTGACTGATGATCAGGCCGACGCCGCCCGCGGCCGCCGGGACCAGCAGCACATCGCCGCGCCTGACCTTGCAGGTCTCGCGCAGCAGGAACCAGGCGGTCAGACCCTTGACCAGCACCGCTGCGGCCTGCTCATCGCTGACACCGGCGGGAATCTTCAGCAACGCATCCGCGCGCACCACGCGCTGCTCGGCATAGGCGCCGGGCGTCGGCAACGAATACACCACGCGATCGCCGGGCTTGAGGCCGCGCACCCGGCGACCCACGGCCTCGATCACGCCCGCGGCTTCGGATCCGATGCCGGATGGCAATGGGTGCGGGTACAGCCCGGTGCGCAGATAGACGTCGGCGAAGTTCACGCCGATCGCGGTGTGGCGCACGAGCGCGTCGCTGGCGCCGGGAACGCCGACGTCGACGTCTTCCCATTTGAGAACCTCGGGGCCACCGCGCTCGCTCAGTCGTATCGCCTTGGCCATCCGTAAGCCCCTCGTCGTCGAAAGTAGAGCTCCGCAAGCCGCGCCGGAATGCGTGCCAGCCTAGCACACCCGCCCGCGGCCCCTAAACAGCCCGCTGCCGGCGCTGCGTTATGTCTCGCGCAGCGCCGATACATCGCCCGATGCGCTGATCGTGGCGCAATCGATCGATGCCGCGCGGGCCGCCGTGCATCCGGTGCAGCGGCTCCGCGTCGAGCGGCGTCCGCGCCACGCGCGGCGGCGCCCTCGGTGCGCATGCGCCGGGCTTCCAGGCGGGCCCGACCTGATGTCGGTTTCGTCCTACAATTTGCTACAAGAGACTGATGGCGTTCGCAGTCGCCGCCGCGCGACAGCCCACAGATTCCACAACTGCCCTTGCGTGGCACGTCGGCTGCTGAGTACCGTACAAGGGCCCGCAGCAAGTAGGTAAATTTCGGCGGCTATCCCTCCCTGTCGAGCCGTCAAACTACTTGTCCTGCGTCATTAGGCGCACCGTGCCCACTCCCAGACGGTGCGCCTATTTTTATCCGCCCGCTCCCGCTTATAGCATGTAGCGCCGCGATAAGTCCTCGAGAGCCCCGCATGGCCGCCGCACCGGTGGAACTTCAGACCGCTCGATTGACGCTGCGCTCGCTGCGCATGGAGGACTTCGAGCCGTGGGCGGCCATGATGGCCGACACCGAGGCGGCGCGCTTCATCGGTGGCCAGCAGGTGCGCGCCGTGGCCTGGCGCGGCTTCATGACCATGGCCGGCGCCTGGCACCTGCAGGGCTTCGCAATGTTTTCCGTGATCGAGCGTGCCAGCGGCCGCTGGGTCGGACGGCTGGGCCCGTGGCATCCGGAAGGCTGGCCTGGCGGCGAGATCGGCTGGGCCATCATTCGTCCCTGCTGGGGTCGCGGTTACGCGACCGAAGGGGCGACCGCCGCGATGGACTGGGCGTTCGACGTTCTGGGCTGGAGCGAGGTGATTCACTCGATCGCGCCCGACAACTTCGCCTCGCAGGCGGTGGCCAGCAGGCTCGGCGCGAACAATCGCGGTCCGGGGCAGCTGCCGGCGCCTTTCGAGCACACCCGCATCGATATCTGGGCACAGACCCGGGCAGAGTGGCGCGCGCGCCGCATGCATCGGCCGCCGCAACCACGGCTCGAGGGCTAGGCCGGCCGGGCGTCGGCCGCGAACGGCGGTTGCGCGCCGTACTGGCAATACATCGGCGCGAAGTCGGTGTTGTAGCAGGCCTCGAACAGCTGCTCGAAGCTGTCGAGCACGAAATAGGTGCGCTGAAACTCGTCGATCCGGTAATCGGTGCGCATCACGCGCACCAGATCGAAGTCCAGGCGCTGCGGTTCGGGGCTCTCGATGCTGTAGACGGTCTCGCCCTTGGAGGACAGGATGCCGGCCCCATAGACGCGCAGGCCCGAAGCGGTGCGAATCAGGCCGAACTCGACCATGTACCAGTAGAGCCGCGCGAGCATGCGCAGACCACCCGGCGTCGCCAGCGCCTTGGGTCCGGCCTGGCCGTACGCCTGCATGAAGCGCGCGAACACCGGGTTGGTCAGCAGCGGCACGTGGCCGAAGAAATCATGAAACACGTCCGGCTCGACCAGGTAGTCGAGCTCCTCCGGACGCCGGATCCAGACGGTGACCGGAAAGCGCCGATGCGCCAGGTGCTCGAAGAACGTCTCCTCGGGGACCAGACCCGGCACCGCCGCGATGCGCCACCCGGTGGTCGCCAGCAGCACCCGATTGGCGTCCTCGAAGCGCGGAATGCCCGACGCCGAGGCGGCCAGCGCGCGCACGCCGGCCAGGAATTCCGGGGCCGCATAGCGCTCGATCAGATCGATCTGGCGCGCATACAGCGTCGCCCAGATCGCGTGTTCATCGCGCGTGTAGCGCTCCCACTCCTGAGGCACAGTGTAGTCGGCGGCGGCACGCGAATAATCGCCGCGCAGCCCGCGAGGCTGATGTACCGGCGCTGAGGGCGGCTGAACCATGCACGGCTCCGGGAAATCGCTTCGCTATCTTAACCCCGCCGAGGCTGAAGCGAGCACTAGCGCGCGGGCTCGCCGCTAGTCGAACAGCAGCGCAATGCCGGCCGCAGTCGGCGTCCGGACCACGCCTTTCTCGGTGATCAGCGCGGTGACGAGCTCCGCCGGCGTCACATCGAAAGCCGGATTGCGTACCGCGACATCGGCCGGTGCCCAGCGCTGATCCGCAAAGCCGCGCACCTCATCCGCATTGCGTTCTTCGATCGGAATCTGTTTGCCGCTCGCGAGCGAACGGTCGATGGTCGACAGCGGCGCGGCGACGTAGAACGGAATGCCGTGCCGGTGCGCGAGCACCGCCACCATGTAGGTACCGATCTTGTTGGCGAAGTCGCCGTTGGCGGCAACGCGGTCGGCACCGACGATCACCGCATCCACGGCGCCCTGCTGCATCATGTAACCGGCCATATTGTCGGTGATCAGCGTGACCGGAATCCTCTCCTGTTGCAGCTCCCAGACGGTCAGGCGCGCACCCTGCAGGAACGGCCGGGTCTCATCGACGATCACCGAAATCCGTTTGCCCCCGGCCACGGCCGAGCGGATCACACCGAGTGCGGTGCCGTGGCCGGCGGTGGCGAGCGCGCCGGCGTTGCAGTGGGTCAGCACCTGGGCCGTGGCCGGCAGCAGGGCTGCGCCGTGAACGCCCATCGCGCGATTGGCCCGCACATCCTCAGCGAGGATCGCGTGCGCCTCCCGCAGCAGCGCGGCGGCGATCTGCGGCGGCGGCTGCAGCTGCGCCTGTGCAGCCGCGAGCACCGCGTGCATGCGCTGCAACGCCCAGAACAGATTGACCGCGGTGGGCCGACTCTGCGCCAGCAGCTCGAACGCCGCGCTCATTCCGGCCGCGAAGTCCGGCCCGCTAACGCGCTGCAGGCGCTGCGCTTCGAGCGCCACGCCATAGGCCGCAGCGCAGCCGATGGCCGGCGCGCCGCGCACGACCATGGTGCGGATGGCCTGCGCGACCTCCGCCGCGGAATCGTACGCGAGCACGTCGAAGCGCGCGGGCAGCACGCGCTGGTCGATCATCTCGATCCGGCCCGTGCCCGCGTTCCAACGCAGCGGCTCGACCGACGGCGGTGTGGACGACTCAGGCGGCATCGGAAGTCTTCGGCAATCCCTCAACCACGCAACACGCGGCCGGCAACCGCATCGAGCGCCCGGATCAATTCGGGGTCGCGCGCCTGCGGCGCCGTGATCAGAGCGAATTCGAGCGCGCGCTGGCAGCCGTTCGGGCAGGCGGATGACGGCGCCTGCAGCGTCCCAGGCACCGTCGTCTTCAGCAGCGTGCGGGCATTGCCGGCATTGGCCTGCACCGTGCGGACGATCATGTCCACGGTAACCGCATCGTGCTCCGGGTGCCAGGAGTCGTAATCAGTAACCATCGCGACGGTCGCGTAGCACAGCTCCGCCTCGCGCGCGAGCTTGGCTTCCGGCATGTTGGTCATGCCGATGACATCGCAACCCCAGGCGCGGTACAGCTCGGATTCGGCGAGGCTCGAGAATTGCGGCCCTTCCATCACCAGATAAGTGCCACCGCGCACGTAGCGGATCTGCGCGGTGCGGGCGGCCGCCTCGATCGCATCACCGAGTCGTTCGCATACCGGATGCGCCATCGATACGTGCGCGACCATTCCGGTGCCGAAGAAGCTCTTCTCGCGCGCAAACGTGCGGTCGATGAACTGATCGACGATCACGAACATGCCGGGCGGCAGCTCGGCCTTGAGCGATCCGACCGCGCTGACCGAGATGATCTGCGTCGCACCGGCACGCTTGAGCGCATCGATGTTGGCGCGGTAGTTGATGGCCGAAGGCGGTATCTGGTGGCCGCGGCCGTGGCGCGGCAGAAACGCCAGCGGCTGGCCGTCGAGCTCGCCGAGCAGCAGTTGATCCGACGGCGCGCCAAACGGCGAGTCGACCTTCACCCAGCGGGTATTGGTGAGCCCATCGATGTTGTAGACGCCACTGCCGCCGATCATCGCCAGCATGTTCGCTCCCTTCGCGTCAGATCACGCGATCGTTGCCGCCGTCCACCGGCAGCTGTGCACCGGTGGTCTTGTCGAACAGCGATCCGCACATCTCCACCGCCAGCTCGGCGACGTCACGGCTGGAGACTTCGACCTTCAGCACATTGTTGGTCTTGTACTCTGCGACCGACAGACCGTAGTTCCGGGCGCGCTCCGCCAGCACTTCATCCGACCAGATTCCGGTATCGAACACCGCATTGGGATGCAGGGTATTGACGCGGATGCCGTCGGCGCCCCATTCCAGCGCGACCACGCGCGCCAGCTGCGTGAGTGCGGCCTTGGACGCGGAATACGCGGCCGCGCCGGGTCCGGGTGCCGGCACGTTCTTCGAGCCGATGATCACGACCCGGCCACCACGCAGTGCGAGCCTGAGCAGCGGGTGCGTCTCGCGCAGCAGCGACAGGTTGGCGTCCAGGTTGACCTGCATCACGCGCCGCCATTCGGCGTCCGCCAGCGTGGCAACGCGCTGGCCTGCGGGAAAGATGCCGGCGTTGAGTACCAGCAGGTCCAGACCGCCGAAGCTGCGCACGCCGCGATCGAGCGCCTGTGAAATCTGCGCCGGGTCAGTCACATCGCAGCGCAGTCCGAGCACCTCCGGCCGCGCAAACATGCCGGCGACGTCGGCGTTGAGATCGAGCGCGATCACCGCTGCGCCGCGTTTCAGCAGCGATTCGACGCAGGCCCTGCCGATCCCCGACGCCGCACCGGTGACCAGCGCGACCTCGCCGGCGAATACCGGCGGGGTGCCGGCCTTGTTGAGCTTGGCCTGTTCGAGATCCCAGTATTCGACGTCGAAGATATCCTGTTCCGGCAGTGCACGGTAGCCACCGAGCGCGCTCGCGGCCAGGATCACATCGATCGTATGCGCATAGATATCGCGCACGATGCCGGCATCCCTGACGGTGCGTCCGACGCATCCGAGCCCGAACGCGGCATCGAGTAGCACGCGCGGCGCCGGATCGAGCATGACCTTGGGTTGGCGGGCGCGGGCCGCGTGCCGTGCAAAATAGTCGCGGTAAGCTGCGGCATAGGCGCCGACGTCGCGTCCCAGCATCGGCACGCGCTTGGTGCGAATCACATGATCGGGCGTCGCCGGCCCCTGCTGCGAGATCTGCGCGAGATCGCCGCGCTGCCCGAAGGCGAGAAAGTTCGCATCGTCGTGCGTCGCCAGGATCATCGGGACTGCCGCGCACGCCGAAATCTCCCGGCGCAGTCGCGCGATCTCGTCGCGGCTGACCCTGGCCGCCGTCGACGGCGCGACCGGCAGGTGCCAGGCGCGGTGCTTCTCCAGATACCCTTCCGCACGGCCGACCAGCGCAATCATGCGCTCGTAGGATTCGCGTGCGCTGGTGCCGAATGAAAAGATCCCGTGATTGAGCAATACCATGCCGAGCGTTTGGGCATGCGCCTGGCGCGGGAATTCGCGCGCGCACACGCGGGCCAGGTCGAAGCCTGGCATCACGTAGGGAATCAGCACCACGTCATCGCCATAGATGTCGCGGATGCGCTGCGCGCCATCGGCGGTATTGGTCACCGCGAGCAGCGCATCGGCATGGGTGTGATCGACGTACGGATACGGCAGGATCGCATGCAGAATGGCCTCGACCGAGGGTGCCGGTGCACCGGCCCGCGCCACATGGGTCGCGAGTTCACTGACCATCTGCGGGTCGGATAACGACTCCAGCGTGGCCAGTCTGACCAGATGATCGAGTCGTACCGGTGCAAAGCCCGGCTCGCGGATGGTCTGCAGATCCCAGCCACTGCCTTTGACGTACAGCAGGTCCACCGCTTCGCCGAGCACATTGACCTCGCGCAGCTTGACCGACGTGTTGCCACCGCCGTGCAGTACCAGCGAAGGATCGCGCCCGAGCAGCTGCGAGCTATAGACACGCAGTGCAAGCTCGCCCGAATGCCGCGCGGCATCGTCGCTGTTCCACAGTCCGATCACCGATTCCCCCATAGCCTTGAATGACCAGTCATTCTAGTTGTCCGTTTCTAAGTCTGACGCAGGATCCGAGCCGCGGACGCTGCGCGCATCCAATGCCTTGTTTCTACAATATATTATATCGGCGATCCTGCTCGCTCGTGCTCGCTGCAGCGCATGGTGCTGTTCTTTGCGCTGCAGTTCGCCTACTGCGGGTGGCATCGGACCAGTCATCGCTCGCGCTGGTTCTGGCGCAGACGCCAATGCCGAGCAAGGTACCGTCGCCAAAATCGACCAGCTGAGATTGAGCGTGTTATCTTTGATTGCACGATGTTGGGCGCCTGTTTTTTATCTTAACGAGTTCTTTGCATGCATTTCCTGATCGTCAAGAAAGGCGCGTTGGGCGACGTTGTTCGTACTTCGTACTTTGCCAAGGCACTGAAGACACGGTTCGGCCCCTTGCTGCGCCTGTCCTGGATTACCGCCCCGGCCAGCGCCGACCTGCTTCGCCTTAATCCCAACATCGACGACCTGTGGTTCGAATTCGAACAGGCCAAACCGTTCCATTTCGATCGGATTTTTTCGCTGGACGACGAGCTCGAGACGGTCATCGGAGTGGCGGCACTTGCGGCGGACTCGGTGACAGGCGCGATCTTGCAGGATAATCGCCCGGCTTACACGCGGGATGCGGCTGAATGGTTCGACATGGGGCTGCATTCGCGCTTCGGCAAACGGCGCGCCGACGAACTCAAGAAACTCAACCAAAGGTCGCACGCGCAGATCTTTTCGGCGATCTTCGGGGTCGAGCAGGTCAGGCCGGAGTTCTATCTCGACGAGTCCTGCCGGCGTTGGGCGCAGGCCAATCTGCCCAAGGCGACGCGCCGCGTGGGCATCAATCCTTACTCCGGCGGTCGCTGGCCGTCCAAGGAACTTCTTCCGCTCGAATTGGAGCAGTTGATCGCTCGGTTGCTCGACGGCTCCTCGCCGTTCGGGGCGGGCACCGCGGTCGTTCTTCTTGGAGCCGGTCAGGATTTCATGAAGAACGCGGCATTGGTCGCGCGCCAAGGGGTGGACAATCTGGTGACCATTTGCACGGATGAATCGGTGCAGCACCTTGCTGCCGCGGTAGCTGGCCTGGATTACCTGATTTCCAGCGACAGCCTGGCGTTGCATCTGACAATCGCACAGGATGTCGCGTTCACGGCGTTTTTCAGCCCCACATCGGCAGTAGAAATCGACGACTGGGGCATCGGTACGAAAGTAGTCTCCACGGCGCCGGACTATTGCTCCTATCGCAAGGACGCGGACAACAGCACGATCACTGCGGATCGGATCATCGCGGCGATCCGCAGGAACCCGCGTATTTCGGGCGACCGCTCGGGAGCGGCACCGCGGGGCTAGGATGCATCACGTTGCCGCATGGAAAATACCCTGATACCCTCCCATCGACGCGTTATGCGCCTGGACTGACCGCGGACGCGGCGGAAACCAGCTGATTTACCCACTGCCTTGGCCAACAGCCCGGTTCAGGGTGCCGACTCGGCACGACGGTATATTGAAAGGTATATTGAAATGGGCACGCTGACCCACCCGAAGCGCCGGCTGTTTGTCCTCGATACGCCGCGCTTGCTGGGTTACGCCGACCGCTGCGCAGCCGACATCGTCGGCCATGGGCTCAATCAGTTGTGATGGGCTCCGACACCGGATCCGATCGGCATAGCCCCATCGCGCCCGAGCGTAATCCAGTCATATTCGAATTCGACGACTACGAGTTGCCCGAGTTCTTGTCGGTTGCGGCGAGCTTCGGCACGCAAAAATACGGCTACGTGGCCACACCGAATGTCGACGGGTTGATTAGACTGCATGAGAGCGCGTCGTTCCGGGCGGCGTATGCGCAAGCAGCCTACGTGCTGCTCGACAGCCGCGTCGCCGCGTTCCTGTTCCGGCTGGTTCACAGGGTCCGGATTCCGGTGTGCCCCGGGAGCGACCTGACCGCCGCGCTGCTGGAGCGGGTGATCAGACCGGACGATCGCGTGCTTCTTATCGGATCGACAGAGCAGCAGGCACAGACCCTTCGTGAGCGATTCGGGCTGAAGCAGCTGCTCCACAATAACCCGCCGATGGGCTTTATTCGCGACCCCGCCGCGGTCGAGGCATGCCTTCAATTCATTGAATCGGCCAGCCCCTTCCGCTTCTGCTTGATCGCCGTGGGCGACCCGCAGGGGGTCATCGTCGCCGAGCGCCTAGCCGCGCGAGAGCGGGTTCGCGGCCTCGCATGCATCATCGGTGCCTCGATCGATTTCATCACTGGCAAGCAGCAGCGTGCGCCCGCCTGGATGCAGCGCATCGGCTTTGAGTGGCTGTACCGGCTGATTAGCAATCCGCGCCGCTTGGCCTGGCGCTATCTCGTGCGCGGGCCGAAAATCCTCTTTTATCTGGGCAGCAGCCGGGTCGTGCTTCGACAAGCCCGTCCGCAAGCCGATAAAGCGTGACGGAATGTGACCGCGCCGGCACGCCGACCGAATTCGACGTCCGACTCCTTGTCGCCAATCACAATTGCGGAGGCCGGATCAAAGCCCAGCTCGGCGGCGGCTCGCGTCATCAATCTCAAGGCGGGCTTGCGACAGTCGCAGCCGGCATCGGGCGCATGCGGACAGAAATAGATATACTCGAGTCTGGCGCCGGCCTCCATCGCGTACACGCGTTCGATCGGAAAAAGGCCTCGACCCACGCCCGACTGGTTGGTTATGACGACCACACGATAGCCCCGGGAAGATAGCCATCGCAAGCCCTCCGCAGCGCTTGGCAGAAATTCCAGCCCCGCGGGATCGTCCAGGTAGGCGCAATCGATAACCATGGTGCCGTCGCGGTCCAGGATTACGACTTTATCGTTCATGCACCTGTACTGGCCACTCGCTTGACCGTTTCGGTCGTGCTGTGTCCCGTCAATAGGTCGGCGAGGATCACCTTGCCGCCTCGCCTAAGCACGATGTCGGCGCCCACGACCGTTTCCACCGTGTAGTCCGCGCCCTTGACGAGCACGTTCGGCTCCAAGGTTTCGATCAGATGAATCGGCGTGTCTTCGGCAAAAATGACGACCGCGTCCACGGATTTCACGGCCGCGAGCACGGTCGCACGCGCGACCTCGCTTTGCACGGGGCGGTTGGGGCCCTTCAACCGGCGGATCGATAGATCGGCATTAAGCCCCACGATGAGCCGGTCCGCACTGCGCCGCGCCTGCTCCAGCAAGGAAATATGGCCCGGATGCAGCAAGTCGAAGCAGCCGTTCGTGAAGGCGATTCTCAAGCCCTGTTCACGCCAAGCGCGCGCCAACTGCTGGACGCTCTCGAGCGAGAAGATCTTTTGAGGATCCGTGTGACCGTCCAATGGCGTCAGCGCCGCGATCAGCTCCCCAGTGGTGACCGTCGCTGTGCCGCGCTTGCCGACAACGATGCCGGCGGCAATGTTCGCGAGCGAGGCAGCCTGGACGACTTCCCCGCCGGCCGCGAGGCCTAGCGCAATCGCGGCAACCACCGTATCGCCGGCGCCGGAAACGTCGAACACCTGACGGGCGGCGGTCGGCAGGTGCACGGTCAAGTCATCGGCGCCGATCACGGACATGCCGTCCTTCCCGCGCGTGACGATCATACACTCGCAGATTTGCTGACCCAGGATGCGCCGCGCTCCGGCGACGACGTCCGCGTCGGTGAGGCATTCCTGCCCGCAAGCCTGTTGCAGCTCCAAACGATTCGGGGTCAGCATGGTGGCGCCCCGATAGCGCGCGATATTCTTCGACTTGGGATCGACGATGATGATCTTGCCCGCGGCGCGCGCGGTGTCGATGACGGCCCGCGTCACCGAATCCGACAGCACCCCCTTGGCATAGTCGGACAACACGATGACGTGCGCGTCACGCAGCGAGGCCGCAAATACCTCAAGCAAGCGCCGTTCGACCCCGGCGGATAGCGGCGCGCGGCTCTCGCGATCGGCACGCATGACCTGCTGTCCGTCGGCGACATAGCGCGTCTTCACCGAGGTGGGACGCAATGCATCCGTGATCAGTTGCGCATCGATCGTCGGCGAGGCGGTCAGCTGCGTGCGCAGATCCATCGCCCATGGGTCGTCGCCGACCACTCCCAGCAGAGTCGCGCGGGCACCGAGCGCCGCGATGTTGCGCGCTACGTTCGCCGCACCGCCCGGCATGTCCAGGGATCGTTCCACGTTGACGACGGGAATGGGAGCCTCCGGCGATATCCGCTCGACCGACCCATAAATGAAGCGGTCGAGCATCACGTCGCCGAGTACGATCACACGTGCCGCGTGAAAGCCGTTCAACAGCGCAAATTGAGGCGAGGCTTGCATGGCTTTTCCTATACCAGTCCGAGACGCTGTTCCAAGGCCTTGCACAGCATGTGGCCGATCGTGATGTGCATTTCCTGAATTCTCGCCGTGACGGTCGAAGGCACCACGATCAAGGCATCGCACAGCGCTGGCATTTGCCCGCCGGTCCCGCCAGTGAGCCCGAGCGTCTGCAGCCCGATCGCCTTGGCTTGACGCAACCCGCGCAGCACATTCGGGCTGTTTCCCGAGGTCGATATGCCGAGCGCGATGTCGTGTGGCTGGCCCAAGGCCTCGATTTGCCGCTCGAAAATCGCGTCGAAGCCCAGGTCGTTGCCGCACGCAGTGAGCGCCGAGGTGTCGGTGCTCAGCGCGATCGCTGCGATCGGCGCTCGATCGGCCTTATAGCGGATTACGAGTTCGGCGGCGATGTGCTGTGCATCGGCGGCGCTGCCACCGTTGCCGAACAGCAGAACCTTGCCATTAGCGCGCACTCCGTGCTCGAGCAGCCGCAGGCTTGCCGCAAACGGCTCGCTCAGCATTCCAGCGGTAGCCTCGAACGCCTCTCGATGCTCCTGCAACTCGCGCTGCAGTAAGCCCTGTACGTCGGCGGCCGGCAACTCAGTTTTTCGATTCATGGTAAGCATAGGTAGTCAGTCCTCGTCGATAAGGCGCGCTAACGATAGGGATCGTTCGCGGCCAAATAGTGACGCACATAGTCTGCAATGCCCTCTTCCAAGGACGTAAATGGGCGTTCGTAGCCGGCCGAGCGCAAGCGGTCCATGCGCGCTTGCGTGAAATACTGGTACTTCTCGATGAGCGCCGATGGCATCTCGATGAATTCGATCGCCGGCGCCCGCCCGGCCGCGGCGAATAGAGCCTTGGCGAGGTCCAGCCAACTGCGTGCCTGTCCCGTTCCCAAATTGAACAAGCCGGACACCTGCGGGTGATCCAAGAGCCAGAGCACCACATCGACGCAATCGCGCACATAGACGAAATCACGCGACTGACCGCCGTCGGCATATTCCGCGCGATAGCTGCGGAACAAGCACAAGGGCTGGCCATTTCGGATGAGGCTGTAATTTTTAGCGACGACGCTTTGCATCGAGCCCTTGTGGTACTCGTTCGGTCCGTAGACATTGAAAAACTTCAAACCCACCCATTGCGGCGGCAACTTGGCATCTGCTTCCACAAATCGGGCGAGGCGCCGATCGACGACATGCTTGCTCCACCCATACGCATTCAGCGGGCGAAGCTTTGCGAGCGAATCACGCGTAAAAGCATCGTCGAACCCTTGCGTGCCGTCACCGTAGGTTGCCGCGGAGGAGGCGAAAATAAGAGGCACTTGTGCGTCGGTACACCACTCCATCAACTCGAGAGTTGCCCGAATGTTTCTGGCGGCAATCAGATCGACGTTCGTTTCTGTGGTCGCACTGATTGCGCCCATGTGCACGACCGCTCGTAGCCGGTCACCCTTGCGGCGTAACCACGCTAGTGCGGTTTCGGGTTCAATGATTTCCGAGATCTCGTGCTTGGCGAGATTCCGCCAACGCTCGTCGTTGCACAGCCAATCACAGACGACGACCTCGTCGTTGCGTTCGCTCAGCGCTGCAACAATATTCGATCCGATGAATCCGGCGCCACCAGTCACTAAGTACATCGAAAAACTTTCCTGATTTAAGTCGTGAATGCGCCGGGATCTGTTCCTTAGACTGGCTCATCGCGGCAATAAATTCCGTGAAATGATGCATCAATTTCCTGAAGGACTGACATAACGATGGCGGCCATGGATTCCGTGAAGTGATTTCCCAAGACACTGGGATGATTACGTCAAATATCGAGGAATCAACCACTTGCCATCTACACCTCAGGTATATCCGGGGACCGGTGCATACGATGTTGCTCGACGCCACGGATTTCCCCGGTGATACGCGCCGATATCCTCATCGTTGGTGCGGCCGCCGCCGGCGTTACCGTTGGCGCTCGACCTGACCGGCTCCGATCGGTCGGTATTACTGCTCGAGGTGGCACCACGACGCGATCTGGGGCGGACGCTGCATGCCCATCGACCCGATCGATTTCGAAGCCTGGTGGGTCGGGTGGGGCTCGAACCCACGACCAACGCCTTAAAAGGGCGCTGCTCTACCGACTGAGCTACCGACCCGCCGACCGCCGCGCCGAGGGAGCGCGAAGCGGGCGCGCATGATACCGAAAAGGTCTTGGCGCGGCACGCCGGGGCGTACGCCGCGCGCGCCGGAGAGAAAGCACTGATACCGGGTTACTGATAGCGCGTTGGATCGGCGAGGCCTGCGGCCTCGAAGCCTTCACGACGCAGCCGACAGGAGTCGCAGCGGCCGCAGGCCCTGCCCTCGGCATCGGCCTGGTAACACGACACGGTCATCGCGTAATCAATCCCGAATGCTACCCCGCTGCGGATGATCTCGGCCTTGCTCATCGAGATCAGCGGTGCATGCACCTGGAAGCGCGCACCTGCCACGCCGGCCTTGGTCGCGAGCGATGCGAGTGCCTCGAAACTGCGGATGAATTCGGGCCGGCAGTCCGGATAGCCGGAGTAATCGAGGATATTGAAGCCCACCACCAGGTCACGCGCCTCGAGCACTTCGGCCCAGGCCAGAGCCAGTGCGAGCAACAGCGTATTCCTCGCCGGTACGTAGCTCACCGGAATACCCGCGCTCGGCCTATCAGGCAGCGGGATACTCCAGTCGGTCAGCGCCGAGCCGCCGATGCCCGCCAGATCCACCTGCATCACCCGGTGCTCGCGCGCCGACAGTGCGCGCGCGATGCGCGCAGCGGCCACGAGCTCGGACTGGTGCCGCTGGCCGTAGGCGACCGTCAGCGCATGGCAATCAAAACCCTGGGCGCGCGCCCAGGCGAGCGCGGTGCTCGAATCGAGCCCGCCGGAGAGCAACACCACGGCGCGCGCGCCTCTGTCAGCGGCCCGGCTCATTGCCCCACAGATACTTGTGCAGCTGGATCTGGAAACGCACCGGCAGGCGATCGGCCAGAATCCAGTCGGCGAGCTGCCTTGCCGGCAGCTGCTCGTGGCTCGGCGAGAACAGCACCTGGCAGCGCTGCGCAAGCTGCAAGGTCGAGAGCTTGTCGCGGCTCCACTCGTAGTCCGCGCGATCGCACAGCACGAACTTGATCTGCTCTTCCGGCCGCAGCAGCGCCAGCTGCTCGTAGCGGTTGCGGTGTTCCTCGCCCGATCCCGGGGTCTTCACGTCCACCACGCGGATCACGCGCGGATCGACCGCATCGATGACCATCGCGCCACTGGTCTCGAGCGATACGCGGTAGCCGGCCTCGGCCAGCGCGTTCAGCAACACCAGGCACTGCGGCTGCGCCAGCGGCTCGCCGCCCGTGACGCACACGTAGTGCGCATCGAACTCGCGCACGCGCTCGAGTATCGCGCTCAACTGCCACCACTGCCCGCCCTGAAAGGCATAGGTGGTATCGCAGTACTGGCAGCGCAGCGGGCAGCCGGTCAGGCGGATGAATACGGTCGGGATTCCAACCGTGTCGGCCTCGCCCTGCAATGAGTGGAAAATCTCCGTGAGCTTGAGCCGCACGGTCACTGCGCACACCCTAGTGCTCGTCGGGCGGGAGACCCTGCAGTCTTGAGGCCGCGAGCTTGGCCGCATCGGTGCCCGGGAAACGCTGCACCACCTGCTTCAGCGTGGTGCGCGCGTCGGTCAGCTTCTTCTGATCGATCTGGGTCAACCCGAGCTTCACCAGCGCATCGGGAACCTTCGGCGACTGCGGATATTGTTCGCCGACCGCGCGAAACGAGCTCGCGGCGTTGTCGTAGTCGTGGTTCACGTAGTAGGCCTCGCCCAGCCAGTACTGCGCATTGCCGGCGAGCTGGCTCTGCGGATAGGCGCGCAGAAAATCCCGGAAGCGGGCGATCGCGCCCGGATAGTCGGTGGATTTGAGCGCATCGAAGGCCTTCGCATAGGCCGCCTGATCCCCGCCGCCATCGGCGCCGGCACCACCGCTGCCGCCGGTGCTATCGGTCGAGCCGCCTGCACCGCTCTTCGCACCCGTCTGCAACGCAGTCAGCCGGCGATCCAGATCCGCATAAAGATCGCGCTGCTGCTTGCGCAGCATGTCGTTGCTGTTCTGCAGCTCTTCGAGCTCGCCGCGCAGCGCTCGCACCTGCGCATCGAGCCCGTCGACCCGCTCCGACAGCCGCAGCAGGCTCTGGTTGTTGACCACGTGTTCGACGCGCCCGAGCCGCTCATCGACGTCGTTGAGCTTGACCACGGTCGGATCGGGCTGTGGCGGCGTCGTCTCGCAGCCGGCCAGCGCCAGTGCCGCGATCGCGGCCGGCAACCATCGGCGCAGCAGCGGTGACACGGCCGGCATCTCAGTTCAGATAGACGATATCGACGCGGCGATTACGCGCCCAGGCCTCTTCGGTGTGGCCGGTGACCGCCGGCCGCTCCTCGCCATAGCTGACGGTCGTGATCTGCGTGTCGGTCACGCCCTGCAGCGTGAGCGCCCGGCGCACCGACTGCGCACGGCGCTCGCCGAGGCCGATGTTGTATTCGCGCGAGCCGCGCTCATCGGTGTTGCCCTCCAGACGCACGCGAATCGTCGGGTTGGAGGCCAGGTAGCGCGCATGAGCCGCGATCAGCGCGTTGTAATCGGACTTGACCTCGCTGCTGTCGAAATCAAAATAGATGGTCCGGTTCTGCAGCTGCGCGCCCGACGGTCCGGCGACACCGGCCCCGGAGGCGTCGCCGGCCGCGCCGAAGGCTTTCGAGGCGTCCGCACCCGCGGTCTGCGATTGATCGGTCGGCACCGCGGCATTGGTCGGGGTCGCCGTCGGCCGCGGCTTCTTGCTTGCGCAGCCGGCAGCCAACGAGACGCCGACCAGAGCGATCAGGATGAGCACCGTCTTGTTCATGTCGTTACTCCAATTGTCGCTGCCGGTCGCGGCAGCCGCCTTATTACCATACTGTGCCTCCAGCCACACCTGCCGGGGCCTGCCGGTCCACCCTCAGCGCGGGAACGGTCCCCACACCGGCTCGCGCAGCTCGCCCTGATCGGACTTCAGCCGTTGCGTGACCAGGCCGTCGACCGACACGGTCTGCAGGGTGCCGATCTCGCCATCGCGCCCGGCGTAGATCACGATCGCACCGTTCGGGGCAAAGCTCGGCGACTCATCGAGCGCGCCATGTGAGAGTACGTTGACGGTGCCGGAGGCCAGGTCCTGGACCGCGATCCGGTAATTGCCACCCTCGCGCGTCACGAACGCGAGCTTCTTTCCGTCCGGCGACACGCGCGGTCGCGCGTTGTACGAGGAACCGAAGCTAATGCGCTCGACGCGCTTGGGCTGGGCGATATCGACCTTGTAGATCTGCGGACCACCGGCGCGATCCGAGGTGAAATAGATGCTCTTGCCGTCCGGGCTCCAGGCCGGCTCGGTATCGACCGCCGGATCATCGGTCAGTCGCGTGAGCACCTGCGTGCCCAGATCGAGCAGCCAGACGTCGAGGTTGCCGCCGGTGCCCGACAGCGTCAGCGCCAGGTGCGTGCCATCGGGCGAGTACGCCGGTGCGCCATTGACGCCGACCCGGGCCGACACCAGCTGGCGCTCGCCGGTATGCACTTTCTGCACGTACACGCCGGACAGGCGGTTTTCGAACGACACGTAGGCCAGCCATTGCTCGTCGGGCGACCACGCCGGGGACATGATCGGCTGCGAGGACTCGAGAATCATCTTGGGATTCTCGCCGTCGGCGTCGGCCACGATGAGCTGAAAACGCTGGTTCGGGGGCTGCCCGTGGACCGCAACGTAGGCGATGCGCGTGGCAAAGGCGCCGCGCACACCGAGAATCTTGCCGTAGATGAAATCACTGACCAGGTGGGCGGCATTGCGCAGGCTGGCACTGCCGGCGATGAACTTCTGGCTGGCAACGCGGGCGCCGGTCTGGATATTGATCAGGTCGCACTCGACGTCGAGCTCGCTGGCCGACGGCGCGCTGACGCGGCCGACGACCACATAGTCGTTGCCGGCGGCCTTCCAGTCGGCCGCCTGCACGTCATTGACGCTGGTCGGCGTGTTCAGCATGTCGCGGCGCTGCATAGCGCGAAAACGTCCACTGCCCTCGAGGTCGTGTTGGACCACGGCGGCGATGTCGAAACCGCCGTCGGCCGGCACGGCGCGCGCGAACGGCACGATCGCGATCGGTATCGGATCGGTGACGCCCTTGGTGATCAGGATCTGCAGATCAGCCCGCGCCGGCGTGATGTCCAGCGCGCCGGCGGCGAGCGCCAGCAGCGCGCAGCCGCACACGCGCCACGCAAGACCGCGCGCCGCGCCGGCAACGCCCGGGGAAGTGTTTAGTCTATTCATCGGGCGCGAACGTAACATCGATGTTTGGATCAAACAATGCCGGATCCGGCGGCGCCGGCAGCGGCGAGGCCCGATAGGCGGCGGTTTCCACCGACTGGCGCAGCGCCTCATCGCCGTTACAGCCGGCCACGACCACGTGCGTGATCTCGCCGCCCGGGATCTGGGTGATATGCAGGCTGCACTTGACCCCGGCACGTGCACTCGGTGGGCGAATCCACGCGCGGTTGATGCGCGCGGTAATCAGCGACAGATACTCGGCCTTGGCCGGGCTCGATTGCACCGCATTGAGATGTTCTTCACTCGCGAGCTGCGAGCGCAGATCCGCTTCGCGCTGGGCGCGCTCCTGCTCGGCTTTGCGTTGCTGCGCGAGCTGCTGCGCCTTGCGCTCGGCTTCGGCCTTCTCCGCAGTAGCCTTCTCAGCGGCGGCTTTTTCGGCAGCCGCCTTCTCGGCGGCAGCCCTCTCGGCGGCAGCCTTCTCGGCAGCGGCCTTCTCCGCGGCCGCCTTATCGGCAGCCGCCTTGTCAGCGGCGGCGCGCTCGGCCTGTTCGCGCTGGCGCTGCTGCTCGGCCTCCTCGGCAGCTCGCTTCTCCGCCGCGCGCGCCCGTTCCTCGCGCGCCTGCTGTTCGGCCTGCTGATCGGGCGGCGGCGGCGGACTTGGGGCTTCCGGCGGCGGGGTCGGCGCCGGGGGCGGCGGTGTCGCGGGCGCCGGCGGCGCATCGTGCACCACCGTCGCGTCGATCGCCAGACTCGGCGGCGTCGCCGTGGGCTGGCGGTACTGCCACCACCCCCACAGCAGCGCACCGACGATCGCCGCGTGGATCAGGATCGACAGCACGATCGACAGGATGCGATCGCTGCGGCGTTCGGTCATGGCGGGGCCGGCACCTTCGTCAGCGGATCGGTCTGAAAGCCGATCTTGTGTGCACCGGCCTGCTGCAGGATGACCATGGCCTGGACCACGCGACCGTAGTTCACGGCCCGATCGCCGTTGACCAGCACCGCGCGGTCGGGCGCGCGCCGCAGAGCTGCGGTCGCGCGCACCAGCGCGGTCTGATCGTCGAGCGGCTGGCGCGGATTGGCGCCGAGGTTGAGATAGAGCTGGCCGTGGGCATCGATCGACATCACCAGCGGCGGCTGGTTCGCCTGGACCGCGATCGGTTCGGCGGCCGCCTTCGGCAGATCGACCTTGATGCCCTGGGTCAGCAGCGGCGCCGTAATCATGAAGATGATCAGCAGCACCAGCATCACATCGATGTAGGGCACGACGTTGATGTCGCCCATCAGTCGGCGCTTGCCTTTGGTAAGGGCCGGCATTTCAGCTCCTTGCCGCGCTCGGCGGCACCGCCGACGCAGCGCCGCCCGCGGCGGCGGCCCCGGCGGGGTTGCGTCCGGCATAGCGCTGCAGGATGGTCGACAGCTCTTCCATGAACGCGTCGTAGCGCACCTCGAGACGGCTCGCCTGATCGGCATAGCGGTTGTAGGCCACGACCGCCGGGATCGCGGCGAACAGGCCGATCGCGGTGGTCACCAGCGCCTCGGAGATGCCGGGCGCGACCATCGCGAGCGTCGCCTGCTGCACGTTTCCGAGCGAGCTGAACGCGTTCATGATGCCCCAGACGGTGCCGAACAGGCCGACGTACGGACTGGTGGAGCCGACCGTGGCCAGCGTCGCCAGGTTGTGCTCGAGCCGTTCGATCTCCTTGAGCTGCGCGACGCGCATCGCGCGGCGCGAGCCTTCGAGCAGCATGTCGGCCGCGACGCCGCCCTGTGCCCGCAGGCGCGCGAATTCGCGGAAGCCGAATTCGAAGATGCTCTCCATGCCGGTCGCGGCCCCGCGCGACTCGATCGCGCGATACAGCGAGCTCAGGTCGCCGCCCGACCAGAAACTGTTCTCGAAGCGATCGGCATCGCGCTGTGCGCGCCGCACGACCATGCGCTTGCGGAAGATGATCGCCCAGGACATCAGCGAGGCGGCCAGCAGGATGCCGATCACAATCTGCACCATCAGGCTCGCCTGCACGATCATGCGAAGAATCGACATCTCGCCGCCCATCAGCTACTCCTTGCGTTGCCGCCGCCGCAGAACGCTCATGCCGACAATTCCCTGACTATGACTGGCGGCAGGCGCCGAGGTTTCAACGTGCCGGCATCGAGGCAGGCCACGCGCACCGAGGCGGTCAGCAGCGTCTGCGCCGGCAGCGGCTCGCGCCAGATGCGCTGCGAAAAGACGATACTCGCGCCGCCCTGCCATTCCGGCTGGCAGCTGATCGACAGCAGATCGTCGAGCCGCGCCGGACGACGGTATTGAGCCTCGAGCGCCACTACCGAGAACACGATCCCGGGATCGCTCGCCAGTGCCAGCTGCGAGACCCCGTGCGCTCGCAGCCACTCGGTGCGTGCACGTTCGAGGAATCGCAGATAATTCGCATAATAAACAATGCCCCCGGCGTCGGTGTCTTCCCAGTAGACACGCGCCTGCCACACGAACGGGTTCAAGCGCCCTCGCCGAACAGCGGCAGGTTGGCGGCGGCGCGCTCGGGCATCTTCAGGCCGAAATGCTGCCAGCTCATGCGCGTGGCAATGCGCCCGCGCGCGGTGCGCGCGATGAAGCCCTGCTGGATCAGGAACGGCTCGATCACGTCCTCGAGCGTACCGCGCTCCTCGCCGATGGCCGCCGACAGGCTCTCGATCCCGACCGGCCCGCCATCGAACTTCTCCATGATCGTGAGCAGCAGCTTGCGATCCAGCGCATCGAGGCCCTGCGGGTCCACCTGCAGCAGGTCGAGCGCCGCATGCGCCGCCGGTTCATCGATGTGCCCCGCGCCCTTCACCTGCGCATAGTCGCGCACCCGCCGCAGCAGGCGGTTGGCGATGCGCGGCGTGCCGCGCGCCCGCTGCGCGATCCGCAGCGCGCCGGTGGCGTCGATCGGCACGTCGAGGATGCGGGCCGATCGCTGCACGATGCGCTCGATCTCGGGAACGGTGTAGAACTCGAGCCGCTGCACGATGCCGAAGCGATCGCGCAACGGCGAGGTCAGCAGGCCTGCGCGCGTGGTGGCGCCCACCAGCGTGAACGGCGGCAGGCTGAGCTTGATCGAACGCGCCGCCGGGCCTTCGCCGATCATGATATCGAGCTGATAGTCCTCCATCGCCGGATACAGCACCTCCTCGACCACCGGGCTCAGGCGATGGATCTCATCGACGAACAACACGTCGCGCGGCTGCAGGTTGGTCAGGATCGCCGCCAGGTCGCCGGGCCGTTCGAGCACCGGCCCCGCGGTCTGGCGCAGGTTGACCCCGAGCTCGGCGGCAATGATGTGCGCCAGCGTGGTCTTGCCCAGGCCCGGCGGCCCGAAGATCAGCACATGATCGAGCGCCTCGGCGCGCAGCCGTGCAGCATCGATGAAAATCGACAGTTGCGATTTGACCTGCTCCTGACCGATGTAGTCGGCGAGCGCTCGCGGCCGGATCGCCTGGTCGATCGCCTCGTCGGCGCCGCCGGGGGCGGCGCTCACCAGCCGGTCGCGCTCCAACGCCGTCATGCCCGCACCGCATTCTGCAGCGCTCGCCGGATCAGCTCCTCGGTGCTCAGGGTGACGCTCTCGGCGCCGATCCCCTTGAGCAGCCGCGTGGCCTCCACCGGCTTGTAGCCGAGCGACACCAGCGCGCCATATGCCTCGGCTTCGGCGCCGGCCGGGGCGGCGACGGACCCGGGGGCGCCGTCCGCGGGCGCCGCGCCGGCCTCATCGAGCCGGTCGCGCATCTCGACGATCAGGCGCTCGGCAATCTTGCGGCCCACCCCGGGAATCCGCGTCAGCGCTGCCGCGTCATGCTCGCGCACCGCCTGGGCAAAGGTCGCCGCGGTGCCGCCCGAGAGGATCGCCAGTGCAATGCGCGGTCCCACGCCGGACACCTTCAGCAGGTTGCGAAACAGCGTGCGCTCCTCGGCGGTCGCAAAGCCGTACAGGATGTGCGCGTCCTCGCGCACCACCAGATGCGTCAGCAGCCGGGTGCGCTCGCCGACCGCCGGCAGGGTGTAGAAGGTCGACATCGGCGCTTCGACTTCGTAACCGACGCCGCCGACTTCGAGCAGCAGATGCGGCGGCGACTTGAAGGCGAGCACGCCCGCGAGCGTCCCGATCATGGTCCGCCGGTCCGGCGCTCAGGCGACATCGACCGCATCGAGCGCGCCGAGGCGACGCGTCTGGGCGTGACAGAGCGCGGCCGCGAGCGCATCAGCGGCATCGGCCGCGAGCCTGGTCTCGAGCAGCAGCAGCGTGCGCACCATCTGCGCGACCTGCGGCTTGGCGGCGGCGCCATAGCCGGTCACGGCCATCTTGATGGCCCGCGGGGCATATTCATGCACGCTCGCACCGAGCGACGCCGCAGCGCACAAAGCGACGCCGCGCGCCTGGCCGAGCTTGAGCGCGCTGTCGGGATTGCGGTGGACGAACACGCGTTCGATCGCCACCGTGTCGGGCCGGTGTTCGGCCACCAGCGCACTGATCGCGGCATAGATGCGCTGCAGCCTCACCACCATGTCATTGCCGATCACATCGACGCAGCCGCTGGCGACGTGGCGCTCAGCGTTGCCCCGGCAATCGATGATGCCGTAGCCGGTGCGCTGCGAGCCCGGATCCAGGCCGAGCACCCGGCAGTCGCGCGCGACCAGTCGGATCGATGCCGTCGCGGGGCCGGCCGCGGCGACGCGCGGCCGGAACGTGCGCCAGGACTTGCTCGCATATCGCGTCATGAATGCATATCCTCAAACGCACTTGCTGTAGGCGGCCATACCTTGAATGATAGCCGGAAGACACCAGCCACACAGCATGGAAACCGCGACCCCTGCAT